>JBMSAQ010000001.1:0-2600 GCA_049414405.1 Candidatus Nanopusillus sp.
AAGTTTAGAGATTGAACTTCCTGATGAATTGGATGCCGTTATTGGAAATCCACCCTATACAAGACAAGAAGAATTAGATGCATATGTTGAAAACTATAAGGAAAAATTACAAAAAACACTAAAAGAAGACTGGGGAGAGAATATAAAGTTAGGCAAAAGGGCAGGAATATATGCATATTTTTTCATTCATAGCTTGAGATTTTTGAAGAATGGAGGGGGATTAGGATATATTACATCGAATTCATGGCTGGATGTCGATTATGGAAAAGATTTACAAAAATTTTTCTTGAAACGTTGTAAAATAGTTGCAATAATTGAAACAAAAGAGAGAGTTTTCCCAGATGCAGATATAAATACAGTAATAACTATTCTAGAGAAATGTGATGATGAAAAGGAAAGAAACAACAATCTTGTTAAATTTGTTAAATTAAAAGTTCCACTTAAGGAATTAATTCCGGCCGATGAGGAAGGAAGATTTAAATTTCTTGATGATTTGGTTAATAAAATAGAAAATACTAGAGAATTGTATGAAGATGATAAAATTAGAATATATCCAAAACTCCAAGGAGAATTGTTAAAGGAAGGTTATGATGAAGAAAAGAAAGAATATGTTGGTTCGAAATGGGGAAAATATATAAGAGCACCAGAAATATTCTTTAAGATTTTGGAAAAAGGCAAAGGAATACTTATTCCATTAAAAGAAATTGCAGAAGTAAGAAGGGGATTTACAACCGGTGCTAACGAATTCTTCTATTTAACTGAAGATGAGATTCAGAAGTGGGGCATTGAAAGGGAGTTTTGGATGCATCCTCTAAAGAAAGAAGAAGAAGTGCCGATTCCAGAACACGTATGGAAAGATAAAGGAGGTGAATATTTTAAAAAGAGCCAGTATGCCAAAATAATGAAATTAGACGATGTTTTAAGAGATGATGGATATGTTTATTGGATTTCAAATTATGTTATAAAATCACCTAGGGAATGTAAATCAATCTTAATTGATCCTAGAAACTTAAAATATAGAGTTCTTCTAATACATAAAGATAAATCTGAGCTAAAGGGAACAAAAGTTTTGAAGTATATCGAATGGGGGGAACTTCAAGGATTTCATAAAAGACCTACTTGTGCTTCAAGAGAGAGATGGTATGACCTAAAAGAAATACAGGAGGAAATATTATCCATGATGATCTTTAATGACAGATATGTTTTCTGGCTAAATAATGTCAAATCTTTTATTGATAATACCTTTTATGGAATTTTGCTAAAAGAAAGCAATAATAACAAAAAGATAATTCTTTCTGCAATATTGAATTCATCTCTTATTCCTCTATTTGTTGAACTCTCAGGAAGAGTAAATTTAGGCGAAGGAGCTCTCGCGGTAAAAGCATATGAATACGCTAAAATGTTAATAATCAATCCTAATATTTTTAAGGAAGAGCAAATAAATAGAATTAAGAAAATCACAAATATTCTTTTAAAACGAGAAATCGGGTCTGTTTTTGAGGAGTTTGGTGCTAATTCTCCAGAAGAAGTTTCATTAGATAAAGTAAAGCCAGATAGAAGAGAGTTAGATAAAATTATAATGGGTGAAATTTTAGGTTTGACAGAAGATGAACAATTAGAGGTATATAAAGCTATTATTCAGCTTGTAAAGGAAAGAATTGAAAAAGCTAAAAGTGTAGAAAAAGAAAAGAAAAAAGAAAAGAAAATTATTGAAGAAGAATATGCCGAAAAAATAATAAGTGAAATAAATATAAGTAAATTGAAAGAATTTCTAGATAATTATCTATCTCCAAAAATTGAGATAGAAAAAACAACACAATTACCAGAAGAAAAAGAAAATATAGAGATGGGAAGAGATATATTTGGATATTATGTAAAATTTGGTAATGAAAAAATAAGATGTAAATCTTCAATAGAAGCAAAATGGATATATTATTCTGCTATTTCTGGAAATAAAGAAGTAAAAATACCAAGAGACGAAGCAATTATGGAAAAAATATTAAAAGATTTTGAAGGAGTATATAATTCTATTTCTAAAGAAATTGAAGAAAAGTTAAATGAATATATACCAGAATTAAAACTAAGAAAAAAAGTTAAAGAAATTATAGAAAGAAAAATAAGAATTAGACTCAAAGAAAATTAATTTATATCTGAAAAATTTTTAATTTTGTATTTAACCAATATTAAATAATTTAATAAAATTTTTTAATAAAAGCAAATTTTATTTAGATATTTTTATCTCTATTAAATTTACAATTAAATCTAAAAATTTATGGAAAAATAAATCATTGAAAAAATCAGATAAAAAATATAACCAAATTATAAAAAAGAAATGAAATATTATATGGTGTTATAATAATTGGTTTATATCATAGAATTATTGATAATATTCTTATTAAACATTCAAAATAAATAAGCAATAAATTATATTTTAGAATTGCATCTAAAATTTAGTTTATATAATTAATATTTTTATAAAATATAAATTAAGAAAAAATTTTTATTGACCGGCCCAAACACATTTTCCACCTTGTTCCTTTATCATTCCCTTATTTAAATATCTTGTAATTAATGCTTTTACAACTGATGGTTTCTTTCCT
>JBMSAQ010000002.1:0-83228 GCA_049414405.1 Candidatus Nanopusillus sp.
AGAATAATTTTTAAATCAATTTATAAAATAAATTTATAAAATCTTCTTGTATATTTTGTTTATGGACATAGTAAGACCTTTAGATATAATAACACAATCAAAAGGAAAGGAAATAATAGTAGAAATGAAAAATGGTAAACAATACAAAGGTAAATTAGTAGCTTCTGATGTTCACCCGAACATGGTACTAGAAGATGTAACAGAATTGGATACTAATAAAAAATTACCTTGGATATTCTTAAGGGGTGACAACATATCTGTCATAAAACCAGTTGATTAATTAGTAAACTAAATCATTTGTTTTTTATTGAGTTATAAAAATATATACAGAAATTTAATCATAATACCACAATTTTTGATTTTTATTTATAAATTTAATAAATTAAAAATAAAAATTATACCAAATCGTCTTCAGAAATTACAACAAAATCCCCAATTGCCTTTACCGCCATAAATGGTACTAAAAATCCATCTTTTACTTTTTCTAATCCTAATCGTTGAGCATTTTCAGTAGGATTCTTTAATATGATATTTAATACCTCACCTGTTTTCTCTTCGAATTGTAGATCTGCAATTTCCCCTAATTTTCTACCCTTATCCGTAACAACTGGTTTGTTTAATAAGGATGATGCTTCATATCTTTCCATACATATAAATATAGAAAATATCTAAATATAAAACTTATACATCCTTAACACCATCCTCACCAATTCTAAATACAGCTTCTCTTTCGGGTAAGTGGGGTGCATCTATTAACCTAGCAATCCTAGTTCTTTCTTTACCTTTTCTTAGGAATATTCTATATGTAATTGCATGAGCCAAAACATGTCCCCCAACTGCTTGCTGATCTAAAGCAAAATAACCTTCTGGTTTTGCCATAACCTGATTTGTTACGTATACTGCTAAGTTATAAACTGTGGCCAATTTTAATAAATCTCTTAAGTGTTGATTTAATTTTTGCTGCCTTTCAGCTAAATTACTTCTTCCAACATATTCTGCCCTGAAATGTGCAGTAATAGAATCTATAATTATTAATCTTATATTTCTTCCTTCATGAATTAAACTAGGTATTTTCTTTACAATACTTATTTGATGATCTGAATTATATGCTCTTATAAATATTATATTCTTCAAAACACTATCTGGATCTAATTCTAAACCTTTTGCCATTTGTATAATTCTTTCTGGTCTAAACGTACCTTCGGTATCAATATAAACTGCCTGGGCTGGTTTATTTGGTTCACTTAATCCACCATCTTCCTTTGACAATTGAACATTAACTGATAATTGATGACCCAATTGCGTCTTTCCAGAACCAAATTCACCAAAAGCCTCTATTAATGCTTGTGTTTCAACACCTCCTCCAAGTAAATTATCCAAAGCTTTTGAACCTGTAGTTATCCTTTCTACAGTTTTTCTTAAATTATAAAAATCATATGCAGATACAAATCCTTGTCCAACAATATTTTGAGCCATTTCTAATAATTTTCTAGCAGTTTCTTCACCAAGTCCGGCTTTTTCTACCAATTCATGAACAGAAGACACAGCTAAATCTTCTAATGAAAATATACCAGCTTCTCTTAACTTCTGTGCAGTTTTTGGACCTACACCTGGTAAATCTTCCAAATCTTTAATTTGTTTCTTTTCGTCCTCTTCCATTAAAAAGATATATAATTAAAGTTTATAATTTTATATAGAGTTAAATTCTCTCATTAAAATGCTTTTTATTTCTTCTTTATTCAGTGATAAATATTTTAGATAATTTTCTTCTTTTTCAGTTAATTTAAATATTTTAGATCCATGAAATCCTTTTGATTTATTATTTTCTATATCTAATATTGGTAATAGAATTGATATACCATTTTCTTCCAATAAATATTGGGATAATTTTCCTTCAGAATTTTCAGAATTTTTATCAATAAATATTTTAGATATTAAAACAATATTACTTTCGTTGTATATCTTCTCTATTGAATCTGAAGAAGAATTACCATTTACTTTATATAAATTATATATTCTTAAATTTCCAGAATTATTAACTAAAATATTTATCTTTACTTTTCCAACTATATTAAATTCATTATACATCATTGAAATTTCATTATTATTAATTTTTATTTTTATTTCAGAATTATTTATATTAAAAACGTTATAATAAATATTATTGTCCAAATTAATTTCAATGTATTGATCTTTATTTATATCAAATTCTTTTTCAATTATTTTATAATTATCAAAAACTTCATCATAATACTTCTTAAATATATTTTTAAAAAATGTTGAATCCATTTTTTTCAATCTTATCCAATATGCTCTTATCCCCAATATATTTTACTTTTCCATCAATTAATATTATTACTTTATCAACATCTAATTCTTTAGCAAATTTTAAATTATGAGAAATTAATATTATCATTTTATTTTCTCTTTTAAATTGACCTAAATAGTATTTTAATTTATTTAAAAATTCTATATCTACTCCAGAATCTATTTCATCAAATATAATAATCTTTCTATTTAATAGTATTGATAATAATAATGAAAATCTCTTTTTTTCTCCTCCAGATAAACTATAATTAACTCCTCTATCTAGAAAATCTTCCGGTAATCCTAAATCTTTTCCCAAATTTAATATCTTTTTTTCATCAAAACTATCTAAAATGTACATCAATAAAGTTCTTGTTCTAATATTTTCTATTTCAACAGAATCTTGAAAAGAATAAAATATGTGTTTTGCTATATTTTCAGTTTTTTCATTTGTTATATCTATATTGTCTAAGATTATTTTTCCATCCTTTTTTAAACTTTCATCGTTTAATATTGCTTTTGCAAATGTTGTTTTTCCAGAACCATTTGGACCAAATACTAAATATAATTTTCCGTATTCAAATTCTAAATTTATGTTTTCTAATATTTTTTTATTATCAGAATATACATTTAATCCTTCTATTTTCAACATTTAAAAAATATACCTTTAACTCTTATAAATATAACTGTGTTATACTTGCCTAAAAGATTTAAATCCAGGAGTCAAACCTCTTAAAGCCCTCTTCCTATTCTTACTATTCAACAACCAAGAATATTCTTCTCTACTATATACATTTGGATTGTTTGGATCCGCCAATATAACCTCATACCACTTGTATTTACCATCTTCCCCAACATAATATGAATTTATTACTTCTAAATTCTGATATTTTCTTTGTGCTCTTTGTTCTGCAATTGCTCTCAAACCGATATTTAATGACCTATAGTAATAATAACTTTTTGTTTTAACATGCCTTGGCATATCTTTCCTTTTTCTCCATCCTTTCTTTACTCTTACTCTAACTAATATAATTCCGTTTATTGGTTTCCATCCTAACTTTCTGGCTCTATCTAATCTTGTTGGTCTTTTTATTCTAATAATTTCAGGTTCCCTTCTCCATTTAATTAATCTTTCCTTAACTAATTTCTTTAAATTTTCATCTTTAAATCTATCTTTCCATGTTTCAAAAATATATTTATATGCCGACTTCATTGTTTGTTTTGATTATCTTGTTTTTGCTCTTGCTTATTTTCCTCACTAAATTCTTTTTGTACCTCCTTTAATTCTCTGTTTAATTTTATGTCTTCATATCCAATCCATAATATTAGTACGCCCAATATTAATAATGTTAATCCAGCCAACCCTTTTATTACTAATATAGTTTCTCCTAACCAATAATATATTAAGAATCCACCTATTACCAACAATATTAATCCTAACAAACTTTCTTTCATCCAATCCTCCATTTTTTATATCTTGTTATAAATAGTTTTTTAAATTATATATTATGCATGAGATTATAGAAGAATTACGTAAATTGATTAATACTATTCCATATGGTAAAGTAACAACATTTAAAATACTATCAGAACATTTGGGTGATATATATTCAATAAAATTTATTATAAACTATTATAAAAAATTAAATGGACCGTGGTGGAGAGTTGTAAATTCTGATGGAACTATAAATGACAAAATGCAGGAAGAATTATTAAAAAAAGAGGGAATAGAAATTACGAATAATAAAATAGTAAGTTTAGAAAAATATTTATTTGATGATTTTAATATAAAAGAGAAAATATTAAAAAAATATAGAAAAATTCAGGAAGAATTAGCTAACAAAATTATTTTAGAAGATAATATAGATGATATAAATTTAATTGGAGGAGTTGATTTAAGTTATAAAAATGATATTGGCTATGTAGTATACGTTATACTAAATAAAAATTTAAAATTAATAAATAAATATATATTCAAAGAAAAAATAGAATTTCCATATATACCATCTTTTTTAGCTTTTAGAGAAGGAGAACCAATTATAAAAACATTTAACAAAATAAAAGAAAAAATAGATATATTGTTTGTAAATGGGCATGGAATTTCTCACCCATTTAAATTAGGTTTAGCATCATATGTTGGAGTAAACTTAAATATACCCACGATTGGGATAACTAAAAAATTATTATCTGGAAATATTATTGACAATAAGATTATAATAAATAATGAAGTAAGAGGGTATAAAATAGAAAAATTTGGAAAAATAATATGTGTTTCACCTGGAAATTTAATATCTTTAGAAAAAACAAAGGAATTATCAGAAAAATATTGGATAAGTGGAAAATGTCCGGAACCAATAAAATTGGCAGATATGATTAGTAAAAAAATTAAATATATGGAATAACTCTTTTACTTATTTCTCTAAATTTATCTACCTTATAATAAAGCGTAGGAGTAATTATTGAATAAGAATATCCTAAAATCCCATATAATAAATGATCTACCCTATAATCATTATTTAATAATCCATATAATCCAAGTAAACATAAAAATATTCCTGTATCTAATAAATATGATCTATAAAGTTCTTTTCTTGTTTTTGGAAATGGATATCTTAAAGATGCTTTTACATATTTTCTTAAACTTTCTGAAGTAGTTTTTTCAATAAACTTTGATAGTTTTAATTTTTACTTTCATCATCAAAAAATATGCTTATACTTCTCTCTTTTATTTTTTCTCTATTTTCTGTTATTTTGTATTTAACTCTATATATAAGATCTAACAAGGTCATTATTCTCTAAATGCCTGTATAATTATTCTTTCTCCAACATCCCAAACCAATACTTTTTGTCCTTCTTGTATTTTACCTTTTAAATTCTCATCTAATACTTTTGCATCAAATGTCTCATATGTATCTAAATCCATTACCGTATATTTATCATCCGATATTTTTGCAATAACTTGTCCCTTTATTTTATTTATTACAGGAACTTCTATTGGATCTTGTGTTGGTTTCACTAATTCAGTAGTTCTTCCAGATATTATAGATCTTATTAAAATTTTAGCCTTCGCAGAACCGTGTTTTCCTGTCTTTGCAGTTTCCATTTCTAATACTTCCCATACTTCATTATTATACCATATATATGATCCTTTCTTTAAATCAATAACTTTCTTAATTTGTATCTCCGGCATAAAATTATTATTAATTTAAATTACTTATATATGTTACTCTTGAACATTTTATTTAAACATAATATTACATAAATTATATTAATGGTAGATTATGAAATTTTGGATAATGGAATAAAGTTATATAAAATATCATTTAGAAATGAGAATATTGCAATAGGAATATTGGTAAATATAGGATCAATATATGAAAATAGAGAATTTAGAGGAATTTCTCATTTATTAGAACATATGATGTTTCAATCTAACAAAAAATATAATAAAAATTTTATACATTTATTATTTGAAGAAAGTGGATCAATTCATAATGCAGTGACTTATTATAATTATACTTTATATTTTGCTGCAGTAACAAAAGAAGGATTTGAAAATATTGTGGATTTATTTTATTGGATGTTTGAAAATGATAAATATGACAATAATGAATTTGAAAATGAGAAAAATGTCGTAAAAACAGAAATAATGATGAGAGAAGACGATCCAATAATAAATTTGAATGATAATTTATCAAAATCTGTCTATGGAGATTCTGATTATGGAGATCCTGTGGGTGGTTATATCGAAACAATAAATAACATAACAAAGGATAATTTAGAAGAATTTAAGTATAAATATTATTCTCCTAAAAATATTTCTATATTTTTAGAGGGAAATATAAGTGATAAGGATGTTGAAATTGTCAGGAAATATTTTTCTAAGTTAGAAGGAGATAATGTAAAGTTAAAAAATCCAAGTAAGGGAAAAGGGAAAGATATAATAATAAAAATGAAAAATATACAACAAATATATTATAGTATTAATATGAATAGTGAAATTAAAAATATAATCCTAATTGATGCATTAACAAAATTTTACAATTTAGGAGCATCTTCAAAAATATTTGAAATATTTAGAAATAAATATGGTATAGGATATTCCCCCTCACTTTCTTTATCAAATTTCTATGATGATGAAATAGTATATTCATTAATAATACCAGGATTTCAAATTGATAAAGAAAAAATAATAGATAATGCTATTAGAGAATTTTTAGATAATTTAAAAAATATTGATGATAAATATAGAAAGGCAAGATCAAATATATATAAATTTAATTATAATCTTAGAAAAGAAAATATATTAAAAAGAATAGAAACAGATCCTTATTTGATAAAAATATTGAATATGGATTATGATCAATATTTCAATAAAGTACACAGTCTATTATCAAATATAGATAGAGATTTTATTGAAGAGAATGAAAAATATATATATGATTTATTTGAAAAGGGTAAAAAAGTTATAATTTATCCTGAAGATTATGACAAAAAATATAATTAAAGGAATTGAAGAAACGTTAAGAGAAAATAATATAAACGAAAAACTAACATCTCCATATATTTGGGAAAAATATAAAGATCCGTTTAAGGTATTAATAACAATACTATTATCTATAAGAGTAAGAGAAGAAAAAACATTGGAAGTTTCCGAAAGATTATTTAGTAAATATAATAGGCTAGAAGATATTAAAAATGCATCTTTAGAAGATATAAAGGATACAATAAAGGACATAGGATTATATAATAATAAGGCAAAATGGATTAAAGAGATTGCTGAGAAGTGGGATTATGATAAATATTGTGATGAAGAATATATTAGATCTCTACCCGGAGTTGGAAGAAAGATTGCAAATGTATATTTAATAATTGTATGTAATAAAAATTATATTGCAGTAGATACTCATGTTCATAGAATATCAAATAGGATTGGATTTATAAAAACAAAAACTCCTGAAGAAACTGAAATGGAATTATATAAGGTTATACCTGAAGAATATTATAATAAAATTAACTTTTTATTTGTTTTATTTGGAAGAAATATATGCAAACCAATTAATCCAAAATGTAATATATGTAAAATAAATAAATATTGTGAATATTATAAAAAATTATTTAGGGGGGATAGATCTCTTTAATAATTCTATATGCTCATCTATAAGTTTTTCTTCCGCATATTTTTCTAATTTTACCTCATTATTTATCTTTACTTTATGGAATAAGAATAATTTATTTTGTAAATCTGCTGTAAAGGTTCTTATTTCCTTTAAGGATTTTAAATATTCTCTTATTTCGTCATTCAATATTTCTGATAATTGTTTTGTTGCAATCCAAATTCTTATATGGATTAATAATGAACTTTTATATCTGGAATTTTTTAATGCTAATATTGTTTTCTTTGTTATTTTAGATACATAAGATATCTTTTGTTCACACCATATACAATAAATACAGCATTAAAATTGTTTTTTACAATATCATTTGCAATATCATTCAATTTATTTTCATCATACAAATATATTTTTGCTACTTTATCTTTATATCTGTATTTTGATAATAGTGAAGATACTAAAGAAGATGCCAGAGATGAGCATATTCTATCTGGATATGATATTATTGCTATATTTTTATATCCATCAAATATACTCTTTGTTATAACATATCCTGTTAATCCTCTTAAGTATATTTCATCTTCTAGAGAAGCCAAACTTATTGTGTCCATAAAATACTATAACAAAGTTGTATTTAAAAATATAGAATAAAGAAAAATAAAATTATATAGGGCTTTTACATCTTCTTGAATATTTGTTTTGTTGCTAATTGTATATCTTCCCTCTTTACAGTTGTCCTCTTTCCATGGGTTGCCAAAGCTACTGCTCCTTTTGCAATTTCTAATGCTATATCTTCCAATTCTTGTTTTAGATATCTAATTGCTTTGTCTGATACTCTTGTTACTCCTGCTTGCTCACCCTTTTGTTTTAAGATCCTTTCAACTACAGCCATTGGAATTCCTCTTTCTCCTCTTGCCATAAAATATATATTACTGAACTCCCTTATAAATTTTTCATATTTTGACTAATGAAAACTGGATTTTATCATAGAGATACTTTGAGATTTTAACTACACATATTTTTATTTTATAGTATTACATGTCCCATAGACATATATCAAAAAACCGACATTTACCCAACAAATTTAAAATTGGGGTAAATATTTAAAAAATAGATTATTCTCTTGGAGCTAATACAAATCCAAATTTAAATTTATCGGTTGACTTATAATCAATCCATATTGGTTTTCCTGAATCAAATTTAAATGTTAATGTATCGGATATTTTTGCTACTTTAGATAATTTATATAAATAGTCTACAGAATATCTTGCCATTGCCTTTGATGGAACTTCCATAGACAATACACTTTCGTCTTGAGGAGTTAAATCAATTCTCATATCTTTTAATTCTCCTTCAGCAATAAAAGATACTTTTGGACCATCTGGATTTGTAACAATCTTTATTTCATCCGCAATTACTTTTGCAGATTCTATTATATCATAAAAAGCTCTTGAATCCATTTCAACTTTTACAGATAATTCTAAGCTTGGTAAATCCATAAACGATCCTTCAGATTCTATTAATGGCAATGTAAATACTTTCTTAGCCTTTCCATACACGGCTAAAACAAATTTATTCTTTTTTTCATCTATCTCCCATGATATTTGATTTTTTAATGCAACCCTTGTCATTATTTTCTTTAAATCTTCCAAATTTATTGTAAATTTTTCTTCATCCTGTACATCATATTCTATGAACATATTTGGATACATATCTAATAATATTACTGCAACATTTGCTGGATCTAATGATGATAAAAATATACCATCCTTATTTGCTTTAAATGTTCCTTCCGATAAAAAACTTACTATTGCGGGTAATATATTTTTAATCTCTTTAGCTTGCGGGAAGACTACCTTCATTCATAATAATTCCAAAAAAATTTTAAATATATATTAGTATGATGGACGACCCAGAGCCCATCCAATTGCTAATCCTATAAAAAATATTATACCTGCTTGTATAGGGTGATTTTGGACAAAGTTTATAATGTCAAAAAATATCTGAGCAAAATTATTATATAAAAAGTGTGAGAGTATAGCTAATATAAATACTATACCAAATATTGCAAGTACGAATGCAATACTACGTCTTGGCGCTTGGCTTCTCATAAAATCATTTAGATCTTTTAATATTTAAAAATATTTTATATATAAATCCCCCAGAATATTTATCTAGATATTCATTGTAATTACCGCATTTTGGAGAATGTATACATCTTGGGCATCCGTCAAGACATTTACATTTATTTAAAGATATTATGGACTTTTTAATTAATTTTTCTATATTATTGTATAATATTTCTGCTAAACCAACTCCAGATTCATATCCTTCATATATGAATATTGTTGGTTTATTTGTTTGAGGATGAATTGGGTATGAATATCCACCAAGTTCTTGAGAATCTACAAATGTTACAACTGGAGATATTTTTATTATATTATGTTCTATTGCATGTAATCCGGATCTAAATGAAGATTCATAATCAACAATTTTCTTAATTAAAAATATTAATATATTATCTTTTATTTCATGATTTCTTTCTAAAAATTCTCCAATTATTTCCTTTATTTTTTTACTTGCTAATCCTCTATATTTTTCATAAAAGAAGTCTTTACTTATAGTAGAAGAAAAATTTAATATTTCATCAACATTTATATTATATTTTTTCTTTTCAATATATTTTTTTAATTTATTTAAAAAGAAATTATAATAAATACTTTCTAATTCCCCCTGATATCTCTCAGGTATTATAATCCATATTGCTTTTGTATTAAATTCATAATTTATACTCTTTTCATAATAATTTATATTTTTTATATAATTTTCTCCCATTTTATATTTTTCGATATATCCAATAAACTCTTTTTTTACTTTTATTTCTCCTAAATATATTTCCCAATCATTTATTACTTTTTTATCTATTGTATTAATTATCTTTACATCTTCATAATATATTGGACTTGTTTCTATGTTTGAAAATTCTGGTCTAAAGAATACAAATGTAACATTATCTATATTATAATAATCTGTTATTCTAATTGCCTTTCCTGAAGAATAATATACCATTCCTGGTAATAAATAATCATAAAATGCTGGTTCATCCATTTCTTCCAAAATTTTCCCCCTACCTTTTAACATATTTATTATCCTTATCAATCCTTCCTTTTTCTTTATTCTTTTTATCATATCTTCTTCTTCCTTTGTTAAATCTACAATATAATATACATTATCTGAAATATTTCTTAATCCAGAATATATTACTTGAGTATTTAATTTATAGTATTCTTTTCCAAATAATGGATCTCTTATTTTTGATACAATATTTTCTTTTTCCAATTCTTCTAAATATTTTTTCTCCAAATCATTTAATATACTTTTATCAATTCTTCCAAATTCATTCATCAAATATTTCAAATGTTTCTTAACAACTTTTTCATTATCTAAATTTAAAGAAATATTATCTAACTTATTTTTCTCAATTCTATCTAAAAATTCATTTATATTTGTTGAATAATAAAAGTCTAATGCATCTTTTTTAAATATCATTATGTCTATTGAATCGGAAATCCTTCCAGATCTTCCAAATCTTTGGATTATTGAAGAAATTCCATCTCTGGGTATTCCATAATTTACTACAGATCTTATTTCACCAATATCTATTCCAAGTTCTAATGCAGATGTAGTTAATAATATTAGATATTCTCCAGATTTGAATTTTTGTTCAATTTCTTTCCTTTTTTCCCTTAAATAACTTGCCTTATATGTATAGATTTTATTATATTTATCTAAATCTTGTGATTCTAATCTTAATAATTCAACGCCTTTTTTTGATTCAATAAATATTAAAGACTTTATACTATTTTCTAATAAGATTCTTATTGACCTTTTTAACAACAATCTCGAACTTGAACTTTTTGGGTCTAAACAAATTATATATTTTCTATATTTATTACTATAATCTTTATCAATCAATTCAAAATCTAGATCAAACATGTTTTTTGCAAATTCTACAGGATTTCTTAATGTTGCAGATAATGTTAATATTTTAAAATTATTATTTTTGTAGAAATATTTTAATAATCTGATTAATCTTCTAAATGTGTATGCAGCGTTTGTTCCAAATACCCCTCTATATGAATGCAATTCATCTACAACAATCAAATCTAAATTTCTAAAGAAATAAAATAATTTGTCATGGTTTTTTAATATATATAAATGTAAATTATCAATTGTGGTTAAAATTACGTTTGGTCTTTCTCTTATTATTTTTTCCTTTTCACTATATGTTAAATCTCCCAAAATAAATTTCATCTTAATATTTAATTTTTTATTTATACGATTTTCAAAATCTTTTATTAATTCTTCAAACTTTTCATATTGATCATATAATAATGCTCTCAATGGATAAATTAATAAAAATGTCTTGTTTGGATGTTTTAATATATTGTCAATAATATATAATCTAAATATATAGGATTTTCCTGAAGCTGTTGGTGTTGTTACAATTAGATTTTTGTTTTTATATAATAAACTTAATGCTTTAGCCTGATGCTTATATAACTTAAAATTTTTAGAATTTAAATACTCGTTTAATTCTTTATTATAAAATTCAAAATTATCAAACTCCGCACTTTTATTATTAATTAATTTTGTTCCAACTATATAATCTCTAAACTCTTTTTCAAAAACATTTTTTAAATCGTCAATATTCATATTTGATATATAAGATTAAACATTTTTATATTAAATATAATGAAATATTTCTCAGAATTAGCAGAAGTATTGGAAAAAATTGAAAAAATTAATGAAAAATCATTGAAAATTGATATTTTATCCAGATTTATGAAGTCTTTAGATAAAAATGAATTAAAAATAGCTATTTGGTTAATTTTGGGAAATACTGAAGAAGAATGGGTTGAAAGAAGATTAAATGTATCTGTTGGTACAATTATAAGAGTACTAAAAAATCTAGGAGTGAATATTAAAGAATTAAGTTTATTATATAAAAGATTTGGGGATTTAGGAGAAGCTGTTAAAATTATTTATGAAAAAGGAAATATAAAATTAAATAAATGGTTTGCCAAAAAATATACAATAATTGATATATATAGTGAATTAAAGAAAATTGAAAATTTAGAAGGCGAGGGATCTAGAGAAAAAAGAATATTATATTTAGAAGGAATATATAAAAACTTATCACCTTTGGAGGCAAAATTATTTACAAGAATTTTACAAGGTGACATGAGATATGGTGTATCAGAAGGAACAATTGAAGATTGTTTATCTTATATATATGGTATTGATGATGAAAAAATTAAAATTGCACATGCAATAATTGGAGATATTGGTATTTTGTCAGAATATTTATTTGATAATCCAAAAAATATTGAAAATGTTAATATTAGGTTATTTCATCCATTTAAACCAATGCTTGCAGAAAAGGCAAATAATTTTCAAGATGTATTTAATAATTTTTCTCCTGCAGCTTTTGAATTTAAGTTTGATGGAATAAGAGCACAAATACATAAAAAAGGAAATGAAGTAAAAGTATTCACTAGAAGATTAAAAGATGTAACAAAATCCTTTCCAGATATTGTAGAATTAATATTAAATAACATAAAAAATAACGAAATTGTTGTTGAAGGAGAAATTGTTGCATGGGATTATAATAAAAATTTACCATTACCATTTCAAGAAATTTCAAAAAGAATAAAAAGAGAACATGAAATTTCAAAATACATAAAAGAAATACCTATTAAATTATTTTTATTTGATATAATTTATTTAGATGGAAAATTATTAATAAATGAAGAATATATAAATAGGAGAAGAATATTGGAAGAAATTAGAGGAAATGTTGATTTAACCCCAATGATAATTACAAATAAAAAAGATGAGGCAAAGAAATTTTTCAAAAAATCTATTAATATGAAAAATGAAGGTCTTGTTGCAAAAAAATTAGGTTCAGAATATATCCCGGGAAAAAGGGATAAATCATGGTTAAAAGTGAAAGGACATTTAGAACCATTAGATTTAGTAATAATTGGAGGAGAATGGGGACATGGGAGAAGAAAAAATTTTATTTCAGATTTATATTTGGCTGCATTAGATAAAGAGACAGGAGAATATTTAATGGTAACAAAAACATTCAAAGGATTATCTGATAATGAATATATTCAACTAACAAAAGAATTATTAAAATATAAAATAAGAGAAGAAGGAAGAATTGTTTGGTTTAAACCAAAGATCGTTGTAGAAGTTATATATGATGAAATACAAAAAAGTCCAAAATATAAATCTGGTTTTGCATTAAGATTTGCAAGGGTTAATAGAATAAGATGGGATAAAAATGAAAAAGATATAAATACAATACAAGAGATAAAAGAATTATATGAAAAACAAAGAAAAGAAGAAATATAAAATAAGTATATCTTATATTTATAAATGAACAATGCTTAATATGGATTAAAATATCATAAAAACATCAAATTTAGTATGGGCCCGGGGGGATTTGAACCCCCGACCTCCCGGTTATCAGCCGGACGCTCTAGCCCCTGAGCCACGGGCCCTAAAATTTATGATTATTTATCTTTTATAAAAGTTTTTTTAAATTAAATTTAATGGATTTCATAAGTCAATTATTATTAAGGATTTACCAATTAATAGGAGAACCTGTTTTAAGACATATATCAAACACCCCGGATTATGCAATATACTTTATAATTTTCATAATATTTATTACAATTGGATATATGATAGCAAAGGTTACTATATTCATATTAAAGATTATATTCAATTATACAAAATTAAATCAAATCCAAAAGAAAAATCCCGAATTATTTTATGGAATAAATTTATCTAATTTAATTATAAATTTGATAAAATATTACATACTATTATACTTTCTAATATTGGGAATTGTTGTGAATCTCCCCCATTACTCCTATTTATTTTATATTTTAAATCTAATTTATACAGCAATAATAATATTATTTGCTGGTATGATTATTGGAGATATTATTGCATATCTATTTAATATAAAGAATAATGTTGCAAAGATTGTAAAGGGAATTATACTGTATCTATTCTTAATTATTGCATTATCGTATTTGGGATTAAACTCTACAATATTAGTTCAAGCTTTATATTATTTATTGCTATCTGCAGCAATATCTTTTGGAATAATGATTGGTATTATGATAGCATTAGAATATAAAGATGAAATAATAAAAATAATAAAATGAAAACATGTGAACTGTGTGGAAAAAGTACAGATAAATTATATAAAGTATATGTAGAAGGTACAATATTAAGTGTATGCAAAGATTGTTTGAAATATGGAAAACTTGTTGATGAAAATGGAAATATAATAAAAGAAAATAAATTAAAAATAAAAGATATTGTTGGGGAAGTTATAGATGAAAATTATAATAAAATATTGATAAAATATAGAGAAGAACATAAATTAAAGCAAGAAGATATGGCAAAATTATTAAGGATTAAAGAAAGTTTGTATAAATCAATAGAAAATAAAAAGATTATACCAGATATAAATCTAGCTAAAAAAATTGAAAAAACATTGGGAATAAAAATAACTAAAAAGGAAGTATTAACTGAAAAAATAAATAATAAGGATAATAAAAATTATATAACAGTTGGAGATATTTTGGAATTTGAAGAATGAATATATATCATATATTATATCTATTTTTTGAATCTTTTCTATTAAATTCTCTTCCTATATCTATTGGATCTTCTACATTATTAGCATTGCCTATATTATCTATTGTCGGAATAAATATATATAATGTTGTTTTAGCATCTATTATTTTGGGCATAGGATCAGCCACCGGGAAGCTTGTAACATATACTATCGGTATTTTTTTATCAAAACCTCTAAGAAATAACAAAAATTTATTATTCATAAAAAGAATATCGAATAGTAAGAAATTTTATATGGTTTTTTTCTTTCTTAACTTATTACCACTTGTTCCATTTGATGATCTATTATTTTTGTCATTTGGAATTGAAAGACTTAGTATATTGAAATATTATCTAATAGCAATTCCAGCAAGAATACTAAAATCTTTTTCGGAATTATATGTTGAAATATTTATTTTAAATAAAGTGAGTGAAATATCACACATACCATTATTTGAATTATCTATAATATCTGCAGTAATATTTATTATATTCAGTATAATATTTTTTAAATTCGATTGGGAAAAATATTTTAGTAAATGGACATTAAAAGAGAAATAAGAATATTGGGAATTGATGATGGTTACTTTGATAGAAATAAAGATAAATATACAATAATTGTTGGAGTTATAATGAGAGGATCATTACAAATAGATGGGATACTATCAAATAAAATTGAAATAGATGGATTTGACGTAAATGATAGAATAATTGAAATGATAAAAAGAACAAAACATTATGATCAATTAAGAATAATAGCAACAAATGGAATATCTTTTGGTGGTTTTAATTTGATAGATTTTGAATATCTGTATAATGAATTAAAAATACCAATAATATCTTTTGTGAGAAAAAAACCAAATATAAATAAATTTATAGAAGCAATTAAACATACAAAAGATTATGAAAAAAGATTAGAGATAGTAAAAAAATATCCGGAGCCAAAAAGTTATAAAACTGAATATGGAACTTTATATTTTCAATATTGTGGACTAGAATATAATGATGTAATAAATATAATTAAATTAACATCTGTACATTCTAGAATTCCTGAACCAATTCGAGTTGCACACCTAATTGCAATGGGAATAACAAAAGGATATTCAAGAGGAAAACCATAAAAATGTTTTACATAAAACATCAATATGGACATTAAATCATTATTAAAAAACTGGAGAGTTTTAATATTCATTATAATTCTTATAGCATCTTCGATATTTGTTACTTATGCATTAACTAGTAAAAGAGTGGAAGTTTCTTCTAGCACTATTCTACCAAATGGTACATATATATATTCAATAAATGGTTGTCAAGTAAATTCAATAAATTCTTATTATGCATGTATATATGATAATATTAATTCTTCATTTTTACAAATAAGTACAGGTAGTGGGAATATTATTTTAGAACCACATCAATATCATTTATTAATAAATGAAACAAATATCATACAAACTTCTTTAATATCTTATGGAATAGATATTGCTGGAGGTTATTTATTAATATTAAATTCTTCAAAACCATTAACGCCACACGAATTATCTGTTGCAGCACAGATAATTGAAAGGAGATTAAACTCTATTGGCGTTAAAGCAATAAATATATATCCAACATCTGAAGGATATATAATTATTCAATTACCATATTCTGAAAGAGATTTGATTCCTTATATAACTAGTCAAGGGGAATTCTATGCAAAAATTGGTAACACAACTGTATTCACAGGCTCTGATATAAAACCATTATTTGGTGGACAATATTCTGGTTTACTAGGATGTTCTCCAGTTGGTAATCAATATGTATGTACATATTATTTTACATTATTATTATCACAAGAAGCTGCTAATAATTTTGCAAAAGCTACGCAAAATTTATCAGTAGTGCTACAAGCTGGTGGAGCATATTTAAGTGAGCCGATAGTATTCTATTTAGATAACCAAAATGTATCAACATTATTAATTGCTGCAAATTTAAAAGGTTCAAATACCCAACAAGTTAGTATTCAAGTATCTGGAATTGGAAATACTTTAGCACAAGCAAAAAATAATGCATATGAGCAAGCATATAATTTATACATAATATTGGAAAGTGGACAATTACCTTCAAAGTTTAATATAGTTCAAGAATCTGTAATTCCACCAGTATTTGGATATTACGTATTAAAATCTTTTGAATTAGTGATACTATTAATATTTATTGGGATATTTGCAATACTGTATGCAGTATATAGAAATATAAAGGTACCGACTTTACTTACATTGATATTAATATCAGAATTTTTAATCTCGTTTGCAATAGGCATCGCACTACGTCAGACATTTGATATTCCAGCATTTATTGGTATTATATTTGGAACTGCAACTGGTATAGACGATCAACTAGTAGCTATTGATGAAATACTAAGAGCAAAAAAAGAAAAAAATACTGAAGTAAAAGAAACGGAAAGATTGGAGAAAGCAATTAAAAAAGCCATGTTTGTTGTACTGTTAGCAGTTGTATTGGAAAGTTTATCAGCATTTCCAGCATTTGTAGCAGGTTTATCATTATATAAGGGATTTGCAGTTATGTTAATAATTACAGTGTGGGTCGGATATCTAATAACAAGGCCAGCATTTATTAATTTAGCAAAAAATTTACTCTAACTTTTTATAATAATCTCTCATTCTAATTGCATCTTCTTCAATATTTGGAGATTCTGAAATTACAATGCCCTTAATCCTATATTCTTTTAATAATTTTAATATATCTTTCCAAGGCATATCAGATTCTTCTAAATTTAGATGTGTACCTTTTTTATCTAAAGCTATACCAGACATGTGAATATGCATATTGTCCAATGCTTCTCTTCCAAGTTCATTTTCTATTTTATCCAATATTTCTCTAAAGCACTCTATATCATTTCTATTACTTCTATATCTTAAATGGGCAAAATCTACTGCAGGTAAAACATTCTCTATATCTTGAGATAATTTTATTATTTCATCCATATCACCAAATTTTTTTGATAATTCCATCGTTTCAGGTCTTATATAAATATCAATACTTTCATCATTTAATTTATTCATTAATTTTTTTAAATTCTCCTTTATTACGTTATATGTCTCCTCCTTTGAATTATTTAAGTACCAACCCGGATGAAAAACAACAGAATACCCTCCAGATAAGTAAAGTAATCTAGCAGCACTATATAACATATTTATTGATTTATTTATTTTTGATTCTTCAGTAGAATTTAAATTAATATAATATGGAGCATGACATGTTAATATAAATTCTTTATCTTTTAGATATTCATTTATATTATATGCAACATCTTCTCTTAACTTTACACCATATGTAAATTCTATTTCAAATCCATCTAAATTCAATTCTTTATATGTATACATAATCCCGTTTAATGTATCTCTTTTTTTAGAAGATAATGGAACTCCTGCAGGACCAAAATGCAATTTTTTTGGATGTTTTACCATAATGTTATTATAATACTTTTAGTTTAAAATATATTTTTTCATAAGAACTTATCAAAAGCAATAATAGATAACATAATACCTATGACCATAAAAAGTATTTTTAACATTTTTAATATAGATATAACATTAAATTTATACTTTTCTAAATAATACTAAAAATTCTGTATGAACCAATTCCAAGTTTTTTGGTCTAAGAACTTTTCCCTTTTCATATATCCATTTTCTATAAAAATTCTCATATACTCCAATAAACAAAAATCTATTATTTGAATCTAATAACTTTAATACAGAAGTTATGTTTGGTAAAAAAGATACCAGATATCTTCCAAATTTTAATGAATTATAAGCATGATCTAAGGTATTCCATGGATCTGGTATATCCAATATTATTAAATCTACGTCTTTTTCATCAATTCCCTCATTAATATTCTTTAATTTTAGTTCAACATAATCTAATAATTTTAATTTTTCCAGATTTTTCTTTGCAATATCATAAAAATCTTCCCTAATTTCATATGAATATACCTTTCCATTTGGTCTTATAGAATTTGCCAAATATGATGTCAATATTCCAGAACCAGTTCCTCCTTCTACAATTCTCATTCCAGGATGGATATTTACTAAAGAATATAATAATCCCATATCTTTTTCATGAATTGCTTGAGGTCCTCTTTTTAAATATTTGACTAAATCATTAAAATTATCTTCCAATATTAAAAATTCCTCATTTAAATGGGACTTAATTATACTACCAGGTTCTTTATTTAGATCTTCCTTTTTTATTATTCCAAAATTTGTATTAAAATCTCTATCTTTATTTTCTACATAAAATTTTTTGCCGGTCTTTCTATGAATTATTATCATGAATATTTCATAATATAGAAAAATATATGAAAAATTATGATAATATTATTTATAAAACTTTTATCTACGATCATTCCATAATGATGATATCAAAATATTTAAAAATAATCAAAATAAATTTATATATTCTTTGAAGAAATAATAATATTTATATATTTTACTATTGTTATTATTTAGTAATGAATAAATATTCATATGATTTAGACAGTATTATAAGAGATAGTTTTAAAGGAACTATAAAATATCTTAGAGATAACGGTATAAATAATAGAGAGCCAATATTAAGAATAACAAACTCTTCTTATTTAAATGAAAATACATTAATCTATCTAGCAATTACCACAATCCTCTCTTATAATGAAATTTCTAATATATTAGAATACGATATCAATTATATACCAGTATCACCTTTAATATGGACTGCTATATTATTCTGGACGTTATGGAGATTTAGTATATCCTATGGAATATACGTACCAATAATGAAAACAATTTATATTATAAAAGATCCATTAAAGAGGGATATAGATAGAATACTAGATAATCTTAGTTCGAGAAACATAAGTGGACCTTCTATTATTCGTATAAAGTCATCAGAACATAGTGTAGTAATCTATCCGGTATACACGGATGGAAATAATATAGAAGATGCTGTAACAAAATCCATGATTGATATTGTAATGAATCATGAGACCACACATTCTATTGTTGGTATAAGTGAACTAAAAGCTTCTGCTTTAGAATATATATTATATTTTTATAAAAATAAATTATACACGTACCCCAAAATCTATGAAATTATAGAAGAAAATGTCAAAAGATGTAAAAAATATGTTGAAGAAACTAAAAAATACGATCCTTATGATTTAGGAAAATGCTATGCAAATATTATTATAAATGAAAATAAACAATCACCAAACATAAATATAAAAAATATAATAAGAAAAATTAAACATTTATCTAAAAAAGATGTTATAAATATAATAAAAAATTATAATATTAATCAAAACTTAAAAATTTAAAAATATTTTTTAAATTAGTTTATATATGAACTTTGATCGGAAGATTTAATGACGAAGATTTTTCTATTGATAAATTCTATAAATCAAATTTTATAATCAATTATGCTATGGAGGACAAAGACTCACTCAAAACTGGTTTGGAAATAGATATCGTAGATAGATTAAAAGTGCTAGAAAGAATGAAAGAAAAAGGTTATAATCCATATCCATATGGGTTTGATAAGACGAATGATATAAAGGAAATAGTAGATGAACCTGATAAATTCATGGATAAATATGTTAAAATTGCTGGAAGAGTTTATTCAATTAGAAAACATGGCGGAATTGCATTTTATGATATAAAAGAAGAAGGTTATAAAATACAGGCTGTTATTAAAAAAGATATAACAAAAAATTTTGAAGATGCATACGAATTTATTCAAAGAGGAGATATAATTGGTGTATATGGAAAAATAGGAAGAACAAAAGCCGGAGAATTATCGGTATTTGCTGAGGATTGGGTTATATTAACAAAAGCATTAGTTTCCTTACCAGATCAATGGTATGGATTTAGTGATGTAGAAGAAAGATATAGAAAAAGATATTTAGATTTATTAATGAATGATGATGTAAGAAAATATTTTGAAATAAGATTTAAAGCAATAAGTTATATTAGGAAATATTTTGAAAATTTAGGATATATAGAAGTACAAACACCAGTATTACAACCAATATACGGAGGGGCAAATGCAAAACCATTTATTACATATGTAAATGATTTAAAAGAAAATTGGTATCTTAGAATTGCTACAGAACTGTATTTAAAAAGGTATATGGTTGGAGGATTTAATAAAATATTTGAAATCGGACCTGATTTTAGAAATGAATCAATAGATGTAACCCATAATCCAGAATTTATAATGTTAGAAGCATATGAAACATATGCAAACAGAGATAAAATGATGGAAATAGTAGAAAATTTAATATATGGAATTGCAAAGGATGTTATTGGAAAGGACTATGTTGAATATAATGGTAAAAAAATATCATTGAAACCACCTTGGAAAAGGTTAACAATGTATGATGCATTAAAGGAATATGCAAATATAGATGTAACAAAACTATCAGATGATGAAATAATAGAAATAATGAAACAAAATAATATTCAATTGGAATTAAAAGAGTATAACAGAGGTTTAGCAATTACCACATTATTTGAAGAATTGGTTGAAGATAAATTAATAGAACCAACGTATATTATAGAACATCCAAGGGAGAGTACACCCTTATGTAAATTAAGTAGGAAAGACCCTTCTTTAGTTGAAAGGGCTGAAGGATATATATTAGGAGTAGAAGTTGCAAACATATATTCTGAATTAAATGATCCAATATTACAAAATAGATTATTATTAGAACAGGCAAAAATGAGAGAATTGGGTTTTGAAGAAGCACATCTATATGATCAAGATTTTATAGAAGCACTAATGTATGGAATGCCGCCTGCTGGAGGAATTGGAATAGGTATAGATAGAGTAATAATGTTATTATTAGGAATAAAAAGTATAAAAGAAATATTACCATTTCCAATGGTTAAGAAAAAAACAGAAAGCGAAGCTGTAAAAATATTGACAAAATATACAATAGAAAATCCAATTGTAAAAGGTTATGAAAAATATTGAGCCATTTCAACTCCAACTTTTTTAACATGCCATAACCTTTTTCTTCATTTTATTTAATAATTCTCTATATTTATATAAACGCCGCGGGTGGGATTTGAACCCACGCCCCCTTTCGGGGATATGGTCTCAAGCCATACCCCTTGGACCACTCGGGCACCGCGGCATATAAATAATTTTGATCTTTATACAATTTTAAAATATTTGGGTTTTAAATATTCTAATAAATCATGGACTATACTTGATAAATCAAAATTATCTGAAGAAATATGTATAAAACAATAATCAATTCTCTCCCAATAATTTAATGCAATAGTAAACTTATTTGTATCAAATAAAAATGATGAAAATTTTTCCTTATCTGATATTATTATCCTTTTATTATTTATTACTAGTTTATACTTATCAATTAAATAATCAAAAAATTTATATATATCTTGTTCAGAAAATAAAAAGTTGTTTCCTATTCCATTAAGAATTAGCTTTACTTCCATATAATATTCTCTCTCTTATTATATTATCTATATCTTCTTCTGTTCCACCAACTTCTACAGATTTTATTACCTTTAATATTGCTGGATTCTTTAATGCTAACCCAACTGCTAAACATGAACCAGTTTCTAATTTTGTTAATGCTTCAAAATATTCTCTAGATAAATATGGACATGTTTTTCTTATGAATTCTAAATCTTTTGGATTGATTATTTTTAATAAAATAAATGTATTTAATTGAGATGTAATATCTTCAATAATATTAGAAGGTACTTGGGATACCAAAATTAATCCTAAACCAAACTTTCTTCCTTCTCTTACAATTAAAGATATTCTTGAAGATACTTCACTATTTTTAGATGCAAATCTATGTGCTTCTTCGATTACAATTCCCAGTATGTCTGTTTTATTATTAAATTTCCAAGATTTGTATTTTTCATATACAATTTCTAATAATATATCTATTAATATTCTTTGTTCTTCTATTGATAAAGGATATAAATCAAATATAATCACCTTTGGAATAAATTTGTTAAATTCTTCTAAATACACTTCCCCATTTTCTTCTTTAACTATATTATAATCTGAAATACTGAAATTTCTAATATCTTCTAATAATTTATTAAATAAGTCATCCACATTTTCGCCCATATCATCTACATTTCTTGGAAATAACATCCAATCTTTTATTCTTAACAATCTTGATTGCAAAGATCTTATTACATCTTCTCTATTTTTATATTTTTCAAATATTTGTGGAGGATCTCTTTTATTTACCATTTCTAACAATTCATCCATGAATTTTGGCGCTCTTCCCTCTTCTAATGATAAAATTCTATATAATAAGGAATACACATGAGGGGCTTGTTTTCCAGATATTCCCAAAAAACTTTCCATATAATCTTTTATATACTTTAATGGTAATTTTGCATTATATACTATTACATTTTTCTTATTTCTTTCACTTATTAATTTTTCAATAAATACTTTTTCCCTTTTACTAAATGTTATTATTATAGAATTTTCAAACGATAATATATAATCTCTATGAATATCAAATAACAATATTGGTATATTTTTCTTTGATAACTCACTTATTATGTGAGCAACAGTTGTACTTTTTCCAGAACCTGTTATTCCAAATATACCGGTGTGTCTTATAATTAAATTTTTTATATTTAAATCTACAATAAATTCCTTATTTTGTAAATTTATTTTTCCTAATGGTATTGATAATACTTTTTCCTCAAATGAATATATTTTACTTACCTCTTCCTCTTCTGGTAAGAATACTTCGTCCCCGGGAACTGGCGGTGTTTTTGGTTTCTCCTGTAATATTTTTCCATTTTTTATTACACCGACAAATATGGCTTTTCCAATTATTAAATATTGAGATTTTTTTATTTGTCCATATAATAATTCTATTGCTTCATAATCAAACAATCTTTCTTCTTCAATTGCCTCTGATTTTAAATCTTCAATTATCCCAAAATAGAAAGAATCGCCAATTCTTAATTTAACTATACTTCCTATGCCGACCGAATATCTTTCCTCTGGATCAACAACAAAATAAAAATATTCTGATGTAGCTTCTTTTATAACATAGCCAACTTTCATAGATGTATATTTATAATATACTTTTAAACATTTTTTATCTAAATATTTTAATGCCTGGTGCACTTAAAGTAATAATACCTGAAGGTAGAACATTAAGAGATGTTATACGTATTGTAGGAGTAGAATTAAATGGACATAAACCAATAATTGTAGAATTAAAAAAGATACCTGGTGTAAATTGGAGATTTGCTAATGCTGTATGTAGTGTACTAAAGATAAATAAATGGCAAGCTTTGGGATCTTTAACAGATGAAGAATTAGAAAAATTAGAAGATTGCTTAAAAAGACCACAAAATCATGGTATACCTGCCTGGATGTTAAACAGAAGGAGAGATTCTAGAGATGGTCGGGATAAACATTTGGTAGGACCTGATTGGGAAATTCAAGTAAAAATGGATATAAAAGATGAAATTGAATTGAAAACATGGAGAGGAAACAGACATATGTATAAATTACCTGTTAGAGGACAAAAAACAAGATCTCATCATAGAAGAGGTTCCACTGTTGGTGTAATAAAGAATAAAGAATTAAGAGCTCAACAAAAATCTGAAAATAAAAAGTAAAATGTGGAGAAATAGAAAAATCTGGGAAGGTCCAACTCATCCTTGGCAAAAAGATAGATTAGAAGAAGAAAGACAATTATTAAAGCAATACGGACTAAAAAATAAAAGAGAATTATGGAAAGCTTCTACAATTGCTAGAAAAATAAGATTCTATGTTAGATACTTAAATGCTAAAAAAGCTGCTGGAGTAGATGTATCAAAAGAAGAAGAAAAATTAAAAAATAAGTTAGCTAGACTTGGATTATTAAACAAAACTTCTGATATAAGTGAAGCTTTAAACATAACAGTAAGAGAAATATTGGAAAGAAGGTTACAAACAATTGTATTTAGAAAAGGTTTAGCAAAAACAATAAAACAGGCAAGACAACTAATTGTACATAGACATATCGCTATAGGTGATAAAGTAATAGCATCTCCTGGCTACTTAGTTAAGATTGATGAAGAGGATAAAATAGGATATAATCCTTATTCAAATATAAATAAAGAGAAATTACTAGGCCAAAGTATAGATAAGAAAGAAAATAAAGAATCGGCCGTACAAGAGGTTAATCAAACTTTTCAATAATCAATCTTTTTCACTTTTTCTTTAAAATTTTCCTTAATATTTTAGATATACACTGTCATCCAATCTTCATACATTTATAAATATGCTAACTATAATAATATAGAAAAATTTATTAATAAATATTTAAAAATTCCAGAGTTGTATATATATGGGTTTTTATTATACAAAATTTTATGGTAGAATATTGTAAATTTCCATATGAAGATGAAAAATATGAGATTCTTATTAAGAGAGAAGAAGAAACAAATGAAAAATATGGTTATAATCCATGGAAAAGGCCAATAAATGAATTGCTGGATTTCTCAATTATTAATTTAGATAAACCGAAAGGACCTACATCACATCAAGTTTCTGGATGGATAAAAAATATTTTAAATAAAAAAGCAGGGCATGCGGGTACATTAGATCCAAAAGTAACCGGGATATTACCAGTAGGGATTGGAAGAGGAACAAAAGTATTGAAATTATTGTTAACTACTGGAAAAGAATATATAGCATGGATGCACATACATAGTGATATTGACGAATATAAAGTATATGAAGTATTAAGCAAATTTCAAGGAAAAATTATTCAAAAACCCCCATTAAAATCTGCAGTAAAAAAAGTTCCTAGAGAAAAAAATGTTTATTGCATAAAGGTATTAGAGGTTGATGGTAGAGATTGGCTATTACAAATTGCAACAGAAGCTGGTGTATATGTAAGAAAATTAATAGATGATATAGGAAAGGCTTTAGGAACAAAAGCTCACATGCAACAATTAAGAAGAATTAGGGTTGGAGAATTAAGAGAGGATTCTGAAAAATATCCTTTAGTTACTTTACAAGATATAGTTGATTCTATATGGTTTTGGAGAAATGAAAATAATGAAGAATATATAAGAAAGGTTTTTTTACCAGCAGAGGTTGCAGCAGAACATACAAAAAAAATATGGATATTAGATACTGCAGTAGATGCAATTGCACATGGAGCAAATCTAACAGTAAAAGGAATATCAAAACTATATTCGAATATAAAAGGAGGTGATCTAGTAACAATATTTACATTAAAGGAAGAAATAGTTGCTTACGGAACTGCATTAATGGATTCTGAAAAAATTTTAAATTCGGATAAAGGTATTGCGGTTGATATTGATAAGGTTATTATGAAAAGAGGTTTATACCCAAGAGTATGGAAAAAATCTAGTACACAATGAAATTAATATTAGGTATTGATGAAGCTGGAAGAGGACCTGTAATAGGACCAATGGTAATTGCTGGCTATTGTATTGAAGAAGAAAAAATAGAACTACTAAAATCTTTGGGTGTTAAAGATTCTAAAGAATTAACAAGAAAACAGAGAGAAGATATTTATAATGAAGTAACAAAGTTGACATATAAATATAAGTATATAATAATTGGTCCAAAAACGATAGATTATTATGTATATAAAAATAAATTAAATTATTTAGAACTTGAAAATATGATAAAGATAATTGAAGAAATAAAACCAAACAAAGTAATAATTGATTTTCCGGTAGTTAATATGAAAAAAGTAATAGAATATATAAAAAATAATTTAAAAATAAATATTGAACTGGTTGTAGAGAATAGGGCAGACAAGAATTATCCAGTAGTATCTGCTGCTTCAATTATTGCAAAAGTTATAAGAGATAAAGAAATCGATAAAATTAAAGAAAAAACCAATATAGATTTTGGGTCTGGATACCCGTCTGATGAAAGGACGATTAAAGCAATAAAGGAAAATTATGAAATACTAAAAGATTATATTAGGGAATCCTGGATAACAATTAAAAAAATAAGAGGAAAAAATCAAAAAAATATACTTAATTTCCTTAATCATTCTCCTTCAAATTCCTGAACATTACTTTTCTTATATTCATAATGCTTTTCAACTTCTTTCATAACTTTATTTATTTCTTCAATCATTTCCTGTGATATACTATCTATTTTTACATTATTAATCCCTATTCTAATATATTTATCCCATTCAATTTTTATCCCATTTTCATTTATTTGCATTTGGTGTCTTAATAAACTATGTTTTGTATCCCTCATTTTCCACACAATAATTGATCTATATAATTTTCCATCTATCTCATCTAAATCCATCCTTACAATTCCATCTACCGCATGTTCAACACCGGGTCCTCCAAATCCCCTCTCACCAACAGAAATTTGTGAAATAAATATTGCAGTACATCCTAAACCAGCAATCAATCTTTTTAATAACATTACTATAGATCTTGCCATTGCTGGTTTTGTTAAATATAATGTAGAAATAGAATCTATAACAACCCTTTTAGCATTTATATCTTTTATTGCTTGTCTTACTACATCTAATAGCTCATGTATATTATCTAAATCTCTTACTAAATATCTTTCTCTTTGAGCTGCAGTACCGGTTCCACCGGTAAATGCATCTACAATTGCTATTTTTCCCTCTTCTTCATATTTTGATATATCCCATCTAAAATTCTTATAACTCCTTCTAACACTTACTGGATGTTCTTCAAGTGCAACAAATACACCATTTTCATTATTCTTTAATCCATTATATAAGAACTGTTTACCTAAAATTGATTTTCCTGTACCGGGTCCTCCACTTAATAATACTACATTTCTTTCGGGTATTCCCCCATATAATATTTCATCAAATCCTGATATATATGTTCTAACTTTGTATATCATTATTATAGTTTGGAATAAGTATTTAAACATTCATAAATAACAACATTGTTATATTTTAATGGCAAAGTACTTAATATTATTAACAAAAGAAGATAAAAACACTGTAGAAATGGCTTTAGAATTTTCAAAAGTATTAAAAATGAGTGGAGCAGAAGATATAAAAATTTGTTTTACTTTAGAAGGAATTAAAGCTTTAAATAAAGAAAATGATGAATATAATTTAATCATATCTAAACATTTAGAAGATATGAAAAATTTAAACATAAATATATATGCATGCAGAAAATGTATGGCAAAATTTAACATACCAGAAGAAAAATTAATATATAAAAATAAAATATTTTCATATGAAGAAATGAATAAATTAGTAGATCAAGGGTATGCAATAATTACCTTTTAATTTCTATTATTTTTCCTTCAACATTATCTTTAAATAAATCATCATGGGTACATAATATTATTTGATAATCGTCTAGACTAGATATTAATTGAGCTAAAGATAATCTTATATTTTCATCTAAAGATTCTGTAGGTTCATCCAATAACAGTACATTGACATTTATGTTTAATATAGAAGCAATTGTGAGTCTTAATGCCAAGTCCAATATCTTTGTTTGTCCTCCACTTAATCCAGCTTCATCAATATATTTCTTAATACTTTTCCCATCAATATTTTTAATTACATAAATATAAAATAGCTTTTCGTCTTTTACTTTACTTTCTTTTATATCTATTCCAACATCCATAATATCTTGATATCTATACAACTTTTTAAAATAGAATTTAAATGCATTTTCCAGATTTTTTGATAATTTTTCCCTATTAACTTCTATATATTTTAATAAAACATTATATAAAGACCTTAAAATATTTAAGTTTTTACTTATATTTTTTAACTTTTCATTTATATTATTATATATATTTAATTTTTCTTTATAATTTTTTATTAATTCGGGTTTCAGATTTTCATATTTCTTTATTTCTTTATCGAGTTCATTCAATTTATTTTCAAACTCATATAGTGAATTCAAATTATTTCTTTTATATATATCTTTTATCTTTTCCAAATTCTTTTTCATATTGTCTATTTTCATTAAAGAATATCTAATATTATTTATCTCATTTTTTATATTTTGATATTCTTTTTTTAAGTTATCTATTACTTTATCCAATTCATTTTTCTTTATATAATTTATTGTATCCTTTATTATCCTATATTCATTTATTTGATTTATTCTATAATTTATTTCATTAATTTCTTTTTCAATCCTTATCTTTTCATTTTCAATGTCCAATAAATTTACTTTATCTTTAATTTTTCCCTGAATATATAGTAAATATCTGTATTTATTCTCCATTTCCTGATATAGTTTATCTAGCTTGTTTTTTTCATTTTTAAATTTATCTAAATTTTCTTTATCTTTATCTAAACTTTCTTTATATTGATTTAGCAATTTTTTATGTAAATCTCCATCTAAAGCTCTTTTACATACTGGACATTTTGATATCTCTCTATTTAGAATATTTAAATATTCTTCTTCTTCTTTTATTCTATTTTCTAAAATTATAATATTATTTTCCAATTCCTTCTTTTTATTCTCTACATTTTTTATTTCACTTTCTATATTTTTATATTCTATATACTTTTCTATATTTGAATATATTTCTTTTAGTTCTTTCAATTTATATTCTAACTCTTTTTCATTAATATCTTCTAAATACTCTAATTCCTTTTTTCTATTTTCTAAATATTCTAAAGATCTATTTAATAAATCTTTTGAATAATTTTCACATTTTAGATTCTTTCTTTCAGATTCAAGACCTAATATATTATCATATAACTCTCTTTCTTTTTCTTCATATTCTTTTAACTTTTGATTTAAATAATTTTCCTGAGTTAATAAATTATAGTCTATACTATTTTCCAATGTTTTTAGCTCTAAATAATCTTTATATATATTATCTCTTATTTTCTTTAATTCCAGAGACTTATTAACTTCTTCTAATAATTTTTCAATATCTTTATCACCAAAAATATTCTTATATAATTCTATATCCTTTAATAATAAGCTCTTCTCTTTTTCTTTATATTCTTTTTCTTTTTCTAAATCTTTTATCAATCCTTCAACTATTTTTAATATTAAAGAATAATATTCTATATCAAATATTTTTTCTAATAATTTTGTTAATTCAATTTTTCCAGATAAACTAATATATCTACCCAAGTCTCCTTGTTTTATGTACAATATATCTGTAAATTTCTCAATCCTATTTATATTTAATATTTCTTTTATTTTTTTATTAACAATATCCGGTCCGGAAGCTATAATTCTATTTCCTTCATATAATATTGCTTTAGATTCTCCATTATTATTTGAAGATCTAACTATTTTATATATTATATTTCCTTCAGATATTTCTAATTCTACATTTAAATTATATGAACCAGTTCTTATTAATGATGATATATTTGATATATTTATACTTGATAAAGAATCTTTTCCAAATAAACCAAATAATATTGCATGAAATATAGATGTTTTTCCAACTCCGTTTTCTCCTATTATTATATTTTTTTCATCGAAATTTATCTCTAAATTTTTATGTATTTTAAAGTTCTCCAACCTTATTCTATTAATCCTCATTTTATTAATTGTTTAAATATTGTTTCTCTTATTCTATCTAAATCGGAATTCTTACCAGAATACATTTCTTCAAATAATTCTTTTATATTATTAAACATTTTTATTACTTCCTGTTTATCATTTATAAAAAATGAGCTATCTATTATATTATCTATTGTAATTATTTCTTTACTTAATTTTATTTCCTCATCTAAAGAATAGGAGTCATCCAATATTAAATATCCAGATTCTATTAAATTTTCTAATAGATTTCTTATATTAATATAATAATCTTTTTTATATCTAACCTTAATTTTTATGATTGTTTCCTTTGATTTATTATAAATATCACTCTTTAATTTATTTAATCCATCATCATTATTTATTATATCTTCATAAATATATATTGTCCTAACATTTAATTCTTTAAATTCTATATCATTGTCTTTTACATAGAAGAACCCTTTCTTTATATTTTCTTCATCTTTTGATATTTCAGTCCTTTCAGTAGAACCTGGTAAGGCAAAGATTATATTATCGTGCTTTTCTAAATGTTTTTTATGAAAGTGTCCAAATGCATAATAATCTGCTTTAGGAAAATCATTCAAAGATAAGATTCTAGGTTCTTTACTATGACCCTCCAAGATATTTTCTGGAAATATATTTACTGCTCCATGAAACATAAAAATATTGTAGCCATTATTTTCAAATTTCAAATTTAATAAATTTTTTTTGTAATATATTCTTAATTGTTCATATGATAAATTTGAAGGTTCTGATATTCCATAAATATACACATCTTTATGTACAAACGGTTCTTTTATATTTGCTTCATATATTAAACCCAATCTTTTTAATATTTCTAAAACGTTTTGTCTTTGTCCCTTTGTATCATGATTTCCCTTAATAAATATTAATGGTATTTTATGATCTTTTAGTTTAAATAATATATCCAATATTTCCAGAAGATATTTTGAATCTATCCTAAAATAATCATCAAAGAAATCTCCAGAATGGATTATAAAATCTGTATTTTCTCTAATTGCAAAATCAATGACTTGTCTAAATGAATTTAAAAAATCATATTTTCTGATTTCACCATATTCTACCGGAATTTGACATCCTAAATGCGTATCAGAGACATGAATAAATTTCATTAAATATTATTGTGTGAAAATTTTTTATTTATATTTTCCAAATACTCATTTAAATAGTTTAAAACTATTTCTTTATCCTTTTTATAATAATCAAAACTTACTTTTAATAAGAAAGAATCTTCTGTATAATGTATTTTAATAATTTTGTTTAATGTTAATTCGTCTTTATTGATTCTTAAGTATATATTGTAGTTCTCATCAAAATTACAATTACTTTTTATATCTTCAAATCTTAATCCTAAAGAAATTAAATTTCTAAAAAATATATTTACGCTATTTTTATCATTAATTTTTATTTCATATACTTCAATTATATTACTTATTAATCCCTTATCCTTATAATTGTTTATTTTTATTTTCTTTCTATCAATATCTTTTAATAATAAATCTATTGCATTTAATATTCTATTTTTATCATCCCATTCATGTATATTCACCCTCAATAGCACAAAGGAAATCCTCATAACAATTATATACATACATAGAAAAGTTTATATTTATAAAAAAATTTATATGTAAAATGGTAAAAAGAGCTCAGGGTTTACCTATAAATACTATAATTTTGGCAATTATTGCAATAATTGTATTGGTATTTCTTGTATTAATATTCACTGGTGGAATCGGAAGATTTGTTTCAAGTACTGGCCAGATAGGTCCATCAGCTAATCAAACAACTGGTGCACAATGTTCACAATTTGCAACAGCAATACAGCAACAAATGGGAACTTCTACAAGCCCATCCTCTCAATTACAAATGTTAGCAAATTCTCAATATGTATCTTCGGGCTGTAGTGTTCATTTCCAACATTCATTTATTTTATATGATGGTTCGGAAGTCTTATGTGGACTTGGTCCTGATAAATGTCTATATTTATCTAATCAACAAAACAATCAAGGATGTACTCCACCCAACGGTATACCTGGTTGTGAACTCAAGAGATAATTTATTTTTTTATTACTAAATATTTTTTCATGATAGATAAGAATCATGTTTCATCTATTTTAGGTATATCAAAAACAAAATTACAAGAACTAATAGATGAAAAAATAAAACAATATAAAAATTTAATTGATGAAGAAACAGCTATTTTATTGATATTAAAAGAAAGAGGATTAATATTAGAAGATCTATATAATATAAAAATAAAAAACTTATATCCTGGATTAAAGGTAAAAGAGATAAAATTAAGGATAAACAAAGTACTAATAAAAAAGGGTAATTTAATAATTCTAGAAGCTGGAGATGAAACAGGATTAATTAAGTTAATAATTAAAGATCATAAATGGAAAAGAAAAGAAAGCTTATTAAAAGAAAATAGCAATATAAAAGTAAAAAATGGTGTAGTACTAAATAATTTTGTTCTATCAATATTCATAAATAATATAAACTTAATAGAGAAGATAAATGAAGAAATAAATCTGAATCAAAATTATATATCATATAGATATATAAGATTACTAAAAGAGAATGAGAATAATTATATAGTATTAACGGACAATTTTAATGTACTATATTTAGAAAAGAATATTCAATTAGAATATAACAAAACATATACGATAAAATTTTATAATAAAAGACCTATTGAAATTATTGAATTAAAATCCTACTAAACTTATTAATTTATCGGGATTATTGTAATACATACTCATAATTCCTGCAATCTTTCTATAATTTCTTATGTTATTTTCTAGTATATATTCTAGTACTCTTATTTTAAATTTAAAGTTAGTTTCTATATCACTTTTATCCCAGTTCCTGATTTCAGCGATTTTATTTAATATATAACTTTCACCTGCTATGTAAGTATCGTCTCTTGGATTCCATTTAAATGAAATTATCCTATCAACATCTTTCTTTTCTTTATTAAATCTAAGTATTTCATATATCTTATCTACTCTTCTTACATATTTTCCTTGGTATTTCAGTCTTTTGAGGAATACAACCCCATCCAATACTTCTAATAAAGCTGGAGGTAAGCTAATTGGTGGAGATAATAACCTATCCATTAATGCTTCAAAACTTTCCGCATGTATAGTACCCAAACCGGCATGACCTGTTGCCATTGCCTGGAATAATATATAAGCTTCTTCTCCTCTTACCTCACCCACAATTATATAATCCGGCCTTTGTCTTAAAGCAGCTTTTAATAGATCAAACATGGTAACTTCACCATACCCATTTGGACCATATCCAGGTCTTGCAACTTGTGATAACCAGTTGGGATGTGGTAACTTTAACTCTGCAGTGTCCTCTATTGAAACTATCTTTTTCTCGGGTTTAATAAATAGAGATATTGCATTCAAGAATGATGTTTTACCTGTAGCTGTTCCACCAGATATTAATAATGATCTACCCTCTTCTATTAATGTCCATAAATATGCCAACATATTAAAGTCCACAGTTCCATATAGTAATAAGTCAACTGGTGTAAATGGGTCTTCTGTAAATTTTCTGATTGTAAATGAAGAACCTCTCCTAGAAATATCTTTTCCAAAGGTTATCTGAATTCTTGATCCATCAGGTAAAGCTGCATCTAATAAAGGATTTGCAACAGATACAATTCTACCAGCTCTCACAGATAATTTTATTACAAAATTATCTAATTCTTCATCAGAATTAAACTGTAGGTTTGTTTTTATTTCACCTATTAGTGGATTCCTATGGAATATGAATATTGGATAATTTATACCAGTACAGGATATATCTTCAATTAATGGATCTCTCATTAATGGATCTATTATTCCATAACCAATTGTATCTCTTATTATATAATATAATATATATGGCAATTTATTTGCATCTATCTGATATCCTTTTTCTTTTATTATACTCAAAGCTTGTTTTATTATATAATTTCTCATATATTCCTCATTTTTTTCCATTCCAAGAGGAAGTTCTGATATTCTAGTTAGATCATCAATTATTTTATTTATAATCTTCCTATCATTATCATCTATATTTGGTTCTATTACGTGATATACAAGTTCTCCATATTCATTATCCCACGATATATCTACATATGCAAATATATATTCTCTACCAAGAATATTCATTCTAGTTAGTGGATATTTAAATTTACTTACATTTTCGTTTTTATTGTATAATTCTATGAAAAATTTAAGTTTATCTTTTTCGGTAATTTTTATATTTTCCGATGGTATACTAACCAAACTTATATTATAAATTTTTTTCTTTTCTCTTTTCTTTTTCCTTTTTCTTTTTTCATATTTATTACTAATTAATGGTATATAAATTGGTTGATATGCTTTAGGTGCACTTTCTACAATATTTATTTTTTCAATCTTTTCATTTAATTTTCTTCTTAATTCAATTTTTTTTCTTACTACATCTATAACATCATCAAGAAAATCATAAATGTTGCTCATATATTTAAAGAAAATTTGGGAAAATATAAATTTAACTTATATATAAAATGGAATCTACAGAATAATTCTTATATTGTAAAAAGAAAGAATTCAAACCATGGCCATAGATAGGACGGAAATAAGAATTGTTATTTAAATTTATAGATAAAAATTTTTCATTATATGTTATGTACACTACGTTATTAATTGCACTTATTGAAAACTTATAATTCTGGGAAGGTTGGCAAAAGAGATTTGCATTATATAAATAAGAATAATATATACAAAATTTAACATTTGATTCTATATAATTTAAAACTACTTTATCATAATTTGATGGGTTTGTTATATAATTAAAATATAAAATCGTCAATTGGGAAATATAAAATAATATTAAAGTTATTAATACTATTTCTATTGCGTTTACTGGCATTATACAACAGAAGCTTGTACATAATAATATACTAATTGTTTACAAACAGTAGAATTTGGATTATTAATTATTTCTAATCTTTTATATTGTAGATTTACATTAACAGAATTTCCATTTGTATTAACCGATGTTTGACCAGCTGGTTCTATTACTATTAATTCACATTGTCCATTTTGAGGATTATACATTGGTCTACACTCTATTTGATATTGTATAATTCCACTTAATTGGGTTGCTGAAAGTAAACATTTTGGATAATATGATACACCAGATATTCCTACATTACGTTGGGGTATGAATGATACAACATTATTCTGAACAATTATATTAAAATCAAAATATTGGGTTATAACATTTTTAGTACTCGCTAAAGGCAATATTAAGGTATTATTATTTATATCTTGTATAATTATATTAGAAGAATTTACTTTTACTATAAGATTTGAAATTCCACATAATTGAATAGAATTATAACCAGATAAAGGTACTGAAACTGTATTGTTTACATTACATGGAATATATATGTTATAATTTATTGGAATTACAGAAATAGATGGATTATAGTAATTTACTGGTGTTTGAAATGAATATTGAATTAAATTACCATATATATTTAAAGATCCTCTTGGTAAAGTTAATGTAATAGTTTGAGATCCTTTACTTTGAACAACTGATGATATAGCATCTGCCAATGTAGTTAATTGATTCTGAATATTATCTACTGTAGACCTAATCTGGGATTTTTGTAGTAGTGGTATACCCCATTCATATATTCCTATTGCTAAACCAACTATAATGGCTCCCAGCAATAAATAACCGATAAGATTTGATTGTAATTTCATTTTATAAAGATACTAAAAAAATTTATTAATTTTTATATCCTTTTGTTATAATTTTGTATTGATGAACTTATATAACTTAAGCCTTGATTATTTTTTATACTTTCTATCTGCTTCTTAAGATTATCTAATAATTCTGCTACTTTTAAGTTGGCTTTTTCTAGGTTTTCTATTCTCTTTATTAATTCGGTATTATTTTCATGTGTTTCTTTTTCTTTTGGTCTTAACAGAGCGGCTTCTTTAAATATTTCAAATAAACTCCTTAATTCTTTATATAAATTATTTGTAACGACTACTAATTCAGATATCTTTGCCTGTAAATCTATATTACTCTTTATTAATGAATTTGCAATTTCTTTATAAAATGATGTATCTATATTTGATTGAACATAATACAGTTGAGCTTGTGCTTCTTTTTTAGCTATTGGATTTGTTTCGGATGGTGTAGAAACCTGTTTTTTTATTTCTTCAATATTATTTTTTAATTCTCTTTTTAATATAGCTAAATCATTCTTTAGGTTTTCTATCTCTTCAACCAATTTTTCAAAAGGGTCTGTTGGTATAAGTTCATAATCTGGGGATGGCATAAAAGAATAAAAAATTTTGATATTTATAAATCTTCTAAAAAACTATTCTTCAACCTCCCCCTCTTCTTCAGATTTACTCGATGACTTTTCTTCTGTTGATTTTCCTACTGCAGCAATAACGTCATCTATCTTTAATATCATTATGGCAGCTTCTACTGCCGACTTTATAGCTTGTATAGTTATATTTGCTGGTTCTATTACATTTTTCTCCCACATATCTGCAATTTTACCTTCAATTGCATCTATTCCAGCCCATTTTTTACCTTGCTCATGCAATGCTCTTAACTGTGTCATTGCTTCTATAGTATCCATACCAGCATTTTCTGCCAATGCTGCAGGTATTGCTTCTAACGCATCTGCAAACGCTAACATTGCCATCTGTACCTTTGATGATTCTTTCTTAGCTTCTTTTCTTATTCCTTCTGCTAATTCCATTTCTAGTGCACCACCTCCAGCAACTACTTTTCCATATTTAATTACTGTTGCAACATCTTTAATTGCATCATTTATAGACCTCTCAATCTCTTCAGCAACGTGCTCAGATCCTGCCCTTATTAATATTGTGACAGCTTTTGGATTTTTACATCCAGTTATAAATATCATATTTTCATCCGCAATTTTTCTCTCTTCAACTAATTCTGCATATCCCAAATCATTTTCTGACAATTCATCAATGGAATTTACAATTTTTCCACCAGTTGCTTTTGCTATTTTTTCCATATCTGATTTCTTAACCCTCCTTACAGCTAATATTCCATATTTTGCCAAATAATAGGCTGCTAAATCATCAACTCCTTTTTGTACAAACACAACATTTGCCCCTACTTTCTTTATCTTTTCTACCATTTTCTTTAACAACTCTCTTTCCTTATTTAAGAACTGTTCCAATTGCTCTGGTGAGGATATATTTATCCTGGCATCTGTCTCTGTTTCTTTAATTTCAATAGCATCACCTATCAATGCTACCTTTGCGTTTGAAACAACCTTTGGCATTTCTCCATGTATTTTTTCTTTATCTATTACTATTCCATCAATTAGTGATGTCTCTTCTACACCACCACCCACTTTCTTTTCAATCTTTAATGAATCTAAATCTACAATTATTTTCTTTTCTCCATTTGGTAGTTCTACAACATCGGTTACTTTCCTAACAGCATCAACAATTATTTTTGCCAACTTATCTGAATATATAGATGCTATTTTTGATGATAAAGCAGACTTAGCAACCTTAATTAGTATATCTTCATCGTTCATTGATACTCTTTGAGCCAATTTATTTACCAATTCTTCAGCAATTATTGCTGCCTTACTATATCCTTCTATAACAACTGTCGAATGTATATTTTTATCTAATAATTCATTTGCCCTCTTCAATAATTCACCGGCTAAAACTGTAGATCTTTTTGTACCATCTCCTACTTCTTTATCTTGTGTTTTTGCTATTTCTATTACTAATTTAGCAGCTGGATGTTCAACATGCATTCGATCTAATATTGTTGCTCCATCGTTTGTGACAGTTATATCTCCTAATTCATCTACTAACATTTTATCCATTCCTCTTGGACCTAAAGATGTCTTTAATATCTCTGATACTAATACAGCCGCCATGATATTTGATCTCATTGCTTCTCTACCTATCGTCCTTACATATTTTTCTGGAGATAGCACAATTGGATATAATCCTTTTTTATCCCCTGCCATATATATATTATATATATAAGACTTATAAATTTTGGACCAAAAATTTTTTATTAATTTGTTTTTTCCCTATTTTCTATTAATCTTCTTATTTCCATTATTATATTATTAATATCAATTTCTTTATTGTTATAAAAAACGTAATATTCTTTTTTCATTTCTTCTAACTCATCTTCTATAACTTCAAGGTTCATTGCCCATATATTTGTAAAAATTTTATTATATGGATAATTCCTTTCTTTTAATAACCTTTCATATAATATATTTGGATCAGTTTTTATAACAATATATAGATCACACTTATCATATAAATGAGCAAAATTCCCCTCTATGATAATGTATTTATCATTTAATTTTTTTATATAATTATCAATTTCTTGAAATAATTTATTTTCATCTATTATATATGTTTGTTCAGCCTCATCATATTCTTCATATAAATTATTCTTAATTGCAAAATCATATATATCAATCAAAACAGCACCAATTTGCTCAGCCAATTTCTTTGCTATTGTGCTTTTTCCAACACCAGGTGCTCCTGTTATACAAATAATCATTTCTTTCTTATTACAAATTCAGTTTTTGGACCTCTATATAATGTGGATTTGTTTATTGCCATCATGGGTATTCCAAATAAAGTACTTAACAGACCTTCAAAATATCCTTCCATAAAATACTCCTTTATTTCTACATTTTTTTCCTTTAATATATCTTCTATATCTTTTAATACTAAAGACTCCATTGATGAACTTAATGTAATTAAAAAATCTAATGTTTTAATATCAATAAATATATCTTCTACTTTTCCAAAACCTAATTTCTCAATTAATTTAATTATTTCTTTTAGATAATCTTCATTTAAAACTCTTTCCATTCCAGAATACATTTTATATGTAGTTGAAATTATAATACCAAATCTTTTTCCAGAATCTCTAATGAAATTTAGATTATTTATTTCTAAAGCTTGTAAATATAAAACTTGAAATATTTCAGAAGGAATTATTAAAAATTTTATATCAGAAATATTATAGAATTCATTTTTATCTTTTCTAATTAGCTTTATTATTGGTGTACTTCCGTGAATCATCTCTAAAAAGCTTACATCTTCATTTATATACCATATTTTTGCTTTTCCGACAACCCTACAATTTAGGTATCCTCTCTCTTTTAGTATTTCTAGATGTTTAGATAGCGTAATTCTATTAATATTTAAGATTCTCGATAGTTCAGAAATGGTTAATCCATAAGCATTCTGTTTAAGAACCTCCAATAATTTTTCTTCTACATCATTAGTACTCATTAATATTTTTTAGAATTGGAAAATTTATATATATTTATCAAAAGATTAATATATGAAAAGAGAAAAAATTATTAATTTATTGGTTATAGTCATAGCTTTTATAATTTTAGTATTACTAATAACTACCAAACCTAGAATAGTAAATTATACAAATAATATTAACGATAATGATATATATATATACACAAATCCAGATAATATAACGATTGCTGGACCCTATAATATTACACAATTGGAATTTATACCAATATATTCAAATACAAGTTTATATAATTCATTGAATAAATATAGATATCAGTTATTTATTTTTGATCCAACATTGAGTGGATATTACAATGCAGAAATTCTTTATATATTGATATATTTATTAAAGTATAATAAAAATGTCATATATGTGTGTTCTTTCTACTATAACAGCTCTGGATGCAAATATTTTTTAGAGAATAATAGTATAAATGATGATTTTATTCTTTTATATGCTATGAATAATAATTACGAAAATATTACATATATTCTACCAAGAAATGAAACATTATTAATATATTTAGTGCCAACAAACGATTCTTATGGAATAATCTTTAATGATTGGAATAATACAGTCATTATATATAACAATAATAGTATAATTGCCCAGATGGTGGCCCAAAAGTTTATATTATACTATTATGGGATTATCAACAATTAGAAAAATATTAAATTACCAGTTTGGAAATAATGTTGGGGATAAGATAATTGAAAAATATGGAGAAAAGATAAAAATAGAAAAAAGTAAGAAAACAGGAAGAATAAGGAGAATATACATAGATGATGGGCTATTTGGAACTATAGAACCAACAACAGGATTTGTTATATTAACATTTTACGGAGGACTAATAGTAAAAGAATTTTTAGAATTCCCAAAATATAGGATTATTGTAAAAGATGAAGCAACAAAATTTATAAGAGAGGGAAAGTCTGTATTCAATAAATTTGTCGAGAATTTAGATGAAAATATATTACCAAGAGATATTGTATTAATAGTAGATAAAAATGATAATTTATTGGCAATAGGAGAAAGTTTATTGTCTGGAAAGGAAATTAAAGATTTTAAAATTGGAGTTGCTGCAAGAGTAAAAAATGTTTGAATATATAATAAAAAAATATTACAATAAATTAATAGATTATTCAAAAAGAAATAACAGATTAAGAAAAGAATTAATTTTATCAGTATTTCTTGCAAATATGCTAATATATTCAATACCACTGTACTTATTTAGCTACTATTATATCGTTTTACCATATGATTTTTTGATGAATTATTCAGAATTTATATCAAAAATATTATATTATTCAAACATAGATTTTATATTAGAAAATAATGTTTTATATATAAAAAATATGAGTTTTATAATTAATCAGGAATGTACTGGCTTTAAATCTTTATTTGGTATATTTGCCCTAATATTTTCTACACCAATATTAAATATAAAGAAAAAAATGCTTTATTTTATTATTTTTTCTCCAATATTATTTATCCTAAATATATTTAGATTATGGTCTGTCTTTTATTTTTATTATATGTTTGATATCGACCCCTATTTTTTACACACCTTTTTATGGGAGATTTTTACAACAATATTTTTAATTATTTTTTGGTTAGTATTTTTAATTAAAAACAAGAAAGAATTATTCGTTTAAACTTTCTAAAATTTTTTTAATATTCTCATATAGATTTTGGCTTATTTTTTCAATATAAACTATATTATTATTTTTCATATAAAATCTTACATAATCACCTAGATTTAATTTATTTATATCTACAGGTTTATCAAATGCATATTCTTTTCCACTTATTTCTATTATTACTTTATCTTTCATTATATTTTTTATTTTTCCATATATTATCCCTTCTTTTATATAATTAAATGATTCATACATATAAAATATTTTCATTTAAATTATAAAGCTTCTATTACTGCTGCTATAAATATAAATAATATTGCTAGAACGAGCAGTGTTAAAGAATCTGAAAGTATGTTTTCTAAACTTTCTCTATCCAAGTTTTTTATAAATGCTATAGATAGAATATTACCTGCCAATGCTGCTAGAAAATATCCTAAAAATTCTAATATCCCATGTGGTAATATCTCTATTAAACTAATAGCTGGAACTAAAATAAATTTATGTATAATATTATTTGACATGTATTCTGATGCTTTTAAGCCTAGGAATACTCCAATAATTGAAGCATTCCACAATAATAAATATATTGCTCCAGCACCAAATATTATTGAAAACGTAAAGAATAACAGTAATACTGTCATATTATTATATAATATATATGTGAAAAAACTATTTGTATGTATTACATTTGCATAACTTAGAGCGATAATATCTCTTCTAATGCTCTCTATTGCTTGTACTTGAGGATAAAATAAATTGTGATTTATTAAGTAACTTATATAAAAACCAAATATTGATGCAAAAAATATTATAAATGATATTGTAAAATATTCCTTGTATCTTAGAAATATGTTTTTCTTTGATTTTATCTTTTCAGATATCATTTCATCCTTTTCTATTATTTTATTATATATCTGAACGAAAGGAACTAAAGATATTGCAATTATCAATATTCCACCATAAGGCCCGGCTTTAAGTGACAATAATGTAGAAAATAATATTATTACTATACTTAAAAAGAATAGTACAAGATAATTATACCTTATCCTCTCTATTAAGATATCATACATAATAAAAATTCCAACTCTATCTTATTTAAATTTGACGGTATTATAATACATACTGGAGGATCTAAATTTATATTTAACAATTCCTTTATCTCTTTATAATATATTTTCTCATTTTTTCTATTTAGGTTGGAGCATACTATTAACTTAAAATTTTCATTAAAAATTTTTTCTCTTTTACTATCTATCTCCAATAATCTTTTTATTGCCTCTCTATGATCTAAATACTTATTATTTATCGGATCTAGATCTAATAATACTAATGTATGTAAATTATTTCTATAATTTCTTACAACATAGTCATAAAATTCTGTAGATTCATGAAAAGATATTGAAACTGTTCTTCCAAACTTATATAAAAATAAACCTATTTTTCCAATTTCATCAAATATTGATGGTGAATTTATTATTTTAAATTCTATATTATTTTTCTTACAAAGCTCTATAAAATACATATGAGTGGTAGCAAATAATGGATTTCCAGATGTTATCAAAATTATTTTCTTATTTTTATTATTTAATATTATCTTCTCTAAATCAGATTCTACAAAATTCCTATCAACGATCTTTATATCTTTTCTTATATTTAATAAAAATTCTTTTGTTTCTTCATCAATAAAATTCGTATAGTACTCTAAAAATATCAAATCTGCACTTTTTATTTCTTTTATCAACCCACAGGGTATTTCATCCTTATTTTGTCCCAATCCAGATAATATAAACATTTTACAAATTAAAGAAATCTTTGATTTGCCTTTCCTTAGATTGATTTCCAAATGTTTGATCTATTTTCATCTTTAACGCTCTTAAACTGGAATTTGTATATTCATCTAATTTTAATTTTTCAGCCAGCCATAAACTTGGTTCTAAATATTTTACAACACTACCATAATGAACGGTCATTACAATTCTTCCCCTACATTTGTCGCATTTTCCAGATAAAGGCGGCCTTCTAAATCTTTTATTACACTTTATACATCTGAATTCTTGTTCAGAAAACTTTCTCAAATTACCTTTAATATCTCTTGCAAAATGTAGATTTATTACTAAACTTGCAACAATACTTGGATCAACAGATCTTAATAATTTTGCCAATTTTAATTCAAAATTCAATTTTTCTAACATTTCTCCTAAAGATTTATATGCAGAAACCTTATTCCCATTTTCACTAATAGAACCTATATCATGCATAAATCCCCAATTTATATATTCTTCTGGTGTATCAATTCTTTCTTTAAATATTTGTATCTTTACAGATTCTGGAGATTTGTATTGCAATGCTGCTTCGTACAATTCTAATGGATAGTTCCAAACAGTATCAAACTTTTGTACTTCATCATCTATTTCCATTCCTTTAACCTTTATTGTAATTGTTAATGGGGCATCCATAGTTCCTCCTCTTTTATCTGGTAAATATTCTCTAGAAAAATTTAATAGAGCATCTAATAATAATAATACTGTTCCTTCATCCCCATCACAATTTCTTCTTATTGCAGCATGCATCATTGGGTGCATAAGTAATGCTTGAGTTCTTGAAAACCCTATTATTCTTCCAACAGTACCTGCAGAAGTATGTGGGGCTAAAACAATTAGCAGATGACCTAAAAAATCTTCCGGTTTTTTTACATTGTAATATCTATTCATTTTATATAATCTTTCTAATTCTTCGTCAATAAATTTGGTAGTATTTATTAAAGAAACTAAAAATCCGTCTTTTTTTAGTTTACCACCTTTCTTTAATGGACCAATTGTTGGTAATATAATATCTTGAGGTTTTAATTCTAATATCTGATTTTCATTTTCCAGCGGATTTCCGTAAATATCGTGAGTATATCCTAATTCCCTTAATTTTTCTATTGAAGTATATACTAAATCTTTTGGTTTAAAGTATGTAATCGGTATTTCTATGGCATCAAATCTCACCGTTCCATCTCTAAATACAAATATACCATACTTTGCCCTTAATATTCCTTTTTCCAATCTTTCTGGTTGCTTGTTTTTTGAACTTAAACCTTCTGGTCCCTTTACTATTTTTGGCAATTGGGAAGGATCTAATCCAAGATTTTTTAATGCAGCCTCTACATATTTAGAAATCTGTATTGCATATTTTTTATGTTCTTTTTCATCTTCTGTTTTCAATAATTTTGTTTCTGAATTACAAAATATACATTTTTTATATGGAACATATGTTTTACAATTTGGACAATAATATGTTCTTAAATCTGAAACAATCTTCTGATATTTCATTGATTCTAAAAGATTTCTCATCCTCCCTCCTTCTTCTCCTACAGGAAATAAGACCATTATTGAACCTCTTAATTCTCTAATTTTCGACTTTTCAGGTCTTCCCATTCTAACTCCAATATATGTACCAACCTTATCCCTAACAATAACTTTTGATATCTTATTTACCAATTCGTATCCATTCTTTTCATTATTTAATTCTGGAACTTTTTCAAAATATCCCAACTGTATATATAATGATGCCGAGTTTGGATATTCGATTACGATCTTATTATTTTCCAGTTTATGCTCAATTAATATTTCTTCTAATATATTCTTCATTCTATCATCATATTCGATTTCAATTTTATCAGCAATTTTATAATTTTCACCATTTATTTTAATTTCCTTATACGAAATTTTTGCTTTTTCTTTTAAATAATTTAATAAATATATAAAGTCTTGTGAACTTATATCCTTCCAGAAGTATGTATATTCCGGATGCAACGAAACATTTAATAATATAGATATCTTTAGCGAATTAACAAAATCTGGTTTATTTCTTAGTGGATCTCTAATGTAATTTTCTAAAATATTTTTATCAATATCCAAATATTCTGATAATTTTTCCAAATTTTTTATTTCAAATAATTTTCTTGGTTTAAACATATCAAAAACAACCTCAAATCCATTTACTTTTTCTTTTGCATTTTTTTCAAATTCCAGTATCCACCATTCTTCGCAATATCCCAAAGGAACTAAAGGATGTCCGTTATCTAAAAAATCTCCATATGTAAATAAAATATCTCCTAAAAATAATATTTTTTCCACCAAATTCTTCTCAATTAATTCTTTTGCTTTTTTCTCATCTTTTACCTTTATTACAGAACCATCTTTTAACTTTACTACAGGGGGTTCAATTGTATCCGAAAATGTAACTGCAGAAGCTTTTCCAGGTCTTTCTACGGCAAATTGGGTCCCCCATGCTAAAAAATTATGTGTTAAAATTGCGATAGCTAGATGTATAGAAGATGCTTCATGTCCGTTTGTCCTTGATTTTCCCATTCTTAATCTAAATCCACCCTTTGCAGATGGTAAAGAAAATATTGGTCTCCCAGCAGTCAATTGTTCTAAATATTTTGCATTCGGTTTTATTACTTCTGATGATCCTGAAGAACTTCCATGTAGTTTTTCTTGCAATTTTTTTAATTCATCTAACCAAGACCATTCTTCTAAATTAAAATCTCTTGCAATTTTTGATAAATCTTTCCATATTTTTTTAGCCTTTTGGCATATACCTTCAGCAAGAACAAGGACGGCCCCTCCTCTTATATAATTTGTTTCAACTCTTGGTAAATCTTTATATGCAGAAACTTCTATTTTTTCTGTGGGCTCTCCATTTATTTCAATTGGTAAATTTTTAACTGCAAACACTATTTCTTCATTCTTTGGTGTATATTGTAGATGAGCTGCCCTCTTATAATCATAAATTTCAATTACATATCTTTGGATTTCATCTTCCATAGGATCGTATTTTTCATATCCAAATTTTCTTCTTAAAAAATCTGCAATTACAACTGAAAATGCCTGTGGAGTACCACCAGCAGATCTTACCGGTCCAGCATAAAATACAGAAATATATTCTTTTCCATCCATTCTTTTCTTTGCTATTACTTTTACAATTCCTTCTGTCGGAGCAGCTACAACACCTAAGGTATGATATGCAAAACCCGCCCTTAATCCAAGTTCTATAGCTCTAATTTTATCTTTAGTTTTATTATATATTTGTTCTGCTACATACTCTGATATTTTTAATATCGTAGAAAATGAAAGTGGTTTATATGTTTTTTCTATTTCTCTAATTTTTTCTGGTAAATTTATTTCTCTTATAATAGGATCAATAGTTGATAGTAAATTAACTACCCTTTCAGCCATATCTTCAGAAATGGGTATTTCAACATCATTAACAGGATCTAAAGATAAAGATCTTGCCTTTTTTGCAATTTCATAGGCTTCTAATGTCTTTTTCTTAATTTCTGCAAAATAATCATTTATATCCATAGAAATATATTTAAAACAATATTTTTAATTGTTTAAATTTCTATATTTGAAATGGGAAGTAAATATAAAATTGGTTATTATTATGAGCAAAAAGTAAAAAAGATACTAGAAAAGGATGGATATGATGCGTGGAGAACCCCTGGTTCCCATTCTGCTATAGACATAATTGCAATAAATAAAGAAGGAAAAGTAAGATTAATTCAAGTTAAAAAGAATAAAAAGGATATTGATATAAATAACATTAATTATATTGATTTATATGAATTATATCATTTAGCAGAAAAATATAAAGATTCTAATAATGTTGATATTGAATTATGGATATTTTCAAATAATAAATTAAAAAAATATAATAAAGAAGATTTACTAAAATTGAAAAATGTTATTTCCCCACGATAATAAAATATTCATATGGAATATCGAATTCTTTAATTATTTTATATTTTAATTTATATGTTACAAATCTTTTAATTTTATATCTCCAAGCTAAACCAAGATTTCTCTTTTTTCCAATACTTTTCTGAGGAAAAGATATTATCAAATAATCAAAATCTAGCTTAGATAATAAATTTCTTGGTGCATAGAAATCATATTTTTCCAATATTGGAAATATCTTCCAAAAGAATATATATTGATAATGTCTGAATATTCTATCATCCAGATCCAATAAATCAATTAACCATCCCTCATTTTCAATATTTAATTCTTTTAATATTTGATAATTTATATCTAATATTCTTTCAGATATATCTACATAATAATATTTTTTAGGTTTTTGATCTGAGAAATAAATTGATATTGGATTTAATCCTGATGCTAAATCCAATATTTCTAAGGGTTTTTCAATAAATATGTTCTTGTATATTTCTTTATAGAAATTTATTCTTTCAGCAGTAGACCTTGTCAACATTAATAGTTCTATTATTTTTTGTTCCAATGTCATTTCATTATTAAATAATATTTTATCTATTTCTTTATCTTCTTTTGGAGTATATAGACCATATAATTCGTGCAAGATTCTCCTTACTTCTTTAAACAATAAATAAAATTCTTCATCATTTTTTAATTGCTTTATATTTTTTATTAAAGACAATCTTTCATATAGATGCTGTCTTTTTCTTAATTCTCTTTTTAATATATTTTCAACTACTTTATCGGATATATTTCTCAATTCTTTCTTATTTTTTATCTCATTTATTATTTCAGATAGTTCCATATTAATTCAAATTCTTTTCTTTTACATATTTTGCAGTTATCACTTTTAACTTTTATCTCTTCTAAATAGAATTTATCTCTTATATTAAAATGATATAATATTACATCTCTATTTCCAAATACATAATTTATAAATAATTTTAGCATTAAAGAAACTGCAAAGATTACTGATGAAAAGTCTACACCAGTAATATCGCATGTTAATACATCTTCCTTACCTTTATATATATCATACAAACAAAATTGTTCGGGATTTATTAAACCAACGAATCCTTGATCCATAACGACTGAAGCAAATATATATGGTTTATCGTAATATACAGATAACTCATTTATTAAATATTTCGATTTAATGTTGTCAGTACAATCAAATATTATATCTCTATTAAATATTTTATTATTTATTTCTTTATATTTTTCTATATTTACATCATTATCTATTTCTTTTAATCTCTTTTCAATAGAATCTATCTTTAATTTACCAATATCACTAATTGTAAAATTCTGCCTATTTAGATTTTTTTCTTCTACAATATCAAAATCTACAATTGCCAAATTTTTTACACCAATTCTCACTAAAAATTCTGATAACCAAGAACCTAAACCGCCCAAACCAATAATCGCAACGGATGTTTCTTGTATTCTTTTATTCTTTTCAAATCCAAAAAATTTTATTTGAGAAATATACCTTGAAAAATTATCCATAATACTTGTTATCCTTTCCTATTATTCCTTTTCTAAATGTTTCTGCAAAAACTTTGTAATAATTCTCCATTTCTTTTGTTATTGATGGTTTTACTTTTTCTAATGCGGACTTAAAATCATTCATAGTAATTCTTATATCTTCTTTTTCTAATTCTTTTAGAGCTTCCTCTTCTTTTAATCCTTGTTTTCTTTTTAATTCATATAGTAATCTTATTCTATTTATCGCAGCTTCTTTTACGAGTAATTCTAAATCTGCACCACTATATCCTTCAGTAATTCTTGCAATTTCTTCTAAATTAACATCTGGAGCTAATGGCATATTCTTCGTCTTTATTTTTAATATCTCCAATCTTGCCTTATAATCCGGAGGTGGTATGTATATTATTCTATCAAATCTTCCAGGTCTTAATAATGCTGGATCAATTATATCTGGTCTATTTGTTGCTGCAATTACAATTACATCACCCCTAGTAGTTATACCATCCATCTCTGCTAACAATTGGTTTACAATACTATCATAAACATTCGTACCTACACTAGAACCTCTTCTTGGTGCTATTGCATCAATTTCATCAAAGAATATTACTGCTGGAGCTACTTGTTTCGCTTTCCTAAATATTTCTCTAATCATTTTTTCACTTTCTCCAAACCATTTACTAAATATTTCGGGACCTTTTATTGCAATAAAGTTCGCCCCTATTTCTGTTGCAATTGCTTTTGCTAATAATGTTTTACCTGTACCTGGAGGACCGTATAATAATATACCCTTTGGGGGTTCAACACCAACTTTTTCATATATTTTTTTATTTTTTATTGGCCATTCAACAGCTTCTTTTAATTCTAATTTTACTCCATCTAATCCACCAACGTCTTCCCATCTTACTTTTGGTACTTCTACTAGCACTTCCCTCATTGCAGATGGGGGTACAACCTTTAATGCATTCATAAAATCTTCTTCAGTAACAACCATCTGATCTAAAATTTCTTGTGGTATTTTGCCTTCATACCTTTCAATTTCCGGCAATATTCTTCTTATAACATTCATTGCAGCTTCTTTTACTAAAGCAGCAAGATCTGCACCCACGTAACCATACGTAATTGAAGCTAGTTTTTTAATTAATTTATCTTTTTCTTCTTCAGATAATAATACATATTTATCACCTTCCTTTTTACCTAAAGGAACATTTCTTGTATGTACCCTTAATATTTGATATCTACCTTGTTCATTTGGTACTGGAACTTCTATTTCTCTATCAAATCTTCCTGGTCTTCTCAATGCATGATCTATAGCCTCTGGTCTATTTGTTGCTGCAATTACAATTACCTTACCTCTTGATTTTAATCCATCCATCAATGTTAATAATTGAGCTACCAATCTTCTTTCAACTTCTCCAATTGCTTCATCTCTCTTTGGAACTATTGCATCAATTTCATCTATAAATATTATTGAAGGTGCATTCTTATTTGCCTCTTCAAATATATCTCTTAATCTTTTTTCAGATTCTCCAACATATTTTGATACTATTTCAGGACCATTTATTGCAATAAAATATGCTCCACTTTCATTTGCAACTGCTTTTGCTAATAATGTTTTACCTGTACCTGGAGGACCGTATAATAATATACCCTTTGGGGGTTCTATACCGAGTTTTTCGAACAATTCTGGATATTTTAATGGTAATTCTACAAGTTCTCTAACCTTTTGCACAACTTCTTCCATATCGCCTATGTCTTCATAAGTAACTTCTGGTATTTCTCCTTTTGTTTCTACAGCGTGTGGCAATATTTCTATTTCTGTATTTTCAGTTATAACTACCGCACCTTTTGGAACTACATTTACAACTGTAAATCTATATTCATTCGAAAATCCAAAAGCTGGAAATAAATCTGAAAAAATTGAAAATCCAAATTCTTCATCTAACAAATCAAATTTTCTTCTATATCCTGTCAACATAACAATATTATCCCCCTTTACAACTGGCCTTCCATCTAATAATCTTTTTATATAATTTAATGCACTTGTATGAAATTGATATACAACTCCCTTTGCTGCTGGAGCTAATACAACTTTTTGTGCTTCTTTTACAATTGCTTTCCTTACAGTAACATATCCGCCCAATGTAGCATTTGCATTTTTTCTTATAATACCATCCATTCTGATTATTCCAAGACCATAATCTTGTGGAGGTAATAATTGGGCGATTGCAACTGTTTTTTTCTTTCCTTCAATTTCAACAATATCCCCGATTCTTATTCCAAGTTCTTTCATAGCTTCAGCATCAATTCTAACAATTCCTCTATATAAATCGTTTTGAATAGCTTCTGCAACTTTTAATTTTAATTCTTTTCGGTTATTTTGATTATCTTCAGATGCCATAATTCCATAATATTATTTTACCTTTTAAACCTAAATTATGAAAAAATTTAAATTATTCAATATATTTATTTTATTTTATGGCATTGAATGTTAGAAAGATATCTGAAACAACAAGATCAAAGGTATACACAGAAGATGGATACTTCTTAGGAGAGGTTGAAGATGCAATAATAAGTGATAATAAAATATATGGATGGAAAATAAAAGTATTAGATCCTGATTTATCTAGAAGAGGAATTAAAGGATTGATTGTTCCACACCAATTAATTAAAGCAATGGGGCAAATTTGGATAATATCAAAAGCTGTATATTCTGTAAAATCTTCAACAGAAAAAGAAGAAAAAAGTAGTAAAGAAACATTCAATATAGAAACCCAAAGCAAAATAGAAGTCGAAAAAGTTGAATAAATTTACCTATAGGCCGTTGTATAGTGCTTTCTTGCTTTTGAAGTAGGGGATTTTCTTTGTTCTTTTCTCCTTGGATCTGATTTTAACATATATGGATCGTATTGTAGATATAATAATTTTAATTTATCATCATCAAAATATTTTACTAAGCCTTTCGCAATAGCTATTCTAGCTGCCTCTGCTTTTCCCATATAACCGCCTCCATTTACTTTAACCTTTATATTTACCTTTAAAACATAATCTTCCCCAGCTAATATTAATGGTTCACTTATTCTTAATCTCGCTAAAAATGGTTCGTATACTTGTAATGGAATAGAATTTATTGTAACTTTACCATTACCTTCCTTTATATATGCTCTTGCAATTGCTGTTTTTCTTTTTGCTGTAACTATTATTGTCATGTTATATAGATTTATATACTAAATTTTTAAAATTTTCCACCAATGTGCCTTGATATATCTCCTAAGTAATGATATTCTCTTATTATCCCAACCTTTAATCTATTATGAATTAGTGAATCTTCTATCCTTTCCAATTTCACATCTTTAAATTCTTCTGGTAATCCTAAGAATACTTTTACTCTTTTTAAAGCCCGTCTTCCCCTATAATTTCTTGGTAACATTCCCCATATTACCCTTCTTAATATTTTATCTGGCCTTTTTGGATAAAATGGACCTTTTATCCAATCCCCTCTTTCATTTACTTTATGATTCCAATGTTTAACCAGATTATTCCATTTTCCAACCAAAACAACCTTTTCAGCATTAAATATATATACTTCATATCCTTCTAATAAATATTTAGCAACTTTTGATGTGAATCTTCCCAAAACAGAATCTGTTGCATCTATATATTTTCTTCCTATTGCTATCATATTATTATTTTTATATTTGAACCTTTTGGATTCGCCTTCAATAGATCTTCTATTGTCAATGTTTTAATACCTGATTTTTCCAACTTTTCTTTTGCATTTAGTGAATATTTCCATGCAGCAACTGTGATTTTCCTATTTACCATACCATAACCAAGTAATTTTCCTGGAATTATAACAGTATCTCCATCCTTTGTATATTTATTCAATTTAGATAAATTTACTTCAACTCTTTTTCTTGTTGGTCTACTTAAAAGCTCTGCTACATATAACCAAAGCTTACTATTATTTTTCTTTCCTTCTTTTTTTAACAAATTTATCAACTTTCTTAAATAAATATTAGTAGGTCCTGTCCTTTTTACCATTTTTTCATAACTTATAAAAAATATTTAAAAATTATTATTAAAGTCTTTTGATATTAAAGATCCGGTAGCACCTTCCTCATTTAGATATTTAGATCCTTTTCTTTTATCATATGGTATCTCTGAAGATTCTGTTTCAATAAAAACGATCTGAGCAATCTTTGTTTTTGGATATATTTTAATTGGGACTCTATTTACATTAATAATCTCCAATGTTAAATATCCCTTATATCCTGGATCAATATAACCGGCAGAAGTATGCACTATTAAACCAAGTCTCCCAATTGAAGATCTACCATGTATTTGTCCTACAATATTATCTGGCAATTCTATATATTCATATATTGATGCTAGAATGAATTCTCCTGGATGAATTATTATTGGAACATCATCATTTTTTAATATGTATAGATCCGAATACTTTCCTATATGTACTATATATTCTTTGGTCTCTACTCTTGTATATACATCATCATAATAATCTTTTACATCTATAACTTCTTTTTCCAATGTTTTAAATACTCTAAACTTATGCCCCAATCTTATATCCAATGATGCTGGACCTATCAAATTCTCATCAAATGGTTCAACCTTTATTTTTCCACTCTTTACATATTCCCTAATTTTTTTATCTATTAATATCATTATACTTCTTATGTACAAATCCATTATAAATTTAATTAAAGAAATGGATTTTCAATTTTGGTGGCCAGTAGATGTAGATTATCATAATAAAAATGAAGGAGATTGGAGGGTAGAAATAATTATAGGATCAATACTGACACAAAACACAAAATGGAATTTAGTAGAAAAAAATTTAGAATACTTAAAATCAAAAAATTTTATCTTTAGATTAGAAAATATAAATAACTTGTCTATTAGTGATATAAAAGTTCCATTTAGATGAAGGAAACTAGAAACATTAAAATCTTTATCTAATTATATATTAGAAAACTATGGAAACATTGATAATTTTTCTAAATTAGAAATAAGTGAAATGAGGAAAGAATTATTAAAAATAAAGGGAATTGGAAAAGAAACATGCGATGCAATAATATTATATTCATTTGAAAATCCAATATTTGTAGTAGATTATTATACTAAAAAATTTTTTAATAGATTTGAAGAATACGATAAATTAAGAGTTGAAATAGAAAAAATTATAAATGATAATTTTAATGAAATATATAAATTATTTTTAGATAAGTTAAAAAATATTGAAAATAGAAATCTTCCTTTTTTATCAGTATATGATCTAAAAAAAATATAAGTTATGAAGAAAAATTGACGATAATATATAAAGAATTGCATGCAATGATTGATATAAAAATGAAAAATTTAAAGTAATTGTTTATACTAAATTTCTATGGACATATATAATTATAAAAAAGGTTTTGAGTTATTGAAAAATAGGATAAATATAAAAGACCTTGAAAAGATTGAATATGATAGAGAAGTTATACTAGCTGGATGGATAATAAATATAAAAAATATTGGAAATATATCGTTTATTATATTAAGAGATCAGACTGGAGATGTTCAAATAACAATAAAAAAAGAAATATTTAATGATATAGAATTTGTTAAAGAATTTTCTTTGCATACATTTATAGTAGTTAGGGGAAAATACATAAAAGGAATTGCAAAAAAATATAAAGAGATTGTTGCAGAAGAACTATATTTAATTAGCGAACTGGCAGATAGATTGCCTATAGATGAAAATTCATATTTTGAAAAAAGAATGAATTATAGATGGGTTGATCTTAGGGATCCAAAGAGAAGTTTAGTAATTAAGCTAACATCATATGCAATAAAATACGTTAGAGAATACTTATATAATGATAATTTTATTGAAATATTCTCTCCAAAAATAATAAGTACTGCATCTGAAGGAGGAGCAGAAGTTTTTGAATTAAAATATTTTGATAAAAAAGCATATTTAGCACAATCACCACAATTCTATAAACAAATGGCAATATGTTCTGGTTTTGAAAGAGTATTTGAAATTGCACCGGCTTTTAGAGCAGAACCTTCCTTTACATCAAGACATTTAACTGAATTTACATCCTTTGATGTAGAAATTGGGTATATAAATTCACATTATGATGTAATGAAAGTTTTAGAGGAAATTATAAAATACACAAATAAAAAAATTAAAGAAAATTTTGAAGATGAAATCAGAAAATATTATAATGTAGATATATTTATTCCAGGAAATATTCCAAAAATAAAGATGGAAGAAGTGTATGAAATTGTTGGAAAAAATAATATAAAAGAAAATGGTGATATAACATCAGAAGGGGAAAAAATCTTGGGAGATTATGTTAAAAAAACATATGACAATGAATTTGTATTTATAATTGATTGGCCCTGGACTGCAAGACCATTTTATCATATGAAAGGGGAATCAATGAAAAATGGAATGATAACAACAAAAAGTTTTGATCTATTATATAATGGTTTAGAAATTTCTACGGGTTCTCAAAGAGAACATAGATATAAAATATTATTAGAACAAATAAAAGAAAAAGGATTAAATCCAGATAATTTTAAATATTATTTAGAATTCTTTAAATATGGTGCTCCAACAATGGGTGGATTTGGATTTGGTATTGCAAGATATATAAAACAATTATTAAATGTTGAAAATGTAAAAGAAGTAGTATTAATACTAAGAGATCCGAATAGATTAGAACCATGATTGATTTTTATATTGTATTTGTAGAACCAGAATCTGAAGACAATATAGGTGCATTAGCGAGAGTAATGGCAAATTTTAATTTTAAAAATCTTATATTAGTAAATCCTAAAGTAAATCCTTATGGAGATAAAGTAAAGATTGTTGCTAGAGAAAAAGGATGGGAAATAATAAAGAATATGAAAATATACAATAATTTAGACGAAGTAATTGATTTATTTGATATAAATTATGGTACAACTGGAGTTTCTTCAAAGATTGGAAATGAAGTATTAAGAAATCCGTTAACTCCTAGAGAATTTGCAAATTCTATATATAAATATGATGGTAAGATTGGCATATTTTTTGGAAGAGAATCTAAGGGCTTTAGTAGTGAAGAATTAGATAAATTTGATGGAATAATTACAATTCCTGCATGTGAAGAATATTCAATAATGAATATAACCCATTCCGCAGCAATAATATTATATGAATTATTTATTTCTCAAAATAATCCAATAAGAAAAGTATTTAAATTAATAAATAATCAAGAAAGAAAATATTTATATAAAATGTTCAAAGATTTTGTAGATGTATTACCTTCTCAAGATTATAGAAAACCTTTCATATATAGAGGACTAAGAAATCTAATTGGAAAAGCATTAATTACGAAAAGAGAATATTCCTTATTAATGGGTATGTTAAGAATTGCAAAAGAAAACATAGAAAATTGTAGGAAAAATAAAAACCAAACTTTATAAAATTTTGTTATTCAAATATCATAATGCCTGAAGAAACTCAATTAGTACAAACAGAAAATGTTCAACAGAATCAAGAAAGTGTTGAAAAGAAAGAAAATATACAAGAATTTCATATAAAAATAAATATAAGGAAATGGATATTAAAAACACCATTAAAAAGAAGGGCAAAGAAGGCAGCAAAAATAATAAGAGAAATTATAATGAAGAGATATAAGTCAAAAAATGTTTTATTATCTGTAAGATTAAACAATTACATTTGGTCTAGAGGGATTAAGAAACCACCAACAAAATATAAATTGAGAATAATTAAAAAGGAAGATAGAATATTTGCAGATGTTGATGAATGAGGGAAAAGCTATAATAAATTATAATCCAGATTTTTTAAAGAAATTATCATCAAAATTACCAGTATTTTATAACCCTTTAATGAAAATAAATAGAGATTTTACAATAATGATATTAAAATCTTATTACAATATAACAAAGAAAGGTTTTGATATTTTGGATTGTATGGCTGCTACCGGTATTAGATCCATAAGAATATTAAAAGAAATACCAGAAGTTGTAAATAAAATATATATAAATGATATAAAAAAAGAAGCTATAGAAAATATAAAAGAAAATTTAAAGATTAATAATCTAGAAAATGTTGAAAGAATAATTATATTAAATAAAGATTGTAGAGAACTATTATTAAAATATAAATTCGATTATATTGATATAGATCCATTTGGTTCCTCTATAGGTTTTGTAGAATTATTACCAAAGGCATTAAAAAATAATGGAATTGCTGGAATTACTGCAACAGATATTTCCTCATTATCAGGATCAAAGCCAAAATCTTGTTTAAAGAAATATAATACAATAGGAATAAAAACAGATTTTTATTTAGAGTTTGGATTAAGAAATTTAGCAAAATATATAATTATTGAAGGATTAAAATATGATGTTGCATTAATTCCGATTTTTTCATATTATTATAATCATCATTATAGAATATTTGTTAAAAAAAGCACTAAGAGTAAAGATATAAATTATTTAATAGAAAATATAATGGAAATATATTATTGCAGAAATTGTGGGTATAAATCCTTAGAAAATGGAAAATGCAAAGTGTGCAATAATGATCTAATTAAGTTAGGACCTATATATATTGGAAAATTATATAATGAAAATTTATTAAATGATATTAATAATAATATTAGTTCATTGAATTTAGATAAAGATGAAAGAAAAATAATCGATAGAATAATAAATTGTGACTCAAAAATAAATTTATGGTATTATTATGACATAAGAAAAATTTCATCTTTCTATAAAAATAATTTACCAAAAATAGAAAAAATATTAGAAATAAATAACGGATGTAGAACTCATTTTACAAACTATGGAATAAAAACTTTATACTATCCAAAAATATAAATATATTATGAGATATAGTTTAGTAATAAAAATAACCAAGAATATTTCTTTAGAAGGTAATGATAATTTAATTTGGTATATAAAAAATTATGCAAAAGATATAAATGATCTTGAATCTATATTTGAGGCATTAAAAAAATATAAGGAAAAATATAGAAAAAAGGGAAAAATAAATATAGTAATTATGGGGGATATAGATAAGAATATAATTGAAAAATACAAAGATTATTTCAATATATTTAGTGAAAACTATATGCAAAGAAAAATTACAGAATTCATAAATAAATAAAAATCTTTTTAATATTTTTATATTATGTCTTCTATAGAATTGAGAGAATATCAAAAAAATATATTAGAATCATGCTTAAGAGAGAATACACTTGTTATATTACCAACAGGTACCGGAAAAACAATTATTGCCTTTTTTCTTATTATTGAAAGATTAAAATTATTTCCAGATAAAAAAATATATTTCCTAGCCCCAACAAAACCGTTAGTAAACCAGCATTATAATAATTTTATAAAAATTTTTCCGGATCTAAAGGATAAAAGTATTGTAATTACTGGTGATATTCATCAAGAGAGAAGAAATTATTTGTATAAACAAGGGAAAATAATTTTTGTGACACCACAGACATTACAAAATGATTTAATAAGTGGAAGGGTTACATTTTATGATGCCTCGACAATAATATTTGATGAAGCACATAGAGCGGTTAAAAAATATTCATATACATTTATTGCAAAAAAGTTTGTAGAACAGGCAAGAGATTATAAAATAGTTGGATTAACAGCTTCTCCTGGTTGGAATATTGAAAGAATAGAAGAGGTAATAAACAATCTATATATAAAGAACATTGAAATAAGAACTGGAGAAGAAAAAGATATTAAAAAATATATGACTGGTATTGAAATCAAAAGAGTAGATATAGAATTAAATAACGAATTAAATAACATCAAAGATCTAATAATAAAAGCTATAGATTTAAGATTATCAAAAATAAAAGAATTAGATCCATCAATTGATATCGATAAAGGTAAAAAGGATATACTAAAATGGATAGAAGAAATTAAAAAGAATTTAGAAACCAGAGGAAGAGATTATAGACTAAGAGAAATCATAGAGCTATTATCCGAAACATTAAAAATATATCATGCCCTAGAAGTTCTAGAAACACAAACTCTATATACTTTTATAAGTTATTTTAATGATATTGAGAATAATATAAGAAAAAGTAGGGCTGATTATGAAGTTTTGGGTGATATAAGAATAAAAAAGGCCATATATCTGGCAAAAGAATATATTAACAAAAATATTGAACATCCAAAATTATTAAAACTAATAGAAATATTAAAGGAAAATAAAGATAAGAAAATAATTGTATTTGCGCAAATAAGAAAAACTCTAGATAGAATAAAGGAGTATTGCGATAAAAACAATATAAAAGCCAAAAAGTTTGTTGGGAAAAAGGAAATGAGTAGAAGTGAACAGATAAAATTATTGAAAGATTTTTCAGAAGGTAAATTCAATGTATTATTATCAACATCTGTTGGTGAAGAAGGTATTGATATTCCGAAGGTTGATATTGTAATATTTTATGAGCCCGTACCATCTGAAATTAGATATATACAAAGAAGGGGTAGAACTGGTAGAGGTGAAATAGGGGAAGTAATAATATTAGTTACAAAAAATACAATAGATGAAAGATTTTACTGGGTTTCAATAAAGAAGGAAAAAAAGATGCTATATATAATTAAAAGAATAAAAAAATATCTAAAAGTAAATAATAATATAGAAGAAAATAATATAAATAATAAAATGATGGCTGAAAGCGTTGAAAAATCCAGAGGAATATTTAAGTATATTACAGGTAATCAGATCTCTCAAGAAAAGGATAATTCACCAAATGTTATTAATACAAAATCTAACGTTCCTATGATTGTTGTAGACTATAAAGAAAAAGAATCTGGAGTAGTACAAACTTTGGCAAATACAGATATTTTAATAAAATTGGAAAATTTGGATGTTGGAGATTATATAATTGGAGATTTAATAATTGAAAGAAAAAATATATTAGACTTCATTAATTCTATATTAGATGGAAGGTTATATAATCAATTAGAAAAATTAAAGGATAAAAAATCTATATTAATATTAGAAGGAACAGAAGATAGCTTTGGGATAGATACAAACATTTCAATAAGCTACATAAGAACGTTAATACTAAAGATAATTTTAGAATATAAAATACCAATTATAAGAACTTCAGACTTTTTAGAAACAGCAAATTATTTATATTTATTAGCAAAAAATTATAATAAATTCCCAAACATACCTGAAAGGACAAAGAATTATGAAGACCTTGATGAAGTTAAATTAGAAATATTAAAAACCATACCGGGTATTGGAGAAAATCTGGCGTTAAAATTATTAGAAAGATTTAAATCATTAAAGAATATTTTCTTAGCGAATAAAACCGAGTTAGAAAATATTGTTGGAGAAAAGAAAGCTGAAAGAATTAAAAAGATATTTGAAGAAGAATATAAAAAGTGATTGCAATCACTCATTGGGATATAGATGGAATAGCGTGTCTATCAATATTATATAAAAAATTTGGTGATAAATTTAAAGTTTATTTTTCAAGTCCAAGATTAATAAATAATACATTAATAAAGGTAATAGAAAACAATGATAAAGAAGAAGAATTATATATTACGGATATTGCAACAAATCAGGAAGCTATATATTTAGCTTCATATTTTAGAAAAGTTTATTGGATAGATCATCATGAAAAAAATTTTAATGAGCTTACATCCAGGGTGCATGTTTATATAAAAAATTATAAATCTGCTGCCAGGGTTTTGTCAGAATACCTAAACGTTGAATTTAAATATTTGGATATTATTGATGATATAGATTTTGGAGAAATAAAGAATAACATAGAGAGGGATTTTGTAGATTATGTAGTATCAATAAGATATTTTTATCCAAAATCATATGATTTATATTTTATATCTATAGCAAAAAATTTATTAAACAAGGATATTAAGGAAATAATCGATCATGGTATCATAAAAAGATTTAGAAAAGAATTAAATGAAATATATAGAAATTTGGATAAAAATATAACAGTAATAGATAAAAAATATAAAATTTATATAATAAAATTGGATAAAAATATACCATCAAACTATATTTTAGAATATATAAAAGAAAAAATAAGAGATAATCCAGATTTTATAATAACATTATATGAGAAATCTAAAAGAGGGGAAATAAGGACATTAAATAATAAAGAAGTAGATGAAATAGCAAAATTGCTTAATGGTGGTGGTCATAAGTATGCTGCAGGATTTACATTTAATAATGAAAGGGAAGTTTATGAAAAAATATTAAATAATATTTAAATTTTTTACTATTAATTTATATTCATGGTTACAGCACTTTTAGTCACAAATATAACATATGCCGACTATTTAGTAGCTAGTGTAGTAGGACATATATATAAATTGCCAGTATATACAGTATATCAAGATCCTGTAAATATTAGTAATACAGTACAAATGTTAATAAGTGATAATGTAACAAATGTAATAATAATAGGAGGACCTGCAGTAATATCAAATTTATTATTACAAAATTTAAATCAATCAAATATAAGTTATTTATGGATATGGGGAACGAGAAGATATGACACCTCTGCATACGTAGCATTATATTTCTGGAATAGTTCTAATAGTGCAGTATTAATTACTAGAGACTTGGTTAATGAACATGTAAGTCCTGATAAATTGCCTTTAGTTACTAATGCCGTTCAATATGCTAAAGAAAATGATGTGCCGATATTAATCGTACCAAATGGTGTATTATCCGAAAGTACATTATATGCATTGAAAAAATTAAATGTAACTAAAGTAGTTATCTTTACTGGAGCAAGTCCTTCTTTAGGAAATATAACGGATCAATTAAATTCTTTAAACATATCTTATGAAGTATATAGTACTAATAGACCACCATTACATTGTGTAGGTTATATATATGTAAATATAACACCAAATACTTCTTGGCATGAGATTAGAGAAATATTCATCGGAAAGGTTAGAGATATTTGCATATTACCAATTGTCGTAAATAATAATATAAACATAACACAAGAAAGAGAAAAATTAAAACAAGAAATTGAAAATGAATACAAAATGTATAGAAAGAATGTATTAAATTTAACTGAAATTGTAGAAAAACGTATTAATAGATTATTAGAACGTCAGATTTTATTATTAGACAAATTTGAACTATTATGTAATTATACAAATAATCGTTTGCCAGTATGTAATATACTACCACAGTTGAATCAAACATTAACACTAACAATACAAGAAGCTATGAATGGAAATATATCTGCACTAATTAATAATCAAAATAAACTTGAAAACTATAATTGGGAAGTAATAAGAAATATAGGAGATTATAATGAAAGAGAATTTATTAAAAATAACATGGATTACTTTAAAAGGAAAATGGATTTAATTGAAGATAAGAGACGAAGTCCAATTCCATAATTATTCTTAGTTAATATTTGAAATTTTTCCAAAAAGTATTATTTTAACTTATATATTATCAAAATTTTATAGATTATTATGATAAAATGGTATGAAATAAAGGTTTCATAGATTTTTAGATTATGTATGTGTGATATTTAAACCAAATGATATCCAAAATTTTTATTTATCATGGGCAAATTATAAAAATTTTTAAACATGGTGAAAAATGGGGAGAATATGAATCTGGAGAAGGAGATTATTTAGCAGAAATATCCATAAAAAAACAAAAAATTATATTGTAAGCTATTTAAATAGAAGTACATTAAGACAAAAAATATCAATAAAAAAGAAAATTTAGGAAATGTTGAGATTTCTGGTTATGGGACTATTACAAGCTGCAAGATATTATATATTAAATGGTGACATAAATAAAGCAAAGAGCTTTGGATCGGATAGGGCAATTTTGTATTTTTCTAGTAATTATGGTATAGATAATCTTTATAAAGTTTTCTTTAAAATTTTATAATATGGGTCCAGAAACACTTACGTTTATATTGGTAATAATTAACTCATTTTTAGCTGGTTTAATCGTAGGGACATTAACCTGTAAATTGGTAGATAGAAAGTCAATATTAATATTAGCGCTTGTGCTATTAATATTGTTTGGGTTATTAATATCACCATCATTAATAAATTTAATATTATTATTTATCTTTCTCATGATATTACTAATTGGAATAGCTTTATATTTCATATTTGAATTACCAGCATCTGCCGTTATTATATTTATAATTTCAGCAATATTAGTATTTGCAATACTATATTCTATAATTAATTATCCATCTATATATGCAAGTTCTAATTATTTACTGCCCATAATAATCAAAGGTCCTTTATACTAATATGGATTTATTATTTATTTCTTCTCTTCTATTACTATTAAATATATTAGTAATATCAATATTCGATCTAAGATATTTAATAAACATAGACAGAAAAATAAAAATCCCAAAATATAAGGATTTAAAAAACAAAGAAAATTTGTTTGTAATATTTCCAGTAAAAAATGAAGAGGAGGATGTTTTAATAAGAAAGATTGAATATTTGAAAAACATAAATAATGTATATAAAAATCTGACTATATATTTTATATTTTTAGATGATACAGAATTAAATAAAGAAAAAAAATTAGTAGAATATTTAGAAAAAAATTATTCAAAGAAATATTATGATGAAAAATATTTAATGTATGATTTAGATAAAATAAAATATTTTTTTAGATTAAATGGTATAAAAAGAAAAGGGGCCGCCTTAGATGATCTAATAGATTATTTAGAAAGAAAATATAATATAAAGTATTTTTCTGTTTATGATTTAGAATGGACTGTTACAATTGAATATCTATATAAGGCAGTATGTATTCTAGAATCGAATAAGGATTTATCTTTTGTATATTGGAATAGAAGAACTGTTCCTGTAGATTATTTTCATAAAATCGTTGGAATTTATGTAGATACCTTTTTTGAATTTTATTTACCAATGAAAAATATTTTAGATGATGTATCAATGGTTCATGGCTCTTGCGGGGTTTTAAGATTGAAAGATTATAAAAAGGCTGGAAAATTTACACCACATTTAACTGAAGATGCTTCATTAACAATTAGATTATATTTAAATGGTTTTAGGGGGATATATATAAGGGATTGGGTTGAATATGGACAGAATTTACCTCCAAATTTTAATATGACATTAAAAACAATAAGGAGATGGCAAATGGGTACATTTGATGTAATTATTTCGAATTTCTGGAAAATATTATTTAATAAGAATCTAAAATTTAAACAAAAGATAAGTTTTATCCATATGTTTACAGCATTATTTTTACCATTAATTTCTCTTGTATTAATATTAATTAGTATAATTATTATTCTATTCAATTTATCATCCCCTTTATGGTATTATATAGCACCATTCTTTTATTTCTCACAAATTTATGTAATATCAATATTTATAACAGAATACTATATAGTTGAAAAAAGAATATACAATAAGGCAAGTATTCTAAACTCTTTTTTAACATTATTAATTGGTTGGGGCATTTCTGCACTAACAATATCTTATTATTTAAGAAGACTGTTGATTGGTTTAGATAACAAATGGATAGTTACTATTAAAACAATAAGAAAGTATAATTTTGATTATTATTCAATAGCAGTATATGCAATATTTTTATTAATAAATACATATTTCCTTTATTATGCATATTCATCTTGGTTACAACATATAAATTCTCATAATATTTTACCATTTTTGATGGGTATAACATTTGGATATCTTTCCATTTATATTTGGATTATTTCAATATTATTTATATTATATTTACAATATAGAAGTTATAAAATGAGCAAAAAGAATGCAAAAAATCTATTATATTTGGGAATATTAGAGAAAAAATAAAACTTATAAGAAAAAATTAAAAATTACCTATATGTTAGAAAAGGATATTTTAATTATAAATCAGAAAAGTAACATTTCTATAGCAACATTATGGGCAAAAAAAGATTTTATATTTGATTTATTACGTAAAGAAATTAAAAAAATGATAAATATTATTGGAACATTATATACAATTAATGGAATAAAATATTTAATTCAAACATTGGGTGAAAATCCACAAATAAATAAAATAATTCTATATGGGCCAGATTTGACCCAATCCGGCCAAGCCTTAATAGATATATTTAATAATAAAGATGAAGAAACATTAAAGAAATATAATATAAATTTAGATTATGACAAAATAAAAGAAATTTTAGATACTACAAATGTAATAGATATGAGAAAAGATTTTTGGAATAAAAATATAAGTAAACTAGAAGAAATAATTTTGAATAATTATAAACCGAACAACATATTTAGAAGAAAAATAAATATTGAAACAAAAGAAGATGTAAAGAGAGATCATGGTTATATTATCCCATTGCCTCCGGCATTTATATATGAAGAATCCCTATTTAATGCATGGATAAAAATATTAACAGAAATTAAAATGTTTGGACTTTTAAAAGGTTCTGAATATAATGAAAAACAACTGGAAAGATTAAATATAATTGTTAGTTTAGGATTATATGGAAGAAAGTATGAATTAGAAAGGGAATTTGATGAATTTATTAAATTAGAAGAATTTGAAAAACATTTAAGTGGATATTTCATTGATAAAAAACCAGAAGGTGTTGATTATACATATGGAGAAAGATTTCTAAATTATAATAATTTGAATCAGTTACAATATATGATAAATAAATTATCAAAAAACCCAGAAACTAGAAGAGCAATTATGATTACATGGAATCCAAATATAGATATGTATTCAAATGATCCGCCCTGTGTTATATCTATAGAAGGTATAATTCAAGGAAAGTATCTAAATCTTACAGAATATATAAGAAGCAACGATATGTTCAGAGGATGGCCATTAAATATGTATGCATTAATTAGAATTGGAGAATATATTATTAACGAAATAAATAAAAGAACAAATAGAGGATACGAATTAGGAATTGTTACAACAATTTCAGCATCTGCACATGTATATGAACATGATTTTCCATATATGAAAAAAGTATTAGAAAAATATGGATATAAAATAAAATCCTTTGTACCAGATCCAAAAGGTAATTTTATAATATATAATGAAGATAATAAAACATTTGTAGAACATAGAAGTTATGATAATACAATTTTAGATTTTAAATTTGGATCAGAAAACATTAATGAAATATATGATAAGTTAAGAGGATTACCATTTTTCACATTATATGATCATTCAATATATGTTGGAAGAGAGATGTATAAAGCAGATGAATTTAGAAGATCTGGCAAAAAATATATACAAGATCGGGTATAACTATCGAACATCTAACTTCTTTACTCTTTTTAGAGCTCCTCTTAATATAAGTTCTCTTTCAATATTATTTAATAACTCTTCATATGATAAATATTGAATATAATATGATAAATTTGAAGGAATAATCTTTGATTTAATATCTTCATAATATCTTAAAAGTGTATTTGTAGATAATGTGGCCAGTTTTGTCCTTATTTCCTTTATTAATTTTTCATTTGTATTTTCAACTTTTGCTTCCATTCTAATAATTATATCTTAATAATTTATATAGTTTCTTAGGCAAAAAATTATAAATAGATTTCTTCTTGATTATCAAAAATATTATCTATTGATGTTTTTCTTTTATGTTTCTTTAATATATACCCATATAAAAGACCAAACAATGTTCCGCCCAGATGTGCGGAAAATCCAAAAGGTACAAATGGATAAAATATACCAATTAAGTTAAATATAATCCAAAATATTACTGCATATCTTATATCTACAGGAATTATCATTGGAAATATTATTATTTTCTCTTTTGGATTTAATACTCCCAAAGCACCCAGTATACCAGATATTGCAGCAGAAGCCCCTATTCCAGCAACCAGAGGATCATTATAGTATTGAAATAAAAAGAATATATTTCCAACAATACCGGATAATAAAAACAATATTAACAAGTTTTTACTTCCATATGAATATTCAAATAATAGGCCAAGAAATAGTAAAGCCATTCCATTAAAAAATAAATGCATTAAGCTACCACTCCCAAAAATAGATGTTATAAACATCCATGGATATTCTATAGCATAGTATGGGTAAAATGCTATTAAGTTTAATATTTGTGGGTTCATTAATCCTATAAAAGATACTGCAAAAATTACAATTGTCAACCATATCGTTATTGAAAGATCTAACAATTTATAGACCTTATTCATTATTAAAAATATATCGGAATATTTTATATATTAATGAGATTGTCCAAGGATGTAAAACCAATCAAATATTATATAAAATTGGATGTAGACATTAATAATTTAGAATATAAAGGAGAAGAAACTATAGAAATAGATATAGTTAAACCTACAAATAAAATATACTTACATTCAAAAGATATAAAAATAGAATTGATAAAATTTGATAATAAAAAGGTAAGTTTTAAAAATATAGATAATGAAATAATTGAAATAAATCTATATAATAAATATTATGGAAGAAAGAAATTATACATAAAATTTAAGGGAAGGGTAAGGAATGATTTAATTGGATTATACTTAAGTAAAGGAAAAGATAAAATATTAACTACACAATTTGAACCCACATATGCAAGATATTTTATTCCATGTTTGGATGAACCAGAATTTAAAGCAGAATTTGAATTGGAGGTAAAGGTAAATAAAGATTATGATGTAATATCAAATACAGAAATAGAAAATGAAGAAATAAATGAAGATTATAGAGTTGTAAAATTTAAGAAGACTCCACCAATGTCTACATATTTATTATATTTAGGAATAGGAAAGTTTGATTATTTGGAAGATAAATATGAAAATAAGAAGATAAGGATCGTTACTGATATTGGTAAAGCTAAGGATGGGGAAAATGCTTTAGATTGGGCAAAAAAAGTATTAAAATACTATGAAAACTATTCATCAATAGAATATCCATTAGAAAAATTGGATCTAATCGCTATACCAGATTTTGCTGCTGGAGCAATGGAAAATTGGGGTGCAATTACATTTAGAGAATCTGCATTATTATATAAAGATGATTATTATTCATATGGACAAAAATTAAGAATATACAACGTCATAGCTCATGAATTATGGCATCAATGGTCTGGAAATTTGGTTACTATGAAATGGTGGGATGATCTTTGGTTAAATGAATCTTTTGCAACATACATGGCATACAAAGCTATGGATGAATTGTTAAATGAAGACAATATTGGATCAAATTACATGTATATTGCTGATACATATGAAGCAAAATTTGAAGATTCAACGATATATACACATCCGATAAGTGTCAAAGTAGAAAAGGAAGAAGAAATTGAGAGTATTTTTGATAGTATAAGTTATGGAAAAGGTGGAAATATATTGAGAATGATAGATAATTATTTGGGACATGATAAATTTAGAGTCGCAATAATAAATTATTTACATAAATATAAATATTCTAATGCTAGTTCTTCTGATCTATTTAAAGAATTTGAGTTAATAGGGGGAAAATACATAAGAGAAATAATTGAAAAATTTATAAATTCTCCAGGTTATCCAATAATAAATGTACATTATAATAATCTTGTAATACATTTATCTCAATCGAGATTTTTATATAATAAGAAAGAAAATAAAAAGTGGACAATTCCTTTATTTTTAGATATTGAAGGTGAAAAAGTAAACATACTGTTTAATAAATCAAAGGGAAAGATTATACTTAAGAGAGATCCAAGATATTTTGTAATTAATAGAGATGCTATAGGTTTCTACGTATCAAATTATGAAAATTTAGAATATGTAGGAAATGCAATTAAAGAAAAGAAAATATCGCCATTAAGTAGAGCTGTTATTTTACACGACTATTATTTATTAGCATTAATGAATAAAATTAAGTTGAAAAAATTATTTGAATTAATCGAATATTATAGAAATGAAGATAATTGGTTGGTTTTGTCAATATTGTATACAATATTTTATGAAATATCATTTTACTTTAATATAGAAGAAAAAAGAATATTTAGGCAATATAAAGATATATTTATGAATTATTATAACATAGAAATAAAAGATTATAATAGTTTAACATTAAAAAGATTGGCATATAAAACACTGGGATTCTTAAATGATTATAATGTGATAAGAGATTCATTTAATAAATTTAAAGAATGGGAAAAATTAAATAACAATGATAGACAGATTATATCTGATATAATTGGTTTACATGGAGGAACAAATGAATATATGAGAATGTACAATTTATACTCTAGATCTCAAAATCCTGAAGAAAGGATAATATTATTAAGAGGATTAACTAACTTTAGGAGAACTAGTATAATTGTAGATTTGTTGGATAAAGCAATAGATAATTATATAAAATTACAGGATTGGAGAATCTTGTTTACGAATATATCAAAAAATCCAGAAGTTGTTTATGTATTATATCAATGGTTTAGAGATAATATTGGTGAAATAAAAAAATATGAAAATGTGTATTTGGTTATAAGAGATGTTATAAGAAGTTTATTTGAAGCATACACTGGAAGTATTGTAAAAGATATAAAACAGTTTATGATAAAAAACTTACCAAAATATAAAAATGATATAATAAAATTCAGCCATTATTCTGAAATATATACAAACTTTGTATTAAAGAATAAAGAAGACATAGAAGAAATATTATGAATTTATAAAAATAATAACTAACAAAGATCTTATGAAAGGTAAGGATATTGTGCTAATTACATCAGCATTACCATATGTAAATAATGTACCACACATAGGAAATATTACTGGAAGTCTTTTACCTTCAGATATATTTGCAAGATATAATAGATTAAAGGGTAATATTATATTTTATTTATGTGGAACGGATGATCATGGATCCACTACAGAGGTAGAGGCAATTAAAAGAAAGAAAAAACCCGAAGAAATAGTTAAATTCTTTCATAATGTACATAAAGAAATATATAAATGGTTTAATTTCTCATTTGATCAATTTAGTCAAACATCAAACAATCATTTACATTATAAAATAGTCCAAGAATTGTTTATTAAAGCCTATATAAATGGATATATAGTAGAAAAAGAGGTTGAATTACCATATGATCCTGAATGGAATAAATTCCTAGCAGATAGATTTGTTGTGGGAAAATGTCCATATTGTGGATATGAAAATGCAAGAGGAGATCAATGTGAAAGTTGTGGTAGATTATTAGATCCAAAAGAATTAATTGATCCAAAAAATTCAATCACTGGAAATAAAATTATGTTTAGAAAAACAAAACATTTATATTTAAACTTAACTAAGTTAGAAGATAAAATAAAAGAATATTTAGAAAGTAAAAAAGGTATATTTACAGATTTGGCAATAACAATGTCTTTATCATGGATAAAGGAAGGATTAAAGGAAAGAAGTATAACTAGAGATCTATCTTTTGGAGTACCGGTCCCATATAAAGAATTATGGCAAATAACAATTAAGAAAATATTTAATAAATTACCATTCAATTCAAAAGATGCTTTTATTGATTCTTTGGTAAATGCATTGAGAGAAGAAGGTTTGGTAATAAATACAGATGAGTATGCATATATCTTAAAAATTGTAGAGGAAAATTGGCCAAAAATTGATAGTATATTAAATTTGTACAATCATTTTGAAGAGTATAAAAATAAAGTATTGTATGTTTGGTATGACGCATTAATTGGATATATATCATTTGTCGCTCAAAAATTAAAGGAAGAATATTTGTATGATGACGTAAAGGATGAAAATATTAATGATATATCTTTATTAGAAGATAATGGAAAAATAATTAAAATAAAAATAAATAATAGAATATATGAATTAGAATATAAAATAGATGGAAGCATTTTATATTTATCTAGATTCTATAATGAATTTTTTAATTTATATAAGATATTAAAATTCTTATTCGAAAATAAAAAAGTTGTAAAAATTATCCTAGATATTAATTGGAGAGAATTTTGGATAAATGGAAAAGTATATCATTTCTTGGGTAAGGATAATATCCCATTTCATGCAGTATTCTGGCCAGCAATTTTATTATCTACGCATAATGTAAGTGATAATTATAAAGAATTCTTTGAATATACAAAGTTAGATAATTATAGTTTACCATATAATGTAATTGGTTTATCTTATTTAACATATGAAAATAGAAAAATTAGTAAAAGTCAAAACTGGGGTATATTCTGCGATTCTTTAATTAAATCCGATCTAGATCCTGACTATTGGAGATTCTATCTTTCATATATTTTACCGTATAATAGAGATTCTGACTTTAAGTGGGATGATTTTCAATCTGTTATAAATAACGAATTAATAAATAATATAGGAAATCTCACTCATAGAGTTCTGTCTTTTGTTAGAAAATATTATAATAATAAAGTAGATGGTAGTGTTAGAAAAGATGTAATAAGTAAGATAACAGATACACTAAATGAATATCATAAATATATGGATAAAGGAGAATTTAATTTAGCTTTAAGAAAGATATTAGAATTATCTAGTTACGGAAATAAAATATTTCAAGAAAATAAACCATGGGAAAATCCTGAAAATAATAAAAGTTTAGTTAAATCTTTAGTTATATTACTAATTTCTGTATATACAATGTTATATCCATTTATACCAAATTCTTCTGAAAGATTCTTTGAATTTATAAATTATAAAAAAATATCTTTTGATAACCTTAATATTCTTCTACAATTTTCCAATAATATAGTTATAGAAATTGTTAAAGAACCACAAATTCTTTTTAGTAAGGTTGATGATAATTTAATAAATAAATTGAAACAGACAGTAACTAAACCTTCGATAAACTTATAAATAAAAATTTATAAACCAAAAATAAAAAATTAAAAATATGAATGATGCCGATGAAAACCCGCGTATATTATATCTAATATATCCCACAAATAAATATCTGATATATTATTCTACCTTATTTCTTTTGTCCTTCTTGTTTCTTTTGTCCTTCTTGTCTTTTTCCCTTTGCCATAATATATTATTATTTAGAATATTTAAAAATCTTTCACTTTTTTATAACTTCAAATGAATACCAATACATAGTGAAAGCATAAACAGATTGTGTATTTATAAATAACTTATAAATGGGTTTATATATAGATATTTATAAAGTAATCGGGATATATCAAAATATCAAGATAATATATACAATTTAGATTCCCAAAGATGTAATATATAAATCAATATTGACTAAAAGATTGATTAACTAATATATTAAAAATAATAAGAATAATTAAGAATAAAGAAAGGGAAAATAAATAGTATAAATCTATATTAACAATAAAAAATATATTTTTATTGTTTTTTATTTAGAATATATTATGTCTTATGATATTGTAGGGAATATAGCTATAATTAAAAAACCGTTAAAATATAATGAAGAAGAATATGTAAAAAGGATATTGGAAAAACATAAATTTATAAGAACAATTTTATTACAAGAAACAGATGTCTTACCCCCATATAGAATTCCAAAATATAGAATTTTATATGGAGAAAATAAAACTGAAACAATTAATATTGAATATGGGTTAAAATTTAAGGTAGATGTTTCTAGATGTTATTATTCTCCAAGGTTAAGCAATGAAAGATACAGGATTGCAAAACAAGTAAAAGAAAATGAAGAAGTTTTGGTGTTGTTTTCTGGTGTAAATGTATATTCAATATATATAGCAAAATATTCAAAAGCAAAAATAATTTATTCAATTGAATTGAATCCTTTTGCAGTAAAATATGGATTAGAGAATTTAAGGATAAATAAAGTAAATAACGTCATTACATTTTTAGGAGATGTAAGAGATATATCAAAATATATTGGTTATTTAGAAGATAGAGATGGGATAATAAAAAATGATAAAGAATATATAAAAGATATAACTGATTCCGGGTTAGAAATAAACACTTTATATATTTATGAATACGATGAAATAGTAGAAAATATAAAATATAAAAAATTAAGATATATTAGCGAATTGGAAAATTTAGAAAAATTTAATAAGAAGTTTGATAGAATTATAATGCCATTACCAAAAGAAAGTCATACATTTTTAGAATATGCAATACCTTTAATAAAAAATAATGGAATAATACATCTATACCAATTCTTTGAAGAAGAAGAAATAAAAGAAAAAGCTATATATTTATTAGAAAGATATTCTAGTGAATTAAACTTTAAATATGAGATATTAAATATATTAAAAGTTGGTGATATAGCCCCAGGAAATTACAGAGTTTGCATAGATTTTAAAGTTATAAAAAACTAAAATTTAAAAATCTCATAAAATTATTTTATCATAATGAGAAGCGACTTCCTCACAACTCTTGTTATAATATTTGGTGTTATATTAGGAATTACAATTATCTTATATTTGTTTGTTCCACCCCAAATAGTATTAAAACTTTTGGAAAAAGATACTTCATCATCGAATTCTGTATTGTTTAAAATATCGTATATGTACTTTTCTTCTAATGGAATATATGCAATAATATATAATAGTGGATCTGATATAGATTTAAATAATATGAAAGTTACATATACCTATAGCCGAAATATTCATCAAACTGGCACATGTAGTATAGTCACAGATAATTATATATTATATTCAAATTATCAAGCAACAATTAAATTAAATTGTACAAATGAAGATATAATAATAGGTAATTTATTATCAAATGAAGGATCTTATGTATTTTCGTTTATGTATGGAAATGTCGTACAGCAAGCTTCTTTACCATTTGAAATTTCAAATCAATAACGGACCCGAGGGGATTCGAACCCCTGACCTACGGCTTAGAAGGCCGTCGCTCTATCCATGCTGAGCTACGGGTCCAATTATAAAAATATTGCATAAAAAATTAAAATACTTAATTTTATCTGTATATCGATGTTTCATCATTTATCAGCAATGCCTTGCATCTTCACCATATATATAATTATGTAATGACAATGTTAAAATTATCGTCCAATATTATGATTTATAAAACGTATAAAAAATCTTAAATGGGACCGCGGGGATTCGAACCCCGATCCCTGGGACCCAAACCCAGGAGCCTACCACTAGCCTACGGTCCCTTAAAAATAGAAGATTTTTCAAAAGTTTAAAAGAGTTTTTAATAACATATTAAAAAATGCCACAGCATGGTAGACACAAACCTAGAGCAGTATCTATGCAATTTTGGCCAAGAGTAAGAGCTAAGAGGATTTATCCGATAATTAAGAGTTGGCCATTTATTAATAATATTCAACCAGTTGCATTTGCTGGATATAAGGTTGGTATGACACATATTTTAACAAAAGAAGGAAAATATGTACCTGTATCAATTATAGAAACACCACCGTTAAAAATTCTTGGAATTAGATTATATAAAAAGGATCCAAATAAAGGACTTCTATCCTTAAAAGATATTATTTCTAATAATTTTGATGAACATATCAAAAGAAAAATAAAAACATTGGAGCCAAATGAAGATTTAGAAAAAGATATTCAAGATGCTGAACAAATATTAGATAAAGTTTCATTAATAAAATTAATTGTATATACACAACCATGGCTAACAACAATTAAAAAGAAAAAGCCAGAAGTATTTGAAATACCGATTGGGGGAAATAATATTAAAGAAATATTTAATTATGCAAAAAGTTTGTTGGGAAATCAAATTAAAATAAGTGATGTATTTAAAGAAGGAGAATATATAGATGTAATTGGAGTAACAAAAGGAAAAGGATTCCAAGGGGAAGTAAGAAGATTCGGAATAACAATCCAGCCCAGAGAATCAAAGAGGAGTAAATCTGTAAGACATGTAGGTGCCAGAGGGGCAAGAGGAATGAAAAGAATATTTCCAACAACACCAATGCCAGGTCAATATGGATTCTTTAGAAGAACAGAATATAACAAATTAATAGCAAAGATTTCTGATAATTATAACGAAATAAATCCAAGCTCTGGCTGGCCACATTATGGAATTGTAAAGAATACATATGTAATGCTAAAAGGTTCCGTAATAGGGGCAAAGAAAAGATTATTAATATTAAGAAAAGCAGTAAGACCACCAAAGAATCCTGAAAAAATAGGCATAGAATATATATCTCTACTACCAAAAAACTAAGATGGAAGTAAAAATATACAGAGTTGAGGGATTAATATTCAAAATAAAAATTTTAAAAAATTTAAAGAAAAAAGAGGGTGTTTTAACAAAAAGAAAAGTTGTTTATAAATTTTCAAAAGAATTATTAGGAATAAATGAGAAAGATGTTTTAGAAAGGATATATTCATTATTTGGAAGTGTTTATAAAGTAAAAAGAAATAGAATAAAAATATTAAAAATTGAAGAAATTAGCGAAAATGATATAAAAGATAAAAATTTAAAGAAATTCATAGCATATATCAAAAATGGAAAATTCTAATGAACTATTAGAATTTTTGTATAGCCAACTAGAAGCTATACAAAGTAAAATACTAGAATATGAATTAATAAAGAGTTTTATTAACGAACTAAAAAAACAAGAAGATACATATATAAATTTGGGGGGGTTGATATTTGTTAGAGGATCAATAAAAGATGACCAAAACTTACTAATAAATATAGGAAGAAATATATTTATTGAAAAAAGTAAAGATGAGGTTTTAAAACTAATAGATGATATAATAAATAAACTAAATCAAGATTTAAAAGAAATAAGATCAAAAATAAATCAAATATCTATGAAAAAAACTCCTCAACCTTAACAATTTCATGACCTGTGGAATATTTTCCAATTATTAAATATTCTTTATTAATTTCTATCCCATATCTTAAATATGGGCTTCCAAAATTAATTGATCCTACATCTACAATATAACCTGTAATTTCTCTTACTTTTTCTATTATTTTATCACTTAATTCTTGACTTATTAATAGTTTATTATTATATAATTTAGATATGCTTCCAAAAAGATATTTTGTTTTTATTTTATATGCTGGTAGTGATAATTTTTCAGATATCTTTTTTACATCTTTTTCTTTTCCATGAGAATAAATTATCCCATTCTTACCAACTAAAAATATATTTCCTATAAGATTCTCCATAAAATCTATTTCAACTATATCAAAATGTTTCTTTAATACTTCCTTTAATTTTCCAGAAGCATTAGAACTAATAATTATTTTATTGTCATACTCTATAAAGTATGGGGTAATAATTGGTAACTCTATATAATATTTTTTTATATCGATATTCATTTTCTCAATACTATTTTTTTCACTTTCGCTTGCTATAAGAAAGTCTTCAAACATGTGCATTACAATACCTATAGACGGTATACTAATACGATCTGCTTTCTTAACTCTCATTATCAATAATAATTACTGAGAATAATTATAAAACTTATATATTTTAGAATATTTAAAATTTGTATGAGTATCTTCTCTAACATATTTAAAAAGAAAAATGACAACAAAAATGCTCAAAACATCAATTTTATACCTCAACAAAATATTATAAACCAAAATTATATATCAGAAATAAAAAATATTATAAACTCTATTGAAGGTTTAGCAAAAAGTGTAAGAGAGTTAGAGAATAAAGTGTCTGAAATTTCTAGCAATATATCAAATATCAACTCTATAGTAGAAAATCATCAAAATGAAATAAATAGCATTAAAAATAACTTAGAAAAAGTTTTCTCTGTATATGAAATGTTAATAAAAAATTATAATCCATTCGTAGAAGAAGAAAAAAAGGATGAAGTATTGAATATTCAAGTTATAAATGAGAACAAGATAGAAAATTCAGAAAATAATATATTACCATTGAGCAAGCTTGACGATAATCCAACTACTTCTTCAATTGTAATTGGTTGGTTAGCATATTTAGTTAAAAAATCAAATATAGAAGAAGTAGACAATGCATTAGATTATTATGAATCTATCAATTGGATAACTGAAAAAGTAAAAATAAAATTAAAGGAGTATTTAAATGGATTGAAAGGCGTTGAAAGTGAAAATAAAAAACTATTACCAATGGATCATATAGTAAGTTTATATATAATATCAAAATTGGTTCAAATAAATAGTTCAAATAATATAGAAAGATTAAAAGATTTGTATAATGAGCTAATCAAGAAAGGTTATATATCACCAATAAAAAGATGATAAGGGAATTGATATATTTGCTTATTTTATTTATAACAGGATATCTAGTATTAAGTACATTTTTTAGCTTTTACTCTTCAGCAGGAAGAATAATTGCAGATGATATATCAGATATAACAACTTCAATACATGGAACTCAGGTAAGTTATATAATAAACCATTATAACTCTGGTGATTATTCAATATTATATTTAGTACAAAATATTGATCCTTCAAATTGTATAAATAGTATAAAAGTTGGAAATACAATAGTTAACTTTACATATAAAGTATTAAATCAGTATACAATAGAATTGAATATAAGTTATCCAGTAAATACAGGAGATCGTTTAACAGTAACATTCTGTAATGGCCAATCTACTTTATATTATCTTAGCTAACAATGGTAGGATATATTAATATTTATTTAGATAGGGATGAATTTTCAAATAGAATTGGGGGTGGAATTCCAAAAGGTAGTATATTTATAATTGAAGGAGAAAATGGAACTGGAAAAAGTGTTATATGTCAGAGAATATTATATGGAGCTTTATTAAACAACCATACTGCAACATATATTTCTACAGAATTATCTGTTGTAGATTTTATTAAACAAATGGAATCTTTGGGTTATGATATAAAAGATTATTTACTAAATCAAAAATTATTATTCATACCAACACTAAATTTATTTAGTAGAATAAAGGAGAGAGAAAATTTAATATTTGAATTAACAAAAGAAAAATCTAGAAAATTATTAGAAAATGGGTTAATAATATTAGATTCTTTATCATATCCATTAATAGATGGATTAGATAAGATGGATTCGGTAAGATTAATTGAATTTTTAAGTAAAATAAAAAATTTAGATAAAACAATTATTTTAACATATAATCCTTCAGAAATAAACAAATTCTTTGTAAGAAATATAAGGAGAATTGCAGATATATATTTTAATTTAAGATTTTCTTCTATTGGAGAATCATCATTATTAAAAATAATAGAAGTAAAGAGATTTAGATATCCAATGGGAGTATACAGTACATTAATACCATTCAGAGTGGAGCCAAATATAGGGCTAATAATTGAAATATCCTCATATGTATAATGCCTGAACAAATACAAGAAACAAAACAGGAATATATAATAAAAAGGGAAAATACAAAAGTAATAACTAATGATATAACTACATCTTTTAACGAAGCATTAAATAAATATGAACATCTCAGAAATTATATTAATGAAATATCATTGAAAATAGGACCTCCTGAATGGATGACTTCTCTAGATTTTTCTTTAAGATCTAGAAGTGAATTTAATATATTATATCCTGTTGGAGATCCGATATTCATTCATATATATAAATTACCATCTGGAGAAGCATTATATAATGTAATAGAGCCAGAATTAAATGATAATGAAAAGAAAAAATTAGAACAAATACAAACAAAAATTGTTAAATATGCAATAGAAGACATTAACTTTAATAATGTTGAAGAAGTGAAAAGATATATAATTGATCTGTTTAATAGAGTTATTGATTTTCAGAGGAGAAGATTATTTTCTGATAAAGTATATATAAAAAATCAAGAAGAATATGATAAGCTATTATATTACTTAATCAGGGAAAGATTCGGTTATGGATATTTAGAACCATTTTTGAGAGATGCTTATTTGGAAGATGTACATATATTAGGTCTAGGTCCAATTTATGTTGTACATAAAATATTTGGAATGCTCAAAACAAATAGAGGATTTAAAAATGAGGAAGATTTAAATAAATATATAATTAAATATTCTCAAGTAGTTGATAGACCCGCATCCGAAACAAGGCCGATTGTTGATGCAATATTACCAGACGGTTCAAGAGTTAATTTTATATATGGTAAAGATATATCTTTGCACGGATCTTCATTTACAATAAGAAAATTCTCTACAAAACCATTAAGTATAACACAGTTGATTTCATTTGGCACAATTTCTCTAGAAGAAGCTGCTTATTTATGGTTAGCAATTGAAAATGGAATGAACATAATAATATCTGGAGAAACTGCATCAGGAAAAACTACATTATTAAATGCATTGGCTACATTTATTAAACCTGATGCAAAGGTTTATTCTGTAGAAGATACTCCTGAATTAAATATACCACATAAAATATGGCAAAGATTGGTTACAAGAGAAGTTGGAAAAAATGCAGATGTATCTATGTATGATCTATTAAGAGCAGCATTAAGATCTAGACCAAATTATATATTAATAGGTGAGATAAGAGGTAAAGAAGGTTATGTAGCATTTCAAGCAATGCAAACAGGTCACCCAGTTATGACAACATTTCACTCGGGTAGTATAGTTTCATTAATAGAAAGATTGACTGGAGAACCAATAAATATTCCAATTACATTTATAGATAACTTAAATATCGCTGTATTTACAACATCCGTAACAGTAAAAGGAAGATATGAAAGAAGAGTAACAAACATATATGAAATAGAAAAATATATTGCAGAATTGAAGAAAGTTGCTGTTAGAAATGTATTTACATGGAATTCTGTACAGGATAAACATATGTTTATTGGAAGATATAATAGTTATATACTAGAAAAGAAAATTGCACCATTAATGAAAATTGATGATAAAAGAAAAATATATCAAATATTAGATTATAGGGCTAGGATATTAAAAAAGATGGTTGAAAATGAAATATTCGATTTCTTTGAAGTGTGGGAAGTATTAAAGAATTTCTATATAAATGGACCTTCAGCATTACCATTTTCGATATAATTAATAAATTTTTCTTGAAATTAACTTAATTATGGATCGGTATTAAAAAGGCAAAAATTTTTTGTTGTAATTAATTATGATGGATAAGAACATTATAAAATTACTTTTATGGAAAAAGCCAACAATAGAAGTATTGGGCGAAGAAAAAGTAAACAAGATGAATAATTTTAGACATTATATAGGATATGAAATATCTGGATATGTTCATTTGGGTACTGGTGTTGTATCTGGATATAAATTAGTTGATTTTATGAATTTTGCAGAAACAGAAGTATTTTTAGCAGACTGGCATTCAGTAATAAATAATAAATTGGGTGGGGATCCCGAAGTAATTAGAAGAATTGCAAAAGGATATTTTACTGAGGTAATGAAACAGACAATAAAATCTTTAGGTGGAGATCTTGATAAAGTAAAATTTGTTTTAGCATCAGATATATATAATAATGATTATTGGTCGGAGGTAATTAAAATTGGAAAAAATACTACATTAAATAGATTATTAAGATCTGTTACAATTATGGGGAGGAAATATGAAGAATCTATGCAGTCTGCAAATTTAATATATCCATTGATGCAGGCTGCAGATATAATATTTCAGAATATAAATATTGCACATGCTGGAATTGATCAAAGAAAAGCACATGTAATTGCAATTGAATACGCTGATAAAATAAACTATGACTTAACTGCAGTACATCATCAATTAATAACAAATCTACAATTACCATATGAAACTTTCCAAAAATTAAAATCTGGAAATATAAAAGAAGCTAAAGAAGAATTATCTGAACTGAAAATGTCCAAATCTATACCAGGTTCTGCAATATTTGTTCATGACAGTCCTTCAGAGGTTATTGATAAAATAAATAAAGCATTTTGTCCTCAAAAGGAATTAGAATTCAATCCAATATGGGAAATAGTCGAATATTTAATATTTAGGGATCAGGAAAATTATTGGGTAATAAAATATTTATATGAAAATAATTTGTATAAAATAGAAAATGTTGAAAAAATAAATTATGATATATATGAAGAATTGAAGAACAAAAATAAAATAAATTGGAATGAAGTATATAAAATTATCGATAAAGAATCTAATGAATTATATAAATATTCATATAAAGATATTGAATTTGAGATAATTAATGAAAAAACTGGAGAAAGAAAGGCATATAATAATTTATGGGATTTGAGAAAGGATTGGGTTGAAGGAAAAATACATCCAATGGATTTAAAGAAAGCTGTTGGAAAGTGGTTGGCAAATAAATTAGAACCTGTATATAAATACTTTACTGAAGGACCTGGTAAGAAATATAAAGAAGAATTGGATTCTGTTAAAATCACTAGGTAGTTTCATTTATAAATTTTTTTATCAATGATAATTTATGAAGATTGACAAAATGATTAACAATTTGATCATGTTGATTAGTTTGTATAGATTACATGCAAAAAAATTACTTAATAAAATCCAGGATAATGAAGCAAAAATGTTATTATTAATGTCATTTAGGGATAATGATATATTAAATATTTTGGAAGACATTGTTGATAGAAAGAGAATATTTGATGAATATATAAGAAATAATCAAATAAAGAAAGCATATATGGTATATAAAGATATTGAATATAAATATAAGTTAGCCGAATCATTATTATACAATAGAATTGAAGATTTAGTTAAAATAAGAGCCTTAGATATTGTAAAATCTAGAAAAAATTAATCTTTTCTTTTTATTACTCTATATAGAGGTATTTTTCCTTTATATGATAAATATACGTAGACATCTATAACAATTAATAACAATATAATCAACGCCGACATATAGTATAAATTTTCACTTGGTGAATTAATCAGAGTAGTCGCTACAATTGCAATAGTTATCAATGTAATTATTAAAGTAAGATAAACTTCATATTTCGTTGCATATAATTCTTCCTCCATTAATAATTGTTCTATAAAAATATTAAAAAATCTGAGCTCAAGACCCTCATCATTTATCAGCCGATGAGTTTTTCTTCATTATAAAGATATATAAAAATTTTATTTTAAAGCCATAATAGATTATGATTGTTTGTTTTCTAAATCTATATAATTATATTTATTTAGATAATATTTTCTTAATTTACTCCTAAAGAATAGATATAATAATGTATGAGTAATTCTTTTTATAATATTACTATCTATTATTGTCAAATATTGAAGATATTCTTTTAGAGATATTTTATAATTTTCATTATAAACCGTATTTAATTCCATTTTTAATCCTATCAAATAATCTAGAGCCCTTTTACATTTTAATCTTTCATAAATATATATAAAATCTTTCAAATGTTTTTCAAGACTATCTTTATTAAAACTAATACTTGCACTTAGATTATGTCTTCTATAATATGTTAATTCATCTTTTATCTTTATTATTCTACCTTTAGCTTTAAAATAACATATTAAACTATTATCAACAACAAAATATATGTTTCTTAAATATTCTACTAATTCATCTCTATTTTTTGTATGAAATATTATTCCTACTGTTCCACCAACGCTTACTAAATCAAATATTTTTTCTTTAATTCTCTTTATAATACTTTTATTTTCCTTAATTATATTTCCATTTACATCTATCGGAATTAATCTATGTGCAATCATATATTCTTCATCCTTGATATTTTTTACAATTTCAAATATTCTACTAATTTTATTTTCAGTAAACATATCGTCATCATCTAGTATAAATATTAGATTATTTGAAGAAGCTTTTATTCCTTCAGAATAGTTTCTTCCAACATAATGATCAGGATCATTAGGATCTAAATTTATTATTTTATGATTAGGAAAATTTTCTTTAATATAATTATCTATTTTTTCATCTTGATAATATTTTACAACAATTACTTCTATATCGTTTAAATCTATTCCCTTTTGATTTTTAATACTCTTTAATGCATCTAAAATATATTTCTTTCTTTTATAATCAATAATTATTACTGAAGCTTTCATAAAAGAGTATAATAAAAAATAAAGTTTTTTAAATTATTTTTTAGATTTTGAAAATGTGTTTTAAGTAGATCTTTAATAGAGAATTTTAAATTTTATATTTCATTATATGAACCAAATCTATTTATTATTTAAACTTTTTAATTATAGATAATTTGTTTTTAAAAATATTTATTTGCTACTACTATACAATTATAGTCTAAGATAAATTTATAAAATTTTCTCTTATACATTATAATTTATGGACAGCCAAACACCATCT
>JBMSAQ010000003.1:0-29356 GCA_049414405.1 Candidatus Nanopusillus sp.
AACAGGTTCTTTAGATATTAATTTATCTTCATTTGGTAAATATATTAAATTAACTGGTAACGATATAATAGTTCTGTATGGAAAATTGGATAAAAAATATTTTATAATTGTAGAAAATGATAATGTTATATTTCTAGAAAATAATATATCTGAAGATATATATAAAAGAAAAGAAGAATTATATAGTACTTTGAAAGATATATATGGCGGAAAAGATTTTATTATTTTATTAAACGGATTGGGATCAAAATTTACAATATACGGGAATTTAATTATATTTGAAAATAACAAAATAAAAGTTACAAAAGGTGGTGTTGGATCTGTATTATATCGATATCATAATATATCCGGTTTATCAATTGGAGGGGATAATAAAATTGAAAATAAAAGATTTGATATAGAATTAATAGAAGGAGAAAAAGAATCAATAAAGAAATTTTATCAATCTATACCAGATAAAATTCCAATTTTAAATTATAAAAATATTTATCTGTCTGAAGAAGAAAATAAGAAAATATTTGATGATTATATTTATCCTTTAGTTAATAATTTAAGAAAAGAGTACCCATATGAACCTTTTAATATGTTAGGACCATTTTTAGGAATATTAAATGAAGAATATATAAGAGATCTAATTGACTTATCAAATAAATATGGTTTAGATACATTATACTTTGGATATATTTTGGGAACAATTTTAGAGGGAATATATATCGGAAAAGTATCAATCAAAGATTTAAATAAATCTTTGTTTGATTTTAAAGATTTAGATAAATCTTCAGAAATAAATTATAATATTGCAAAATATTTAATAGAAAAAGTTTCATATGGAGAGTTATCATTATTAGGAAAAGATATAAAATATATTTCTAGTTTATTTGACTTAAATGATATATCAGTTTATATCCCATTTAATAATAAAAGTTCTACAGTATTTAATCCATATATATCTTTAGGATTGTTTTTACCAAATTTAATATATGATAAGTATTTTTCAGATTATTTAATGAATGTAATGAACCCAGTTGAATATTCAGGATTTAATTTTGGAAAATTTGAGTCAACATATGAAACAAATAACATAAGCAATATAGAAAACATAGAATTAAATATAAAAAGAAAAAAGATATTTTTCAAGATATTTGAATATCATAAATTGACAAATTCTATTCCTGATAAAGGTTATCCAAAAAGATTGATAGATATATATAATAAAATAGCAAAGAGATATAATATAAATTATACATTTGAACAATATTTTGATGAATATTTTAATTCATATCAGGAAATAATATATAATAAAGCCCCCGTAGTGTAGCCAGGACAACATTCCGGGCTTCGGTCCTGGAGATCGGGGGTTCAAATCCCCTCGGGGGCACTTGAGATTATTTTTTATAATTTATAATTATAGAAACAAAAATAAGCATTTAATTTAATAAAGAAAAACTTATATTTATGTTAAATTTTTCTTATTTTTGCAATATAAAAACCTTCTGTATCATTATCCCAAGGCCATAATCTTATTGTTTTCTTTATTTCTTCTTCATGTTCTAATTTATATCCTTTATATTCAGAAATTATCTCAGATTTCTTTAAATTTGGTATTTCTATTTTTTCAATTTTAACATTTTCTCTTTTAGATAATAGATAATCTACTACAAATTCATTTTCTAATGGTTCAACAGAACATGTGGAATAAACTAAAATGCCATTATCTTTTAACAAATCAAAAGCAGTCAATAATAATTTTTTCTGTAAATTCGATAACCTATTTATTGTATCTTCATTCCATATTTTTAGTGTTTTATATGATTTTCTTATTGCTCCAGTTCCAGAACATGGAGTGTCTAATAAAATTTTATCAAATTTTAAATTTAATTTATACAATTTTCTTCCGTCCATCATTGTTATAATTGTATTTATTACACCCATTTTTTGCAAATTTTCACTTAAAGCTTTAATTCTATCAATTGATATATCATTTGCAATTATTAGTCCTTCATTTTCCATATGTATTGCAATTTGTGTCGTTTTAGAACCAGGTGCAGCTGCCATATCTAAAACTAGATCATCATTTTTTAAATCTAATGCTAGCGGTGGTATCATTGATGCAGCTTCTTGTGGATAATAATATCCTAATTGAAATTCTACAGTATTTCCAATATCCCTTCTTTCTCCCTTTAACCAAAACCCATATTTATAGAAAGGTATCCTTTCAATTTCCCATCCATATTCTTTTAGTCTTGATAATATATCTTTTGCATCTATATTTAAATTAAAAAGATTTTGCTTTAAATTATACAAATTATCAATTTTTTCAGATATTTCTTTTAATTCTTTTTCTCTTAAATGATCCTGCTTTGATAATAATATTTCCTTTAAATTTTCAAAATTTATATTATCCTTTACTTTTATTGTATTAATCCTTATAGATTTCTTTAATAATTTAAAAGACCATTCTAAAAATAATTCATATTTATATCCTAATAATTCTCTAAAATGTTCCTCAAAACTCTTCTTAATTATCATCAGAAGAATATTTTTTCATCATCTTTCAGAAGCGTAATGCTTCTTCACTAAAAAATATTTATTATTTTTTATTTTTAAATCTATCTATTGCTTCTTTAATTATCTTTAAAGCATCTTCCTTTCCTTTAAATTCTTTAACTTTAACAAATTTTCCAGGTTCTAGTTCTTTATAATGTTCATAGAAATGTTTTATTTGATTTAATATTGCCTCCGGTAAATCTCTTATATCTTTTATATTTGAAAACCTTGGATCTATTTTTTCATGTGGTACTGCAATTATTTTTCTATCAATTCCTTCTTCATCTTCTGTTATTAATACACCAATAGGTCTTGCTCTTATTAATACTCCAGGAATAAATGAATCATATGTGATAACCAAAGCATCTAATGGATCTCCATCTTCTTCCAAAGTTTCTGGTATAAATCCATAATTGAATGGATAGAACATTGCTGTATATAATATTCTATCTACCTTTATTACTTTTTCTTCTTCATCAAATTCATATTTTATATTACTTCCTTTTGGTATCTCTATGAATACATTTATATCTTCTGGAGGTTGTTTTCCAGCTTTCATTTTACTATAGTTTACTATCTTTTTATAAGTTTAATTTCTATAATAAAAAATATGGGTAGAATTCTTCATGGTAAATTTAGAAGAGAAGCTAACAAAATATTAGAAAAATATTCGAATTTATTTACTACAGATTATAAAAAGAATGTAAAGATATTGGAAGTTGTAGCTGAAATTCCATCAAAAAGATTAAGAAATATGCTAGCTGGATATATAACAAGGCAAATTAAAAAATTACAAAGCTCATGATGGCGGAACAAACAATAATATATGTAGGAAATAAGCCATTTATGAACTATGTAACGGCAGTAGCAATGCAATTTACAAGCCAGGATGCAAAGGAAGTTGTAATAAGGGCGAGGGGAAGATACATAGCTAGAGCAGTAGATGTAGCAGAAGTAGTAAGGAAGAAATTTATGGTAGGACAAGTTGATATAAAAAGTATAAGTATAGATTCTGAAGAGAGGCAGGTAGATCAAGGTGGTAAAAAGAGAAGGATATCAAGTATAGAAATTGTACTTGTTAAAAAATAATAATCTTTTTTATATTTTTTGATTATTATTTATTTAATATAGCGGGGTAGGGCAGCCAGGAGTGCCCGGGGGGCTCATAACCCCCAGGTCGGAGGTTCAAATCCTCCCCCCGCTATTTATAAATAAATAATTCCGATTTTTAAACATAGTTATCATTAAAATTATAATGCAAATAGGTATTACCGGAAAACCAAATGTTGGAAAGTCTACTATGTTTAAAGCAATAACATTACAAGATGTGGCAATTGCAAATTACCCATTTACTACAATAGAACCAAATAAAGGTTATGGATACGTCAGAGTAGAAGATGTTGGACCAGAATTTAATGTTAAATCAAATCCAAGATATGGTTTTATAAAAGGAAAGTATAGATTTGTTCCAATAGAAATATTAGATATAGCTGGATTGGTTCCTGGCGCACATGAAGGTAGAGGTTTGGGTAATAAATTTTTAGATGATGTAAGACAAGCGGATGCTTTGATACATGTAATAGATATTTCAGGTTCAACAAATGAAGAAGGACAGTATATTGGTCCTGGAAATTATGACCCAATACAAGATGTAAAATGGTATGAAGAAGAAATAGATTGGTGGTTTTATAGTGTAATAAAGAAAAATTTAGAAAAGAATATAAGAAAAATAAAAAATGAACATTTGGAATTGGATAAAGAATTAGCAAAATTAATTTCTGGATTAAATGTTAAAGAAGAACACGTATCAAAAGCATTTAATGAATTAAAAATTGGCCAAGAGGACTATGATATAATAAATGATGATAAAAAATTATTTGAACTCGCATCTAAAATTAGAAGAATATCAAAACCAATTGTTATTGCAGCAAATAGGACAGATATAAATATAGATATTGCAAAGAAAAATTTAGAAAGATTAAAAAAAGAATATCCTGATAAAATTATAATACCAACATCTGGTTATGCAGAATTAATATTAAAAGAATTGGACAAGCAGGGAAAAATATTTCATATACCTGGAGAAGGTTATTTTGAAATCAGAAGTGATTTAAATGATAAAGAAAAGAAAGCTTTAGAATTCGTTGAAGATTATATATTTAAAGAATTTGGAAGTACTGGTGTTCAAAATGTCCTAGATATAACTGTATTTGATGTTTTAAAATATGTGGCAGTATTTCCTGGAGGTGTAGATTCTTTAGCAGATAAAGAAGGAAGGATCTTGCCAGATTGTTTTTTAATGCCTCCTGGAAGTACTGTACTAGATTTTGCAAATAAAATTCATTCAGATTTAGCAAAAAATTTTGTTAGAGCTATAGATGTTAGGACAAGAAGATTCTTAGGAAAAGATTATATATTAAAACATAGGGATGTAATTCAAATAATTGCAAATGCATAGATTTATAAAAATGTTGTAAAATTTTAAATACTATGATAATGCCCATTAGATGTTTTACGTGTGGAAAACCCATTGGACATCTATATGAAAAATATATCAAATTAATAAATGAAGGTAAAACAATGAAAGAAGCTTTAGATGAATTGGGATTGGAGAGAGCATGTTGTAGACAAGCATTTCTCGGACATGTTCAACAAATAGAGGTAATTGCTAAGTTAAAGAAATTTTAATTTTTCTTAATTGAATTATTTTTCTTATACTTATTAAAAATATCGAAATACCAAAAAATAATATTATTGGGTTTGGATATATGCCATAATTAGATGCTACATTCCTTACAGCTATACTTATTATATTATCAGAATCTAATGTAAAAGCTGAAAACAAAATTAATATTGATATAAATAATGAGATCATATAACCATATAAATTATCTTTTCTTATCAAATAAATAGAAAGTATTGACAATAAAAAAACTATAAATAATAAAATTTTAACTGAAATATTAATATAATCTGGAAAAATTGACGGATATATAATAAATGATATAAAGTTTAAGAGTGTTTCTATAGAAAACAATATTAAAAGTGTATACAAGAATTCTTTAGTTATGTCTATATTACTCATATTTTTTGAATTGTGTAAAAATTTAAAAATAATTAATTATTATTTTTTAAGTATAGTTCTAGAGTCCTAGATATAATTTCTCTATTTTCTTCAAATTCATCTTCTCTAGGTTGATGGATAATATCTGATAATTTACTGTCGCCAATCACAATGTTTCTAATTAGTTTATTAGGCCTATTATCATAGTCTTTTAATTGTTTTTCTATGTCATATACTAGCATCTTGGGAAAGTTGGGATTTATTATTTTTTCATTACAAACTACAGTATTTCCAACCTTTGTACAATGTTTTAGTAGTGGAGACTCTTTAATTCCTTCTATAATATCTTTAATGACTTCTATTATAATTTTTTCCAGCCCTTTTAGATTTATTGATATTTTAAATCCAGATGCAAAATCTATAAATTTAGTATTGCCATTATTATCTACTATAATTTGGTACGGGCCTATATCTTCTGGAGAAATCTTCGAAATTGAAATTGTTTCTGCCGTTTTTGCTATAGGGCTATAAAGTCTATGCTTGAACTCATCATATCTTATTTGTATTTCAAAATTATTTAGGTTTCTTTGATCTAACTCAAAATCATAATTTAAACCCAATGAATAAGGTTCTATTGTGGGGTATTTTTCAAAATCTATAATTGAAAGAAAGTTCAAATCCTTATTAAATATCTCTATTGGTTTTTTGGTAATACCAGAACTTTTATATATTATCTTATATACATAAGGAGTTTCTATGGTATAAGGTCTACTTATATAGTATATTTTTGGAAAGTATTTCGAATTGTTAATTAATAGTACAAGCGACAGAGATAAAGGAACATAAAAAACATTATCAAGTTTTTTACATACTATCTTAAATAATTTTTCTATATCTTTTATTGTTGTAAAATAGTATGGCCTAGTTTCTACCAATTTTTTAAGATCAAAAGGATTTTTATCTAAATTTATTAATAAAATTGATTCTGGGATTTTTGTTCTAGAAAATGTGTCAAGATATATATCTTTTCTTCTTTTTCCAATATCTGTAATATATTTTACATCCTCCCCATTCCATTTTCTTAATAATACCATAAGGTGCGAATCTTCGGACAAAGTGTAATGTTCTGGTAGTACATATCCGTATATTGTGGGAAATATTAAATTCTTTGGTATTGCTTCAGTTCTTGATTCTGTTTTTATAAAATATGAAGCCCATGTAAATGGTGGATTTATATCCATCCTTGTACATTGAAAATAATCAGGATAATTCTTTTCATATAAGCAAGATATATAATTACCCATAGATATAATAAGAATTAAATGTTTTTAAATATTTCTATAATTGTACTCATTATAAAATAACTATAAAATATTATTTATTTTTAATTTTATTTCACATGCCCTACATACTTCTTTAGTAGTTGGATATCCGCAAATTTTACATTTTCTCAATTTTATGATATTTTTCATTTTATAATCAATTTTTGCTTTGTATAGCACTTCTAGAATATTCTTTAGGAAATTCTTATGAAATCCAGGATATTTATCTTCTAATTTATATAATTTTGATCTAATTACATCTCTAAATTCACCAACAATAAATGGACATTCTCCAAAAGGCGGTTCTAAGTTATTTAATATCGAATATAATAAATTTTCTTTTTCTGTATTGAAATAAAAAGGTTTAATCCTAGAAATAAAATCTTCTTCAATTATTCCTACATATGGACCTTCCTTTAATAAGTCTTTTAAATTTCCTTCAAAAATGTTCATTAAGATCGTTTGAACTTCATCATTTAAATTATGTGCAGTTGCAAATTTATCTAAATTCAAATCTTTTGCAGCCTTCCACATCAACCATCTTCTCCATACACCACAAATTGTGCATGATTTATATTCTTTAGATATTTTTACCGCCTCATCTAACCTAATATTAAAATATTCTGAGAATCTGTATATTTTTACATTTAAATTATATCTTTTTGCAATTTCTAATAACTTTTCTGTATCTTTATCTCTATAACCCTTTATTCCTTCATCAATATGAATTCCAAAAACTTCAATGTCAAAATAATCTTTATATTTATTTAAGAAAAATAATAATGCATTTGAATCTTTTCCTCCAGAAACTCCAACACCAATTCTTTCTCCAGGTTTTATCAATTCATATTTTTCTATTGTATTTATTGTTTTCTCTTCAAAATATTTTATAAAATGATCTTTGCAATAATAATTTCCATCAATATCTTTGTATATTGCATTATTATTGCAAAAACTACACTTCATTTATTTATTTCTCTTATGAAATAATCTTTTATTGCTGGTACTACATCATATATAAATTTACTCTTTACTTTTGTTCTAACTAATATTTTACTTTCAGTCATCCTTTTTAATATATTTGATATTGCATGAATTGTTGTATCAGAATATCTTTCTCTAAATAATTTTAATAGCTCATTAACAGTTTTTGGACCATATTTTGTTATTAATTCTACTATATATCTTTGTTTTTCTGTTAATTTTAATAAGTCTGTAGGAGGTTTCTTTGCTTCATATATTTTTTCTACAATATCTCTGTCAATAACGTTTTTTCTTTCCCTATATGCAATTAATAAAGCTTCATATGAATATTTTAGTATTTCTCTTGGTAGACCTCCAGATAAATTGTATATTTCTTCTATTGCATCTTCTGTAAATAAATTTAAATTACCAGCAAGTTCTAATCTTTTCTTAATTAGTAATTTACCACTTTCAGGATCAAGAGATTTTAAATATATCTTTGTGATAATTCTTTCATATAATGTTCTATGTTCTTTTAATAATTTCTCTTCAAGTTCTGGCAATCCTGCCAATATAAATGTACAATTTGTTTGATCAGATATGATTTTTATCCATTCTAAAATATCATCATCACAAAATGTAGCCTCATCTAAAAATATTATTAAATTTTTCTTATTTAAATATTCTATTATATTGAATTTCTTAAATTTATATATTATTCTTTCAAAAAAAGATAATCTATCGGTAAAATACTTTTCAAATTCTTCTCTTTTTTTAAAAGGTCTGTAAATATATATTTTATTCCTCGTTTTAAGATTATTATATATCCATAATAGTAATGTTGTTTTTCCTGCTCCAGTAGGACCAGAAACTAAAACAATTTTTTCTTTGTTGTTTATTGAATTTAATAATTTTGTTCTTTCTAAATTATATCCAACAAAAGTTTCTAAAATTACCTCTAATTTAAATGGATTATCTTTTAATTTAAAAAAATTAAGCATTTCAACATCATTCATATAAAATTGTTTAATAAAAATATTATTAAATTTAAAGAATATGATATGCTATATAGCCCCGTCGTCTAGTGGTCTAGGATTCAGGGTTTTGGTCCCTGAGACCGGGGTTCGAATCCCCGCGGGGCTATTTTCAATTGAAATGATCTTGAACGGAATTTTTAGCTTTTAGAAAATTTATAAAAATCTCTTAATATAGAAATATTTTAAGAATCTTTTTAAAGATAAAAATGTCTTATTACCTATAAGTTGCATTAACTTTAGTGAGACTATGTATTTATAAATTATCACTTTTTTAGATAATATTATGCTGGAAAATATGATTAATCTTATACTTCAAGTATTTAGTTATAATACATTAAAGGCAATATTGATTTTTATTTTTATTGTATTAATAGGTTACTTTGTAGGAAAACTTGTAGCTTTAATACTTAAGATAATACTAAAAAACATCCTTGGTCTTGACAAATGGTTACATGATAAACAGATAATGACAGCATATTCCTTTACAGATTTAATAGTAAATATAACCAAATTTTTCATATATTTTTATTTTGTGGGGTTATCATTTTATGTAATTTCATATTTTAATAGTATAGGAATATTAATTTTTGAAATATTAAATAATTTATTGATAATAATAATAGTAATGGTAATTTCATATGCAATGTCTGAATTTATGTTGAGATCTTTTTTATATCCAGCAATTCAAAATTTTAAATATGTAAACTTTATATTTGGTTCAATAAGATTTATTGTATTATTCTTTATATTAGTATTAATGCTTAGCTATTTAAACATTCTATCTCCCGTTCTTCTCTATATGTTTATAATACTCTTCGGTGGAATTGTCATTTCTATTTCAATTGCAATAGGCATAGCTTTGGGAGATATATTAAAAGAAAAATTTAGAGAGATAATAAAATGAACAGTAAAGAAAAGATTATTATACTGAGTAATAGCTTACTTGGCGGAATGTTAAATAGTCTGTTCTTCGTTTATCCATATTATTTTAATTTCCCGTCTGATGTATATTATTTTTTAGTTTTTATATTTTATATAGGATTAATAATAAGTTCAGCAATATTTGGAAATATTAAAATAAATGAAAAAAATTATACTAACATTGCAATGATTGGAATAATAGGACCCCTTTTATCTTCTATGCTACTAATTTATCCAAACATTTATTTATTAATGTTAGCATATTTGTTATTTACCATTACATATCCATCTACATATTTTTCATTTTTGTTAAATTATAAAGATGTAAGTTTAAATTTTTACTTTAATATTTATTGGACATTTGGACAGGTAATACCACAAATCCTTCTTATTTTTATTTCTATAATCTATAACATATATATAGTTTCTATTTTGTTGATATTATCTACAATAATTATCTTACATAGAAAATTATACCTCTTCTTATTTTCTTCAACACACGAATTAAATTTATTAGAAAGAATTGATAAAATGTTTTCAGTCGCGGAAAAAAATATAGATAAATTTAGAGCTATGCATCCAATATTTGGGGGTTTGGTATATCCACTAAATATAAAAAAGTTAAGAATAGGGTATTTAGAATTATATAGTCTGTTTGTTTTGATTGGATATTCATTGATTTGGGTATCTTTGGTTTATTCTGTAAATATATTTTCTTTATCTATGATTTTCCCGTTTTTTTTATTTATAAATGGATTATATACTTCAATATTATATAAGATATATAAAAAGGAAATTAATTTTAGAAACATAAAGATTGGAATACTTGCTAGATTTTTAATGGGTACTATAATATTATTATCTTTAGCATTATCTTTGTCGGAAATATATAATGCTATGATACTATTAGTATTATTTATATTGGCTGCATTTTCATGGACAATATTCCAATTTTACTTTGATAATTATATAATATTAAATTATCCACAGAAATTTGGAAATATTCATTTATTCAGAAATATAGGTGGTGCAATAGGGGCTTTATTACCATATACTATTTCGGTTCAATATGGTTTATTTTTAGCATTTATTATTTTGGGAATTTCCTTCTTTTTCTTAAATCATGTTTTAAAGAATTATAATCAATAAATATTTTATGGATGTAAAGTTAAGAAAAGTATCTGAAAACATATATGAAATATCCCAAGAAAAAGGAATGAATGTTCCGGTTAGAGTATATGCAAATGACAAATTAATAGAAAAGATGAAAGAAGACAAAACATTAATACAAGGAAAAAATGTTGCTAGTTTGCCTGGAATACAAAAATATTCTATTATAATGCCAGATGGGCATGAAGGTTATGGATTCCCAGTTGGGGGAGTTGCAGCGTTTGATATAAATGAAGGAATAATTTCTCCAGGTGGAATAGGATACGATATAAATTGTGGAGTAAGATTATTAAGAACAAATTTAAAGTATGAAGAAATAAAACCAAAATTAAAAGAAATTGTAAATGAAATATTTAGAAATGTGCCTGCTGGAGTTGGTGAAACTGGAAAGATTGTTTTATCTCCCGGACAGTTTAAGGATGCTGTAGAAGAGGGTTTGGAATGGAGTTATAGAGAAGGTTATGCATGGAAAGAAGATTTGGGACATATAGAATCTTATGGTAGATTAAAAGATGCTTCAATAGAACATGTATCAGATTTGGCAATTAGGAGAGGAATAGATCAATTGGGAACTATAGGATCTGGAAATCACTTTATCGAAATACAAGTAGTCGATAAAATATTTGATAAAGATATAGCAAGCAAATTAGGAATATATGAAGAGAGACAAGTAACAATACTAATTCATACAGGTTCCAGAGGTTTTGGACATCAAATTGCGTCAGACTATATAGATTTGGGATTGAAAAAATATAGGGAAGAAATAAGTAAGTTACCAGATAAAGAATTGGTATATTTGCCATTTCAATCTGAGGAAGGAACCAATTATTGGAAGTCAATGAGTGCAGCAGCAAATTTTGCATGGAATAATAGGCAAATAATAACATATTTTATTAGAAAATCATTCAAAAAAGTATATAATCATCCAGCAGAAGATATTGGATTAAATGTTGTATATGATGTTGCTCATAATATTGCGAAAATTGAAGAACATAAAGTTGATGGTAAAAGGAAAAAGTTAATTGTCCATAGAAAAGGTGCTACTAGAGCATTTCCACCAGGTTCAGAAGAATTGGTAGAAGATTATAGAAAAATTGGACAACCAGTATTAATTCCAGGTTCAATGGGAACTGCATCATATGTATTAATAGGATCTGAAAGATCTATGGAGTTGTCTTTTGGATCATCTGCGCATGGTGCTGGAAGAAATATGTCTAGAGCCGCTGCAAAAAGATCATTTAATTATAATGAGGTAATTAGAAATTTGGAAGAAAAAGGAATATATGTAAAATCTACAACAAGAGAAGGTGTAGTTGAGGAAGTACCCGAGGCTTATAAAAATGTTGATGAAGTTGTAAAAGTAACTGATGAACTTGGTATATCTAAAATTGTTGTAAGATTAAGACCAATAGCAGTTATAAAAGGTTAAACTTTAATTAATATTTTACAATAGTTTTTTATGAAAATATTTATATTAGATTTTGATCATGATAAAGAAAAAATTTATATTTATGGGAGGGATGAAAATGGAAAAAAAGTAAGAATAGAATACGATCAACCATTTTATGTGTATTTAATATTAAAGGATAAAAAATATTTAGAAGAAATAAAAAATAGATTAAAAGATGAAAAATATGTAAAAAATTTTGAAATTCTAAAGAAAAATTTTATAGGAAAAGAATATGATGTAATAAAAGTTTATTTGAATCAAGATGATTATGATAAAATAAAAATTTTTGCTGATAAATTGAAGGAAGAAGGAAAAATAATTGGAAAAAAAGAAGGAGATATTGGTATAATAAAAAAGTTTCAGATAGATAATGATATATATTCATTATATACATATGATTTGGAATTAGAATTAATAAAAAAAGGAGATAATATTGATTATTATAAATTGAAGAAAAATAATGGCGTTGTTGAAAATAAGTATAAATTAAAGGTTATATCATTTGATATAGAAACAGCTTCCAATAGATCTATAATATCACCAGAAAAGGCATATATTTATATTATTTCAATATATGATGGAGAGAAATATCATTCAATATATTGGGGAGGGGAATCAGATGAAGGAATAAAAGTAAATAGCGAATTGGAGTTGTTAAAAAAATTTAATGAAATAGTTAAAAGTTTTGATCCAGACATAATTGTTGGATACAACTCAAATAATTTTGATTTATATTTCTTATATGAAAAAGCAAAAAAATTAGGATTTAAATTTGATTTTGGATGGGACGGAAAGGGAATAATATACACTAAAAAAAGAGAAGAAGATAGAAAATATAGGATAGTTGGAATACAACATGTTGATTTATATGATATTGTCACAACAATATTTGCACCTCAATTAAGTTCTGAAACATATTCTTTGGATGAAGTTGCTATGGAAATATTGGGGGAGGGGAAATTAGATATGGATTTAAATAGGATGTCAGATATAATTTATAATAAAAAAGATTTTAGTTACCTAATAAAATATAATAGAAAAGACACAGAATTAACTTATAAATTATATAAACATTTTGAAGGAATTTTATTAGAATTAGCAAGATTGGTTGGAAGTACTTTATATGAATTATCGGGAAGTACATATGGGGTTCTTGTAGAGAATTACTTAGTAAAAAGGGCAGAAGAATTTAACGAAATAATACCAAATAGACCAGATCCGAATGAGATAGATAAAAGAAAAAGGGTAACATATACTGGTGCTATTGTGTTAGAACCTAAACCCGGTCTATACAAAAATATTGCGGTTTTTGATTTTAGATCTTTATATCCATCAATAATAATTAAATATAATATTTCTCCCGATACATTAAAATGTGAACATGAAGAATGTATGAAAGATAGAACAATTATCGAAACTAGTTTGGGAAAGTATGAAGTATGGTTCTGTAAAAAGAAAAAGGGATTTATATCTACAATATTAGAAAAAATATTTGAAGAAAGAACAAATTTAAAGAAAATTTTAAAAGGCTTAGATAAAAATTCTGAAGAATATAAAATGATTGATGGTAAACAGATAGCATTAAAATATATAATAAATTCCACATATGGGTATTTAGGTTTTCCAAATTCTAGATGGTATTGTTTGGAATGTGCAGCTTCGGTAACAGCTCTAGGTAGAAAGCATATATTAGAAGTAAAAGATTTTATTGAAAAAGGTGGTTATAAAATAGTATATGGAGATACAGATTCTATATTTATTATTGTGGATAGTAAAGAAAATGCGATAAATTTATTAAATAAAATAAACAATATTTTACCAAAGCCATTGGAAATGGAGTTTGAAGATTATTATATATCTGGAATATTCGTAGAAAAGAGATCTGGAGAAGGTGGTGCTAGAAAAAGATATGCATTATTATCTGAAAATAAAAATATTAAATTAAGAGGTTTTGAAGTTGTTAGGAGAGATTGGTCAGAAATTGCTGGAGAAGTTCAAGAAAAAGTGATTAGATTAGCATTAGAAGGAAAAATAAAAGAAATAAATATTTATTTATCCGAAGTTATTAAAAATATAAGAAATCATATTTATCCTAAAGAAAAATTTATACTAAGGGAACAATTGAGAAAGGATTTATCAGAATATGAAGTTACAGCCCCACATGTTATAGCAGCAAAGAAATATAAGGAAAAGGGTTATGATGTTAGAAAAGGATTTATAGTTGAATATATCATAGTAAAAGGTGGTGAAAAAATTTCTGATAAAGTTAGAATATTGGATGAAGTTAGAGATAATGAATACGATCCAGAATATTATATATATAAACAGGTTTTACCAGCCATAGAACCAATATTAAAGGCATTGAATATATCCGTAGAAAATATAGGAAAAGCACAAAAAGATATATTATCATTTTTTAAAAATGGATGAAATAAATGAATATGAAAAAACGATAGAAGACTTAAAAAATAAGATTAAAGATTTAAAAGAAGAATTGGAAAAAAATAAAAAATTAAAAGATGAAATTTATGATAAATATATGAAATTGAAAAATATAATTGATAAAAACGATGAATACAATAAATTATTGGATGAATTAAAGGTAATTTTGTTAGAAATAAACTTAAAATTTAAAGATATAGATGATATCAAGAAAAGATTATACAATTTAGAATTAAAATATGATATGATAAAAAAAGAAATCGATGACATAAGAAAAGAATTATTAAGGAATATATGATAAGTCTATAAAATTTACTGTAAACAATTAGTTTATGGATTTAAATAAAAATATAGATATAATTGATGAATTTTTTTCATATGTAAAAAATTTTAATAATAAGATACTGGAAATAAAAAGAAGCTTAAATAATTTTGTAAATAAAGAAGAATTTTACAATCAATTAAAAGCTTTAAGAGAAGAATTAGAAAATGTAGAAAAAATATTAAATAATTATAAAGAAATATTAAATGAAAATTTGTTAGATAAAGTGAGATATTTAAACGATTTAAAAATAAAAGTAGATGTATTAGAAAATAATCAAAAAAACTTTGTTGATTATTCTGCTATAATAAATATAAAATCAAAAATAAATAAATTAGAACTTGATATTAATTCTTTAAGTAATAAAATAACAAAATATGAAGATGTTATAAATAGTATAAAGGAATTAAGAAATAAAATAGGAGATTTAACTGATAAGTTAAATAAAATAGAAAATTCATATACAAATATTAATATTTTTAATGATCTAAAAGCAAAAGTAGATAATTTAACAAATTTATTATCTAAAACAATAGATAATTTATCTAAGGATCTTTTACAATATAATAAAATATCTGAGATTATAAGTGAGATAAAAGAGAAAGATCTGTATAATATTAATAGTAAATTAGAAAAGATAGAAAAGAAATATGAAGAAAAGTATTATGAAATTAGTAATAAAATAAGTAATATGAATTACTTATTACAATTAACAAATGATGATATTAAAAATATAAAACAATTTAGAGCTTATGAAGAATTATATAACAAATATATAAACTTTGAAAATAGACTAAATAGTATATATGCACTATTTGAGGAATTAAGTAATCTAGTTGTGGATTTAAGATCAAAAATAAATGAAATAGATAAAATTGAAGAAATTAATGAAAAATATAATAAATTGGAAGAAAGTTTGAATAATATTAAGGAAGAAATAAAAAAGATAAAAGTAGAATTATACGATTCTAAAGATATATTAGAATCTATATTATCAGATTACGAAAATTTAATGAATAAAATAAAGAAAATAGAGAATTTTATTGATTTAGCAAATTTTGAATATATAATAAATGAGATAGAAAAAATAAAAATAATAGAAAATGATATAGAAAATATAAAGAGATTATTATTATCTAAAAATATAAGAGGAAGAGAAGAATACAATTACTAATAGATTTTCTTAATTTTATTTATTATTTCCGAAAATCTGCTTATTATAACATATAATTTTATTAATTTCTCTTTTTCTATATTTTTTTGATCTAATCCCTTTTCTATATCTAAATAATCAAATACTTTATTGGATTTAATAATATATAATTCATCAAAAAAATTCCTCTCTTCCAATTCTTTTAACATTGATATAAATTTCAACGATTCATTAAGATTGTTTAGGTCTATTTCTTTTTTTAGCACTAAAGTTATTTTTCCACTCTTTTCTTTTTCCAATTTTTTAATTTTATTATCAATTTGTAATATTTTTCTTCTTTTAGCATATTCTGGAGAAGGTATTATCAATGGCATAATAAATAATAATATATAGAAATTTAAAAATCAGTAGCTACTCCTTTCATCATTAATTCAGATTGTGTCCACATCGTCATAATAATTATTTATAAGAATTGTATTTTTTATTTTTTATATGAATGAAATAATTCCCCTACTGATATTTGATATGATGATATTAATGTATTCATCGTATCAAGATATAAAATATAAATCTGTAGATGATATAATAATATACATTTTATTGATATTTAATGTATTTTATTTTTCATATTTGATTGTTCAAAATATTTATTCAATAAATCTTATATTTTCATATTTAATTCTTTTATTTTTCATATTATTGTATTTATTTAGACTGTTAGCTATTGGAGATTTGTATATTTTCTTTTCAATATTCCTTCTGTTATCGTTTTTTTCCCTATATGAGATGTTATTATTTTTATTTTATTTAGTATTGTTTGGATTTATATTTCATAATATAGAAGCCATTAAAATATATAAAGAAAATAGAAAAAAATATTATATTTCTATTTTTAATATCATCTCAATATTGGCTTCTATATATTTTATTAACATTTTCTTTTTATATCTTAATATCTATTATTTATTAATTTCTTTAATTTTCATATATATGCCATACCTTTTATTTAGGTATATATCAAGTGATTTGGAAAAAAGGTTGACATTTATAAGAAATGTAAATGAATTAGTTGAGGGTGATTGGATAGAAGATGGAATAGAACTCAATAGTATAAAGGAAGAAGATAGAAAAATATTAACAAAATATTTTGATATTTATGAAAAAAATAATAAATATATATTAAAATTTAAGAATAATATTAAATTAGTAAATTCTTTTATTATATTAATAATTGCAACTTTACCACTAATATTTTATCTTTTAAATGAAGTTTTCTTTTATTATTTTATACCATTTATTATAATATTTTATCACATATTTCAGAATAAATTGTTTTTTGGAAAATTTGGTCTTTCAAAAGAAGAAATTAATATATTAAGAAAATTAGGAGAATATAATGATATAAAAGTAAAAGTAAAGGAAGGAGCCCCATTTATTCCACCAATATTTCTTTCTTTAATGCTCTTACTGATATGAAATATGAGATAATAGATAAGAAAACAATAAAAATCAGGGTAGAAGATGAAGTAGATTTATTATATTTATATAAAATAGTCAATGTGGGGGATATAATAGAAGGATATGATTATAGAACATTAAAATTTGAGAATGAAAAAGAAAAGAAAAAAATAAAAGTGAAAATAGAAGTTGAAAATATTAAATTTTCCGAATATAAAGATTCGTTAAGGATTTCTGGAAAAATAATTGATTCCAATGATGAAGATTCCATTGGACATTATCATACATTTGATATAAGGATATCTACAGAATTTATATTACATAAAAAGGAAGAAATAAAAAAATATGAAGAAAAAATATTGGAAAAATCTTCTAGAAAAAAAGAAAATATTTTTGTAATATCTATAGATAGTAATGATATAGCTTTAGGTATAATAAATAATGGAATAAAAATCATAAAGGAAGAATATTATAAGATAAATAAGGGAGATCCAGAAGAAAAATCAAAATTATATAAAATATTTTCAGAATTTTTAAATATATTAAAAGATTACGATATTAAATTCTTATGTATAATCGGTCCATTATTTTATCCTGGGGAATTTTATGATTATGTAAAGGATAAATTAAATGTAAAAAATATAAGAATATATAAAGTATCTAACGGGGGTGTAAATGGTATATATGAATTTGTTAGGAGAACAGAATATTATGAAACAATAAAAAGTTTGGAAATTTTAGAAATAAATAAACTAATTGATGAAATATTATATTTAATGCAAAAAAATATGGTAACATTTGGATATGATGAAGTATACAATAATGCAATGTATAATAACATAGAATATGTTTTAATTTCTGAAAACTGTTTTAAAAAAATGAAAGAAGAAAACAATATTGATAAAATTATAAATTTATTTAATATTTTAGATAAAATAGATGCGGAAATATATTTTGTAAGTAATAATGTTAATAATTTTGAATTAATTGATAGATTTTGTATTGTTGGGAAATTAAGGTATAAAATATAAATATTAAGGAATATTTTATTTAAATATGAAAAAATTACAGACGGTAGGTTTAGGTATTTTCTTTATATTAGTAGGTATAATAATTTTTGTATATTGGATAATTCTCCCATATCAATATAAGCAATATCTAATACAGCAATTGATTAATGAAACAAATATAACTTTGTATTTTCCTTTAAATTCTTCAGATACTAGTACTAGTAATCAATATGTTTTTCAAAATATACAATTATCGAAAGGCCAAAATTATTACTATATAGCAAGTAATTATACAATAGGAAGTTATACTCCTGTATATTATATTAATTTGGGAGCTTTAAATTTTGAAACAAATATATTTTATGGAACAGTTAGTAAGAGCCTATATTTTTATTATTCTAATGACTATAATGGAGTAAAAATTACTGCTTATTCTACATGCAATAATGGAAATTTTGATATCTATGTGAACAATTATAAATTATATTCTGGATGTCAAAATGGAGAAATAAATATTTTTGTTTCTCCAAATTATTTGCGTAATGGAGATAATGAATTAAAAATATCATTTTCTCCAAATAGCATAATATTTAATGGGAATGGAATATTGAATAATATAAATATAGAGTATTTAAAGCTTTCATCATTAAATTTTAATTATTATTACGTATTTGGAGATGTGTATATGTTTTATGATTTTTGTCCATATTTTCCTCAAAATGTAAAATTAACTATAAACGGATTATCAATTTCTCTATCTTCATGTTATAGCTTGCTTTATCTAACTCCATATTTAAATGTTGGAGAAAATAGAATTAGTTTAATATCATCATATCCGGTTAATGTAAATAATTTATATATAGAATCAAAAAGCAGCATGTTTTATATAACATTTCCTAATAATTTAACAAATTATATATTAAATATCGTAGTTAGTCAGGGTTCTGGAGAAGTTATAATAAATAGTAATTGTACATATAATATAAATTCATCTGTTGGAGTTTATGCAATAAATATATATAATTGTTTATTGCCTGTAAATGTATTAGGAATAAGAACAGGTGGTTATCTTAAGATAGATTATTTACAGATATCTTAAAATTTATAAAAAATTACTATCTATTGCATGAAGAAAAGCCAGTTTATTTAAAAATTATGTCATATAATTGGAAATAATATCTATAGTAAATTAATTTTATTATAACACTTATAAATATCTAAAAAATTTTATTTTTATATGAGTAATAGACAACTTAAACAAGATGTTAATCAGCCAAATAATACTATCACCTTAAGAATAAAGGAGGATAAAGGTTCTTCTGGCGGTGGGTTAATATTTTTGTTAATTTTAATAATTCTGACAGTAGTAGTTTATTTATATCATAATCAAATCCTCGGATATTTAGAAAATAATAAAATGTTTCAGACTATTAAAAATAATACAATACAATTTATTAATGAGAGTCAACAAGCTTTTAATATAATTCAAAATTCTTTAAGTGGAAATATTAGCTTAAATGATTTATATACATCTAATAATCAAAATACTACAAATACATCAAGTTAGTATTGTTATAAAAAATTTTTAAGTAATAAAATAAAAATATATTTAATGAAAGCTGGAAGGTTTGTATATTTGCTGCCAATACTATTTACGGGTACTACTCTATTTTATTTTTCTACATGTCCAGTTGGTAATACTGGTACTGGAAATTCTGGATTTTTTAATATTGGAAGTTCCGATTTGCAAAAACCCCCATGGGCATTAAATCAGCCTGGAAATGTGTATTTATATATTCAAGCACCTTCATCATTAAATTATAGTGAATCAAGCGGTCTAAATTATAAATTACCACTTATTTATATTAATAATATCTATACAATGTCGAATTCTCAACTAGAAGTTTCATATTATGTTTATAGTTATGCCTTATCATCTCCATATTCTGGCAAATTTAACGCAGAACCAGCAATTTATAATTCTTCCTCTAAGAAACTTTCTCCTTCAAACTCAACCATCGGAAATATTGAGATATATTTAAGTCCAGGTCTTCAAATGATACCATCTCAAATACCAATAATTATAGAATATAATATATCTAATGTTGTTACTAATGTATTGATCCCATTACAATTAAACTATTCCAATACTCAAACAATATCGAGTAAAACTGTATATTACTCATCATCTCCAATAATACCGACATCTTCTAATATTAATGTAAATGAAACTAATGGAAATATAGATTTTTTGATAGCCTTTAAAGATTCTGTTGGATGCTTTAGTAACACATATTCTAATAATCAGGCCACTTTTAATGTAAATGCAGAATTATATATTATTGGAGCAAATAAAATACACATACCAAATGGTGGTAAAGGATTCTTATGTAGTCCAACACAAAATGTACAAATAAATTCATCTACAATATCATGTAGGATAAATATACAACAATTAGCCCAAAACTATCCGGAAATTAAGAATCTATTAAATTCAAATTTAGGATTGCCAGCATATGTTTTAATGAATCTATCATATAATTGTTATGAAAAGAGAGTGTATAATATCCGAGTAATCAAAACTTAAAATCATATTGTAAATTTAATAAGCATTTTTAATAATATTCTAAAAAATGTATAAGAGAAAAGATTCGCCAAAGGTAAACGATTATGTTATATGTACTGTAACTAGTATATCGGATGTAGATGTAAAAGTTAGTTTAGACGAATTTGAAGATTTTAATGGAATAATTCCAATAGATGAATTATCAAATAGAAGAATTACAAATCCAAGAATTTTGGTTAGAGAGGGTGAAAAGATTGTATGTTTAGTTCTTGATGTAGATGCACAGAATAGATTAGTTATTGTATCACTAAAAAGAGTTGATAAAAATAAACAAAAAGCAAAAATCTTCGAATATAAAAGAGAAATGGTTGCTTATAATATATTGAAAATGATGAATGAAAAAGGAGATATAGATATGAATAAGCTGGAAAAAGAGATAATATTTAAAATAGTTCCAGAAAATAAACTATATAACGTATTTTTAGAAACTTATATCAATGGAAAAGGTGTTTTAGATAAATATAAAATAAGTAAAAAATATTCCGATCTATTATATAAGTATATAATAAATTATCTAAATCCACCAAAATATGAATTTGCATATATATTACAAGCATATTGTTTAGATGGGGATGGAATATACAAGGTAAAAGAATTTCTTAAAAAGATAAAGGATTTAAATATAACAATAAAATATTTAGGATCACCTACATATATGTTAAAGTATGTTACCACAAGCCCGTCTGATCTGCAAAAAAAAGAAAAAGAGATGTTGGAATTAATAAATAAAGAAGCTAAAAATTATAATATAATTTATGAAATAAGTAAATATGAAAGAGATTAGAAAATGTAAAAATTGTGGAATATATACATTTAAAGAAATCTGCCCAACCTGTGGTGATAAAACATCTAGAATGACACCTCCTAAATTTTCTCCAGATGATAAGTGGGGTAATTATAGAAGAAAAATGAAAAAGGAAACTTTATATAAAAATAATGTACTATAATATATTTATGGAATTCATAATCAATAAAGAAAAAATAAAAAGTATGAATAATATAGTTTTTCTTTATTCAATAGGCGGAGGATTTGGAAACTTATCAAAAATAGTTGGAAAAAAATTAATAGAAACTTATAATGGAAAAATAGTTGGAAGGATAATAACAGATTTCTTTCCAGATGTGGTTAAAATAAATGAAAAAGGATATATATCAGATAATATAAGTTATAAATTATATTATGTTCCGATTGGAAATTATAACTTTTTAGTATTGTATGGGGACTTTCAGATAATGATTTTAGAAGATCCAGGGTTATCTCTATATTTCAGATACAAATTTATGAATAAGTTATTTAGAATAATAAGTAAGTTTAATTTATTAGAATTAAGTATAATTGGTGGAATAGGTTCACATCAATTAGAACCAGAAAATCCAAATTATTTGTTTGCATTAAATAAATATTATGATATTAATAAGATAAGGGAAAAATTAAAAGAACTAAATTTATATAAATCAAATAATGTTATTGGAATGAGCGGATTATTCTTATATTATTCTCAATTATTCAAAAAACCAGCCTATCTGTTATTAGTTGAAACATATTTATCGAATCAAATTAATGGATATTTTGGCGCTTCAAAGGCATTAGAAGTCTTGAGTATGTTATATGACTTTCAGGTTGATACAAGTGATCTAAAGGAAAAAGGAAAGAAATTAAAAGAGAGAATAGAAAAAGATTTGGATATGATTAAGAAATTAGAGGAAGAAAGCAAGAAAAGGGAAAAAAGTTCTGGATATTATTATGGATAAAAAATTCTATTTTATTTTTAAGGTTGTTAATGATTGATCGTCTGGCCCTTTAAAATCTTTTTTAACTTGTGCAAGATATATATTCAATACGGCGGATACTTTCATATTTATAGCTTGAGGTATCTGATTTAATAATAAATTAATCTTTTCTTTATTATATTTTATTTCACCATCTTTTGTTATAATTTTCATTTCTTTTATATCTTCTATGTCAATTCTTGATGGTGTGTAAAATAGTATAAAATCTATTAATGAATCAAAATCTTTGAAATCCGCATATATCTCCAAATAAGAGGACCATCCACTTATAGTTTTTCCATCTGGTGTTTTTATATCTTTTGTTATTGGATCAGCAATTTTTTTATCTATTACCTGAAAGTTTTTGAATTTTGATACAGCCTCAAATGTTTTGTCTAAAAATTCTACTAATTTATCTTTATCGTTAGAAAATGCTTCAAAATATAATTTTGATTTCATTTTATAGCAGTTGATAACTCTACTTTTTTATATCTGCCAGTTATTTTCCATATGGATTGTTTTTTACATGTATTACATTCTAATCTAATATCTACTCCCTTAGATGTTTTTATAATACCTCTTTTTCTCTGTGTTAGAGGTCTCTTACTATATTTTCCTTTATTTCCTCTACCTTTTTTTCCTTCTCTAGCCCTTCTGGCACCCCAAACCAAACCCGTCCTAGCTTTTACGATTTTTACAATGATTACTTTATGTTCTTTAACTTCTCTGCAGTATGGACAATATTTGTTAACATTTTTTGGCAATTTCATTAAAGATAATTATATTAAATAATTTTATAAGTTTAATTGACTATTTTTCCTATTCTGGTATTTTCAAATTTTTCAGCAAAATTAGTATTTAATATCATGATATCTCCAACTTTAAAAGGTCCGTATATTTTTCCATTTGGACCAACAATTTTTGGTAATTGATTTTTTATAATAACAATTTTCTTATCTATTTTATTTTGATGTAATACAACATTTGAATTTATATCTAAAAAGAATTTGTTAATATCAATTTCTTCTCCATTAACAATCTTATTTTGTATATTTTCCTTATACGATTTTAATATTTTTTTTATAATAGAATATAATAATCTTTCTTCTTCTTCTAAAGAATCTTCTGATATTATATTTAAGTCTTCCTTAACTTCTAGTACAGTATTACTTATTATTTTGCTAATCCTTATGTTAATTAACTCTGATAGAGATTCCTTTAGTCTATCCAACGTTGCAATAACTTCCCTATATTCTTTACTATCTGATTTATACGCTTCTAGTTGTTTTTTATATTTTTTTAACAATTCGGATACTTTAACATAAAAATCTTTTTGTAAATTTTGTAATGTTTTTTTCTCTTTCTCTTTTTGTAAGTAAGTAATTATATCAGATATATCCATAATAAAATATTTTTAAATTAATTTTTAAAATAGAAGAAAATATGGATTATACTCCTTTATATATAAAAAATTTATGTTTTAATTGTGGTAACCTAATTTCTTCTTATAGGCTTTCACATAGTCTTCCTTGTGAAAATGATTTAGATGATAATGAAATATTGGAATTGCTAGATGTAGAGGATGAAAATACCTTTAGAGAGCTTTTATATAGAAAATTATCTGAAAAGAGAAGATTAAAGGATTATTTGAACATTTATAATATATATAAAGAAGTTAATAAATTTTCTGAATTTTTTAAAAAGGTAATAAATTCTACCCCGTGGAAAGTACAAATAATGTGGTTTATTAGATTATATAAAAATAATAGTTTTTCTATGATAGCACCAACCGGTATTGGAAAATCAACATTTATTATAATTTCATCTATTTACTTTTCTAATGAATATAACAAAAAGATATTAATAATATTACCTACAAGATTGCTTGTAAAGCAATTTAATGATTTATTTGATAAATTTATAAGCAATTTAAATCTAAATATAAAGTTTATAGCATATTATGGTGGCAATAAAAAAGAAATTAAAGAAAAGATAAAGAATGGAGAATTTGATATATTAATTATTTCGAATCAATTTTTAACTAAGAATTTTGAAATATTGGAAGGCAAAAAATTTGATATTGCTTTTGTAGATGATGTAGATTCTTTTTTTAAAGGATCAAAAAATATTGAAAAACTATTTATTTTAATTGGTTATAATGAAGATGACATAAATATTGCTAAAAAAGTAATAGATCTAAAATTGAATGGTAAATTAGACTTTAATAGTGATTTATATAGAAAGTTTTTAGAAATTAAAAATAGAAATCATGGGGTACTTGTTTTATCTTCAGCTACAGGTAGTTTAAGGGGAAAGAGGGTCAGATTATATAAAGAATTGGCTAACTTCACTATTGGAACTGGAAGTTCAAAGATTAGAAATGTTATAGATGTATATTATGTTCATAAGAAAGATATAAAAGAAGAACTATTAGATCTTTTAAAAGAGTTGGAAGATGGAGGGTTAATATTTGTTCCAAAAGAAAGAGGAGTGGAATATATGAAAGAAATTTATGATTATCTAATATCAAATAATGTAAAAATTGGCTTAATATATTCAAAAACTAAGACAAAAGAAATTGAGAGTATATTAAATGATTTTTATGAAGGAAAAATAAATTTCTTAATTAGTATTGCGGATCCATATGGAATATTAACTAGAGGGATTAATATGCCAGAAAGAATAAAATATGCAATATTTTTAGGTATACCAAAGATAAGAATAAATATCAAAAATCTCGAAAAAAATATAGCAAATATAATAATTTTATCCAACTTAATTTTGCCATATATATCCGAGATAGAAAAAGGTAAAATAACAAAAATTCTTACAAGATTGGGAAAAAATATAAAAGGATTGTCCTCTGGAGATTTGAAATTAATTTCTGATTTTTTAAATGGAAATAATGTGAAATTGACTGGGTATTTAAAATCTTTTGCTGATGATATATTAACATTATATAATCTTTTGAAAATTTATCTTGATAAACCAGAAATATTGGATAAATTAAAAGAGAATTCGAATGTTTCTATAGAAATAGATGCAAACAAAAATATATATTTAAATATTGTGGATCTTAAAACATATTTACAAGCTTCTGGAAGAACTTCTAGATTATATTCTAGGGGTATATCAAAGGGATTATCTATAGTTTTTGTAGATGATCAAAAACTATTAAAATCTCTTGATATGAAATTAAGATATTATTTACTTTAGTTTAACGTTCATTTAACTTATTTGATTAATATTTTAACACTCTTTAACCCTATGTTTATATATTTTTAATACTTTGTTAACGAAAAATTTTAATGCATTAATATAGTTTAATATAACTTTAACAAAGGTTTAATATTCACTTAAACAATTATAAGTAATTGATTGATATGTTATATATGGACATATTGGATGGTTATAATAAATTATTATGTAAAATAATTAGAAGTAATTATAGAGGAATCGTTGTTTTATCAGGTAAAGAATATTTCGATATTTTGTCTAATTTGTTAAATATATATTATGAAAAAATTAAAAACTTTAAAAATAATATAAAGATTTTATACGTATCTGAAGATTTTAGTGGGGATTATTTACATAGATTTCAAAAATTAAAAGAAAAGATAGATTTTTTAGATATAGAGAAAATTAAATATAGAGATTCTAAGAAAATCTTGGGGAAAACATATGACATACTAATTTTAGATATGTATAAATCTCTGACTCCGGATTATATAGGTAGAATTATTGAAACTTTATCTGGAATGGGTATTGCATTTTTCTTAATTAAAGATTTTAAACATTTTGAAGAGAATTATACAACATTTCATGAGCATTTGTTAACCCCTCCATATAAGTTAGAAGATGTAAAAAAATATTTTGAACATAGATTCAAGAATAAGTTACTCCAATATGATAATATAATTATATACGATATGGAAAAAGGGTTAATAAAAGGAATAAACGACGAATGTATATTAGAAGAGGCATATCCACCAGAAAGAAAGAAAATATTATTGCCAGAGAATAGAAGATTTTCAGATAGAATATATAAATTATGTTTAACACAAGATCAAGTAAACGTTCTTTCCATTTTAGAAAATTTATTAGGCGATGAAAAGTCAATATATCTAATTATTGCAGATAGAGGAAGGGGGAAAAGCGCTTCTCTCGGTTTAGCAATTTCAGGAATTTCTGAAATATTATTAAATAATAAAAAAGTATATGATGTTGGTATAACATCACCAGAATATAATAATGTAGAAACATTATTTGAATTTCTAAAATCGGGATTAAATAAGAATAATATGAAATATAAAGAAATAGATAAGAGAAAGATAATAGTAAATAATAAGATATATATAGAATATAGAAAACCATCTGAAATATTGGAAAAAAGATATGATATATTGTTTGTTGATGAAGCTGCAGGCATTGGTATAAATATATTAATGGATTATATTAAAAGATATAATAAAATTGTTTTTTCTTCTACAATTCATGGATATGAAGGAGCAGGTAGATCTTTTTCTGTCAAATTTTTGAAATATTTAGATTCTTTGAGAGATTTTAAGATATATAAATATAATATGGTTGAGCCAATTAGATATAACGAACAAGACCCAATTGAAAAATGGTTATATGATGCATTATTATTAGACTCTGAATATTCAGAAATTAATGAGAGTGATGTGGAATTAATAAAAAATAAGGATGTAAGATTTTATAAAGCACCATTGAAAGAATGGTTGTATAACGACGATCCAAAAATAAAGAATTTTGTCGGAATATATATTTTGGCACATTACCAAAATAAACCAAATGATATAGCAATGCTTGCTGATGCACCACACCATGATGCATTTGTTTTAGAACTATCAAATGGCAAGATTGTAAATGGTATACATATAGCATATGAGGGTGGTATAAATGATGATACAATCAATAAAATGTTAAAAGATTATAAACCAAAAGGAAACATAATACCAGATATAATAGTTAAACATTATAGAATAAGAGAATTTGCTAAATTGAAAGGATTGAGAATTGTCAGAATTGCTACAATACCAGAAATTCAAGGAATGGGTTTGGGGTCTTTAGCTTTGGACAGCTTATGTAGTTGGGCTAGGGAAAATAATTATGATTGGATCGGTTCTAGTTTCGGTGTAACTTACGAATTATTGAATTTCTGGCAGAAAAATAATTTTGTATTAGTTCACTTATCTCCAGAAAAAAACAGGGTTTCTGGAGAGTACTCTGGTATAGTGATAAAATCTCTAAATGAAGAATCAGAAAAAATAGTTAAAAAGCTAAATTATGAATTTAGATGGAGATTAATAAACCAAATATCAGATGTATATTTTGATTTACCTCCAGAACTAATATTAAAAATGTTAGAAACTTCGTATAAATTTAAGCCACATTTTAAGTTAAATTTGACAGATAACCAAATAGAAAGGTTGAAAGGTTATTTATCATCACCAATGACATATGAAGCTGCTGCAGATGTTGCAAAATTAATATATACTTATTATTTACTATATACTGAAAAAGGTAAACCAAAGATAGATAAAGAAGAATTATTGATCGGAAAATTTTTATTATCATGGAGTTTTGCTAAAATATCAAATTATTTTAAAATCAAGAAGTTTGAAGCTAGAAGATTGATAAAGAAAAATATTAAAACAATATATAATTGGCTATTCAAGTAGTTAGCCAAATCCACCAATTTCTTCTAATTCTATTTCTAAAAGTTTTTTAATTCTTATTTGATAAGATGGTGGAAAGTTTTTCAGAATATCATCTGCAAATCCTGTATATATTAATTTTTTAGCTTTCTTTTTATCTATACCCAAACTCTGTAAGTAAAATACTTTTTGATCATCAATTTTTTCAGTTTTTGCTTCGTGATTATAATAATTTTTTTTATTGTAAATTTCTATTCTTGGTATAGATTCTACTATTCCATTTCCCTCTATTAAAGAGTCACATTTAGATATAACTTTTGAATTCTCAGAATCACTAAATATCTTTATATCTATTCTATTTATAGCTTTTCCATTTATTGATATTGATTTTGTTACTATATATCCTCTGGAATTTTTTCC
>JBMSAQ010000004.1:0-4799 GCA_049414405.1 Candidatus Nanopusillus sp.
CGATATTTAGCTTAATCTTAGTAGAAATATATGGAAATATTGGATCATTTATCATAATATATGCAATAACAATGAGTAGTATAACAAGTATTATATTATTTTTATGTTATGTATTTATAGAAATATATCATTACGAATTTAAGAAAACACTCAATTTTAAAGAAAATCTTAAAGAATATATTAATAAAAATAAAAGATTCTTCGTAATAGCATCGGTTTTATCTATTATATTTGCCATATTAATAACGCATTTTAGATCTTATATAGATCATTTCTTTTTATTTATATTATTAATAGCGGCTATATTATCATATATTCTATTATTTAACCAGAAAAATATAAAAGAGATATTATACAAATTATCAAAAGATGATATAGGTACATTAATTTTGTTGTCTTATATATTGTCATTAAGCTTTTCCAAGGTTGAAGAGTCTATAGCAAACATATTTGCACTTTATTCTATCCCATATCAATTAGTTACTTACATTATTATTGTAATAACAATTTTATCTTTTTTATCTTTAATGTTTATAATGTCAATCTATGTATATATACTAAACACAAACAGAAATCTAGAAAATATGATAAAATGGCTTATATTGACAGCATTTTCAATTTCGCTTCTTATTGTTTATCTGTCAATTCCATCAATTTGGTATATATTAATAGTAGTTTTAAGTTTTCCTATTCTTATATTTATGTATCTGCATATTCATTCATGTATCTTAAAAAACATAAATGAAGAAGATTTGAATAATATTCTAGGTATAGTTTTAACAGTGTATGCACTTTTATTTGCTATTCTCTACCCTGGCATAGAAGTTTTATATTTAGCAATTATATATGTGTTATTAGCCATTATCCTTCCATTTATTTATTGTCATCAAATTAATAAAGAAAAGAAGATATAGGACTCACCTAATGCTATACAGGTAAGAATAAAGTTTAATGATGATAATAGTTATGCTAATTTGAGTTTTTTTATGATTGATGAATAACTATTTAGAAAAACATTGTTATTATCATCTAAAAAATAAATAATTTTAAAAAATTAAATTGATATATTTTGTACAGGTACTCCAAAAATTTTTAATTGAATATCCATTATTAATATTTTTAATCTCCTATATCTAACATCATTTTTAATTTTATTATAAAAATCTTTGTCAATTTTTTCCATTGATTCTTCAAATTTATTTATAAAATTCTCCTTTTTTAATAATTCTGAAAAATACTTTTTAGAAAAATCTTTATCTCTAATTTCATAGTCTTTTCTAAGTTTTTCTACTATATTGTTTTCTAATTTTTCAAATTGTTTTATTACTTCTTCAGAGAATCCGACCGCCTCGAATAGATATACAAATCTTATCTTAGCGCTCTTTAGCTCTATTTCTTGTTTAAGAATATCGGATATTTTATCTTCCATTATTCTTATTATTGATTTCAATTTTTTATTGATTCTTTTCTTTTTCTTATCATCTTTTTTCTTACTACATTTCATATTATTTTCATCATCAAAATATTTCTTTTCTAGTGCCGTAAATAGAGAATAAAGAGAAGCTTTATAAGGCATTGTTATAAGTATTAATGGCATTTGCCTATTTTCTATATATTCTTTAGACTTTTTATACCAATCTTCCAGTTCTTTCCTTTTTTCTTCATTTTTTAGCTTAGCCAAATCTTTTTGAACTTTAACATCAATATATTTTGAATATCCTGTATATAATTTATCATATAATTCGTCTATATCAATATCATTATAGAAAATTATAAAACTACTAGTTCCTGGTATTGGAATTGGATATATTTCAGCTTTATCTCCAACGATTTTTCTAAACTCCTCTTTCATAAATCTAGAGAAGTATATTTCATTTCCTCTTGGACTACATTCTCCAGATTCTATTATAAAAATTATGTTTTTCTTATTTTTAATTAATTCCTCTACTATCTCTCCGATTTTTAAAACTCCTCTCTTTTCTAATACCTCAAAAAATTTTTCCAGATCTTCATTATAGATTTTTATTATCAACTCTTTTATTTTTTCTCTTTCATATTCAATTTCCTCTTTAAGCTTTTTTATACCCAATTCTATACCTTTATTTTTTTCTTTATACAATATAATTTCCAAAAATAATTTTATTATTTCCAAAATTAATATTATTATAAATATTATCGATGTTAATATATTTTCATGTACTTTCCAAATTAAAAAAATAAAAAAAATAAGAACAATTGTTAAAATATTGAAAAATATATAAAACTTAGACCTAAATTTAGAAAAATCCATTTTTATTTACTAAACTTTATATTTTGACATTACATTGATCTCTGAATATTAAGATAAATTCTTCATTTGAATTCATCTTTAATGTATAACCCTTCATTTTATTCTTTTATTATTCTTTTTTCCCGAGCTTTTACAAATCTCTCAGCTAAATCTAATATATAATTTATATCCTTTATTTTATTAGTTTCACCATATATTTTTGTTATTTCTAAATAAGTATTTTGATCTAATTCTCCCTTTAAATCATTTGTATATAGGTAATAATAGAATTCTTTAAAATTAAATGATGTTATCTTTATTGGATATCCTTTTATACTTTTATATAATACATATCCTAATGCTAATGATTCTAATATCTTTTTAAATTCTTTATAATTAGGCAACCATTCTTTAAGTTTGTTTAATGTTTTCTTTATTTTATAGATAGTTAATATTTCTTTCCTTACAATATACTTTAATGTTATTTTTACTGTTTTACAATCAACAAATTCATACATGTCGGATTCTATTTCTGTTAAAAATCCTGCGTAAGCACTTTCTCCACTTTCTAAATCATAAGCTATTCCTACCAAAGCTTTTTTATTTTTCTTTTTTTCAATAATAGAGCCCCATGTTGTTATTCCTTCTCCGAATTTTACAAATCCTTTATCTTTAATAAAGCCTAATTGCTCTATATAATATTTTTTATCCCATTTTTCTAAAGGTACTATTTCAAATGGGCTAAAATCAGAAATTCCATTTCCTATATATTTTAATACAAATCTTTCCATCTTATTCAACAATTTCCATTATTTTATTCTCTGCTTTTTCATTCAATAAATGCTCTATAAATTTTCTTTTTACTATTTCCTTATTTTCTATCCATTCCAATGTTTTGCCACATAATTTCGTCTTTTTTAATCCTTTTATTAGTTTTAGCTCTGTAAATACTGCTTTTATTTCATTCATTCCTATCTTTCCCACTGCAAAAGATATCTCTCTTTTATAGGAGTCTCTGGCCCCCGTTAGATGGCGTAATAGATAATATATATTGCTTTTTGTTTTTCTTGAGCTATAAAACAATAAGATTTATAACAAATAACATAAATATAAGTTATATGAAAATAAAGATAGATGAAAATATATTAAAGATAGATATTCCTGGCTTCTTACAAGATCTGCTTATTGAAAAGTTTAATTCTATAAAAAATAAAGAAAAACTTTCTAAAATAGAAATTAAATTTTTAGCATATCATGCTCTTGCATATTTTCAATATCTAAATGCGTTAAGTACTAATGAAGCAATAAGGTTATTTAGAAATTATATATTAACAGATGGAAAAGAAAATAAAATTAAAATTAATGGTATAGAAATCCCTTTATATTTTGATGATTTGTTAGGTAGGGTAAGCAAATATTTAATGAATTATAAGAATATAGTAAATACTATAACAAAGGATGGTTATGTAAGATATTTCTCTAAAAAATATGGTCTAAATACATCAGATATCCCGACATATAAAATAATAAAAAATTTATTAAACATAGATATCTATGTTTTAGCGGTTTTGAAAGGTCATTTAACCATATTATATAAAGAAATATTACCATATTTATTAGAAAAAACTCAAGTTACAGAATCAAAAGAATAAAAATTTTATGCATTTTTTAGTAAATTCTGCTTTTAGTTTCTTATAATCTGCTATAACTGACTATTTATTTATTGATCTTGCCTTTAATGTATCTTGTAAAATTTTATAATGTTTAATGAATTTTTCATTATCATTTCTAAAATCACATTTAGCTTCTTTTAAAAGATACTGCACAAATTCATAAGCCACATTTTCCTCATTTTCTGCAATAAGAAAAAATATTTTTATTAAACTATTAATATAAGATGCTTTCTTAATATCTCTTAAATATAATCTAAACTATAACTTATATGGTAAATATTTTAAGTCTACCTTTTTAATGACTTTGTTTATCCAAGTTATATTATTTTATAACATAAGAAATTATGAAAATTAGAATAGCTCAACTTTGATACAAATTATTCAACTATAGCAATTAATACATTAGTATCTACATTGCATATTATAACATTCATTAATGCATTTGTTGTAATATTATATCTATTTAGAGATACCGAGAACTGAAGACCCTGATAGATATTAAAGTTTTTTCCATATGTATATCTTTAGATTTTAAAATATTTATTTTTAGGGAGATTCATTAGTTAAACTTTTTGAGAATAAAACCTCTTCAGAAAATTCTATCAATTATAATAATATAGCTTTAGTTTATTTATTAGCTGTTTCATACCTTACAAATGTTAATGTTCTGTTCAAATCACTCTTAATTTCCTTTAATTTTTTATATAATTTTTTCAAAATTTATTTATTTTGACGAAAATTTTCATTTAGATTTTTTACAGCTCGATATATTAATACTAAAAGTATGAGTATAAGGACTAAAATTGCTAAATATACAAAACGCTCAAATGCTGAATATGGCGAAATTAATTAATACC
>JBMSAQ010000005.1:0-3534 GCA_049414405.1 Candidatus Nanopusillus sp.
AACAAATCAGCAGATTATAGGTATAATTCCAAATAAAAATATAGTAGATATAGAATTTCTATATTATTGGTACCTATATTTTAAACCCTACTGGAGTAGATTCATTAAAAAGGATGCTGTACCACACCTTACACTTGAAATAGTTTTAAATAGTTCAATTCCCACTCCTCCATTAGAAGAACAAAAAAAGATTGTTAAAATTCTTAATACCGTAGATTCCATAATTACAGATACAACAAATTTAATTGAAAAACTAAAACTATTAAAAGAAAAAACATTAAATTTACTAACTACTGGAAGGATATGGCATAAAGAATTTAAAGATACAGAGATTGGCAAATTCCCTAAGGATTGGGAAATAAGAAAACTCTATGAAATAGCTGAACTACAAAGAGGTTTAAGTTATAACAGTAAGGAAAAGTCAAAAGACGAAATCTCGGATGGTTATCTTTTTCTCACTCTAAATAGTATTAAAGAAGGTGGAGGGTTAAAGGATGATGGATGGACATGGATTAAAAGCGACAGGTTAAAGGAAAGGCATTTCGTTAAAGAAGGAGACTTAGTGATAGCAAACACTGATATAGGAATGCAAAGAGGTCGTATATTAGGGGCTCCTGCAATTGTTCACTTTCCTAAGTGGTATAAAAAAGATAAAGCAGTGTTCTCTATGGACTTATCTAAATTACTCATTAAGGTCAGTAATTTAGATGTTAATTTCTTATTCTATTACTTGGTCTTCGTCCAACCATTAGCAAGAAAATATCATACTGGAACAAATATTTGGCATTTAAATCTAGATTCTTGGGCTAAGGAGCTGCCGATTCCCATTCCTCCATTAGAAGAACAGAAGAAGATCGTAGAAATACTTTCAATAATTGATAATAAAATTGAGACTGAAAAAAAATATTTAGATGATATAAAGAAATTGAAAGAAAAATTATTAGCGGCATTAATGACAGGCAAAATAAGGGTACATTCGATCGCAATTGGTGACCTCAAATGAGATCAGAGATTTCAGTAGATCATATGTGTTTTATTGTGAATATCAAAAAACTAGGATGGAAAAATATTACCAATTATTATCCTGATCTTAAAGAACATAGTATCTCTCCATCATATATCATAGAAGAAGAACTAGATAAAAAAATAAAAGAGATAAACAAAAATATATTTGATAAACTATCTAATAGCGATATAAATAAGATTTTAAATGAAATAAAAAGAAAAATTCAAAAGTCTACTTTACCAGAATTTTCTGATTATATAAAACATGGTATAACCGTTGAAAACTCAGCAGATCCATTTACTAGTCTTAATTTAAAACTTATTGACTATAATAATATATCCAAAAATTCATTTATTTATGCTCATGAATTAAAATTTAGAGGTATAGATATTATTGAACCTGATTTTACATTATTTATAAATGGTATTCCATTAGTTTTGGTAGAAGTAAAAAGAGAACTTCCGGATTCTGAATACGAAGCATTAAATCAACTTTCTATATATGAAATAAAAGCTCCAGAACTTGCTAAAATGGTTCATATAGGATTTGCGATTGGTGGGAAAAAAGGTTATGTACCTATTTTTCCAAATTATGATAATAAACCTAGAGAAAAAAATCTACAAATCTGGAAAATAGATGGAAAAAATAATAATATATATGATCTTTTAAACCCTACTACTTTATTAAATTTTTTAAAATATTATGTCTTTGTAATAAAATCCGACAATAATTATTATAGAATAGCTGCTAGATATTATCAATATAGAGCTGCAGAAAAATCCTTTAATAGAATAAGAGAATATCTAGATGGAAAATCGAATAAAAATAGAAGTTTAATTTGGCATTGGCTCGGAAGTGGAAAAACTTATACAATGTTTTTTATAGCTTACAAGTTCTTACTTAATTATTCGGATAACTTTCCTATAGTTTTCATAGTTGTAGATAGACAAGACCTGGAAAAACAACATTTAGATATCTTTTCTAAAATATATGATAAACTTTTAACCGAATATAAAAATATTACTAAGATTAATAGTATATCCGAACTTCATCAATTAATAAAACAAATTAGAGAATCTGAATTTTCCGATGGTAAAACTGCCCCACGTGGAATTTACATAGTAACTATACAAAAATTTCAAAAAGGAGATTTAGAAAATGAAGAAAGAAAAGGAATAATTAACTTATTATATGAATTAAAAGATGAATATTTAGAAAATCTTAAAATTAAAAATTTTCAAGAATATAACAAAATTATTGAAAGGTTATCTAAGTTAAATGATGATGAAAAATTAAAAGAATATTTTAGATTAGGAGCTCCCAATAAAAAAGAAATATTATTCTTAATTGATGAAGCACATAGAAGTCAATATGGTAGACTGGCTTCCGTCAGAAAATTAGCATTTCCCAATGCTATAACTATAGGTTTTACCGCAACACCAATACTTAACGAAGATAAAAACACTTTGAAAGAATTTTCTTATCCGGATTTGAATGAATTTTATCTAGATGCATATTCTATAAATGATTCAATTAATGATGGAGCTACATTATCAATAGTATATAAATCTATAAAGGAAGGAGAAAATGGTATAAGATTCCAACTAGATGACGACGAAATCGAAAAATTTATAGAAGAATATTTGAAAAATGAAAGAGAAGGAAAAGATATTAGTGAATATTTTGAACAAGATAATATTAATATTTCTGATAAGCAGTTAAGAAATATAATAAATGAAATAAAAGTATTTCTATTAAATCCAAAAAGAATTGATGCATTAGCTAAATATATTACAGAACATATTTTAGAAGATACACAAACAGTAGATATGAATGATAAATCAAAATATTTTAATACTAAAATATCAGAATTTAGATTTAAAGCCATGATAGTAATGGCTAATAGAAGGGCTTGTGTATTAATGAAAAGATATCTTGATAAACATCTAATTGAAACATTTGGAGAACAAGCTAAAAATTGGTCTGAAATAGTAATGACATATAATTATAATGAAACAGATCCTGATATTAGACAATATATGGAAGAATTAAGAAATAAATATGGAAGTAAAGATTTTGATGAAATTAATTCATATATTATAGATAAATTCAAAAATTTACCAGATCCAAGAATTTTAATAGTAACAGACATGCTTATTACAGGTTTTGATTATCCTAAATTAAGAGTTATGTATTTAGATAAACCAATTTATAGTCACAAATTACTTCAGGCTATTGGAAGAGTAAATAGACCATCTCCTGGAAAGAAAACTGGATTGGTTGTAGATTCTATAGGTCTTCTACCAAACTTAAAGAAGACACTAATTAAATATAATAGATTATTATCACAACAAAAAGATATAAAAAATATAGAAGAAGAATTGGATACTACTCTAAAAGATGAAAATGCCGAAGAAGATAATTTTAAAGAATTCTTTAATAAAGTTAAAAATGATCTAAAATCATTATATGTTAATGATGAAGATCTTGGTATAGATCTAGATGAACTTAAAAGAGATATAAAATCA
>JBMSAQ010000006.1:0-38457 GCA_049414405.1 Candidatus Nanopusillus sp.
ATCCAGTCCAACTATCAAATGTATTATTAAAATATCCATATGCTATAAATACATATTTTCCATTATCATATTGTCTAGAAGGATCTACTTGGGGAGAAACACCTACGTATGGGTAATATAGTGGATAATAATTTGTATAATAATTTCCAATTGCCATATAAATTACAATATTACTATTAGCAAGTATTTCATTAGGTAATTTTATCCACCAAATTCTACAATATGTACTTCCATTTACTAATTGACCTAAATACCATGAATATATGTTTGGAGTACTGTTGTAATTTGTAGTAAAGTATACATTTTTACCATCTGGGCGTATTTGATTAAATAATGTTGGATTATTTACAAAAGCAAAATTAGGACCAATAAGATTTTAATGAACCAAAAATACCCGAAGTAAATGCATAAAATATTCCAGCAATTGCTACAGTTATAACAATAATTAATATAGTTGCTATTATTGGAGAAATAGATCTAATATACATATAATATTTGTTTTTTTTTAGTTTATAAAAGTTTTGCATTTATAATGAATGGTATTTTAGATAAAATTATGAATATGAACTATAAAATATATAAAAAATCTTAAATGGGACCGCGGGGATTTGAACCCCGGACCTCCGCCTTGTAAGGGCGGCATCATAGCCACTAGACTACGGTCCCCTCATTTAATATTTTTTGTAAAAATTTTAAAATACTATTGAAGATTCATATTCAATTTCAGAAGTCTTTAAATATACTACAATTTTATCTTCTTTTATTTTTCTTCTTATTGATAGTAAACCCTTATCTAAGTAAATATTAAATACGTAATATTCCAATTCATTCATTTCATTACTTTTTGTCAGTCTTTCGCAATCAATTATTTTACAATTTTTTATATTTAATATTTCAAAATCAGAAGTCATATTTGAACCTGCTATAAATGTTAATCCATTCTCTTGAGATAGTCTAATATAATATTTATCTCTTACACATTCCATATATGTTCCTTCTCTATACTGTCCTCCGCTCATTTTACAGAAAATCTCAAATTCTTTTTTGATTTTATTTTCCATTATAATCCCAATTCTTTTCTTACTTCTGGGCTTACTCTATCCAAACTCCACCTATTTTCAAAATCTATTTCTATTTTCGAATTTTCATATATATTTAATTCTTTTAGTTTCTCATCTATTTGTTCTAAAATTGCTGATATAAATGGACAAAGAGGTGAAGTGGGTAAAAATTTTATAACATATATTCCATTTTCTTCCCTAATATCTTCTATTTCTCCTAAAGATACTATATCATATCCAAGTTCTGGATCTACTACTTCTCTTAATTTATTTAATATATCTTCAATCTCTACCACTTCTTTGTTTTAATATACATGAAAGCACTATATGCAGCTACAGCACCCTGTGCTGCTGAAGTAACAACCTGTCTTAAATTACATATTTGTGTTGTTACATCTCCTGCAGCAAGTAATCCTGTTATATTTGTTTTTCCACATTGATCTACAATTATATGTCCACTTTCATCCATATTTATATTTAAACCTTTAACAATCTCTGACAATGGTGCTAGTCCTATCGCTACGAATAATCCATCTAATTTTATTAAACTAATTTCTCCAGTCTTTGTATCCTGTAAAACTACTTCTTCAACTTTTTCTGTTCCTCTTATTTCTTTTACAACTTTATTTAATAAAAATTTAATTTTTGGATTCTTTTTTGCTTCTTCAACTTCTACAGGATCTGCTCTAAATTCATCTCTTCTATGAATTATATATACTTCCTTTGCATGTTGTGCAAGTACTTGTGCATCATGGAATGCACTATTTCCACCACCAACCACTCCAACTATTTTATCCTTAAAAAGTGGAGCATCACATTCTGCACAATATGATACACCCTTTAAATTTTCTCCAGGAACATCTAATTTTTTTCTTTGGGAACCGGTTGTAATTATAACAACTTTTGCAATAAATTCTTTGCCTAAATTTGTAAGAACTTTAAATCTTTCATCAGGCAATTTTTCAATTCTAACAACACTTTCTAACAGTGTTTTAGTCCCATATTTTTCTGCATGTTTTTTAAATAATCTTCCCATTTCAGATCCTTTAAAGTTTTCCAATCCGGGATAATCATCAATAATGTTTGCATCATTTAGTGTTCCCCCAATATCTTTTGTTATCACCAATGTTTTTAATCTATATCTTCCACAATATAATGCAGCAGTATAACCAGCAGGACCACCTCCTACTATAATAACATCCCATTCTTTATCTAAATTTTCTGTAGCGGATATATTACTCAGTGATAAATTTATCGGCATAGAAAAGATATGTTTAAAAAATTTATAAATGAAACTATTAATAATTTTAAAATATATTTATTTTAATTATCATGTCAAGACCTCCTTTGTTATTTGTTAATTGGTATAAACCTTTATGATTTGTTATCATTTCGATATTATCTTCTAAAGTATCTTCTGATAATATTTCTACTGGTTTTTTGTTTATATTCTTTTCTAATTCACTGTACCTAGGTTCTCTATAAGAAACATCAACAATAATTCCATATAATTTGTAAGAATCGTGAAGTTCCTTGTTATATCCTGACAACTCCTTTGTGATTTTATCATAATAAGATGATGGTATATATATGCTTGCAATTACATTGATTTGGTTTAGAGGATTTCTAATATCTAAATAAGAGGCCCTGGGTATACGGAAGACATATAGCCCTGTACTTACCGTTGTTATAGATTTGTAGCTGTTCCACATAAAAATTCAATATGTATTTTAAAATTTATAAAAAATATACTTATTTGGAAACCTTTTCCAAACTTTCTTTTATTTTGTTAGCAAATATTTCCATTTCTGCAATAGCCCCCTCCCACTTTGCTAAAACCTTTTCATCTTTATTTACTATTGCAATATGTGGTACAGCATATACCTTGAATTTTTCGGCAAATTCTGGAAATTCGTATGATTCAATCATTATTCCCCTAATATTACTTTTTACCATTGCAAATTGATGAGCGTGGTGTGTCATATATGGACAATAGGGACATGTTGGGGTTACAAATACATATATATCTATGGGCTCATTTATTGATGCTAATTTTTTTGCTGTAGCTCCATCTATGTCGAAATGATCATTTGATACATGTATGATATCTTCTAAGAATATTGGAAATTCTTCCCCAGATGGTAATCCATAAAATATAATCCCAGGATATTTCTTAAATACAAATATTGGACCTCTTCTATTTCCATATTTATCTATTAATAAATTTTTATTTTTCATTTCTTCTTCTACTTTTGGATCATATGCATCTAGGAATTCAAACTTTATTTTACTATTTATTTGCATTAATAATTCTCCAATTTTTCTTGCAAAATTACTAGTTTCCTTATTATTTTTTTCATCTAGGTATACAACTATTTCTACTGGATTTTTCAAACTTTTATCAAGCATTTCCTTTAATTTTTTTTTATCTTCTTCACTTAGAATTTCTTCAACCATTTAGTAATATATAACACCATTATTTTATAAATTTATCATATATCTATTAATTCATTTAATTTTCTCAAAGATCTTAACTTAAAATTATTATTAACTTTCGCTTCTTCAATGGCATTCTTTAATAATTCTGCTTCTTCCAACATTAATGCTTTTTTAACATAATATGGTTTTCCGACCTTTGTTCCATGTGCAAATGTATATATTATCGGATCTTTCCATGATAATTCACTTCCATATATTACTTTTGCAGTATATGCTAATGCTCTTAATAGTCCAGGTCCAATACCTTTTATAAAAAGTAAATCTTTGAAATTCTCTACAGTTCTATCAATTTCCAATGCCTTCCAATATATTTTATCAGGTATTTTCAAATAATAAGGTAATTCTTGATAAAATATATAATTACTGTCATCATCCTTATTAATATATTTTAATATAGTATTATTTTTATTTTGGTAAGATTTTAACCTTATTATATATTCTTTTATTTTTTCTATCCTTTCATTATTAATTATTTCCAAAACATCTTTCCTTAATTCTTCAGATTCTTTTGTTGATAAATTTAATGTTTTTGTATTTGATCCAAAACCAATTTGTGAGTCATCAAAATAATTTATATTTATCCAATGAAATCTCCTAACCTTTTGTTCTTTTATTGACATTTTTTGGTTTATAATAGTCATATTGTCCCTTTCGTCAGAAATTAAAAAATGAAAATATAAATTATACCCATCTTGAATTAAATAATTATCAACTTTTGCAGAAGTTATTGATATATCCTTTATTTTATCCTTTAATTTATCTTTTATATCTCTTTTTTCTATCTCTTCTGTTATTTTGGAATCTTTTCCTTTTCCTCCTAAAACAATTATTGGTAGATTATCTTCTATAGATATTTCTTTTAATGCTTTTAGTGTTACAGTAGTCATTCCAGAATAATTCCATTCGAATCCAAGTAAGCATGCTAAAGAATTGAACCATAATGGATTTGAATATCTTTTTATTAATTCTTCCGTTCCAAATTCTTCAATAATTACTTTTACTATACCCCTTTCTAATTCTTTTAATTCTTTATAATGTGGGATAGGTCCTTTTGCCAATCTTAATTCAACATCGCCTACCTTTTTCATTATAAATTATTTATTTTAAATTGTACTTAAAAACCGTTATGTTATTCTTTTATTTCTTTGATTTCACTTTTACTTATTTAACGTAGACAGAATTTAACTGATAATAAAAAATTATAAAAATTATATCTTATAATTTCAAATGCCTATATCCTTATAGTTGTATACTATAGATTTATACGTTGTAGCAGATTCAATTCCATAACTTAACCATTCTTTATCAATTCCTAAATATTTTCTACCACCATAAGGATAATATCTGATTCTATGTCTCGGCATATCATTAATATATACAGTTTAAACATTCAGATATTTTGCTATTTTTCTAATTTTATTTGTATTATTTCTAAATATTGCTGTATTTAGTATATATCTCTTTTTTTCTATAATTTTTAATCTTTCATCATGATTTTTTTACTAATAGTACTATAGATAAAAATACTTCTTTAATTAAATAAATATGATAAATTTATCTCAACTTTTGGTTTTTTAGATAACAGAATTACACCCATCAATAAAAAATGATTTTCACTTTTTTATATATCTATTTCTAATAATATTGGGACGTGATCGGATCCAAAAATATTATTCAATATATCTGCGTTAACTATTTTATCCTTTAACTCTTTACTTACCACACAATAATCAAGTCTCCATCCTTCATTTTTCTTTCTTGCGATAATTGAATATGAAAACCAGCTATATTTTCTTATATTTCCTTTTATATACCTAAATGTATCAATAAATCCTAAAGATAAAAAATGATCGAACCATCGTCTTTCTTCATCTGTAAATCCCGCATAACCTTTCAAATTTATTGGATCATATATATCAATATCCTTATGTGCTACATTAAAATCTCCACAAATTATGCATGGTCTATTTAAAGACAATACATAATTTTCAAATTCTTTATCAAATTTTAATTTGAAATCCAATCTTTTTAATGTTTCAACCCCAGCATTTGGAAAATATACGTTTATTAAATAAAATTTATCATATTCCATGGTTATAACTCTCCCTTCAATATCAAATTTTTCAATTCCAATTCCATATTTTACATTATTTGGTTTTATTTTTGCTAATGTCAATACTCCGCTATATCCACTTTTCTTTGCGGAAAATGAGTATATATTATATCCAAGTAATTGAAGTGTTAATGGTATATCTTTTGTTCTTATTTCTTGAAATAGATAAAAATCTGCATCATATTTTTTAATAAAGTCAATTAAACCTTTTTGAATTATAGATTTTAATCCATTAACATTCCAAGATATTATTTTCATTTTATCAGTTTCCGGGTTCTACATCATTTTTCAGCCTACATTTATTCATCATTATTTATATTGTATACCTTAATAAAGTTATTAAATATTATTTCTTCCAATTCTTTCTTATCTATATCCTTTATTTCAGATATCTTTTCTAATGAGTATACTATCTTCCACGAATTATTTACTATTTTACCTTTTTCTATTGGATCTAAATATGGAGAGTCTGTTTCAGTTAAAATAAATTCTAATGGTACATTTTCTACAATTTTTTGAAATCCATAATCTCTGTAAACAATTGTTGGTATTGACAAATAACAATTTATTTCAATTGCTTTGTCTACTAAAGAAGGTTTCCAGAAAGAGTGTAATACTCTTTTATTATTATAACTTGTTAATATTTCTAATACCTCTTTTTCAGCCTTTCTACTATGAATTATTACTGGTTTCTTTAATCTATCTGCTAATTCTAAAAATTTTTCAAAATATATTTTTTGTTTTTTAATTTTATCTTCATCTACATTAGAAAAATCTAATCCAACCTCTCCAATTGCCAAAAATTTTTTATCTTTATTTTCTTCAATAAATTCCAATATTTTTTCTATATCATTATCATTCATATTTACAATTTCTTCAGGATACAATCCTAAAGCATAATATATTATACCATACTTTTTAGATTCTTCAATTACTATATTCATACTATCAACATCTATAGAATTTTCAATTATATATTTTACGTTTCTTTCAATATTTTCCTTTATTTTTTCATCAACATCTTTATATAAAAATAGATGTGCATGATCATCGACTATCATAATTAGAACTTTTTCTTTAAATATATTAAAAATATATCTTCGAAGAAAATGTGTTTGCTATCTATTATCCTATAATCATAAAATTTTGAATATTTATTTAATATATATTGGGGATTTGTTATTGAAGACATCATTATCAATATTTCTCCAAAATTATTTAATTTAGTTATGCTTTGATATAAAAATCTATCAATTGTCTCATATCCAAGCTTTCCTCCAGAAACCCACCGTTTTACTTTTATTCCCTCATAACTTATTTCTGGTAAATATGGGGGATTAAATAATATTAAATCAAATTTTTCATTTATATTATTAAATAAATCAGAATGATAAAATTTTACCGATAAATTTATTTTTTCTATATTTTTATATAAGGAATTTAAATCAACATTATTATTTATATAATTTATATAAAAGTTTATTTTAGATAGTTTTAAGCATTCTTCAGATATATCAGAAAAAGAAACATCTTTCGTATATTTATATGCTTCTAAACCTAGGATTCCAGATCCACACCCCATATCCAAAACCTTTTTATCTCTAGCAAATTCTTTTATATGATCATTTAATAAAAAGGAATCTTCTTTTGGAGGGTAACATTCAAGATCATAAATCTTATAATATATTATTAAATCATTATGTTTTATATATTCAAAATTCATAATAATATTTATTTAAGTTTTAATTTAAATTATTAATCTATGCCAGAGAACGAAATATGGACTGAAAAATATAGACCAAAAAGATTGGATGATATAAAAGGACAAGATGAGATTGTAAAGAGATTGAAAGCATTTGTAGAAAATAGAAATATGCCTCATTTATTATTTGCTGGACCTGCCGGTGTTGGAAAAACAACTGCTGCATTGGCGCTTGCTAGAGAATTATATGGGGATAGATGGGAGCAAAATGTATTACAACTAAATGCTTCAGATGATAGAGGAATAGATGTTATAAGAGAAAAGGTAAAAGAATTTGCAAGAACAAAACCAATTGGAAATGTTCCATTTAAAATTTTATTTTTGGATGAAGCAGATGCAATGACAAGAGATGCGCAACAAGCTTTGAGAAGGATAATGGAAGAATATTCTTCAGTAACAAGATTCATATTAGCATGTAATTATTCATCAAAAATTATAGAACCAATACAATCAAGAACTGTTGTATTTAGGTTTAAACAATTAAGTAAAAAGGATGTATTTAATTTATTAAAATCAATAGCTGAGAAGGAAAATTTAAATATAAGTGATGATGCATTAGAAGCAATATATTATATTTCAGAAGGTGATATGAGAAAATCAATAAATATGCTACAAGCCGCAGCCCTATATTCTAAAAATATAACTCCAGAGTTAATATATGAAGTTGCTTCTGTAGCTAAACCACAAGAATTACAGGAAGTATTAAAATTAGCATATGAAGGGAAATTTGTTGAGGCTAGAGAAAAATTAATTGATTTAATGTTAAAATATGGTCTTGCGGGGGAAGATATAATTAAATATTTATCAAAGGAAGTATATTCAATGAATATATCTGAAAAAGAAAAATTAGATATAATATATTATGTTGGAGAAATAGAATATAGATTATTAGAAGGTTCAGATCCGATAATACAACTAAGTGCTTTATTAGCATATATAGGACTTAAGGGTTTACAAAGTAGAAAATAATTTTTGATAATCATTTTTGAAATTCAAGATTATAAAGCAATTATTTATATTTTGGAAAATAGTAAAATTCTACATGTCATATAATATTGAATATGAATTTAAGATTCCAAAATATATAATAGAAGGGATTTTAGATGAATGCAATGCCGAAAGTCTGCATAAGAATGGAGATATTATGATAAAAAGGTTAATAGCAGATTATATATTAAATAAATATCCTGATCTATTTGATATAGATGATAAAAAATATGAAGAGATTTTAAAAAATATGAAAATTGAAGATAAGGGAAATAAATATATCTATGTTTATATATACGTAGATCAAAATTAATTTTATGGATATATCAAAGATACCTAGATTAGCGATTTGGGTAGGTGTGGCGATTTTTATATTGGTTGTATTGTATGCAGTATACATATATTATGTAACATCATATTTACCCCCATATTTGAAATATTTTACATATAGTTGTCAACATGCAAATGGAGAATCTTTAATTATAATTACTGCAAAACAAAATTTGGAAAATGTAGTAGTGTATAATTTTTATAAAAATTCAACATGTGATTTGGGAAATATAAATTATGGATCTATGAATGGTTGTAGTGTAAATAATAATATCATTGTAGGAAATGCATATGTAAGAGTGCTTTATACTGTAAATGATAACCAATATGAAGCTATCTTACCATGTAAAATAGTCGAAAGTGGTATGTTAAGTGGACTTTTATCTTTATTTGGTCGTTAAATAAAAATTAAAAAATTTTTACATTAATATTTTATATTATTTTTACTTTATAATTTTTCCATAATTCTCAATATAATTTAAACTTGTCCGATATAAAAGACAATAATATACTAGACCTAGATAGGTCATTAATATAATCTCTTTTAATAATTTTCGAGAGTTTAGCTTTTTTATACTTTGGTATATATACTTGCTAAATAATGTTAGATTTCATCACTTTTGTTAAGTTGTTCTATATTCCTTTTAGGACTTTTTAACAGATGTTCTATAATCTCTTTAATGTAATCAGATGCCAGTTGATAAGTATTTCTGTAGTGATCAACTTTTTCTTTAAAATCTGATAGATTTCCAATTTTTATATATTTGTCAATATCTACATTATTTAATGTTTCTTTAATTTTCTTTTCAAATCTATTATACAAATCGTTAAGTACTGATGAAGATGATAAATGTTCTATAACTTCAATTAAATTATTAATTTTCATTTCAAAATAAGATTTGTCAAATTTGATAAAGTTTATTTTCTTTAAGTATTCATCAAAAGCTCTTAATATACCAGTAGAAAAATAACATTTTTTTGTACATCCTATATAACTATTTATAGTCATGTTATATTCTGCTCTATATGTACAAAGAGTTGTTTTGCAAATGCCCTGTTTAGATATAATTTGCATTAATTTATCTAATGATGAAACTATTCGATCCAGTTTAATGAGCATTTTAATATCTCTCTTTTCTAATGCTTCTATAGCATTATAATATATTTGGCGATTGATCTTTGCTACTATGTCGTTGATATATGCATTACATTGAAGCAGTTCTGCATGAAGTACCTTAAGAAGAAGATATGTATTTAGTATGTTCTCTTCATTATTTTTGTCCACCATAACTAAATTAATTATTAAAAATATTTTAAATCTGTTATTATTAAATAGTAATCATAATAGTAATGTCATTAAAATAATTTAAAATATATTGCAGAGCTAAATCAAGATAAAAAAGTACAAGAGCTGCCTATTCTGTGCAAGTTCTTTACTCACTTGTATAATTCTTTCTCTTATATATGTTCTGTATATACTCTTTTAGTTCTTTACTCCAGCCTTTTATGCTGCTTTATTAAACTACTTTAAAGACTTCCCTACATATTTCATACTCAAGCTTCCTAAAGTAACTACATATTTCATAATTTGGTCTTCATACTCTTCAGGGCTCCTAAAGTAATTCATTAGGAGATGCTTAATTTTTTCACCTGCATGTATACGTGCACTTACATGTGCTTTTCTTACTTCATATGGAGATATGGTTTGATAATTCTTATCTTTTAGCATCTTCTTTAATGTAGTTTCTTTTACTTCTTTATAATATTTATATAAACCCTCTATTATTTCTTCGCCTCCATTTGCTAATTTTTCTAAACCTTTTTTAAATCTTTCAATTTCCTCTGGTGAGTGCTTATACTTTGATACTGACCATTCTAGAAAACTTTCCATGAAGGAACCCATAAAGTAATATATATCTGCATATTCTCTGAGAATTTTTGGATCATTAGTTAAAAGATTAATTTTGTTCAATTTTCTTAAGTTTTCAATTAATGTTGCTAATGATGGTAAAGCTTCTCGTATTACTACTCCGTGTGCGTTTATTATAGAAGATGCATAAAGATCATAGTTTCTTATGACTTCCTCTAATTCTTTTCTTATTTCTACTTCATCTATTTCTGCTTTTTTGCTACCTATAGAAGATGGTATTTTTGAAAACGCTTCTTTCAATACAGATAGATATTTTGCTACTGATGGTTTTTTTCCTAAATATTTGCTAAGTTTTTTTCCATAATTTTCAGGATCATCCAAATATCGAACTATAAGAAACGTAATAGCTCGAACTTCGGGTACTATTTCAAATATATCTTTATCTATATCTTTTTTAGATATTGGGATGGTTTTAAATAAGTGGTATAGATTATACAAATCTTCTATTACTTGTTTGCCTCCATTTGCTAAAGCTTCTAAACTTTTTATAAATTCTTCAATTTCTACTGGTGGACGCTTCTTTATAGTATAATGATGAATACCTTTAAGTATGCCTCTTTTAAAGTTATATTCATCTATACACTTTCGGAGAGTTTTTGGATCATTGGTTAAAAAACTTTTACATTCACCAAACTTCTCTAAATTTTTTATTAGTTTTGATAACGATGGTAATGCTTGTGGTGCATTTTTTAATACTCTTTCGAGTGCATCGCCCTTTGTAGATAAATAAAGTGCGTATTCAAACACAGCTTTATGTAATGCCTTCCTTACTGATTCTTCTAATGTTTTAGATTGATTTTGATTTGAAGATAAGGGTATTCCTTCCATTAAGTAAATATATTACTAAAAAGATTTTTAAATCTATTGTTACTATTTATTATTAAATAGTAATCATACTAACATATTCTTAAACATAATTTTAATATCCTAACTAAAAATATAAATAATGGTTGAACCATGGATAAAAAAATATGCACCTAAACATATTAATGAAATAATTAATCAAGCAGAAGCTGTTGGAAAAATAAAATCTTTTATTGAAAAATATCCAAATGTGGATAAAAAAGCATTATTATTATATGGACCTCCAGGTGTTGGAAAAACATCATCAATATATGCAATTGCAAATGATTTAAATTATGAAGTTGTAGAAATAAATGCTTCAGATAATAGAAATGCGAGAGCTATACATGTAAAATTAGGAGAAGCAATAAAGGGAAAACCTTTTTTCAAAAAGGGAAGGATAATATTGGTTGATGAAGTTGATGGGTTAGCAGGATTTCAAGATAGAGGAGGAATAGGGGCATTAATAAAAATAATAGAAGAATCAAGATGGCCAATAATATTAACTGCAAATGATCCATGGGATCTTAAGTTTAAAAAATTAAGAGATGTATGTAATGTGGTTGAATTCAAAAAATTATCAAATACAGATATAATAAGACAGTTAAGAAGAATTTGTGCAAGTGAAAAAATAACAATTGATGATAATGCATTATCTGCACTTGTAGAAAGATCTTCTGGAGATTTAAGAAGTGCAATAAATGATCTGCAAGCATTGGCAACAATGAGCAATCATATTACCTTAAAAGACTTAGAAGTTTTGGGTTATAGAGAAAGAGAGATTACAATATTTAGAGCATTGGGTCAAATGTTTAAAGCAACTACAATAATGGGGTCTACATTACCATTTGCTGATGTAGATATGGATCCTGAAGAAATTAAGGCATGGGTTGAAGAGAATATATCGAATGAATATGAAAATATAAAAGAAATATATGAAGCTTATAATTGGTTATCATTGGCAGTTATATTTTATGGAAGAATTTATAAAAGACAATATTGGGATCTATTAAGATATTTTACAACATTAATGTATGCTGGTGTTGCATTGGCAAAAGAAAAGAAATATAATAAATTTACAAAGTACAGGATGCCACAGTATGTAAAAAGATTGGCTCAAAATAAAGAAATAAGGGAAAAAATTGAAGAATTGTCAAAAAATTTACAGAAGAAGGTTCATACATCAAAAAAGAGAGTTAGAGAAGTATATATAAACACATTAATAGTTTTAATGAAAAATAATGAAAAAATAGGGAGAAAATATGCGGAAATATTGGGATTTAATGAAAATGAAATATCATATATAAAAGCTGCTGTAGAAAAGTTATGAAAGAACTAAACAAAAAAATTGTAGAAGAAATATTTAAGAAAATAGAAGAATACTATAATATGAAGATAGATAAGTCAATAATAAAGAAATATAGATTTTTTATTAATAAGGATAAAATATATATGTTTAATAAGAATTTTCCAGACTTTTTGGACGAAAAATATATAAAAAAATATGGTTTGTATGTTATTAAAATAGAAAAAAATAATAGATATAGATTTAGTATAGAAGGAGCACAAATATTTGGAATAAATTCTAATAAAAATATTGAAATAAAAAAGGAAAATCTTTTTTATAAATCTAATGAAAATATAAAATTGGAAAAAAATTTTGAGAATGGTTTTTATATAGCAAAAGATAATAATGATATTTTGGGTAGTGTTTATATTAAAAATAATATATTAAAAGATTTTATACCAAAAGAAAGAAAAATAAATTATACCTTTACTAAAGATAAGCCAGAAAATACATATGTAAATAAATAATATACTCCAATATTTAATAATGCACTTAACCATATCATAATTGTTGCATCTAAGAACATTCCTAGTTTAGATCCCCCATCTATGTTTTTTATTATTCCAGCTAATATAAATGCCTCAATAATAGATAAAATAAATATATAATTCTGTATCACATATAGAGGTATTGAAAATGTATATATATTTATGCCTATTTGAGATACTGCAGTACCAAGTGCTGTGGATATACCTTGAAACATTTGATCTAATAAATATAATATTTGAACAATTATGAATAGAATTGCTATAAATGCTATATATGTTCCATATATAATACCCCTTAAATTAGATATAAATTGAGATTTTCTTGATCTAAGTTCAATTATTTTTATTAATATATTATATAACATATCACCAGCTTTTTTTGTATCCCCATTATATGATAAAACCTTTTCAAATACTTTTATTATTTTTTCTGTAATTGAACTACCCAATTCAATTATGAAATGTCTCCATGATTCAGAATAATTTTTTGTTATATTCATTCTTTTCCTTAACCTATGAATATCTTCATTTAATAAACCAAAATCATGTATGACGACATTATCTAATATTTTTGTTTGATTGTTTCCAAATATTTCCGAGTATTCTATTATACTGCTAAAGAATGCTGGGAAATGATTTTCTTTTATTTTTAATGCTCTTTCTAATAATATCATCCTATAGCTTACATATGCTAATGGAGTGACTGCTATTGCGAATGCCTCCAACAATTGTAATTTTAATATTAGAAATAGTATTAAGAATAATATATAGGATATTAGTAACAAAAGATAAAATAAATATCTTATTGTTACATATTCTTTTGGTTTTTCTTTTGAACGAGACCATAGTCCATCATCAGGAATGTAATATTTTGATACGTAATATATAAGTAAATTAGTTACAACAAATATTATAAAGAAATTTATTAGCAAGAATATTATATTTGTGCTTATTAAAAATGGTATAAATAATATTAAAGAAAATGCAAATCCTAAAGATGATAATAAAGATATTATAAATTCATCTAATAATCTTATATTTTCTAAACCTTTTTCATAATTTGCTTCATATATTGCCAATTGGGTTTCATATTCCTTATATAAAAATTCTGAAATTTCCTCACCAATATCAATTGAAGTTGCAAATCTCTCTAGAAAACTCTTAAAATTACTATTTGGAATATATGGTAGGGTATATCTTATAGCTTCTGGAATTGTATAATTATACTTATTTGTTAAATAAAGGATCTTTGACATGTAGTAGTTTATATCCTTAAATTCTGCTTTTTCTTCGATTGCAATTTCTAATAATCTTCTAGTATTATTTGTAGAAAATGAAAGAGAATATAAATATGCTATATAATATAACAAAGATCTATCTAAAGACTTTTTTGTTTTATAATATTCTAGAAATATAACTTCTAATGAAAAAATAATTGCAGATAAATATAAAACTGGATAGTATATTTTTAATACCGGTAGATAATAACCTATTACAATTATTAATGTAATTATTATACTGAATATTATGGTAATTTTTCTAAGGCTCTTTTTAATGATATCGTTAATAAGTTCATACATATTTTAATAGTCAATGTGGGTTATTATAAAGATTTAAATATGTTTTATATATAAAATATAGCCATGGAAAATATGATATCTGTTTATGATAAGGAAGGTAATAGAATAAAAGAAATAGAATTGCCAGAACATTTTAAATTCGAAATAAGAGAAGATATAGTATACAAAGTATTTAGAGCATATATGTTAAGTCATAGGGTACCACATGGTTCATATAAGTATGCGGGTATGGAAGCTTCTGCATGGACATCAAAGAGAAGGTATTCATATAGATCATCATATAAGAGAGGTATATCAAGAGTCCCGAGATCCGTGTTTGCAAAAATTGCTGGTAATTTTATATGGGTAGCTAGAGTAATACCAAATGCTGTAAAAGGAAGAAGAGCACATCCACCAAAACCTGAAAAAAATTGGTATAGAAAAATAAACAAAAAAGAAAAAAGGTTAGCAATATTGTCTGCAATTTCTGCATCTTCAAATATAGATTATATAAAAAACAGATATACAAAGTCCTTTATTTATTTAAGTGAATCAATTAATACTTTTGGTTTACCAATTGTTATATCAAATTTAGAAGAATTAAGGAAAGCAAAGGAATATAGAAAATTATTTAATAAATTGAAAATAGAAAAATTTATTGAATATGTAAAAGAGAACAAAAAACAAAGGGCTGGAAAAGGAAAAATGAGAAATAGAAGAATAAAAAAATATAGAGGAATTTTGTTTGTATTATCGTCAGATTCTGAATTACCGAAGGTTTCTATTGATGGTGTAGAATTTTCAAAGGTAAGTCAATTAAATATAGAAAAATTGGCTCCTGGTGGTAAATTGGGTAGATTTATTATTTGGAGTGAAAAGGCAATAGAAAATTTAAGAAATTTATATATATGAAATTATAAGATGGATATAAAAGATGTCATACTTTATGCTGAATTAACAGAAAAAGGTATGTACTTGCTTGATAAATACAATAAAGTTATTTTTATCGTAAATAGATCTGCTACAAAAAAAGATATAAAGGAAGCTGTTGAAAAATTATTTAATGTTAAAGTAAAGAAGGTAAATACTTTGGTAGATTATAAAGGAAAAAAGAAGGCATATGTTACATTAGAAAAAGAATATAAGGCTCAAGACGTATTATCTAAATTAGGATTAATATAAAATGGGTGGAAATACATTATTACAGCAAAGGTTAGGTAAGGGAAAGAATATATATAAAGTTCCAGATTTTTATTCGATAGGCAAATTTTCTTTAAGACCTCTAGATGAAAAAGAAATGAAAGATAAAGTAAAAGGTGTTGTTGTAGATATAATAAAAGATAAAGTTCATTACGCTCCAATTGTTAAAATAAAATTTGAAACTGGAGAAGCAATTTTGGTTCCTGCTGTTGAGGGTTTATATGTTGGGAAAGAAATTTATGCTGGTGTAAATGCTCCAGTAGAGAATGGAAATATTTTACCATTAAAAGTCATTCCAGATGGTTCAAATGTTTGTATGGTAGAAATTTCTCCAGGAGATGGGGGAAAAATTGCAAGAACCTCGGGAACATCATGTATATTAGTTCAAAAAACAGATAAGTATGCAATATTAAAATTACCATCTGGAAAAATAAAAATGGTTAATTTATATTCTAGGGCAATATTGGGAACAGTTGCAGGGGGTGGGAGGACAGATAAACCATTTATTAAAGCTGGAAACAAATATTATTTCAAAAGAGCGCATCATAGAAAATGGCCAATTAGTAAGCCAACTGCAAGAAATGCTGCCGATCATCCATTTGGAGGTAAACATAAAAGAAATAAAGGTGGAATGACTCCACTACCTAAACATGGATATCCAATAAAGTATGGTAAATACGGCTCAAGAAGAACTGGAAGAAAGAAAGCTATATAAAATGGCACAGGAAAACATTTGGTTGGTTAGTTTAGAAGAATATATAAAGGCGGGTGTTCATATAGGTACAAGAATAAAGAACAAACAAATGAAAAAGTTTATAGCTAGAATAAGATCCGATGGGTTGGCTATTATAGATGTAATAAAATTAGACGAAAGATTAAGGTTATCAACGAAATTGTTATCAAAATATGAGCCACATCAAATATTGGCAGTTGGTAGAAGAGAGGCTGCGAGAAAACCATTACAAATGTTAAATAAATATACGGGAATAAATGTTTATCCAAAGAGATATCCTCCTGGATTATTAACAAACCCGGCTTTAGATATATTTAAAGATGTAGATGTTGTTATAATAACAGATCCTGTACTTGATAGAAATGCATTATTGGATGCATACAGAACTGGAAAGGTGACAATTGCATTCGTTGATACAAATAATTCTTTAAACTATATAGACATTGCTATACCAGCAAATAATAGAGGAGCAAAATCTTTAGCTTTATTATATTATATTATTGCTAGAGAATATTTAAGAAATAGAGGACTATTGTCTAAAAAAGGAGAACTTCCAATCTCCCATGAAGAATTTATGGAAAAAGGTTTGGAAGAGGAAGAAGAATAATTTTATATATTAAAAAATTTTATAATATTATATGGCATTTGATTTTATAAAAAATGTATTTGGAAAAAAGAAAGATGAAGATTATGATATAAATCAGCAAGGAGATTTTATGAATTATCCACCAGGAGGACCAGGAAATTATCCTTCAGGTCCATATCCAAATGACCCGTTTCCACCACCATATCCACCACCAGTTCAAAATCAAAATGTATTTCAGCAAAATCAATTTCCGGGACAATTAAATCCTCAAGCATATTTATCAAATTTCTCTCAGAATTATGGATATACAAATCAATATACAAATCAAGTCGATTATAATGCTATACAAATATTAAGTACAAAGTTAGATACAATTGCGACAAAACTGGATAATATAATTGCTCTATTAAATAATTTACTCCACTATTTTCAATATTATAGGCGTTAATGAATTTTTATCAAAATTTTTATCAATATTTTATACATCCTGTAGTAGAATATCAATATAGATATAATATATATAATACATTTTTATATGGGTTATTATTTGTTATTGGTTTTATCATTTTTTATTATCTTTTCGTAAAAAATAAGAAAGTAATTATCGATAGATATTTTTTATTAAATCTAATTATTTTGACTTTAATATTTATTATTCCAAGAGTAAACATGGATTTAGGTTATACAGTAAGAACATATCTATTACTTACACCTTTGTTAGAATTATGGATTTTAATATCTTTTTTACCAGTTCTTTTTTTATATAAATATAGAAAGTATTACTTATACATATTATTGATAATTTTAATATTGGAGATTCCAATTTTTATTTTTGGAAGATCAATAAATTTATTACCATTTTTAATATTCGTTATATTGTTTTCTATTTTAATTTATTTATCATATAAAGAAAAATTATTTTATTTATCAATCTTTGGTGAAATATATGAGACTATTTTTTCGATTATTTCTATATATTATTTTAATTTACAATCAGAACATCTGCTATTAAACATTCTTATTTTTCAATATAACAATCCTTTATTATTTTATGGATTAAAATTATCTTTAACATTATTCATTGCACTATATACAAAATATTATTTAAATGATGATATAAAAAATGTAATATATACGATGATATTTTATTTAGGGTTTTTACCAGGTTTAAGAGCTAGTCTTATAGATATATTATTATGAAGTATAGAGAAATATGGAAAGTGTATGGAAAAGTATTTGATAAAAATACATTATACTATTTGGATAAATTATATAGAGATCATTATATAAAAGATGAGTTAACGTTAATCTCTGAAGGTAAGGAAGCAATTGTTGTAAGATCTGGAAAATTTGCAATAAAGATATATAAAGTAATGTCAATAAGCTATAAAGAACAAGTAAATTATTTAAAGACAGATCCTAGAATACATAATTTTCCAAGAACAAAGATTGGAATAATATATACATGGGTAAAAAAGGAATATATAAACCTAAGAAAAATGTACAAAAATTTAGTGAGAGTTCCAATTCCATACTTATATAAAGGAAATATATTGGTAATGGAATATGTAGGTTATGAAAATAGACCATTACTATTACATGATTGTTATGATTTAATTGAAAATAAGGAAGAATTATTTTTTGATATATTAGATCAATATAAAAAAATATATAATAAGGCCAAATTAATTCATGGAGATTTTTCAGAATATAACATAATTATATTTAACAATATTCCATATATAATAGATGTGTCGCAAGCAATACCAGTTAATTCTCAATATTATGAAGAATTTCTCAATAGAGATTTAAATAATATACTAAATATATCTAAAAAATTGAATTTAAATTATGATATGAAGTATGTAACTGAATATATTGGTATTTAAAAATTATCTTTAATTTTCTATATAATGGATGTTAAAGAACTTGAATTACAAATGTTAATAGAAGAATTAAGTAATTATAATGGCAGGGCTACAGAACTAATTTCATATTATATACCGGCCGGATATGACTTAGCTAAGATTTTAGACCATTTAAATTATGAATATTCAACTGCTCAAAATATTAAGGATAAGAATACTAGGCAACATGTGATGGATGCATTGGCAAAAATAATAAATTATCTGAAAGGGTTAAAAAAACTTCCAGACAATGGTCTAGTAGTATTTTGTGGAAATATATCAAACAGACCTGGAGAAGTCGATATAAGATTATGGGCAATAGAACCTCCAGATAAATTAAACATTAGATTATATAGATGTGACTCTAGGTTTGTATTAGACCCGTTAAAAGAATTAATATTACCAAAGCAAATATATGGGTTAATAGTTTTAGATAGAGGAGAAGCTTCTATAGGAGTATTAAAAGGCAATCAATTGATAGTATTAGAAAATAAGCAATCATGGGTTCCTGGTAAAATAAGGGCTGGAGGACAATCTTCTGTAAGATTCCAAAGATTAATAGAACAAGATGTTCATTTATGGTTAAAATATTTAGCAGATGAAGTTAGAAATTATTTTGAAAAAGATTTAGATAAATTGGTTGGTATACTGGTTGGAGGGCCGGGATTACTTAAAGAACAATTTGTTAATGGTGATTATTTACCATATCATCTTAAACAAAAAATTTTGGCTGTATATGATACGGCATATTCAAATGAACACGGGTTAAAAGAATTATTAGAAAGGGCAAAAGATGTATTAAAAAAAACAGAATATGTAAGGGAAATAGAATTAACAAAATTATTTTTTGAACATCTTGGAAAAGGTACTGGTTTAGTAATTTATGGATTTGATGATGTAAAAAGAGCATTAGAAATTGGCGCAGTAGATACAATACTAATATCAGAAGATTATAAAGATAAGACTAAAGAATTATTTGAATTAATTGAACAAACAAATGCAAAAGTTGAAATAATATCAAAAAATCATCCTGAAGGGGAACAATTTTCAAACTTTAAAATAGGTGCAATATTAAGATTTAAGATATGATAGATTATAACAAAATATTATCTAAAATAAAACCATCTGAGGAAGAAAAAAAGAGAGTATATAATATAATAAATGAGTTTTTTGATATATTAAGATCAAATAATTTAGAGCCGTTCTTAGGGGGATCATTTGCAAAAGATACATGGATAAAAAATGATTTTGATGTAGATGCATTCTTATTATTTAAAGATGATAAGAATATATCTGATATTGTTGAAAATATCTTAAAGAAAGAAAATTTAAACTATATAAGAATAAAGGGTTCTAGAGATTATTTTAAAGTGGGTTATAAAGGTTTAATATTTGAATTAGTTCCAATATTGAAAATAAATGATATAAGAGAGGCTAAAAATATTACTGATCTTTCGCCATTTCATGTTAAATATATAATAAGTAAATTAAATGAAAAAATGAAAGATGAAATTAGATTACTGAAAGTATTTACAAAGAATATAAATGTTTATGGTGCAGAATCTTATGTTAGAGGATTTTCTGGATATGCAATAGAATTAATATTAATAAACTACGGATCTTTTGAAAATACTATAAAAAATGTATCCAATTGGAGACCAAAAGTAATAATAGATTTAGAAAAATATTATAAAAATTATGATGAGATAAAAAGAAATTTATCAAAAGATAAAATAAAATCTCCAATAATAATAATTGATCCAACTGATAAATACAGAAATGCTGCAGCTTCTGTTTCTTTACAGAAATTTTCAGAATTTATATATTATTCTAGATTATTTTTAATATCTGAAGATAAAGAAAAATTCTTTTTTAATAGAATATATAAGAATTATGATGAAATAAAGAAATTAGCTGAAAAATACAATGTAAATATGATATATTTAAAGATGGAGGGAGATTCAAATAATAAAGATATAAAAAATAGTAAAGCTTTATCATTATTTAATAATATTAAAAAATGGATAAATAATATTGGATTTAAAATTTTTAATTACTATTATTTTTTCGATGAAAATTATTTATATGGTTATATATTATATTATCCGGATAAATTACCAGAATATGAAGTAAGAGAAGGTCCATTATTGTGGGAAGAAAAAAATTATAATAGATTTTATGAAAAACATAAGAATGAAGAATTAATAATTAGAAATGGAAAGATATATTCAATTACAAGGAGAAAAATAAATGATATATACAAAGCATTAGAATTTATAATCAATAACTATAAAAATAGTATTAGAAAGAAAGTAAAGTACTTATATATTAAGATAGGTGAAAAAGAAATTGAAATTAAATATTAGTTATATTTTTAAAAAATAATGAAAAAATTTCTATATGAGTAAGATTTCTACCGGAATATATCCAATAGATAAATTGTTAGATGGAGGTATCGAAACCGATATTATCACATCATTTTATGGACCTTCTGCATCAGGAAAAACAAACATTGCAGTAATAAGTTCTTATAATATTTCTAAATTTGGTAAAAAGGTAATATATATTGATACTGAAGGTGGCTTTTCTCTTGAAAGATTAAAACAGATTGCAAAAGAAGATCTTGAGAATGTAATAAAAAATATATTATTATACAAACCAGTAAATTTTTCTGAACAAAAAAAGGCAATATATTTAACATATGATTATGTAAAAAAGAACTCTAATGATGTTGGATTAATTGTTATAGATTCTATATCAATGTTATATAGATTAGAAAGGGGTGATAGCAATGTAAATGAAGTAAATATAGAACTTGCAAAACAATTACAGATATTTTCAGAAATTTCTAGAAAATATAATATACCAGTTTTGGTTATAAATCAAGTATATTCATTGTTTGATAATAGAGATGCAATCGGAATTGTTGGAGGAGATTTAATAAAATATTGGTCAAAATGTTTGGTTGAATTGAAGATTTTAGATAATGGTATTAGAGAAGCAATATTAAGAAAGCATAGGTACTTACCAGAGGGAATATCTGTAAAATTTAGAATAGTAAATGATGGAATTATTGAATATAAGGAAATCTAAAAATTAAACTTTCTTATTATTTCTTCAGCTTCTTCTTTAGATAATTTATGGGTATTCCAATTAAATAATTTTTTATATCCATCTTCGTCATATTGTGGTAATATATGTATATGTGCATGAAATACAGATTGTCCAGCTTTTTTTCCATTATTTATTATTATATTATAGTCTTCCGATAATTTTTCTTCAAATAATTTTAAGAATTTTGTGAAACTTCTATAAAAATTCTTTATATATTCATCATCAATATTTGATATTCTATAAAAATGTTTCTTTGGTATAAATAAGATATGCCCTTTGTTTAATGGATTTATATCTAGAAATGCTATAGAATAGTCGTCTTCATATAGTATATATGAAGGTATTTGTTTATTTATTATCTTACAAAATACACATTCTTCCATAAATATTTGATATATAAAAATTTTAAATGTTTTATATTTCTTCTAATACCTTTTTGATGTCATCACTATTTGCTACATATTTAAATTTACTAAATACATTTGAAAAAATGACTTTTTTATCATTAGTATTTAATGATTTTACATATTCTACAATTTCTTTCTTCAATTCTTCTCTATTTCTTTTATATAAGTTATTTTCTCTTATTATATCTTCAATATCCTTATTATATTTGATATAATAATAATATATTATTGGTACTGCATTTTTTACAATTTTTTTATCTTTTAAATAATCTTTTATCTTATATACAAAATTTAAATCAAATTTTTCTATTTTTTCTTTGAATAAATTTTCTGTATCCCCAATCATCTGAAAGAATAAATAATACACAGTAGTTGAATCTATATCGAAAGACATTTTTATTATATCATTTATATATTCGCTCCATATTATATTTTCAATTTGTTTTTCATTATATCCAAAAGATTTTAACATTTGTTTAATAAATTCTGGATCGATAGAATTTAATATTGTTTTTCCTTCATTTAACAATTTAATATATAGGTCTTTATCAAATTTTTTTAAATAATATATATTGAATGTTTCTTTAATGTCTCCATAACTTATATTATATCTTATTATATTGTATTCATTATTTTCAATAATGTCTTTATCAATATATAGGTAAGGATGATCAGTTTCAGGATACATTCTTTCAGAACCTGGTTGCGGTCTTAAAAAAGATGTAGTTCCATCATCGTTTGCTTGTCTGGTATCTTTTGGTATTCCTTTAATTGATTCATTTATTCTATTTATTATTAAGTTAAAAACCTTTTTGGCTATTTCATAATCTTTTGATATTAATAATATAAACGCATCTTCATCTGAGCAGTTTAATATTTTTTTAACATTTTTGACTTCTTCTTCGGATATTCCGTAGTTTGGTAATTCATCTGAATGTAATATTCCCTTTAATCCAAATTTTTTTGCAATATCAGAAAATTCAGTTCCTATTCTTCTATTTGGTGATATTTCAAATCTAATCATTTCTTTCATTTTATTGAGTTTTATTCCATATACTTTAGCCCCATTGTCTATGTTCAATTTAACTAATTTAGATTTTGTTTCTTTAAATATTTCGGTTAAGTCATATATTTTAATCTTAAATATCATTAAATATAAATTTAAATAAAAAAATAAAAGATTATTTTTTACCCTTTGTTTTTGATGCTTTTTCTTTCTTTGTAACTTTTGAAGAATATTTATCTAGTAATATTTGTAGGTTATGTATGATATTTTCCAATTCTATTATTCTGAAATTTTCTTTTTCAGTCAATAATGATCCGCATTCTCTACATATAAAATCATTTTCATAAGCATCATCGAAATTATATATACTTCCACACTCATTACAATAGTATATTGTTTTTGGAGTATTTTTAATTTCTTCATTAATTCTATTAATTTCTTTGTTAATCAGCAAGCTAAATAATTTTTCTTTATTCCTCATCTTATTCCCCCATCTGAAATCAAATTTTCCATTATTATTTATTATGCTTATTGGATATACTATATTATTTTCTTCTAATATGTATAATAGTTTTCTAATTTCTTCTTCCTTTATCTTTAATTGTCTCTTTATTTCTTTTTCTGTAAATTCTTCTTTATCTGCCATGTATTCTAATATTTTTAAATAGTTTTCGTTGAGCAAGTAGCTCATAATACCTATAAGGTTTTTTGACATTTATAAACATTATTGATTAACATTGTGTTAATCATATTTAATATAACGTTAATGAATATCCTTCTTAAAATTTATAAATATTAATGCAATGTTAAATAGTGTTAACGATGCGTTAATATATGAACTTAGCAAAATTAGTTTGTATGATATTTGATAATTCTTCCAAATCTATTTTTTGCATATTTGAAATTAATCTATAAAGGTCTTTTAACAAGTCTGGGTGGAGTATAATACCTTTATAATTGTATGGTCCATCAGATTCTGTTATTATATTTTTTATATTCGCAATTTCTATATATCTTTTATACTTCTCATTTATTATTGTTGCGACATTTATACCTATAAAATATCCTTTATCAATTATTTCTTCCAATAATTTTTCATCCCCACTATACCAATGAAAATACGCCTTTTTAATATCATACTTTATTAAAAGATCAAATACCTCATTTGAAGCATTGGGAGTGTGAAGATTTAAATTTAATTCATATTCTTTTGCTAAATTTAAAAATTTTTCAAAAATTTCTTTCTGTTTTTCAAATGTTTCTGGTTTAAATTTTTTATCTAATCCAATTTCTCCAAGTATTTTTATTTTATTTTCTTTTATTATGTCTTCTATTATTTTAAATGTTTTTTCATTTATATTTTCTACATTCCAAGGATGAATTCCTACGGCTGGTATTACATTTTCATTTAATTGAGATAAAAACAAATTTTTTAATGAAGATTCTAAATCTTCAGAGACAGACAGTATTATTATATCTCTATTTTTTATTATTCTTTTAATTTCTGTTTCATTAAATTTATATAGGTGACAATGAGAGTCAATATATTTCATGTTATATTCAACTGCTTATTTTGGTAATATATATTAATTATTGAACAATTATCATCTAATACTATATAATTACTATTATTGCATAAATTCAAATTACTGTCTGATACTTCACACCCCCAATTATGTGAATTTGGATAAGAAATCCAATATTGATATAATATAGAATTTTTTGATACTAAACATGTATTACTTAAATTATCTATAGATAAATTATGCTTTGCATATATACATAGAGCCTGACAGTATTGGGCAATTTGAGATATTTGATATAGTTCATTCTGATTTAAGTTTATGTTATTATTTATCGGATATAATATTGGAGCAATTATAAATCCTGATGCTAACAATGCCAATAGTATGGATCCTAATATAACGTTCTTCCTTCTTTCCATTAATAAAATTTATTAAAAAGGATTAAAAAATTTAGGGTTTTCTAATAGAGTCTCTTAAAGACTTCAGTTCTTCTACAGTTTCTCTTAATTCTTTTGTAGATTCTGATATAGCAGGTATCATCGTTCTTATTAATCTGTGCAATGCTTGTATTTCCGTTGTTGTTTCTCTCATTCCTTTATCATATTCTTCCAATTTTCTAATTGCTAAATTATTTATTTCGGTTATTTTATTATCCAATTTATCAATTTGGTCTTGCATTCTATTAATAAGATATTCTACCTTTTCTTTCCATACTTTTATTTGTGATAATTCGTCGTTTATTTCATTTAATTTATCCTTTAATATTTCACTTATTGTGCTATTTATATATTGTTCAAGCCTTTCATCTATAGCAAAACTTCCTTGTCCGAAATCTGGTTGATTTTGGATCTGCATTTGTTGTGGTGGAAATTGATTTAGATTTGGGGTTGGATTTGGCTGTGGAGGTAGATTCCACGATTGACTAAATTGATTAAATTGATTTGAAAAACTTTGCTGTGGCGACATTTGTTGATATGTTTGGCCATATGTTTGTCCAAAAGAATAATTTTGATAATTGTTTGTCATAGGATTAATATTACTACTCTGCTGAAATTGATTGAAAGGTCCGCTATTTTGCGGCATTGGATTATTAAAGTCTTGAAATAGATTATCTAAATTCTGTTGGTCATTCTGGTCCTTGTTACTCTTTTTGTTAAGTACCCCAAGTAAGCTTCTCATAATTCTTAATAAAGATATTGAATATTATAAATTTAACTTTTCTGATTGTATAAATTACCCAAGTATTCTATAATCTTTTCTTTTACTAGTTTATCTAATTCTTTTTTAGTAACGAAATCAAATGGATTTATATAATCTAGAATAGAATTTATAATTTTTAATTGATCTATAGTTGCAAAATTTGATAATTCATCAGTTATTGCTTTTATTTTTATTTCTAAATCATTTATTTCTTGCTTTATATCTTTTATTTCCTTTTTAATATTTTCTATCTCTAATTTAAAATCCTCTAAAGAGCTTCTGGTAGTTACGTCTATGGTCTGCAATATATTATTAAACATTGAAATTTTTTCTTCTAAATATTTTAATCTTCTAAGTGTCTCTGGATCAATCATAGTAAAACTATTATATTTTAATACATATTAATCTTTATATGTTAAATAATTTGCAGTATGAAATTAGAATGAATGGGAAAGAAAGATTATTATATGTAAATGCTAAAAATTATAATAGTATTGCAACGATTGAAGATGATCCAAATATAATGGAATATATATTAAATATATTGTCTATAGATCCGTTTGTAAATACAATAATAATTGAACAAGATGAGAATATAGAGTATTATGAAGATAGTATAAAAGTATTGAATAGTTTTCTCGATGTATATCTTTCTATTAAAAGTAATATATCAGAATATTATAGGTATTTATTAACCAGTAATCCATTATATTCAGAAATAAGAACCGTAATAGATTATTTGGATAGGGGTTATTTAAAAGATCCAATTGGTACATATGTATTTATAAGAAGAATGAAGAGGAAATTGATGTCATTATTAAAAAATAGTAAGAATTTAGAAAACCAAATATCAAATTTAGTATCATTAATAGATAACTTTTTAATAAAATTTGAATCATTACCTTTCTATAAGTATATTAAACCATTTTTGATTGGATACCAAATTGGAAATAGAGAAATATACAGAAGACTATTGTTGGGTGATATAAAACCAAAATTTATAGATACAAAATATATAAATAAAATCTCAGAAAGTTATAATATCGTAGATTCTTATAGATTGGATAAAAATACGGAAGTTTTTATATTAAAAAACCCTGAAGAAACAGTTTTTAGATATTACATATTTCCAGAAGAATATAAAATATTCTCTGAAGAAACATTTTTATCCCACAAAGCAATAGAAATTTTACAGGAATATGAACCTAGAAAGGAAGATTATTTGGATGTAGAAAGATTAAGAGAAATATATAATAATGTATTAAATAATATAATAACGAAATTAATGTCTATATATAACATAAGTATAGATAAAAATAGATTAGAATTGATTAAGAGTATAATTATTAGATACACAATTGGTTTTGGAATAATAGAAAAAATAGTATTAGATGAAAATTTAGAAGATCTTTTTATAAATCCACCAGCAGGCATAACCCCAATATATTTACAGCATTCTAAATATGAAATGTGTGTTACAAATGTAACTCCAACTAGAAGAGAAGTAGAATCGTGGGCTACAAAATTGAGATTAATATCTGGAAGACCTTTTGATGAAGCAAATCCGGTTTTGGATACAGATCTAGTAATTGGAAATAACATATTACTAAGAGTTGCAGCATTATCACTCCCATTATCTCCATTTGGATTGGCGTATATAATTAGAAGACATAGAAGTAAACCATGGACTTTACCTTTGTTTATAGATAATAAAATGTTAAATTATCAAGCTGCAGGTTTATTATCCTTTTTAGTTGCAAATGGAAGGACTATTCTTATTGCTGGCACAAGGGGGAGTGGTAAAACATCATTATTAACAGCCTTAATGTTGGAAATACCTAAGAAAGTTAGGATAATAACTGTAGAGGATACTTTAGAAATACCAGCAGAATATTTCAGGTCAATAGGGTATAACATAGTTCCTATGAAAGTCAGGAGCCCATTTTCACTAAAATCTGCCGAATTATCCGCTGAAGAAGGTTTAAGAGTATCTTTAAGAATGGGGGATAGTGCCATAATTGTTGGAGAAGTTAGATCTAAAGAAGCTTTAACTTTATATGAAGCTATGAGAGTTGGTGCTTTAGCAAATGCAGTAATGGGTACTTTACATGCAGAAAGTCCATATGGTGTATTTGATAGGGTTGTAAATGATCTTGGAGTTCCTAAAACATCGTTCAAAGCTACAGATATAATAGTAATTGTAAATCCAATTAGAGAACCTTCTGGATTAAAAAGATATAGGAGAATATTAAGGATAACAGAAGTAAGAAAGTTTTGGGATCAAGATCCATTAAAAGAAAGAGGGTTTGCTGATTTAATGATTTATGATGCTGAAAAGGATAATTTAGAGCCAACTTTAGAATTAATAAATGGAGATTCTGATATATTGAAGGCTGTTGCATCTAGGATAAGATATTTGTCAAAATCTTGGGAAAGAGTATGGAATATGGTAGAGACAATAGGTCTGTCAAAAAAATTATTAGTAGATATAGCAAGAGAAAAAAATAAGAAAGATATTTTGGAAGCAGATTTTGTTTCTGCATATAATGAAATATTTTATCAATATGTAGATAAAAGTATTAAGGAATACAATGAAATTGTGAAAGATTATATATTAGATAATATGAAGAAATGGATATACAAGAAGTTAAGTTAAATAAATTAGATATTCAAAATTTAGAAAGTAAATTAAGATTATATAAATATATATATTTTGGCAATAAATTAAAATATTATGAGGAAATTGTTAAAACGTTTGGAAATATAATAAAGATCAGAGTAAATGAAAATAAAAGAAAAAATTTTGAAAAAATAAATGAAGAACTTCTTCTAGATGTAAATATTGATCAGATAGAATCATCAGCAATATTCCTTCTAATACTGTTCATTTTTATAGGGATAATTCCATCAATTATAATATCTCCTTTATATTTCTTATTATTTGCTTCTTTTGGTGTGTTATTTTACATATTGATAGATTATTATTATATTATTTTGTATAATAATCTAAATATAAAGAAAAAATCCCAATTAATAAGTTTATTATTATTATTAGCTATTAAATTAAGACAAAATCCAAATGTAGAACAAGCCATATTATTTGCTGCAAAAAATATTAACTTACCATTGAAATTAGATTTATTAAGATTGTTAAGAGATGTTTATAATAGAAAATATATTTCAGCATCAGAAGCTTTAATAGAATATTCAAGATCTTGGGAAAAAAATGCAAAATTCTTCTATATTGGCGTTATGCTCATTTTAAGTGCTTTATATGATCCAGATAAAGATAGGAGAAATTTTCAAATAGATAAATCTATAGAAGAAGCTTTAGATGAATTAGTAAATGAACTATATGAATTTTCTAGAGAAATACGATCTACAATAAATCTAGTATCTATGTTGGGTATAACTTTACCTGTTATGTTATTAACGATATTTCCTCTTGCATCAATATTCTTAGGAAATATATTTAGTCCTTTTATTTTATTTATATTATTTGATATTTTAATACCATTTATAGCATTTTTTTCAATTAACTATGCAATTTCTTCAAAAATGATTAGTATTTTTTCAGAGGACGATATATATTTGTTCTATTATTTAAAAAGAAAAGATTTAACTAATAAATTAATATCGATAGCAAGCGGATTTTCAGTAGGTATACTACTATTTTTTATAATCTTTTTTGTAATATATCAATATTTATATAAATTTGATGTTTTGGGAGTATTATTATCTGAATTTTTTGTACTTTTAATGGGTTTATCAATTTCATTGATTGCTTTTACATATTATTCCCATTATAAAGATTTATATAAAAGTTTAGAAAGAATAGAAATGGATTTACCACCATTTTTATTATCCCTAAGTTCGGCATTAAATGAGGGCTATCCGCTTGAAAAGGCGATGATACATGTTTATTCTAAATATAAAGGCGGCCCAATAGGAGATTTTATATCAAAAATATACCAAAATTTAAGGATGGGCTTATCATTTTATGATTCAATATTCGATGTTAGATATGGAGCCTTATCTAAAATTCCATCATCAAAATTAAGATCTACAATGGAATTGTTATATGAAGCTAGTAGTCAGTCTCCTACGGAAGCTTCTTCTATAACAGGGATAATTGCAAAATATTTCTTATTAATATCAAAGGTAAAGGAGAGAATTAAAGACCTTGTAGCAGAAGATCTATCTCAATTAAAATCATTATTGAGAATTTTAGCTCCAGTTATTTTAGGAATAGTAAGTGCTGTTGGTGTAATGGTTATAGAAATTTTACATAAATTATCTTTTCAATTTAATCAAATATCAAATTTAACATCACTCGATTCTAATGTTTCTCAATATATAAATTCATTGCCAAATATTATATTTAATATATTTAACTTAAATTCGCTTATAACCCCGTCTTCAATGATAATAATAATTGGAATATTTAATGCAGCAATTGCTTTTGTAATTATATACGCAATTAATAGTATAGAAAATAGTGGTGATAAATTAGGATTTTACTACTATTTATATAAATATTATATAATAAATATATTAATGTTCTTTATATTTTCTACAATATCTACAATAGCATTATATATGTTTGTACATGGAATATTAAATATCGATTATCTTATCTAAATTTTTTATTAGAATATCAATTGTTATTCCATTTATATTATTATTTATTATATCATCGATCAATCTAGGGCATGCAGAAAAAATCCAAAAGTCTATATATGGAAAATTTAATAATTGTAAAATATCTATTATATCGCCAATAAACAAGTATACATTTTTTCCAGCTTTTTCTAATTTATCTTTAACCTTTAATGCTTCTAAATAATAATATTGTCCGGGCTTTATAGATAATATTATTCCAATATTATTTGAATTTTTTAATTTGTTTAATAAAAATTCTAAAATTCTATTGAAGTTATAATCTGGTTCATAAATATTTATTTCCCCGTATATAGGGTCATAGACAATTACTTTTTTCTTTAACTTTCTTGTAATATTTTCTGCATGAAATTTTCCATTTCCAATTAATAATATTGTATCAACCTCTTTTATATTTGCCGGTTCTGAATAACATCCTAGAACATTTATCCCATACAGTCCTTCATTTAATATTATTTCATAATCTTTTTTTAGTATTTCGTATATTCTTTTAGTATATTCGTAATATTGTATTAAAGATATTAAAGCAAATTTTTTTGGTAAGTATTTTTTTAATTCATCTAAATTTTTAATTTCTTTTAATTTATATTTTGTTGGTATGTATATTATATCCATCAAAATTTATAATTTAAAAAATGAATAAAAATCTATAATGATGGATGTTATAAATGCAAAAAGGCTTGCAGAAAAGTACAAGAAATTATATGGGAAATCTATTATATTAAAAAAGGATATAAATGGGTATACTCCCCCATCAAATTTAATCAGTTCGATCAATTATCCAAAATTATCTTTGGGGGTATTGACATCTTATAATGAAGATATAGAATTATATGATAATCCAATATATTGGGCAAAAAACAATATAGATATTGAAGAAATTATAAAGAGTAGGATAAATTTAATAAATGCAAGCAAAATTGTGAATGCAAATTTACCCAAAAAAAATGATAGATTGTATAATGAGATCTTAGATTCTATGTTATCAGTTAAATCTATAAATATAGAAATACGTTTAAATAAAATAAGTAAGAATATAAAAATTTCAAAAATAATAGGTTTATATGGATATTCTGGAATAATAGATAAAATAAAGATAAATGAAAATCCAAGAATACCAAATGAAATATATAAAGTGGATGAACTGAAGGCAGAAGATTCTATATATTATCTATATAAATCTGGAATGTCTGATTATTATTTATCAAGATTATTTTCAATAGGTTTTTTTGGATATAAGATAAATAGAAAGCTAGTTCCAAGTAGATGGGCAATAACTTCAGTTCATGAAATTTTAGAGAAAAAAATAAAGAAAGAAATAAAAGAGTATTCTAAAATTAATGATAAATATTATTTATTTTATTATTCTCTATATGGAAATGATTTTTATGGGATATTTTTTTCAGGTAATGGAAATTGTGAATTAATTGAAGCATTAATACCAGGTTCCATATATAATTTACATTCTAAATATAGTATAATTGGCAGAGATGATGAATCTGGAGGTTATAATGCCTTAAAATTATCTTTTGCAGAATTTATGAGAAATTATAAAATGATTGGAGATTTAGTTGTATTTAGATTTGTAACGAAAGAATATAAAGTTCCCTTGGGCGTTTGGGTTGTTAGGGAAGGAACTAAGTATATGTTAAACAATTTAATAGAAAAATTTAATGATTATAATGAACTAATTAGATATCTAAATAATAAATTTATGAATAAATACAATATTTCAGTATATAAACTAAGAAAGTATAGTAATTTATTAAATCAGAAATCAATTTTTAATTTTATTTAAATAATATTTCGTTATTTTATCTCCATAATAATGTATGTTTTCAATTATCTTTCCTTTTTCCATTTTAATAGCATCATTACTATCATATAATGCCCTTCCAATTGCTAATAATTTATCATCTTCAGATATTATGAGTATTATTTCATCTTTTTTAAAATCTGAAAATTCAATTATTCCCGGTCTAAACACATCAGCACCATTTAATACTTTTTCTTTTGCTCCGATATTTATCTTAACGTAATTCATATTTGTTTCACAATCATTTATTAGAAATAATGTCGGGTATGTTTTTTCATCTTTTATAAATGCTACTGGGATATTATTATATATATAAATATTATTTTCTTCGTCTAAAGAAATGTTTTTATCTTTTAATTTTTCGCATTCTATTTTATAATCATTTTTTAATATTTCAATTAATTTTTTTCTTGATTTTTTATCTAAACTTTTCATAGAAATATATATAAATATTTAATTTAAAAATTATTAATGGCTAGCTTTGACTACAAAGTGCCAAATTTGTTAGAAATAATATTGTTGGTAGGATTTTTCATTAATATGATATTGGGATATCTCTTATTATTTAAGAGTATAGAATTACCTTTTGTACTGCAAGGTTCAGCTGCCATGGTTATAGCAGCTTTATTTACATGGTTATCGGTATTATGGCTGTCTGTAATTGCAATATTGTTAGAATATACTAGAAAAGATATAATGGAATTAAAGAAAAAGCTTGAAAAAAAATAATAATTATATTTTTAATTTTAGTTCAACAATATCTTTATCTTCTAATTTATAATTTAATCCAGCCCTTATAATTTTATTATCTCTAATTATTTTTGCATATCTAAATTTGTCTATCCATTTTTTGTTTATCTTTTCAATGAAATCTTTTATAGTGGAATCTTTATTTAATATTACACAATGATCTGAATCTATAGGCTTTACCCTTATTAAATTTAAATCCTTAATTATATCTTCTAATATTTCTTTTAAATTTATATCTTTAAAATCATCAAATTTATTATATATTATTTTATATTTGTTATTTAGAATTGTATTGAATTCAATTATCTCTTCAGAAAATTTATTTATTTTTTCTAATTGCTCTTTTATACTCCTTTTTTCGTCTAATATTAATATATAATAATCTGATAGAGATAAAATTGATCTAAATTTTCTTTCAAATGTAGATGGAATTTCAACAAATTGGTAATATACACAATTATAAAATATGGTGCCAATTGCTGGATTTGTTGTAGAAAAAGGAATTTCGTTCACTTCAACATTTGCATTTGTGAATTTCCTTAAAAAATAACTTTTTCCAGAATTTTCTATTCCTAATATACTTATTAAAATATCACCAGATTTCTCTATTAATTTTATACCTTTTCCTGTTTTTTTGTATTTACTTTCTTCAATTATTTTTTCATATTCAGATATTTTTTTATTTATCCATGCAATTAAATGTTCAGATCCTTTATGTTTTGGAGCAGTTCTTAGCATTTCGTATAAATATTTTAATTTTTCTTCAGGAGTTCTGGCATTTTCATATTTTTCTTTAGCAGCATAAAATTCCGGACCTGCATTTGTTACCATATTATATGTAATTTCTTATTTGAATAAAAAATTACTGGTATACGTAATTTCTTTAATATTATCCTCAGATTTCTATCTAGAGTACATACAATAAATTTGTCAGATAAAGCAGTCTTTATTATAAGTCTATCTGTCTTTTCATAATTTTCTTTTGTTTCTATAATATTTATATTATTCTTTTTTATGTATCCTAATACCAAACCATATATTTTTTTCCATTTCTCGGATTTAGAACTATTCATTTTATTTTCAATTTCAATTATATTTTTTCTTAATGTATAAAATCCCTCATATTCAATATTATTTCTACTTAAAAAATCTTTTAATTCATTTATTATGTCAAAATTATCATAAAATGGGATAAAAAATATATTTGTATCTATTAATATCTTATACTTCATAATAATTTACCAATTGCAAATATTTTCCATCTCTTGTTAATATTTTTTAATATTATTACTTTATCATCTTTATATCCTAAAATAGGTTTATTTAATTTTATAGTAAGTATGTTTTCTTTTTCTATGTTTTTTACAATTCCATCAGAAATTATATTATATACTCCTACTATTATTGTTTCTCCCTTTTGAATTTTTTCATTTTCATTAAATAATTCTTTTATTACTTCATATTTTACCTTTATTTCATCATATTGTGGGGGTAATTTATTTACATATCCGGCAATTTGACCCGCCAATGTATCATCCTTTGTAACTGAAGGATCTAAAGTTGTTCCGATTCCAGCAGTTCCTCTTGGTAAAATTTCTTCTACACCATAATTACCTTGTTTTAATGAGACTATTTTTGTCTTTATAGGAATCCATTTATTATTTATAAATAATCCGGGTCTTATTTCTATTTCATCATTTAATTTTAATGTACCCTTTAGTAAACTTCCTCCTAAAACTCCTCCAACTAATTTTTCTATATCTGTACCCGGTTTATTTACGTCAAAAGATCTAGATATTAAAAATATTGGGTCTGAATTTTCATCTTTTTCTAGTTTTGGCAAATTAACTAATTCTTCTAATAGGTAATTTATGTTTACATTATTTATTGCAGATATCGGAATTATTTTTACTTTATTTTTATTAATATTTAGTTTATCCAGCAAATTTAATATTTCTCGATAATTTTTCATTGCCTCTTCTTTCGTTACAAGATCAATTTTATTCTGTACAATTATTAATGGTTTATTTCCTAAATATTTAAATGCTACCAAATGTTCTAATGTTTGTGGTTGGGGAACTGGTTCATTTGCGGCAACAACTAATATAGCAGCATCCACAATTGCGGCGCCCGTTAACATTACCATTAATAAACTCTCATGACCTGGAGCATCTACGATAGATATCTTTCTAATAGGTTTATTTTCCTTATTACACATTGGACATATTTTTTCTGTAAAATATCCATGTTCATTGCATTTATATATAGTAAAATCCGCATATCCCAACTTTATTGTTAATCCTCTTTTTATTTCTTCAGAATGTTTTGATAACCATTTACCTGTCAAAGATTTTGCTAATGTTGTTTTTCCGTGATCTACATGTCCTAATATTATTACTGATAAATCAGGATATATTATATCATCCATTCACTTATTTTTAATAAAAAAGTTAAAAAATGATTTTTATATAAATCTATATATTGTTTTATTTCCTCGATCTAATAAATCTATACCAACTTTTCTAAGTTCTTCCCTTATTTTATCAGATAATTCATAATTTTTATTTTTTCTTAATTCGTTTCTAATATCTATTATTATATTTAACAAGATATTTATTAGATTTTCTTTACTTTCTTTTCTATAAAATATATCTTTCCATAATCCATAGATTTTTGAAGCAATATTGTAGAAATTATATGAAGTAAAGTATAATGTAAATGTTTCAGATCCTATAACATTTTTATTTATATAATTTGTTACTTCTAATAATATTTTAGTAGCTTCTCTTGTGTTAAAATCATCTCTTATACTGTTTAAAAACTCCTTTTCATAATTTAATAACTCTTTCCATATTTTTATTTTATTATCATCTAAATAAAATGTCTTGTCTAAACTATTAATTTCATTTACTATTGTTTTAATTGTTGAACTTATATATCTATAATTCTCTTTTGCCTGATTTATACTTTCTTCGTTTATATCAATTGGTTCTCTATAATGATAAGATCCAATATAAAATCTAGTAATATCTTCTCCATATTTATCTAAAAATTCTTTTGCAGGTATTATATTTCCCAAACTTTTACTCATTTTTTCTCCTTTAATTTTTATAAATCCAAAATGTAACCAATATTTTACCCATGGGTGTGTATTAAACCGAGCTTCTGATTGTGCAATTTCATTTTCATGATGTGGAAATATTAAATCCTGACCCCCGGAGTGTATATCAAATTGTGGTCCTAGATATTTTGATGACATTGTAGAACATTCAATATGCCAACCAGGTCTTCCTTCCCCTATTTCTGTATTCCAATATGGTTCGCCTTCTTTTTTAAATTTCCATAATGCAAAGTCGTATGGATGTTTCTTATCTTCTAAAAATTCTGTTTCTTGTTCCCATTGTTCCTTTTTTGTTCCGGATAACTGTCCATAATATGGATATTTATCTATATCATAATATATACTATATTTTCCTTTGTATGCATAGCCTTTATTTATTAAATTTTTTATAAAATCTACGATATCGATAATATGTGTTGTAACTTTGGGATTTATATAAAATGGCAAATTATTTAATCTTTTTACTTGTTCTAAATGATATCTTATATATTCTTCAGGTATTTTTTGCCAATCATTTAATAAATTTAATTCTCTTGCCCTTTTTATTATTTTATCATCTATATCTGTGAAATTGCTAATTGCTATATCTATATATCCAAAATATCTAAATATTCTTCTTATTATATCTAAAGAAATTTCTGACCTTAAATGGCCTATATGTGATGTATCATATGGTGTTATTCCACAATGATATATTTTTACAAAAGGATATTCTATTGGCTCAAATATTTCTTTTTTCTTTGTTAATGTATTATATATATAAATTACACCGATTGTCGCTCATTTCAAATACTTATAAGAAATATTTAAAAAATATTTTGAGACATTATAATAAATGAATAATCTATTAAAAGATATGATAAAAAGCAAGGTTGGAATTATGTTAATTATAATATTTTTTGTGATTGGATATTTCTATATTAAATCAATATTTTTGGGTTTATTACTGGCTCCTATTCATATAAAAATACTTGCATATTTATATATAGTTTTATTTTCTTTAAATTTTGCTTTAATATTTTTCATGATAATTAATTATAGGAAATTTTACAAGGGAAGTATTACATCATTCATTTCTGCAATATTTGGTTTTGCTGGACTCCAAGCATGTTTGGTTGGATGTGGTACAGGTTCTTTTGCGATTTTAGTTGGAACGCTTGCACCAATATTTGGATTGAGCATACATAAGTTTGGAGAAATTTTATTAATTATTAGTAATATTTTATTTATATTTAATTTAATATTTTTGTTGGGGTTAAATAAAAGAAAAGATATTAAAAAATTGAAAATTCCCGAAAATATTAAAGAAAATTCAAATTGTTGTTGTTGTTGATAATACTATTACTAATAAATTTCCTAAAATTGATTATTTTAAAATTTTAGAAGAAGATATAAGATAAAATACGCGGCGGTGCCCGAGAGGCCAAAGGGGGTCGGTTGAGGTCCGATTGGATAAGATCCGTCAGGGGTTCAAATCCCCTCCGCCGCATT
>JBMSAQ010000007.1:0-4238 GCA_049414405.1 Candidatus Nanopusillus sp.
GCAATGAACGAGATTTTAACATATATTACGCTTTTACTAACTGTGTCGCTTATACTAACCGCTTTCGCTATTATGATAGCATCTATAGCTTTAATTAGAATTATTAAACTAAAAAAGACAGTTGAAAGCATAGAAAAAGCCCAATAAAATAAATTATTTATACTTTGCTACCTTGTTCTTTAATCCTTTTTGCGAAATCTCATCAAATCTTTTTGATTTTCTTTAACAATGTCTAGATTTTTATAGACTTTGGTCCCAAAGTCTAGTTTTTAAACCTTTTGAGACATAATAATATTATGGATTATATAACATATATTACAGATTATTTATCTTTTATAACTAAAGCATATGTTGTAGTATATGCATGGTTGCTGGTTGTTAATGTTGCAATTACTTTAAGCAATTTATCTTTATTTATTATTTCTCTTTATGCTAAGGTATTTTTTTTAGGTTTTATTCTTGTTATTTTATGGCTTTTTATTGAAGGAGAAAACCTTTTTAAAGATAAAACATTTAGAAAAATTATAAAAAATATTTCTTATGTATATATTATTATTACTCTTTTAGCAGCATTTCCTTATATTATTAAGCTTTATCCTGAAGCTATTTTAATTACACTATTAAGTTGTGCTTTGGGTTACATTAGTATTATCATGTACGCAATAATTGGTTATAGCCTTTATAAAATTATTAAAAATTCTTTATAATGAAAATTATAAACTTTATATGTTGTATACAATGTATACATTGTATAAGGTTTATAAAGTTTATACATCATATAATATTATATGGTAAATGAAGAACCCCCATATGGAACAACTGCGTGGTATCTTTCCGAAATAGATGAAAGGCAAAGGCAAATATATGGATTAATATTTGATATAGATACAAAGATAGCAAAAATAAAAGAATTATTGAATGAAATAGATATATTAAGAGTTCAATTAGAAACTAATGTTAATATAGGAAAACTATGAATAAAGATATACTTAAAGAATTAAGAATTGGATCTTATCTTGCAATAACATATTATATTTCAGTTCTTATATTATTTATTTTATTAATGTATACAAAACCTGTAGGTTTTACAGAAATCCCTATGCTTATAGTGGGTTTCTTTATGATATTTGGTATGTTCTTCATCCATATGTTTATAACTAGTATATTAAAGGACATTATAGAAATTTTATTAAATGAAATAAATGATTTAAAGGCTAAGATAGAAAATAATAATAAATAAAAATGTTACTAAAGAAAATTTATAAACTAAATTATAAGATTTTAAAAGAAATTTATGTAATATTTACATTAGGCGCATTTACAATTTTATTTTTTATTTCAGTATTTTACGATTTTGCATTAAAGAACTCAATAATAACGTATGAAGAAGCATATACTAATTTGTTATATTCTATTATAATAGCTGCAATATTATTATTTATACCAATATTGATAGATATAATTTATGAAATAGTCAAAGATCATAAAAATAATGAATTAAAAAATGACTAAAATAACGATTAAAATTTCATATGATAATTACATAGAATATAAACAAATACTCGCAAAAATAGAGGGATTAGCAAAAACTTTAAATATAAATCATTATAGGTTAAGATATCTAATATTAAAAGAATTTGCAAATAATGAAAAATGGCAAAATGAATTAATAGAAAAATTAAAGAAAATATGAATATATCTCCTATTGATTTATTAATAATAGCTTCTATAATTAGTGCAATTGCTATAGCTTTAGAGGATGAAACAGCTGAAGATTGCAAAGATAAAAAACAATGAATGAAGATAAAGAAAATTTAGCAATTTTAGAAATAGGCATATTAGTTTATATATTATCTTTAATAGTCATGGGACTTATTCTTTTAATTGAGTATTTTTATGGACCTGAATTTTTAATAAATTTTGCAAAACCTTTAACAATTGAAGCTATGATAAATGGCTCAAATATAGATTGCTTTATATTAACGATAGATTCATAAACTTTTTTATCTAAGGATATAAAATGGAAAAAGAAAAACAACCTGAATTTTTTACTGTAAGTTTACTTATGTGGTTTTTCATATTAGTTTTTATTTTTATTTCTTTATTAGTTATTGTAGTCCATATATTAGCTTATGGCTTTGCTGCTTTTTATAATCCACTTATTGTAATACTTATAGCAATGTTTTATGGAGCTACTTTTGCAGGAATAGTCTTCAGTTCAAAGGGTGAAGAAATATATGAAAAATATGATAAAAAACAAATAGGAAAATTTTGTAATAAAAAATGTTTTATATTTTTAATTTATCCTATTATACTTGCTGCTAGTTATTTTTATTTAATTGAAGTATTAAAAATAGAGTATTTAACTAATTTATTCGTTATAGCTACTGCTATTGGAGTATTTTTTGTAATATATTTGGCAGTTATTGACTTTGCAGTTGCAACAATATATGGCTTAAAAGAAGCAAATATAGATCTTAAAATAGATGAATATTGTAAAGAATGTAATTTTGCAAGGCTATTTTTACATCTTTTTACAGCTCTTTTATGGATTATAGCAGTAATTTTAGTAGTTCCATATTCTGTTTCACTATTATTGGATTTATCTTATGATACTACTCATAAAATAAATACCGATATTAACAATAAAATATATACTTCTTTAGAAATATTAGCTAAAAAGTTTAATTTAAATTTAACTTTAGAAGAAATTACACTTAATAATACAAACATTTCATATCAAAAAACAATAATTTCGACATTTTATGGAGAAATGTCACCAGAAGAAATAAAGCGATTAATAGAAACTGGAATAACATTTATATTATTACCATTGCCTTTATGGGGGGTTTATTATTTAGTAAATAGAAAAAATAATGATGATAGATAAAATAAAACAAAACTTTTTGGGATTTATATAGATTTCATAAGAAAAAGATAAAGCATAAAACTTATAAAAATATTTAAAAACTTTATTTAGCATATTTAAATATGGCAGAATGGAAAATATCTAATGCCGTTTTTACTCTAAGGTTTGATACAGTTTTTAATTTAAATAAGATAGCCCAAAAGCTATTAGATTATAATAGCATTTTTATTAATTATGAACCTGAAGAATTTCCTGGTCTAATTATAAAAATAAAGAACCATAAAGAAAAATATAGTATAGTCATGTTTAGATCTGGTATAATAAACATTTCCGGAATAAGAAATGATATAAATAAAATATATAGTATTATAGAATTATTAAAGAAATTATTAAAAGAATGTAGGGTTGAATTACCAAATTCTTATGAAATTAGATTAGGAAATGTTGTAATAAGTGGAAAATTTGATTATACAAACATAGATATAGAAAAAATATATAGAGATTTTGATGATGCTTATTATGATCCGAATCAATTTCCAGCTGTCACTGTTTATTATTATGTTTCCGATGAATATAAAGTATCTTTTAATATATTTAAAGATGGAAAATTTATATGTGCAGGTATAAAAGGAGATCTAAATAGTATCCATCAACACATTAATGAAATAGTCAATTCATTCCAGGAAAATATAATAAAGAAATATGCAAAATAAAATGGATCTAAAATATTCTTTAGATATTTTTGAAGTTAATATTAAAAAAATAAAACTTATTATAATTGGACTATTATTAGGAATTTTGTGTTTTAATGTTTTTGCCTTACTTAATTATGTATATAAGCCAGCTAATATAATAGATTATCTAAAAATAGCATGGCTAATTCCCTTATTAGCGAGTATTAGTGCACTTATTGGGTATTTTTCTATAAAAGATGATGATTTTAAGCTTGAAAGAAAACCCCAAAAAGGTGATTATAAAGTTATATTTCAAATAACAACACGTGGTTTTAATGTTGATGCTTTAAAAAGATCTGTTGAAAGTATAAAATATTGGGCACCGAAATATATTAAAAATTATGAAATATGGATTATAACCGAGCCCGATGCAAACCCCGAAATAGATAATATTAAAGATGTAAAAATTATTAAAGTACCTTATGACTTTTCTACTAAAAATGGAGCTAAATACAAAGCCCGTGCGTTAGAATATGCAAAAGAATTAAAAAAAGATTATGATCATGAAAATACATGGATATACTTTTTAGATGAGGAAAGTATTGTTGGCGAAGATACAATATTAGGAATAATAGATTTTATAGAAAATAAAAGGGGTGAAATAGGTCAAGGTTTAATAATTTACCCAAATTTCT
>JBMSAQ010000008.1:0-57504 GCA_049414405.1 Candidatus Nanopusillus sp.
ATATTAATATTGTTTATGATATTGTATTTTGTTTCAAATTTGCAAAATGATTTTTATTATCAACCAAATATTGGTAAATATATTGCACAAGATTTCTATGTCAAATTATTATTGTATCCAAATTATTCTTCTATCATAAATCAAACATATTATAATATTTGTATGTGGAAAAATATTATATGTTATGATAATGGAACAAATATAATAGTTATAACTCAAAATTCTGAATATATATTAAATAAACCATAGCCCCCATCGTCTAGCCAGGTCCAGGATACGGGGTTCTCATCCCCGAGACCCGGGTTCAAATCCCGGTGGGGGCAAACTATAATTTTTAATTGTAAATCTTGTAGAGTATTTAGAAATGTAAAAAATTAATTTCTTTGAAGTTAAGTAGTCGATAGCGTTAAAAAATTATGGATTAATCAAGGTAAATTAAGAGTTGAATCATGAGCTGTAAAAAAGATCTTATACAAAATTATAGAGATAATTCTTATACTGAAGAGATTTAAGATATAGAAAATTAAAGTAGGTCAACTTTTGGAATAATGAAAAAATTTGAGAAAAAAGATAATATAGTATTAAATGTTGGATGTTAGTAATTTTTCTTAGGAGTTTGAAAAAATTATTATAAATCATAATATTTATAAAGATTCTTTGAAATAAGCCTTTATGAAAAATTCGGATGAAAATGTAAAATTTGGTATTTGTCCTGAATGTAAAGTAAGAGAAAATGATTCTTCTGAAAAAAAACTTTATCAATGTCCTTATTGTAAAGGATGGTTTTGTGAAAAACATATAGAACCTAAATTAGTAATGACTTGGAGTGTAATAGAAAAAACTAAAGATCCTATTTTAAAAGAAAAACTTTATGAAGAATGGAAAAAAGAGGAAGATCATCCTTGTTCTGTTTGGACAATGCAATATTTTGAAAATTTTGAAATGAAGGAAAAAGAAGAAAGAGAAAAATTTTTGAAGGCTTTAAATAAGTTAAAAAAAATAGAAAAAATTACTTTATATACTAAATCTTCAGAAAAATTTCTTAAAAAAGGAATATCCTTTAAATTTCCGTCAATAGAAAAATTCTTTGAATTAAAATTTACTTCAAAAAGTATAGATGGAATAATTGTATTAGGGCTATTTTTATCCTTCTTTTCACTTTTTCTTCCATGGTTTTCTGTCTCTTTATTTGGATTACCTATAGAAATTACATGGATTACCATGTTTCAAAAAGAAATATTAAAAATTCAGACGACAAGTTTATTGAATCATATTATAACTGCAAACCACATTCTAATAGCTCTTCTTATTCTTATTGTTTTAGGTTTTATAATTGTAATTCTTGGGTTATTACTTACTAAAAATTCTATTATTCTTACAGGTTCGTTATTTTTAATTATTTCTGCATTATCTTTTTTGTATTATCTATCAACTTCTAGTGAGATAAGCTTAGTTAGCTCTGCTGGAATAGGATTTTGGATTTTTACAATAGGTTCTATACTTATGGCTTATGGCTCAGCAAAAAACATATCAAAAATTAGAATTTTTTCTTCTTTATTGATTACTATTATTGTTTGTGCCTTCTTTCTATCGAATTTAGGGGCACTATTTATCGCAAAAATAAATGAACTAATAAATGGTTATTCTTATCCGTATAAGGAGGTAAAGTCTTTCATAGAAAATACTATAAGAGATTACCTGAAGACTCCGTCTCAGGTGTTGCATTTGTCTACAGGTAATGTTGTAGTATACTATTGGAGACTTATAGATGATCTTTTAACATCGGATAAACCGGTATTTAAAGGAAGCTTTGATGGTTTCACTGTTTGTGCCAATGGTGACTACAAATGTAGATATGGAAGTGAAAAGGGGGAAAATATCAATTACCTTTATTGTAGACCTTATTCTTCTCCATATGTTTTCTGCTATAAAAAGATTATAACTTCTCCTACAGGAGAAATTCAAGATGTTATCAGAGGTTGTGTTTATAGTTTTGTTTTGGATCCAAATAAATTGGAAGTTGTCTCAATTCAATTTGGACCGATTCACGAATATGCTAAAACTTCATGCAAATAATTCATCACAAAACCAAACATTTAGAAAATTGATAAGATTCTGAATATTTTTGATTACTAGTTTGTGAATAAAACTTTTCGTCAATCTATATATATACTAAATTTATGTTTAGATTTTTCATTAAATTTTGTGTGGCTTTTTATATACTCTATCTTATATTTTTATAAAATATAAATTAAGAAAAAATTTTATTGTCCAGCCCAAACACATTTTCCACCTTGTTCCTTTATCATTCCCTTATTTAAATATCTTGTAATTAATGCTTTTACAACTGATGGTTTCTTTCCTAATTTATTTGCTATTTGTTGTGCTACTTTATCTACGTCGTCCTTTGGTACACCCTTTTTGAATGCAGATTCAATTTCTGTTCTCAATTGAGATGGTGCTGCCATAAAGAATATATAAATGAAATGATTATAAACTTTAAATAAAAAATTTTATAAATTATTTATTTAAAATTTCATTTTCACTCTTTAATATTCCCAAATCCTTAAGATAAATTAAAATGGCTCTTTTACTCTTAAACTCATTACTTTTTGCTTTTTTATATAACTCTCTATATAACCTTTTATCAATTATTTTTTTCTCTTTTAACTCTCTTAATAATTTTCTTATCGCCCTTATTCTTTTAATCCATTGTTCTTTTTTTCCTGATCTAGCATTTTTACTTCCTTTTTTAGATCCTGGTCCTCTTCTTCTTCCTTTTTTCTTCTGTTCTTTAATATAATTTGCCCATGTTCTAGACTGGCCCTTAACTTGTTTTACTCTTATTATTCCTTTATCAATTAAATCCAGAATATCAGATCTACTTAAGGCTTTAGATACTTCTTGTATTTTATTTGGATCTATCCAAATTCTATCTTTTCCGACGCCAAGTATTTCGGATGCCAATCTTTTTTGTAATGATAAGTCCATTATTTAATTATTACTTCTCCGCCAACGTTTTTAACCTTTTCTATCGCCCCTTCTGATGCTTCTCTTACATATATTTTCATTTTCTTACTAATTTTTCCAGCTCCCAATAATTTATTAACACCTATTTCATCTAGATCAATTATATAATATCCCCCTTCATTTTTTATTATTCCTTCTGATAATAAGTAGTCGAAGTATTCTTCTATATCTCTTAAGTTAATTACAGATTTTTCAATGTTGTACTTAATACTTGTAAATCCTTTTTTATCTTCAAATCTTTCTGGAAATTCTTTAATTAACTTAATATACTTTTGTTTTTTAAATCTCCATCCAGAGAAACCTGAACCACCTTTATTACCCTTACCTCTATTTCTATCATTATATCCTCTTCTAGCATATCTTTGTCCAAGATATTTCCTATATTTTTTCTTTCTATGAGCGACCATAGATAACCAAATATTTTATTAAACAATTTTTAAATTTAATATAATGTATAATTTACCATCTGGATTAAGAGATTTTCCTGCTGAAATAAAAATATTAAGAAATAAAATATTTAAAAAAGTGGAGGAAATATTTCAAAGATTTGGATTTGATCCTATAGAAACTCCAACAATAGAATATTGGGATACATTGAAAGGAAAATATGGAGAAGAGGCAGAAAATAAATTAATATGGAGATTTAAATTACTGTATTCTGATAAAGAATATGCATTAAGATACGATCAAACAGTACCTTTGGCAAGATTTTTTTCAAATTATAGACCCACCCTACCATTTAAAAGATATGTAATAGATAAATCTTATAGATATGAAAATCCGCAAAAGGGAAGGTATAGAGAATTTTATCAGGCAGATTTTGATATAATTGGATCAAAAGAACCAGAATCTGATGCAGAAATATTAAATATAGTGAATTTTATATTTAAAGAATTTAATTTTTCAAATTATAAAGTTATAATAAATAATAGGGAATTTTTAAGATTTGTTTTTGAGAAAAAATTAAATATAAGTGAAGAAAAAATAAAAAAAGTATATACAATAATTGATAAATTAGATAAAATTGGAATAGAAAATGTAAAAAAAGAATTAAATAATATTGTTGGGGAATTGTCTGATAAAATTGTTGAAATAATATCATTGAGGAATCAGGAAGTAATTGATTATTTATCAAAATATGAAGAATTATCAAAAGAAATAAACTATTTTAACAATATTTTGGATTTGTTAAATGATAAAAGTAAAATAGAAATAAATTTGTCTCTAGTAAGAGGTTTAGATTATTATACTGGAATGATATACGAAGCGGTTGTTGAAAAACCAAAAATTGGATCGTTATCTGGAGGGGGAAGATATGATAATTTGTTAAAACTATTTATAAATGAGGAAATGCCTGCTGTTGGTGGGAGTATCGGGGTAGAAAGATTAATTGATGCAGGAATAGAACTGGGAATATTTAAGATTGATAAAAAAACTTATATAGAAATATGTGTTATATATTTTGAAGATACATTTAAAGATGCATGGAATATATGCAATAAATTGAGAGAGATTGGGTTGAACTGTTATATTGATTTAATGAAAAGAGATTTTAATAAGCAAATAAAATATGCAGTAGATAAAGATATAAGGTTTTTATTAATTGTTGGAAAAAAAGAATTACTAGAGAACAGTGTTTTACTACAAGATAGGCATACAAAGGAAAGAATCAAAATCCCAATTAATAATTTGGAAAATATCTACAGAATAGTAAAAAATAGAAAGACAAATAGTTATTGATAGGTTGTTAATATTATAAATATTTTTTACTAGGATAAAGAAAATCTTAAAAATTATACTTATAAAATTTATTAAAACAAAATTTATAAATTTCAAAAGCATATTATGCTATTTAATATTTTTGCTTTTTGTGCAAATAAAGTTTATATAGTACGCTTTTGAAATTTATAAATTTTACTTCTCATATACAATACCTTTTGTAAAAACCCAATTAATTATAGCAGCGATAAATATACCAATAAGTTGTGATAATAAGTAATTTATCCCAAATGTATAATAAAATAATAAGGCTGATAAATATTGAACAGAGCTTGATAATAAACCCCTACCTCCAAGAAATAATAAAAATCTTTCTAAAAGTTTTCTCTTTTTAGTTTTAAATACAAATAAATCGTTTAATATAAAATTCCATATAATTGAAATTAAAATTGCTAGAAAAGACGAAATATAAAATGGAAAATAAAATATCAGTAAGTATAAAGTTAATAAGTTAATAACAATTCCAGATAATCCTACTAAATAAAATTTTATAAATTGGGAAATGTTGAATAATAAGAAAACTTGTTTCAAATATGAAAAAATTATTTTTTTACCCAGTTTAGATCTTCCATATTTTCTTTCTTTGAATGTATATGGAATTTCTATTAATCTGTTATAATTTACTTTTACTAATATATCTAATAAAACTTTATAGCTAAACGGGTCTGAAACTTTAAAGTTATCTAGTAGATCTTTTTTTATTAAAAAATATCCGCTTATCGGATCCTTTACTTTTAATGTTTCTGGTAGAAAAATATATGCAATAATTATTGCGGTTTTCGATATAAATTCTCTTATAATACTCCAATTTTCAATTTTTCCTCCTTTAATATATCTTGATGCAATAACTAAATCATAACCCTCCAAAGCTTTTTTATACATTTCCTTCAGTAATTCTGGAGGGTGTTGTAAGTCAGCATCCATTAATACAATATACTTTCCATCAGAATATTTTACTCCATCTAAAAAGGCAGATGATAAACCATTCTTTGATCCTCTTTCAATAAGTTTTATATTTTTATATTTCTTTTTTAGTTTTTCTATTTCTTTAATTGTTCCATCTTTTGATCCATCATCTACAAAAATTATTTCATATTTTATATCATTTAAACTTTTTTTTATTCTTTCTACCAATTCATTAATATTTTCCTTTTCATTTAATGTTGGTATTATTATTGATACATCAATATTCATTGATTATTTTAAGTTCCTTATTTACTTTAAAAATATTTCTTTATATTATCATTAAATGACAAGATTGGGTGGTACGAATAAAGTAAATCATGTTATATGTAGAAGATGTGGTAGAAAAACGTATAATCTCGATAAGGGATATTGTTCACATTGTGGATTTGGAAGAAGTAGTAAAATAAGGGCTTATGCATGGTCATATAAATTTAAAAGAAAATGGTAGAAGAACAAAAAGAAGTTGAAGAAATAAAAAAAGAACAAGAGGCTTTGGAAAAGATAGGAGCAAAAAAATTTAATATAGAATCTTGGAATCCAAAAACAAATCTTGGTAAATTGATAAAGGAAGGAAAAATAAATTCAATTGAGCAAATATTTAAAAAAGGATATAAAATATTAGAACCAGAAATTGTGGACGCATTAATACCAGATTTGAAATATGGATATATTAGACTATCATTATCTAAAGGTAAATATAGAAGACCAAAGTTTGTAAAAATGGTTCAAAGAAAAACTGCTGAAGGTAATAAAACATCATGGGTTTCTGTTGCTGTTGTTGGAAATGAAAATGGATATGTTGGGGTAGGAATGGGAAAATCTTCAGATATTGCTCTATGTATGGAAAAAGCATTAAGAAATGCGAAACTAAATATTATACCAATTGCTAGAGGTTGTGGATCATGGGAATGTGCATTTAAGACCCCACATTCTTTGCCATTTAAAGTCGAGGGATCTTATGGTTCCGTAAGAGTCGTATTATTACCAGCTCCAAGAGGAGTTGGATTGGTAGCACCCGAAGAAATGAAAAAAATATTTAGATTAGCCGGTATAAAAGATTTATGGATGAAATCTTTTGGACAGACTAGAAGGAGATATAATTTTGCAATGGCAGTTTATAATGCGTTAAGAAAAACAGTTGAATATAGAATAAAGGAAGAATATGCTAAATATTCCGGACTAAAGATTGGATTCGTATAAAATGGGGTTATTAGCAATTGTAAGGATAAAGGGAACTGTTAAAGCAAATAAGGAAATAAAGGATACATTATATCTTTTAAGATTGAGAAGAAATAATTATGCAGTAATAATGAAAGATACAAAAGATATAAGAGGAATGATAAAAAAGGTAGAACCATGGGTTGCATGGGGAGAAATAGATAAAGAAACATTAAAAGAATTGTTGTTAAAGAGAGGAAGGTTGGAAGGAAATAAGAGATTAACAGAAGATTATATTAAACAAACATTAAATATGGATATTAATATATTTATTGAAAAATTACTAAATAATGAAGTAGATTTAGATGTAATACCAAAAATAAAGAAAGTATTTAGGTTAAAACCCCCATCAGAAGGCTATCCAAGAAAGGGTATAAAGGTCCCATACAGTCTGGGTGGTGCGTATGGATACTATGGAAAAGATATAAATATATTATTAAAGAAAATGATATAAAATGGCTAAGAGACCATGGAGAATATTTAGAGAAATAGAAAGACCCTATACAAGATTTTCATATAGTAAATCGTATAATAAAATTCCGGGTGCTCCAGTGTCAAAACTTAGGATGCAGATAATGGGAGTAACAAATATACCAAAAAATCAATGGAAATATGTTGGTCATCTAATTGCATTACATAACGTTCAAATATCTGATTATTCATTAGAATCAGTAAGAACAAATATATTAAAATACTTGGAAAGTGAAGTAAAAGAATTCTTATTCATTATAAGAAAATATCCACACCATGTTGTAAGAGAACATGCATTAGTATACGGTGCTGGTGCAGATAGAATTTCACAGGGAATGAGGCATGCATTTGGAAAGCCATATACAAGAGCTGCTCAAGTATTCTATAAGGACATTATTTTATCAATATATTACAATAAGCAAGAATTCACAAGTAGAATAAGTTTCTATTTAGATGTTGCAAGAAAAAAATTGTCAGGAAAATATAAGAAATATATAGGAGAAAATAAGCCTGAAAAAACTATTTTATCATCTGTTGTCTAGATATTTCATATTCTAATAATAATAGTTTTTTCAAATCTTTTATATCTTTGGAAATAAACAATCTTCCCCGTCCATATTTTACTATTTCTTTTGCAATTTTTTCTCCTTCACTATTTAATTGTATACCAATTATTGATATATAATAATATTGACTCAATTCTTTAGCTAACTTTAAAGTTCTTTCTACTGGATTTTTTCCCTTTGTTGGCAATGCATCGGTTATTAATATTATATGCCCTCTTTCTCCTTTATTTAATAAAAAATTAAATGCTAAAGCAATATCTGTACTTCCATTTGGTATAATCATTAGTATATCCATTATATCCTTCAACCCTTTAACATTATTATATTCTTTAACAATCTTATCATTAAATAATATTATATCTAATAGATTATTATCCTCTAATATCTTTGATATTAATAATATTAAAGCTTTTTTTGCTTCAAATATTTTCTCTCCAATCATGCTCCCAGATACATCTAATAAAATTATATATTTGCCACCCTTACTTTCTCTTTTAACATCAACAACGAATCTTACAACATCTTTATTCTTTATAAATTTTCTTATTGTTTCTTTTATATTAATTTTATTATATTTATCTCCTATACTAAAATATTTCTTGTAAAATTCTTCATCATTTCCAATATAATATGATAGATATTTTCCATATTCAAATATTCCTTCAATTTCCTTTTCTATATTTCCTATTAAATATTTAGAATATTCCATTAAAGATTTCTCGGTTAATTCTCCAGTTTCATTTATATACCCTTCGCTAATTAGTATTTCCTTTAATTTGTTTAGAGATTTTTTAAATTCCTTATTAAATCTATAATCTTTATCCTCTCTTATTCTTTTTTCATCGTATTCAGTTAGTTTCGATAGTATATCAGAATATTCTCTTTTATTTTCCATAATTTTATCTATATCAAATATTGGATATCCTTCTTTTATAATCTTTTCAATTAATTCGTTTATACCTTTTTTAATATCTTTTGAGCTATATTTAAAGGATTCTCCAGGTCTATTTATTAAATTTTCCGAATCAACTCCGAAAATCTTTTCCAATTATGAAAGAATTCCATTGATTTCTTATGTATTCTTCTTCATTTGTTTCCATCTTATATGATGGTTTTAATCTTATTCTATGAGGTAATATTGATAATAAAGATTCGAATATATGTTGGATTTCAACATTTTCTTTATTATCTATCATTGCTAATGCTTGGGTTTTTTCATAAATACCAATAGTGGATCTAACCGATGGTTTCCTTTCCAATTTATCATCTTTTCTTAATTTTTGTATAAATTCAATTGTTAATTCCAACAATTTTTCTGGAAAATTAACATCTAAATTTTTCCCGTATTTTAATATAATTTTCTTTTCTTCTTCAATATCTTTTGGATAATCCAAATTTATTATATCGAATCTATCTAGTAATACATCAGATATTTTTTCTGTTCCATAATAACTTTCAGGATTCATGGTAGCAATAAATATTATATCCAATGGTATTTGAAATTCATACATTCCAATTGTTATTTTCTTTTCTTCTAACAGTTCTAATAAACTATTTTGAACTTTTGGAGGAGCCCTATTTATTTCATCAAAAAACAATATGCCATGATGTGCCCGGAATATTTTCCCTGGTATAAAAGATTCTAAAGAATGTATACCATATTTTAATGCTTTTGAAGGATCAATATCTCCAATTAAATCTTCAACAGATAAATCATAAGAACCTTGTATTCTAATAAATCTATCTTCACCTTTTATTTTTATAAAAGGGCCTTCTCTCCATTTTTTTCTGTATTCTTCTGAGACAAAAGGGAATTCTTCGTATGCCCATAGTGGAATTCCATCCGGAAAATCTATTTCTGGCAATAGTTTTGCTATATTTTTTGCTAAAGTTGTTTTTCCAGTACCGGGAGGTCCAATTATTAATATATTTCTTCCGGAAATTAATGAAGATAATATTTGTCTTTTTGCATTTTCTTGTCCAATTATAGAATCAAGGGGATCTTTTCTTTCCTTAACATAATTGTTAATTATTATTCTTCTTATCTCCTCCCTTATTTTAATCATAATTAATTATTTTATATCTTTCTTTAAAATATTATAATTATGGTTGTATTCTATAACCTAAAGGGAGTAGTATTGGATCTGGATGGGACACTTATAAATAGCTTAAAGGTTTATGATGAAGTTCATAAAAAAGTATTGGGAAAATACAGTATAAATTTAGGTGGATCCTTAGATAATTCCGGAATGCCCTTAGAAGAAATAATATACAATATAATAAGAAAATATAATTTAAACACATCAATTGAAGATTTAAAGAAAGAATTTGAGAATATAATAATAAATGAATATATAGAAAATATAAAATTTAATCCAGGAGCAAAACAAATATTAAATTATTTTAAGGATAAAAAATATAAAATGGCAATTTTTACTTCAAATACTAGAAGATTAACAACAGAGATTTTAAAACGTCTACATATAGATAATTTATTTGATGTTATAATAACTTCTGATGATGTAAGACAGACAAAACCAGATCCAGAAGGTTATATTAAAATAGTAAGAGGATTTTTATTATTGCCAAATGAAATATTAGCGATAGAAGATTCGATATATGGTGTTATTGCTGCAAAAAGGGCTGGAATAAATGTAATAGGAGTTTCTAGTGGTGTAAATAAAAAAAGAGAACTACTTTCTGCTGGTGCTACGATGGTATTTAAAAATTTAAAGGAATTATATGACTATCTTATAAAAGAAGATAATAAGAATGATCAAAATAATAATTAATGTGATTAATAATATAATTGATAGTTGGTAAGAGTTTGATATTAATATTGGTATTGGGCCTATTAATATTAACCCGGCAAATTTTGTATTGGAAGAATTTGACAATAAATAAATAAATAATAAAATTATTGAAATAAATAAGAAAATAATTGCCAAAATTAGAAATATGTTATTGCTCATCTATCTTTAATTTATAAAATTTTGAATGGCCAAAATGAACTATCAAATCAAACCCATATTTATCTAAATATATTGGTATATCACATCCGCCAAAATCAGATCCAAACCAAATATATATTTCAAGATCTTTATATTTTTCCTTTATTTTATCATATAATTCTTTTGAATATGGTTTTAGCCCATCGGGAAATTGTAATAATACTTTTTTATATTTTTTTCTATCTAATATTTCAAATATTTTATCTAATTCAAAATCTATCTCCATTTAAATATTTTTAATATATTATCTATAAGGCTATTTCTAATTTCTAAACTCTTTCCAGTTATTTCTTCTGCAATTTTTATTATATCTTTAGATGCTATAGAATTTATATTGTAGTCTATCAGAGGTATACCCTTATCCATTGAAATTTGTACATTTTTATCGTAATGAATTACTCCAATTATTTGTTTTTTAAAAAATCTTTCAATTCTTATATAATTCACTCGTCCTTTAATTTTATTTAAAACAATCCCAAAAGTTTTTATATCCAAATTATCTAAAACTTTTGTAACTCTGTATGCATCTATCAATGATGATTTTTCAACATTTGTTATCAATATTACTTCTTCTGAAGCTTTTAATGCCTCTACTGCTTCTTTGCCAATTCCAGCGGCAGAATCTATGATAATATAATCGAAATCATCATATATCTTTATTATTCCCTTATGTAATTTTTCTGTAGAAATATATATTAAGTCCTTTATATCTAAACTTCCAGGAATTATATAAAAATTTTCTTTATACTCTTTTATACAGTCATCTATATCAATCTCACTCCTTAAAAATTTATGTATATTGTTATTTTCATTACCTAATCCAAGATTTATTGATACATTTGGTGTACTTAAGTTAAAATCAATTAATAATGTTTTAAAATTTAATAATGAGACAGCTCTAGATAAATTTATAGAAAAGAAAGTTTTTCCTACCCCACCTTTTCCAGAGGATATTGTATATACTTTTGCCATTATATATATTTATTAATAATCGTAGAAAATTTTTTAACAGATTCTGTAATATCTTTTAACATTTTTATATTTATTTCAAATTCTTCTCCACCTATTGTCTTAAATTTTATAACCATACTTTTTCTATATTCATTTATTATCTTTGCATCAGCATTTAAAGCAAGTTTTAATAGTTTATAATACCTTAATGATTCTTCAAGTTCTTTGTCCTTTGTGATTTCGATTATTTTTTTATATCTTTTGATTGGGTTATTTGGAATTTCATCAATCTTTTTATTTTCATATAGTTTCTTAAAATATAATTCAATTGAATAGTCATAATATTCAATAACTGCTTTTATAAAACTTTTAACAGTTTCCAACCCCTTATTATTCTTTAATGAAACATTAAATATATGCAAAACTTCCTTATATCTTCTATTATATTCTAAATCTTCTTCTAAATTAGGCATGATATATAAATATTTGCAATATATACTAAAGCCGCAAAAATAATTATAAATATTATTACTTTATTTCTATTTAATTTTATTTTTGACTTTTCTTTTCCAAACCTATATAGCCCAAGGTACGCAAATAATGGCACACGGTCAGACATAATTTATATAGTTGGAAGAAATATATAAAAAGGTGGCCGTAGGAAGGTCTGCTTACCGATAAGCCACCGAGGAATCGGAGGGGGAAACCCTTGGCTACATAACCAGAAATCACGGGCATATACTCGATGAAGATGAAGAGTCAATACCCAGAGGTAACTCTGGGTAAACTTGGAGAGGGTGTATGTACCTTGAGAAGTATGTCCTGGCGGTACAAGGCCTGTCCGCTTAGAAAAATATATACTAAAAGCAGCCTACGGCCACACATTAATAACTTTTTCCAACATATACATAATATTTTACATTTGTATTGCAAAAAATACATTTTTTATTCTTTGCATCTTCTGGTATAACATCTGTTCCTCTTACATCTAATGAATATTTTTCTTTAATATTCTTTGCACATTCTTCTCTCATACAAAAAGGAACCTTAAATGCTACATTTTTATCTAAATTATTTTCCAAATCCTTTAAACTGTCTATTTTTAATATTTTATTTTCAAAATACTTTCTTGCCCTTTCCTTAATCTCTTTATCATATTCAATAATTAACCTATCTAACTCATTTAATAAATTTTCTAGTTTAACTTCATAATTTTTTGATTTACTGTCATATTGCCTTACGGATATTGTAACTGTATTTTTTTCTAATTCTTTTTTTCCGATAGATATCCTAAATGGTACCCCCATTAATTCGTATTGATTAAATTTCCATCCAGGACTTTTTGTATCATCTTTATCAATTTTTACTCTATATTTTTCTTTTAATAAATTATATACATCTTCACAATATTTTAATATTTTACTTCTTTCATCTTCAGAATAATATATTGGAATGATTATTATTTGAATGTGGGATATTTCAAAAGGTAATATTAAACCTTTATTATCTCCATGTATTGAAATTACTGCACTTAAGGTTCTCATAGATATTCCAAATGATGTTTGCCAAACAAATTTCTTATTGACTAATTTATTTTCATTAAATTTATTTTTAATTATATTATTCATTTTGTTTATTAAATTCTTATTATCTTCAGATATATTTCCATCAAATTCGATGTTTTCTTCATAAGATCTGATTGATTCTTTATTGTTATTATCATATAATCTTATTTTTATTTTATCTTCAATAATTTCTATTTCATATCTGTAATTATTTTCATTAAAGGCCTCGAATTTGTTTTTATCTATTTTTATAAATGGATGTTCATCCTCAAAAATAATATTAAATGCTTTAGAAAAATTTCTCCCCAATAAGTGTGTAGTTCCAATTTGTAAAAACTTTCCATCCGGCAATATAGTATCTGCAGCAAATGTGTAATCTGCTCCAGCAAATTTATCCCAATCTGGTCTTTTTATCCATATGTGTGGTACTGATAAATGATCCCAAAAAACTTTTGAATATATTTCTATAGATTTCTTTATCGTTTTTTCAGCATCATCCAAATCCCTATGTGCTGTATGTGCTTCGTTCCATAAAATTTCTCTTCCTCTAACCAATGGTTTTGTTGCTTTAGTTTCATATCTATATACAGTATTTGTCATGTAAGTTAATAGAGGTAGATCTCTATATGATCTTATCCATAAAGAAAACATGTAATACATTTCTGTTTCAGATGTCGGTCTTAATATGTATTTTATTTCTTTTTCTTCTTCTACAGGTTTTGAGGGAGTAACATAAAATACTTCAGATTCAAAACCTTTTATATGTTCACTTTCTCTCTTAAATATATCATACGGAATTAATATTGGAAACCAGTAAGGTTCAAATCCACACTTTTCTAATTCATTTTCTAAAATATTTAATATTTTCTTAATTGCAAAATATCCATTTGGATAGTAGACAGGCATTCCTTTTATAGGATATCTATCATCAATGATTTTAGAAATTCTTATTATGTCGTTATACCATTCAGAAAAATTGACATTTTTATTTAAAATGCTCTCTTTCATAGTAGAAAAATCACAGTGATACATTTTTAAATATTACATTATTTAATATTATGTATATGATCTTCTCTACATAAGGTAGAGAAGTGAGCCTGATGATAATAGATGAGGGGGATGAGAGGGAATATATAGTCTCAGGAACCCGCCCGGTGGATGCCTTGGCTCGGAAGCCGAAGAAGGGCGCGGCAAGCTGCGAAAAGCCAGAGGGAGGTGCATGCAACCGTTGATCTCCGGATTCCCGAATGGGATATCCTGCCGAAAGGCATCCCGTAAGGGAAGGGAACGCGGGGAAGTGAAACATCTTAGTACCCGCAGGAATAAAAAACAAATTGTGATTTCCCGAGTAGGGGCGACCGAAAAGGAATAAGCCCAAACCGAATCCTCTAAAGTAATTTAGAGGAGATGTGGGGTAAAGGAGCGGGAGCTTCCCGTTATTGTATTCTTAGAACTCCGGTGGAAGTCCGGGGCCGTAGAGGGTGACAGCCCCGTATGAGAATACAATAACGGAATTTCCCGTTTCCGGAGTACTGGCGGTTGGATTTCCGTTGGGAATTTGGGGGAAACTAGCCCCCAAGGCTAAATACTCTCCGAGTCCGATAGTGTATCAGTAGGGCGACCGAAAGGTGAAAAGAACCCTTGGCAGGGGGTGAAAAGAGCCTGAAACCGGGCGGGGATAGTCTGGTAGGGCTAGTTAAGCATTCCATCTGGGAAAATCTGGTGACGGATGAGTACCAGATAGGATGCTAGCTGGTTCTACCGTGAGTTTGGAAGAACTTGCGGGGGAGTATACCCAAGTGGCGAGGTTAAGGTTTATACCGAAGCCACAGGGAAACCGAAAGCCCGCAACCTGGGCTTTCCCAGGTGAGGGGCGCCGTCTCATAAGGGCGGTTTAGTCACTCGGGTATGACCGGAAGCCGGGCGATCTACCCCGGGGCAGGGTGAAGCGGGGTTTCCCGTGGAGGCCCGAAGAGGTGGAGCTTACTCTTCTCATGACCCCGGGGTAGAGGTGAAAAGCCACTCGGGCCCGGTGATAGCCGGTCCCCGCCGAAACTGACCCCAGCCAGGTCTCGGGTTAGGATCCCTATGGTGTAGAGCGACGGATTCTGTACGGGTTTCCGTACGGAGTCCAACTCCGAAGCTATAGGGTCCGTAGCCCGGGAAACGGGGGTTGCGGGAAAGCCGCAACTCCGAGACGGGAACAACCGAGACCGAGGTTAAGGCCCCAAAGTGCTGGCTAAACGATGCTGAAGGAGTCTGCCCCCTAAGACATCGGGGATGTGGGCCTAATAGTGGCTATCATCTAAGGAGTGTGTAACAACTCACCCGACGAGGGGGTAGGCTCCGAAAACGGACGGGTCTAAGCCAGCCGCCGAGACCTCGGTCCGCTGGCAAATGCCAGCGCGAGGTAGGCGGGCGTCCCGATGGCCTAGAAGGGTTCCTGAAAGGGAGCCTGGAGCCGTTGGGAATGAAGATCCCCGCGGTAGTAAGAATTAGACGGGTGAGAATCCCGTCGGCCGAAAGGGGAAAGGTATCCCAGGCAATGAAGATCAGCCTGGGGTTAGTCGATCCTAATCCAGGCTCCGAGAGGAGTCTGGAGAAAGGGAAAGGGGTTAATATTCCCCTACCGCCCCGATAGATGCGGCAACGCAACGCCCTTTCCTGACTCGGAGGGCTAGGCATACATGGGGGTGGGGTAAAACCCACTTACTGTGCCAAGGGGGATAGGACCGGGGAGTACCGTCATGGTGAGAACCGGTCTAAACCCTGATGGGCCCGAAAGGGTTACGCTGAGGCCTTCCGGCAATGAAAAGGGAAAGGGTGCGATTCGGGGCGATCGTACCGAAATCCAGCATAGGTCCCCTGGGTGAGAAGCCTAAGGCCGTGGGGGTCAAGCCGGTCTAGGGAACTTGGCAAATTGGTCCCGTAACTTCGGGAGAAGGGATGTCTGCGGTGTGGACCGCAGGTCGCAGTGACAAGGACGGGCGGACTGTTTATCAAAAACATAGCTCCCAGCAAGCCCGAAAGGGTTTGTACTGGGGGTGACGTCTGCTCGGTGCCGGTATCTGAATCCCCCGTTCAAGGGGGGTAAGGACCGGTAAACGGCGGGGGTAACTCTGACCCTCTTAAGGTAGCGTAATGCCTTGCCAGTTAAATGCTGGCTCTGCGAACGACGTAACTAGCCCGTCACTGTCCCGGGCCGGCGCCCCCTGAAAAGCTATCCTGGTGAGAAGGCCAGGGACTTCCGATGGGTAAGAAAGACCCCGTGAAGCTTAACCGCAGCCTGTTGTTGCTCTGAAGAACCTGGTGTGTAGGGTAGCGGGGAGCAATGAATTCCTGCCGCTAGGTAGGGAGGATGCGACGATGAAACACCCGCCTCTGGGTTCTTCAGGGCTAACTTGAAAGGGGACAGCGGCAGGTGGGCGGTTTGGCTGGGGCGGCACCCTGCCGAAAAGATATCGGCAGGGTCCATAAGGTCAGCTCAGGCGGGTCAGAAATCCGCCGTAGAGGACAAGGCCAAAAGCTGGCTTGACTGCGCCCTGACCATCAAGGGGCGCAGGGGGGAAACCTAGGCCTAGCGAACCCCGTACTCTCACTAGTGGGGGTACGGGCTGGCGGAAAAGCTACTCCGGGGGTAACAGCGCCGTCGCGGGCGAGAGCCCCCATTGACCCCGCGGTTTGCGACATCGATGTCGTCTCTCTCCATCCTGGTGGTGCAGAAGCCGCCAAGGGTGGGGGTGTCCACCCATTAAAGGGGATCGTGAGATGGGTTCAGAACGCCGCGAGGCAGTTCGGTTATAACTGTCGGAAGTGCTGGCCGCCTGAGGGGAAGGTCCGCCTAGTACGAAAGGAACGGCGGGCCGGGGCCTCTGGTGTACGGGCTGTCCGAGAAGGGCATGCCCGGTAGCTACGCCTCAGGGGATAAGCCCTGAAAGCATCTAAGGGTGAAGCCCCTCTCAAAAATAGGCGGCCGTTAAGGGGTCGGATAAAAGATCCGGCTCAGAGCGGCGGTGTAAGCTCCGAAGAGGAGTTCAGCCGACCGCTTGAAGTCCCGTGAGACTATATATTCCCTCGACCCCAAATTTTATTCAATATTATAATATTTCAAAACACTCTCTTTATTATAATAATACATTTGTACAATTTTACTAAATGTTTGAAAATCCGAAATATTTAATTCGGACAATCTATATAGTAATTTTGCTCTTGTAAGATATTCTTCATATAGTTCTTTATACATTATTCCATACTCATTTTCAATTAACCTAAATAGGTATTTTTTAGGATTTTCCAAATATTTCCTTTTAAAAGGATTCCATTTATACGCAATATTAAATTTATTGTATTTTATAATTTCATTAATTTCTTTAATCCTCCTTAGGTTTGTTCCAAGAAAATTGTCGTGTTGCATTATTACGACAACATTTAATAGTTCAATTAACGTTGGAGATAAATTTATTGGTTGTGTTGTTAATCTACTTGTTAGTGCTCTTGTATTTTCGGCATGCATTGTTGATAAAGAAGAATGACCAGAAGCCATTCCTTGGAACATTACGTATGCTTCTTCTCCTCTTACTTCTCCAACAATTACATAATCTGGTCTTTGTCTGAAGGACATTCTTAATAACTCAAACATATCAATTTCTCTATTTTTATCAGAAGAATATTTTACTACAGAGGGGATCCAATTAGAATGACATAATCTTATCTCTCTTGTATCTTCAATTGAAACAATTCTAGCGCTTGGTGGTATGAACATTGATATTGCATTTAACATTGTTGTTTTTCCAGAAGCTGTACCTCCTATTATGATTATATTTTTTCTAAATTCTACAGCTAGCCATAAATATGCAAATATCTCCGGAGTTGCGCTTCCCAATCTTATTAATTCTATGGGAGTCCATGGAATTTCTCTAAATTTTCTTATTGTAAATGTTGGACCATGCGTAGTAATTTCTTGCGAATATGTTGCATTTACCCTCGATCCATCAGGTAATGTTGCATCTAAAATTGGCTCCGCATATGATATATGTTTTCCAGCTCTTAATGCAAATTTTTCAATTAGATCTCTAATTTCTTTATCATTTAAAATTATGTTAGTCCTTAAATTTCCAAAGTGTCTGTGAACAATAAATATTGGATAGCCTGGACCAGAACATTCAATATCCTCAATTAATGGGTCTCTTAACAAAGAATCTACTTTATTGTATCCATAAAGATCTCTAAAAATATAATAAAATATTTTTTCATAAGAAGATTGTCCTAATTCTATTCCTAAATCATTTAATACAAAATCATATAATCTTTGTAAATAATTTATAACATCATTTAAATTATTTATTTCAGATAATTTAATATATAATAATTTTTCAATATAAAAAATTATGTTTTTATAAATTTTTTCTTCATTTTCAGTTAATTTTGGCTCTATTATTTCATATATAATATCATATGTACTTCTATCAAAATATATATGTGCATATGAAAAAGGCTCTATAATTGGATAAGTTATATTAGTTTCAAATTTATTCTTAGGTACATTTATTTTTATATCATTAATAAATCTGATGTTTATCATAATAAAAGATTAATATGTTCTAGAATATATAAACTATTCATAATGATTAATAAAAATATTTTAATAAACTTAGAAAAAAACATAGAAGAAATAGAAAGATATATTAATAAACTAAAAAATATTGTAAGGGAAATAAAAAGAAAGGAAGAGATAAAAAAATATTTTTATAGATTATACTTAGACGGTCATTTTGATGAAAAAGAATATAAAAGAAGGATAACAATAGTTGAAAAGAAAATAAAGTATTTAGAAAGATCTAAATATTTAATATTGTATGATTTAATTAATTTAATAAATAATAGCCAAAAAATAATAAAATTTTTAAAGAATATAGAAGGAAAAAGTAAGGAAGAAAACAAAAATATTCAATACTATCAAATGAAGATAAATGATACAATAAATTATATTAATAGGGTTTATCCCGATATATTCAAGAAAGAGGAGATAAAAATTAGTAAAAGATTTGTTGAAGCATCAACTATATTATCTAAAAAGAAAGAAGAAAAAAAGAAAAAAATAAAACATAAATTAAAACTAACTAAAGAACATAAAATAGATTATTATCAAGAGATTAAAAATATGTTAATAAGATTTTCATATAAAATATTTGGAAGTTTATCTAGAAAAATTTTAAATAGTAATCCAAAATTATATTTCTACTTAAAATATTCATTGAGGAAAGCTTATTATAATATAGAACCTGATGAATTATTATCTGCCATATTTTTATTTTCATCAATTATAATTCTTATTTCAATGTTTGTTTCATTATACTTTTTAAATATTTTCTATTTAATTTATGGTGTATTAATATTTTTGTTTGTGATGGGATTGCTTATTTCATATTTTAATTATAAAAAGCAAAGTATAGTAGAGGATATAAATAGAAATTTACCATTTGCTATAATACATATGGCCTCATTAGCAGATGCTGGAATAGAAATAAAGTATACAATAAAAATAATAAGTGAAACTGAAGAATATGGATATTTATCTAAAGAATTTAAAAAAATATACGATAAAATAAATTTGGGAAGAGGGTTGGTGGAATCCTTAAGATCTGTTGCTGATGATACATTATCAAAAGATCTAAAAGATTTTTTAGAAGAATTAATATTGACTATTACATCTGGAAGAAAGATATCGGAATTTTTAATACTGTATTCTCAGCAGGAAATGATAAGATATAATGCGTTTTTAAGGAGAACTAATCAGATAATGAAAACATTTTCAGATTTATATGTGGGGATGGTATTAACAATCCCAATGATAATAATATCTATTGGAGTAATGTTATTATCAATAATGCAGCAAACTTATAATATAAATATTCGCGGAATATTAGAAATAATTACATATGTAGGGTTACCAATCATTAATGTTGGCTTTATGATATTATTCAATAAATTAACGAAAGAATGAGAGAGGAAATAATTATTATGCTTATTATTATAATTCTTATATTTTTATTATATTTAATATTCAATTTTAGTATTTTAAATTCAATTGTAACTGGGATAGTGGTCGGCATATTTCCTTATTTAATCTATCAAACAATTGTTAATAATATAGAAAAAGAAAAAGAAGAACAATTTATTAGATTTTCAGTAGATTTAATCGGATTATTGAAATCTGGATTATCACTGCCAATTGCATTAAAACAATTGGAAAAAAACGATTATGGAAGAATTAATGAATTAGTAAAAAACCTATCATCTAGAATTGACTGGGGTATTAGTATTGAAGACTCATTTACTCAATTTGCAGAAGAAAGTAATAATAGAATGATTAAAAGAACAATACAATCTTTAGTAGATATATATAAGAAAGGAGGGAATCTTGAACAGGGTTTGGAAGCAATTATAAATAGTATAATGGAGATTAGAAAAATAAAGGAAGATAAAAAGGTAGCAATGCATGAAAATATAATTCATTCATATATTGTATTTGTGTTTTTCTTAGGTATAGTATTTACATTTCAAATATTTTTATTACCTTTTTTACAAATTTCATTACCAGAACAATCATCAAATATTGATTTTGGCTTTATTAATGATCTAATGTATTATATATCAATAATTCAGGCAGTTTTTGCTGGATTGTCAATGGGAAAGATGTATGATGGTTCATATAAAGCAGGAGCAAAATATATAGCAATATTTTTATTCATGGTTATAATACTATTTAACATTATAATTCCAATTGTTCCAAAAGGTATGTTTTTAGTGAATATAAATATGTAAAATTATTTCTTTGCTTTCATAAACTTAGAGGATTTGGAAGCACCGATACCCGGTGCTGAGTGTTGAACTTTCTTCGTTGTATATACAAATTCTCCCAACCTTCTTCCGATCATTTCTGGTTTTATTTCAAATTCAACAAATTCTTTTCCATTATATATCCCAACTTTCGCACCAACAATTGAAGGTAGTATTACTATTTCTCTTGCGTGTGTTTTTACCGTTTTCTTATATTTTCCTTGTAATTGTAAATAACATTTTCTATAGAAATTTTCCCATTCTGGTGGAAATCCAATTTTTAATCTCCTCAATAATGTTCTCCTTGTCCTACTATCCGCAACCTTTTGAGCAAAATCTTCAATACTCATACTTTTTAATTGATTCAATGTATACCCTCTGATCATGAATTCTGGCATTATTTATATTTAATGTATAATTTTTATAAATAATATTTTGAAAGGTAATCCAAGATATTTTTTATGCCAAAAACATATTTTTCTTTCATAGAAATTATTTCATATATAAAGTTTAACATATCTTTATAATCTGTAAATATGTAGGGTTTTTTATTCAAATATTTTGATATATAATATTCTGAAATATTATATCCAATATTATAAAAATATTTATTGTTTTTTTGAATTAAATATTTGTATTTTTCTTCTTTTTTATAATTATATGATAAAAAAGATAAAAATACACCTTCTATTGGTAATATTAATATCGAATTTTCCTTTATTTCAATTTCTTCAATTTTTCTATATATATTTAAATTAATTTTAAATTCCATATTGAATTTTTTATCTATTTTATTTATTATATCTAAAACAAAATCTTTTGTATTAGATTCTAACGCAATTATGTTTATATTAGAATTCTTTTTGAATTTTTTTGAAATTCTGATTTCTTTTTTTGTCAGTTTTTCATATATATTCATTTTACATTTTTAAATGAGTTAAAAGGATATATATAATCAAATAAATCTTCAATATCTTTTTTATCAACTCTTTCATTTATTCTTTCTAACGCTCTTTTAACATCTGCTCTGATTTCATTCAATTCTCCGCCATAAAATATTCCAGATCTTTTTCTTATTGGTTCTAAAGATTTCAAATAATTATAATATTTTCCTAGGATTAACTTTGTTGCTTTATATAACGAATAATGGGTATGTGCCTTAATTAATATTAAATCTGTTAAATATTCATTTTTTATAGCATCTTTTGCAATTTCTATTTCTTTAATTAAGTTATATAAATTGTGTTCTGCTAATATTCTTATTAATTCTTCATTATTATAATCTTTTATTTCTTCTATGTGATATATTTTGTTTTTTGTTTCAATATAGAAATTTTTTATTTCATCATATCTAAATGTACCATATGGTGTTAATATTCTTTTATCTTTAGCAAATAATACATATGAGGCAGAATCAAATATATCAAATCCTAAATATATTGATAGTGGAATTATTAATGTATGACCCATTCCAAATAGATGAATGGGTTTATTGAACGGTAATAAAAGCTTCGGTTCAATTGTCAATTCTAATAGCTTATAAAAATTATATTTTATCATGTATGGGACGATTGTACCGATTGCAAATATATCTACATTCAAGTTTTTTACATATTCGGCAGCTTTTCTTCTTAAGTCAATATAAACCCCGCCTTGTATTGCTCCATTAATCAATTTATCTCCTTTTAATTCTATTCCTTCTTTTATTCTTTCAATAGTAATATTTAATTCTTTTTCAGCTTCTTCTTTCGATTTATCGATATCTGTTGGTATATCTAGAACATTTAATATATCTGAGTTTATTTTTATTTGATATTCAATAATTTCTCTATTTGTTATTTCTAAATCTTTTTTATAATGTAACATTTGATATGATCCAGAGTCTGTTTCAATAATACCGTCGAAATTTAAGAATTTATGTATATTACCTTCAAACTTTTTTCTATATAAAATATATGCATTTGTAATTATTGCATCAATTTTGTATTTTTTTATTATATCTATCGGTAAAATATTTTTATACGGATTTATGACCGGTAAAAGTGTGGGCGTCTCTAATTTTTTATTTTTATATTTAATAATTCCTATTCTTCCAGCCCCATCTCTATATTTTATTTCAAACATTATTCTATAATATAAGAAAATTTTATTTGGGGATTGCAGCGGAATTAACTAGATCCAGCCGCAGGTTCCCCTACGGCTACCTTGTGACGACTTAGCCCCCCTCGCCGTTTCCCGGTTCGACCCGCTTTTAACGGGCCTCACCAGGAAACGACTCGGTTGGCTTGACGGGCGGTGAGTGCAAGGGGCAGGGACGTATTCACCAGGGGAATAGTGACCCCCGATTACTAGGGATTCCACCGTCATGAGGGCGAGTTGCAGCCCTCAATCTGGACTGAGAGCGGGTTTTTGGGATTTCCTTCCCCTTTCGGGGTCGGCTCCCATTGTCCCGCCCATTGTTGCGCGCGTGTAGCCCGGGAGATTTGGGGCATGCTGACTTGCCGTCGCCCGCGCCTTCCTCCGGGTTTCCCCGGCAGTCCCCGTAGTGTACTGGAAAGGAACTCCTTTCCGTCGTAACTACGGGTGCGGGTCGCGCTCGTTTCCTGACTTAACAGGATACCCCACGGCACGAGCTGACGGCAGCCATGCACCTCCTCTCAGCGTGTCCGGTAAGGTCTTCAGCCTGACCATCATCCTGCTGTCGCTCCCGGTAAGGTTTCCGGTGTTAGGTCCCATTAAACCGCACACCCCACCCCTTGTGTGCCCCCCCGCCTATTCCTTTAAGTTTCAGCCTTGCGGCCGTACTCCCCAGGCGGTGGGCTTAACGGCTTCCCTACCCCACTGAGTGGACTCTGAGTCCACCCAGCAGGTAGCCCACAGCGTTGACAGCTGGGACTACAGGGGTCTCTAATCCCTTTTGATCCCCCAGCTTTCGGCCATCACCGTTGGGATCGGAATAGCCGAGCGCCTTCGCCTCGGGTGGTCCTCCCGGGATTGCCGCATTTCGCTACTCCCCCGGGAATACCATCGGCTTCTTCCGTCCCCTAGGCTAGTAGTAACTCCTGCAAGCTCACGGAATTATTGCCGTGGATTTCACAGGAGTCACACTAGCCCGGCTACGGCCCCTTTAGGCCCAGTAACCGAGGCCATCGCTCGCAGCGGGGGTATTCCCGTGGCGACTGCCACCCCTCTGGCCCACTGCTTATTCAGGGAGCTTTTTACACTCCCCAAAAGCCCGGGGAAACCCCGGGCACTCCCCCTCCCCCCGTCAGGCTTTCACCCATTGCGGAGGTTTCGCCCCTGGTGCATCCCGTAGGACCTCGGCCCTTGTCTCAGTGCCGATCTGGAGGCTCCCGCTCTCACGGCCCCTACCCGTCTTAGGCTTGGCGGGCCATTACCCCGCCAACTACCTGATAGGCCGCCGACCTCCTCTCGGGCGGAACTGGGAGGGATTATCTCAGTTCCCTTTCGGAAATGGGTGAATTCCACACCCCATTTCCTATGAGGAATTACCCTCAGTTTCCCGAGGATATTCCCCTCCCGAGAAAGAGTTATCGACGTGTTACTCAGCCGTGCGGCGGGATACCTTGCCCGGTACCCCTAGCCTCCCATGGGTTAGTCGGAAGGGGATAGCGATGGCCCCCCGCAGGATCAACGGGAATTCGGCGGATTTCCGCCGCGGGCCTAGCCCGAAAAGTACGGCCGCAGATTCCGCTGCAATTATCCCCTTTCAGATATTCTCTACATATGTGCCATGTACATCATATACTATATGATGTACATGGCTATACTAACAAAATATGCTATAATATTTTTAAAAATTTTAATATCTATAAGGCTCTCATTCTAGCTAGTTTTCTCAGCCTTTTTTCTTCCCTAATTCTTCTTCTTTGCCATTTCCATCTAGATCTTAAATATTTTTTCCATCTCCTTGAACTTCTTCTCATTTAAATATAATAAGTGACGATAATATTTTTAAATTATGATAGAACAGTTATACTATTTATAAGTCCAATAGCAATACCTAAAGAAATTAACAAAATTCCAACCCATTTCGGTATTCTTGCTTTATATGAAGCTATGTATAAAATCATGACAGAAATTAATAAAACTAAAAATGATGAAATAATTGGTATAACATCTTCATTAGAGAATTTTATTGGATAAACCATTCCAAGAATTCCAGTAAATATTGTAAAACTTGCAATTGCTTCTCCCGAGATTGATGCCATACTAATATTGAGATCTTTATTTTTAAACCAAGCAAAATGACCATATAATATATCGGGTAATGTGAATAAAACCAAAGCCATAGCATAACCAATCAATGGTATGGATAAGTCTAATTGTTGTAAGGTGTTTGAGATATTATTTAAAATACCTCCACCAACATATATTATCGATATTGCTAGAGCAATTTCCAAGGAGAAAACTATTGCTTTAAAATATTCATAAAATGAACTTTTCGTTATATATGTAGTATTTTCATTCCTTTTCCAATACTTATAAAATAAAAATATTGAAATTATAATGAATATAGCGTATAAAATAGATCCAAAAAGAAAATTTATCTCTTTAAACATTAATACAATAACATGTGCTATTATTGAAATCATAATTAAGGAGAGTACATTACTGTCAAGCATTCCCTTTCCAAAATTGAATGCTAATATAAATGCACCTAGGGCAATCGTATAATCTAATACTACATTATATAATAAAAAATAATACCCCAACTTTGAATTTTCAGATAATGCTAATGATAAGGCTGGTAAAAATGATTGCAAAGCAGAAGCCATTCCTGCTGTATATATTAATAAATAATGTTTTGGCAATGCAGAATAGTATTTTGAATATTTATCAACGTATTTTAATATAATATTTTCGGATAAATATATTAAAAAAGCGTATATAAGTAAAGGTATGAATGTTGATATGATAATTATTGAATAAATTGTCATAAAAGATTAATAATTATAAAGGTTTAATAATCTTTTATGGATGATTGTGTATACTGTAAAATCGCAAATAAAATATCACCATCCTACATTTTATATGAAGACAGTGATATTATATGTGTATTAGATATTTTGCCACCATCAAAAGGGTCTTTTTTAATATTTCCAAAATTACATATAGAGGATTATACAATTTTAAGTGATGAAATAAATCAAAAAATGATTACGATTGCAAAATATATATCAATAATATTGAAAAATAAATTGAAATTTGACGGATTAAATATTTTATTATACTCTGGAGAAACTGGTCAAAGATACAAACATATTGTTGTTCAAGTAATATCTAGGTTTAAAGATGATAACATTAGAATATCTTTCAATAGATTTAGAGAAGATTCCTCTTTTTTAGAAGAATTAAAAAATTATATAACTGCAGAATTAATAAAAATGAGTCAGAGCTATTTAAGTTCTGAAAAAAAGGAAGAAAAGAAAGAAACTAAAAAGGATATGGATTATAAATTATTAAACCAGTGGTTTGAAAAAAGAATATAAATAAATATTTCAAAAAATTATTTTATGGCGGATCTTAAGGATGATATATTGAATAGTGAATATAAAGATAGAATAATTGGAATAATAGAATTTAAAGAAAAGAAAGATAATATACTGAATTTATTGAAAGAATTAATTTATTATAGTTCTATAATAGTAAGGGAAGATTTATTTGAAAAATATAAAAGAGAAATAGAAGTATATAAACATTGGGTAATAATTTTATCAGATTTTGATTTAAATTCGGAAGAAAAAATAAAATTAAAAGCATCATTTTTGGAAAAATATTTACAAAAGATAAAAAATGAAAAGTTAGATATATGGTTACATGTTTTATTGATTGAAGATATAAAAAATATTGCAATGGATTCAAGATTTGAATTATTGGATTTATTAGCAATTGGAAATGCAATATATGATAAGGGAATATTTGAAATATTTAAGTTAACAAGTATTCATAAAAAATTAATAATCGATATACTACAAAGATATGTTGTTGCATACGTTTTAGCAGGTTCTCAGGTAAAAGGAAAAAGTATCGAATCTTCCGATATAGATGTATATGTTGTAATTGATGATACTGACGTTAAACAACACACATTTGAAGAATTAAAAATAAAATTGATGGATTTAATAATAAGTAAAGCAATGGAAGTAAAAATATTAGTTAATTCTAATAAAGAATTGCACCCACAGGTTTATACTTTAACAGAGTTCTGGTTAGCAATGTCAGAATCAAATCCTGTAATAATTACATTCTTAAGAGATGGAATACCTTTATATGATAGAGGAATGTTTATTGCATGGAAACAACTATTATTAAAAGGAATTATAAAACCATCACAAGAAGCCGCTAATAAATACATAATTGCTGCAGAGAATACATTGAAAGAGGCTAGAAATAAATTGAAAAATATGATAAATAATTTAATAGTTGAAGATTTGGCAGTTGCAATGGTTACATCTGCCCAGGCAGTAATAATGGATTATGGTTTACTACCAGGAGATCCAAAAGAAACTCCAGAGATGTTAAAAAAATTATTCGTAGATAGAGGAATATTAAATATGGAGTATGTGAATATATTATCTGAAGTATGGAAAATGAGAAAAGATTTTGAATATGGTAAGGTAAGTGAATATAAATATGAAGATTTAATGAAAGTATTTGAAAAAGCTGAAAAATTTATATCCGAAATGAAAAATATAAAGCAAATTATTGATAAAGAAAACGAAAAGAAAATAATAGATAATTATATATTGATTTATGAAGAACTAAAAGTAAAGTTTCAAGACCTATTTGATATTGAATATAATAATTACGTGAAAGAAAAAATGCCAATAGAATATGGTGGATTAGAAAATTTGGAAAATAATATTAAAAATTATAAAGAGAAGAAGTATGATATAGTCGAATTGGAAAAATTAAAGGAATTATTATTGTATCATATTAGAAATATAAGAAATTTAATTGAGAATAAGAGAGAAGAATTATTATTAAGGTTTAAATATTCTATAATAGATAAAGAAAAAAACAAAAGTTATGATCTATATCTGTTAAAATCTAAATTATACATAGTAACAGAAAATGGAATTGATGTATATGATTATAACGGGAATAAGATTGGTACATTTAATGATCTAAAATATAAGGAAGAAATGATTAAAGATATTAGTAAGGAAGGTTTAAATTATATAGATAGTAATGTTATTGGTATGTTAAATAAAATATTTAAAGATTATTATATATCAAAATAGAGATGAAGGGTATAATATTAAATTATAGGATGGGTAGGCATCATATATATCCAAATCAAGTAATAGTAAAATTTGAAAATATAAATAATAAGTATGAGGCAAGTAAGTATATTGGAAAGCATGTGATATGGGTAAGTCCTGGAAAGAAAATTTTTATTGGAAAAATTGTTGATACACATGGAAATAAGGGTAATTTAAGGGTTAGATTTAATAAAGGAATACCAGGACAAGCTTTAGGAGATATTGTTTTATTAATTGATAATATAAATAAAGTAAAAGAAATAAAGGAAAAAATAAAAAATGCAAAAGATATAAATCAGATAAGGAGTATTTTAATTAATGCTTAAATTTACTAGAACTGAAGGTTTAATATTTTTTAATAAAATTTTAGTTATTTCTGATTTACATATAGGGATTGAAAAAGAATTGTATAAAAAAGGGATAAATATACCATCTCAGGTGAATTATTATATAAATAAAATAAGGAAAATATATGAAAAACATAATTTAAAATATTTGATTATTGATGGGGATTTAAAACATAATGTACCTGAAACGAGTTTACAAGAGATTTTTGATATCCCTTATTTTATAAATGAAATTTCCCAATATTTCAAGAAAATATATATAATAAAGGGAAATCATGATGGTGATATTGAAGATTTAATTACTGGGATAAATAATGTTAAAATTTTAAAGGCATTAAAGATAAAAAATGTTGTATTTACTCATGGACATTTAAATACAAAATTAAAGGGGAAATATTATGTTATTGGACATCATCATTTTGCAAAAATTATATCTACAAGTATTGGAGAAAGTATATATGAAAAGGTTTTTATAATTGGATATAAAGGTAATAAAGTAATTATAATTTTACCTGCATTTTCTGATTTGGCTGGATTATGGGATGTTGGAGAATTTCAAGGTCCGATTGCAAAGGGAATAGAAAAATATGAAGTATACACATTGGATGGAATATTAATTGAGGAAAAAGAAATTAAAAATTAGGGTTTAATATTCTTTTATCTCCCTCTGACAATTTTATTTTCTTCATTAATTATCTTTTCTTCTTCTTTTATATACTTTTTTAACTTATTTATCATGTTTTTTTCTTCATTAATTAATTTTTTTAATTTTTTTAAATCTCTAATTATAGCTTCATTTTTAATCTCTTTCTCTAAGTTCTCTAATAGTCGATGTTTTTCATTATAAATATGGGCAATTTCATTAAGAATTCTGTTTTCTTGGGCATGTTTTTCTGCTGCAGCTAATATTTCTGATTTTATTTTTTCAAGTTCATGTTTTTTAAATGATAAACCTTTTTGCTCGGCTCTATGTATTTCTTCATTGTAAGCGTTTAATACTTTTTCTAATGATCTTATTTCATTTGCTATATGTACACGTAAGCTATAGAGTATGTTGGCTTCCTTATCTATATTTGCTGAAAGTTCACAAAATTTTCTACCCAATTCATTACCTAAAAGATTATGATAAGCTTGATTATGACAATAACTTCTTATATATTTTTGTCTTTCTAAATTATTTTGTAATTTTGTTAAAATTGCAAAAAGTTCTTTTCTTTCATTTCTTATTTTTTTATTTAAATTTTTTAATGTGTTCTTAGCTCTATTAAGGAAGTTCTTGAGTACCATATTTTAGTAGGAGATCTTGGAAATTATAAATTTTTATATAGGAAGATTTTATTTACTTATCTAAACTATTTTTAAATAAGTTAAATCACGATTTATAAAATAATAATTAGATATATACATATCTATGAAGTATAATTTAAATAAAGAGATAGAAGAATTGTTCTTTGAAAGATTTAAGGATTTTAATCCAATTCAAAAAATAGCAATTCCTGAAATATTAAATGGAAATAATACTTTAATTATTGCCCCCACAGGATCTGGAAAAACAGAAGCTGCAATATTACCTGTATTCTCAAAAATATTAGAATTAAAGGAAAAAGGAATTGAAAACCAATTATTGGGGATTTATATAACACCATTAAGGGCATTGAATAGAGATATATTGGATAGAATAAAATGGTGGTGTGATAATTTGGGTATATCTGTTGCAATTAGACACGGAGATACAGAAGAAAAAGAGAGGGTAAGATTATCTAGAAAACCTGTAGAATTTTTGATAACGACTCCAGAAACTTTTCAAGTATTATTTTTAGGAAAAAGATTAAGAGAACAGTTGAAAACGGTAAAATATGTTATTATAGATGAATTACATGAATTATTAAATGAAAAAAGAGGAATACAATTATCTTTAGGTTTAGAAAGATTGGTAAATTATGCTGGAGAATTTCAGAGGATTGCGTTATCTGCAACAATAGGTGATTTAGATGAAGCTTCAAAATTTATTTTTGGATATAGGAATTATAAAGTTGCATATTGGTATGCGGAGAAAAAATATCATATAGAAGTATATTATCCAAAAATTAGTGAAGAAGATTTGGAATTGGCAAGGAAATATAATTGGAATCCAAAAATAGCATGGAGTTTAAGGAAAATTAAAGAAATATTAGATAAACATAGATCTGTAATAATATTTGTAAATACAAGAGAAATGGCGGAATTATTATCTTCAAGATTCAAGGTTTGGCTACCTGAATATAAAATTGAAATACATCATAGTTCTTTATCAAGAGAAGTAAGAGAAAGAAACGAAAGATTATTTAAGGAAGGTAAAATTAAAGCAATTATTGCAACATCTTCTTTAGAACTTGGTATAGATATTGGATATGTTGATGCTGTTATTCAATATAATTCGCCTAGACAAGTTACAAGATTGATACAAAGGATTGGAAGGGCTGGTCATAAATTACATGAAGTATCCATTGGATATATAATTACAACAGATGTGGATGATTATGCAGAGAGTTTAGCGATTAAAAAATTTGTTTTAGAATAAAGTTATATTAAAAAGGTATAAAATTTTAGGACCAGCGATAATGGAAGGACCATTGATGGGGGAAATTCTGCCCTTGCCTGCATTTATCGGAGATTTTCGTTTGATAATTTTCTATATATTTTTCTAATTTTTTTCTTAAGAGTGGGTATATAGGACTGCCTCTAGAATATTGACTAAAAAAAGAATTTATATCGCGCATAATTTTATTATAAATGTCATAAAATTTCCTACAATTTTCTGGGACATTTTCATTACACTCAATATTACTAGATATATTTTCAAGATCTTTAATATCATCCTTAATTAAAGATATGAAGTTGCTAAAGCTCTCTAATCCATCAGCGAGTTCATTATAACGCCCATAAATTTTCTGGAATTCTTCTAGAGAGGCATCTACCATACTTTTAAGTCGATTGTATGCATCGGGCATGGAATTACGTAATTTAGAGAGTTTACTTTCAGCCTCTCGATATTTTTTGTCAAATTTTTCTTTATGATTTTTCATTTTACTCTTAATATTTTTAACCCCATCTTTTAGCTTGTTATCCATTATATCTGAAATATTTAAATTTTTAATAGTATTTTCGAAATTTTCAAGGTCTGTTTGGGCGCCTTTTATATGTCCTTTCAATTCTTTAATTATATCTTTTTCGACATTTTCTTTGAGCCACCTACTTAATATTCTTTTTAAATCTTCATTTTGTAAGTATCTATGTGTATATACAGTATCAACTTCTCGTTTTATATTGTCTATCTTTTCTTCTGTTTCTTTTAAAATCCCCAATATCTTTGATCTTATTGGCTCATTATACTGTCGTTCTATAAGCCTATATAAATTATTAAATTTTTCTTTGATCATATTATACTCTAAGATAAAATTCTTATAATTATCTTTAATTTCTCTTGACAGATTAATTAGGTCTTGTACATTTCCTTTATCTAATTTCTTACTCATCTTTAAATTATTTAGTAAACTATTTATTTTATGAACCTTACTTATAATACCAAAATTTTCATCTTTTGCCACCTTTTCAAATAAATCGATTATTTTTTTGGCCTCTTCTTGAATTTCTCTAGGCACTTCTTGAATTTCTTGTGGTTTTTTTGATCCTTTTATGATATGATAAAGGCTATCAAGATCTTTTTTTATTTTGTTGATATATTGTGAGAATTCTTTATGTACTCTAATACCAAGAATAAATAATATAATAAAAAGTATAAATAAGATGATAAAATAAGCCGTTGAAGATAAAAATTCTTTAAGACTATCATTAACCAATATGACAAATAGAAAAACAATAGCAACAACAAATCCTATAATACTTCCTGTAATACCATGAAAGAATTTATACGATCCAACAATTATTAATATAATTGTAAAAATAATGGCAAGTACAATAATTACAGAATGAAAAAATACTGTAGCAAGAAAAGCCATAATGAGATAAAGTAGAAGTAAAGGTCTACTTATTTCTATGTTAGCCCCGTTCTTCTTGGCTTCATGTGTTAAAAAGAAAAGTACTAAAAAAACAAATAGAAAAGGAATTGCATAATTTATAAAGTAATAAATAAATTTATCTATGTTTTGTTTTATTATCTCTGAAAATGATGCAGTATTTGTAGAATGGGTAGAAGAAGGTATAAGATTAGATAATTGTTGGTTGGCTTGAGAAACAATCTGACTTAAATCTACTGTAGTTTGAGCATAAACGTTTATACTTCCTAATAGGATTAAAGTTAATAAAATTAGTAAGTATCTAATATAATTGTTAATTTTCTTCATTTTACGTTTATAGTATTTTGGAATTTATAAAAGTTGTTTCTCCAGAATAGTAAATATATCCATAACGATTATTTATGAGAACTTAGCCTATATTATAACTTATATTTTTCAGCATTTTATTGTTGTTATTATATAAAAATTACTGAAGTATCTCACAAATTAAATTGATAATATTTATATTCTAAAAATTTTTTAAAGTATGTTTTTCTCCATTAATTATCTAGAAGTGAAAATTTATCCAATGCAAAAAATTATGGTATTCTTTCTAAAATATCACTTATAAATTACAAAGTACTACTTAAATAAAATGGTTTATAAAGTTGTTGTAGATTTGATTAAAGCAGCAGAAAAGCATTTAGAAAATGTAGAAAGAATAGAACTTGATTTAGCTGGGAGGAGAGTACTTGGAAATCCCGAAATATCTAGAGAAATATCTAGAGAAATTGGAGAAGTCAAAAAATATGTACAATTGATAAAAAATATTGATAAAGAATTTAATGAAATAGACAAAAAATTCAAAGAGATAATGGGAGGATGTACCAATAAATATCATAAATTATTGGAAGAATTAAAAAGAAATAGATTAGAAAATACGGATTTATATAGAAGGGTTAAGAAGATTCATGATATATGCGAATTTCTACATAAGAATGGATTAGGTTCTGATAAATTATTTTATGAAGGAGTTTCTATCATATCTAGTGAATCAACTAACATAAAAAGAGAAATAGGGAGTATAATAACAAGTGGAAAACTTAATAGATATGTAATAAATAAGAATTTAATAGATGACATTAAGAAAATATTTGGAGAAATAAATACAGAAGTAAGTAAAAACCTTGAGATACAAGTAACAAATAAAATTGTAGAAATTGATAATAATATAAAGAATTTAATAGATAGAATCAAGAAAATATATGGTCATATAAAGAATTATGAAAATATATATAAGAATATAGCAAAAGCTGAGAAAGATTTACATGAAGAAATCGTAAAATTAGAGAAATTACATGGAGAGATTAGACCTTTAGGTGCAGCATTGGCTAATCTTGAAAAGTATATAGCTTTAAGACATTAAAGTATATAGCTTTAAGACATTTCTTACATTTATAAATTTTGAAAATTTTTATTTAAATTATGACAATTTCATCAAGTGTGGGAATGCCACCTAATTTAATATGCAAATCATTTATTAATAAGTTAAATCTACTCGGTAATACTATAAGGGAACGTTTTGACAAAAATATAGATATTAAATATCAAAAAAATATAAAAAGGACGGTAGAGAAAATTGAAAAAATTAAAAGAGAAATAGAAGAAATTCAAAAAATTTTCGATGGAATAATGAACGATTTTAACTCTCATTATCGTACATTTGTTGATAGAATAGTTAAAGAATTAAATAGCGCACATATAAAAAGTAATTTACCACAATATTTAAGCGAACTTGGTAATACTATTACATATATAACAAGTCATGGTATACATTCAGTTGATGAGATTAAAAAGAAAAAAAAGGAGATAAAAGAAATAAAGAAAAAAATTAATGAAGAAATAAATTCGAAGGGCATGAATTTACATCGTCTTCTCTTGATTGCTAATGAATATGATAATATATTTCAAAATCTTATAGGTATAAAACTAAGATCAAAAGTTCTGAGTAGAATGATGAATATAAAAAATGAATTAGATAATTTGAAAAAGGAAATTAAAAATATAAATGTTAAGAATAAAAATAATATGAAAAAAGAAATAGAAAAGGAAATAAATGAATTAATAAAAGAACTGAAAATGTCAATTAAATTTTTAGAAGAGTTTATAAAATATATATCCCATATATTAAAGGTATAAATAATTATAGATTGCTAACCCTATATTCATGCAAGATTGTCTTTTTCATTAAATTCTTTATTTCTAATGATTTTTCCAATGCCAGATTTAACGCATCATTTAATTCCTTACTCGAAATTTCTCCATCTAACTGTATTAAAGTAAATTTTTTCTCAGAAGGAGTTATTGCAACCGGTATATCTGTAGCTCTTCCTTCTCCATAATATTCTATATATTTTGATTTTTCAGAATCTTTTTTTAATTTTTCAGAATTATAATCTTCCTCTTCCTTATTTAAATCTACAACAATTTTTTCTCCAACTTTTCCAACTGCTAGAGCTACTACCAAATCTTTCATTGGAATACCTGCTAAAGCTAATGCTAAAGATGCCGCATTTATACTTGCAGTCCTGGTCCCAGCATCTGCATTTAATATTTCAATATATATATCTATAATGCTTCCAGGAATTTCTTCTAATAATAATGCTGGTTCTAATGCCCTCTTAATCACTTCAGATAATTCAATTTCTCTTCTACCAGGCGTAGGCTTCTTTCTTTCAGGTGTAGAAAATGTTAACATATTATATCTAACCCTTAAGAATGCTTTTTCATAATCTAAGGACATTTTTGATGGTTTCGGTCCATATACAGCAGCTAATGCAACTGTATCACCAAAAGAAAATATTGCAGATCCTTTTGCATTATCAATTACATTTAACTTTATATTTATTTTCCTTAATTGGTTATATTCTCTACCATCAAACCTTTTCACCATTTCTATTTATTTTCTAAAATCTCTTTAACTTTTTCAGTTAAGCCACTTTTATAAGAATTGTTTATAATAAATCTAATAATATCTACTGCTTTATATACATCATTTATATTGCCATTTAAATATATTCTTCCATTTTTTCCAATTATTATATCAATCTTCAAATATTCTTTGATTAAATTCAGCATTGATGAATTTTTTCCAATTAATCTTGGAATTCTTACCGGATCAACCTTTAATATTAATCCATCATTTAACTTTTCCTTTTTCTTAATCTCTAAATCTATTAATTTATTCTTTGTCATTCTCACGATTTGGCATAATATATAATCACCATAAGTATATAAATCATTAGGGTCTACCCCAATTTCTTTTAAGGATGATTTACCTAAGTATGGGGAATTTATATCAATTAGCCACCCATTCGATAACACATCAATCACTTTTCCAATTATAATATCATTTACTTCTGGCATATAGTATCCGAAAAGCCTTGTAGTTTTATCCTCTTTTACTAATAATATATATTTTGAACAATAATTATTATTTCTTTCATACGAATTACTATCTTTTTTCCTTAGATTATCTCCAGGTATCAATATCATCCTATAAATAATATATTATATCATTTTTAAACATATTTTCTAACATATATCTACTTTCATTTTTATGTTTTATCTTTTCAGCTTCATTTTCTAATATTGAAAATACATCTTTTATTGTTGAATATAGGTCATATCCATGATCATCAATTGTGAATTTACCATTATTATGTATTAATTTTGCTTTAATTTGATAGTATATTTTTTTGTTTATCTTATTTTCATTTATCTTTTTGATATGTAATGATAATCTAATGTTTTCTCCCAAAACATTTCTGTATTTTTTATAAAATTTTTCATACATTTTTTTAATATGATTAATGTCTATTTCATCTAAAGGTATCCCATGAACAACTAGATTATATTCTTTTTCCCTTTTATGCTGTAAATAACTTATTAATATATCTTTTGCTGTTATTATACCAGTTAAATTGCCGTTGTTCAATATCGGTAATGAAAATACTTTATTTTCTATCATTAAATTAATTATTTTCTCTATATTGTCATCAATATTTGCAAATATTAATTTACTATTCATTATTGATCTTATCTTTATATCAAAATCTTTTTCATTTGGTGTTCTTATATTATTATTATTATCAATTAGCATATATTTTAATATATCTGTTAATGAAATTATTCCAGATACTTTATTATTTTTATCCAATACTATTAATCTCGATATGCCTTTGTCTTTCATTGTACCAATTGCTTTTTTAATATTATCATCTTCATATATTGTATAAGCTTCATTTATTATTTCATTTAAATTCATTTTCTTCAATATGTCTTTGTCATTTAATATTTCTTTTAATATATCATATATATTAACTATCTTTATTTTTCCATTTTCTCTTACAAAAGTTACTCTAGAATTAGAATTAATTAATTTCTCTACTATATCAATTATGTTATTCGTTTTTAATGGTTTTATCCTATTTACTACCTTTTCAATTTTTGTATCTGGTCTATATAAATATCTAATTGCTTTGGAATTTTCTAAAACACCCAAGATTTTTCCATTATTGTCTGTTACAATTATATCTTCTCCTTTCTTTATATATTCAACAATATCTCTTATTTTTTTATCTTTAGGTATGAATATTGCCATTAATTTATATAATAAAAAATTTTTAAATGATTATTTTCTACTTTTCGTGAATTCTGGTAACTCATATAGAGCTTCTGCAGGTGCTATGAAGAAGTATTTCTTCTTACGTTTTTTCTTTGGAGGTTCATCCTTTTTATATACCCAATATAGAGCTGCAAGTACAAATCCTCCTATTATGAGGTATGGAAGTAAACCACTAAATATCAATGCAACCATTATTTCTGTCATTATATTTTGAGCAGCGGTTCCAAATCCTTCAAAATCTACTGAAGATGCATATAGAAATGCAAATAAAACAGTAAGAGTTAGAAGGCCGACAATAACATTATGAGAAGATTGTTTATATTTCTGAAATTCATCATCTCCCCCATATGGTTCTGATATACCAGCCATTAATGCAATAATCATTAAAATGAAAAATATGATAAGTATTTCAAAAAAGAAGAATGATATAAAGTATGAAGTAAATATAACATCAGATATGCTATATAGATAGTAGAATGCTATTACTATAGAAATTATTGCATACAATTTCTCTTTACTAGGATTATCTCTTCCAAACAAACCAATTTTTCTAAGAGATCCATATAATAATGAAAATACTAATAAAAATGGTGCTACAATCGTAAATATACCATATTGTGAAAATAAAGCATAAATAAATGATGACGACTCCATTTTATTTACTTTGATGATGCTGAGCCTCCGCTCGATCCGCTTTTCTTATCCCCACCAACTACCCACATTATTACTAAGAATACAAGTCCAAATACAACTAATAATGCCAACATACCGGATTGCATAAGATAGTCAAGTATTTGAAGTAATAAGGATATCAATGGTAATGATGATGAAGATGACCCTGAAATACTTAAAGAATTCATGGCTAGCCATAATATTATTCCTACAACAAGAAATGCAAAAAATGCCCTTAATCCTCCTGGTATCTTTTTATTTGTAAATGCCAAAGCAATAGCCAGTAGAGAAAATCCAATTATAACTAAAGTAGCCTTAGGAATAAAAGATAATAACCATATTATCAAATCCTGATTATATATTGATAAAAGGGCAAATCCAAGAGAAAATAAAGCACTTAATTTTCTACCTACAGTATCATCAGGACTTGCTTTTAATAAATTGGACAATTCTAATAACATGAATACCAAAGAAAATATTAATAAAAATGGTAAAACAAAATTTATAATTCCATATTGTGATAGTAACTGGTTAAAATTTCCCTGAACAAAACCTATTTGTGATGATAGTTGATTTAAGTCTGTCATTTTGATTTTGGAGGTTCTGATTTTTGGCCTTTTTCAGGTTTCACAGCCCAATATGCTATTCCAAACATTATCGCAAGAACTGCTAAAGTTTCTATAAATGGTTGTAATGAAGAAAGTACCGGAGATGTTAGTGCAGAATTAATATAATTATACAATCCAAGTATAAATATCACCATTAATGTAAATATAATTATAGAAGATGCTAATAAAACCATCCTTGCCCTATTACCTATTTGTACTTCTCCACTCTTTTCTTCTCTCTGTAAAAATGGAGAAATTGCTAATATAAGGAAAAATACTGTTAATAAAAATAACACTAAATATGGGATTAAGGTTTTTAATGATAATACTACATTTGCAGATCCAACTATAAAAAATCCTGTAGATGCAGATATGATTGATATTAAACTCCTTGCAACCTTTCCTTTATCCCCTTCAGCAAAAGGATCACCTAATATTTTATATTTACTTAATATACCATACATTATAGCATAAACTAGCAAAAATGGTAATATAACATTAAAGAATCCCAGGTTGTTCAATAATGTTAAGAATGTATCATAAAATGCCATACCTGAATATAGTATCTCATAATTTATTAATTTTTATCTGATATTTCCTGACAATATATAGCGTTTGTAGGACAGGCTTTGGCAGCAATTTTTACATTTTCTATATCTTCGTCAGAAGATATTATATTATTCTTTATTATTATTCTGTTATTTTCAATTGAAAAAACATTTTTATTTATCAAATAACAAGCTAGACAATTTATACATTTACTATAATCAATATCTACTATATATTTCATTAATCTTTTACTTCTTCTACTTTAATTGAATGCGTTGGGCATGCAACTTCAGCATCTCTAACTTTTTGTATTAAATTTTGATCTTCAATAACTTCAACTTTTGCTTTTGCTTTTCCATCAGCATCGTATTCATATATTTCCGGTGTAATTGCAATACATGTTCCACAACTAATGCAGGTATTTTTATCAACCCATGTTTTTATTTTCATTTAAGATATATCGGCGTTATATTTTATAAATATTAAAAATATAAATAAAACGTGGAATTAAATGATATTTTTGTTAGAGTAACGGATATAACAGATTATATTTTTTGCCCCAGAAAAGTTTATTTGAAAAGAGTTTTGGGATATTCAGAAGAAGATACTGAACAGAAAATATTTGGATCAATTATTCATTCTTTATTTGATAAAATAAATGAAAAAGAGAAAGAGATAATATTTAATATAAAGGAGTTTGTTGAATATGAAAAAATATTAAATTTATATAATAATTTTTTAATAAAATTATTGGAAGAATCTATAAAAGAATTTGAAGAACAGATAAAAAATTTAAATTTAGATAAAAATGATATAAAGATAAAGGCATATAGTTATGTAATAAAAGACATAGAAGACAGAGCGAAAAATGTGTTTAATTTTATGAAAGATAATGATTTATATGGAATAGAATTATGGGAATTCTTGGAACCAAAAATAAAGACAGAATTTGATGTTACATCTTTGAAATATAATATAGTTGGTAGGATCGATAAGTTAGAAATATATAAAAAACATATAATACCTTATGAAATAAAATCCGGATTTTTTAGAAAGGAACATATTACACAATTATACTCATACTACTTATTATTGAAGGATGAATTTCCAAATTATGATATAAGAAAAGGTATATTATTATATGCAAAGAATAATCATAAAATAGAAATAGAGTTTAAAAATAATAGTGAAATAAAGAAAATATTAGATATAAAGGATAAGATAATTGATATGATTGATAATAAAGAAGATCCTGGAAAAAAATTTTCTGAAAAATGTAAAAAATGTGCATTTTACAATATTTGTTGGAAAAATGGAAATAAAAATTGATACTAAAAAAAGTATATATGAAAACATAAACGAAATATATGAAAAAATAAAAGAATTAAAAAATAAAAAACAGAAAATAGAAAATTTGATAAAAGAATTAGAAGAAAAATTAAATAACATTGAGGAAAAAATAGTTATTGAAAAAAAGAAAGAAGAAATTAAGAGAAACAAAAAATGGTATGAAAAATTTAGATGGATGTTTACAACGAATAATTTTCTGTTAATTGCTGGAAAAGATTCTATTACAAATGAAATCATTATAAATAAATATTTAGAAAAAAATGATTTGATATTTCATGCAGATATTGTGGGATCCCCCTTTGGTATATTAAAAAATGGAAGAAATGCAAGTGAAATAGATATATATGAAGCTGCAAAATTTGTTGGATCATATTCTAGAGCATGGAAAAATAAATTATCTTCCATAGATGTATATTATGTATACCCAGATCAGATATCAAAGAAGGTACCTTCTGGAATGTATTTAAAAAAAGGTTCTTTCATGATATACGGGGAGAAGAATTATGTAAAAGTAAATTTAGAGATTGCATTGGCATTTGAAAATTATAATGTCATACCAGGAGTACCTGAAAGTATAAAAGATAAATATAAAAGATATGTTATATTAATTCCTGGAAATAAGAAACCAATCGATATCTCAAAACAATTAGAAAATATTTTTAAAGTTGATTACAACATTATATTAGGATACCTTCCAGGTGATAGTGATATACTATACATCAGGTAATAACATTTATAAATTTTTCCATAATAAGTTAAATTATGGACAACAAAGTGGTAGTAACACTAAAAAGATTATTTAGTTTTTTAGCGGGAATAGTAGTACTAGCATCAGGAATAAATGCGCAGCAATTACTAATAGAACCACAAACGCCAACATTATTAGCAAATACATTGAATAATTTAACATTTATAGTAAAATTGTATGAAGTAGACCAAGAACCACAACAAGCATATCTGTATTTCAATATATATGCACCAAATAGACAATTAATATATCAATACTTTGAGCAAATATCAGTTTGCACAGGAATGAATATATATCAAGTATCAGTGAATCCTTTAGAATTGCAAAATTTAATAAAACAGTATAGTTCATGTACACAATCCACATGTCCACCACGACAATATAATTTCACAGTAGAAGCAAATGTAACATTATTGTATCCATCGGGTTTACAGTATGTAACCGCAAATCAAACATATAATTTAACATTTGTACCATATAATTTAACATTATCATTAATAAGGTTACCAACAGTAATCTCGCAACAATATGCACAACAATATGGAATAAATGTACAGTCTGTAGTATACTTACAAAATGTTGGAACAAATGTACAATCTGCAACATTAACATTAACATTATATAGTTCAGATGGAAATATCATATATCAAACACAAAAAAGCGTAAATCTAAAACCTGGGGAGAATTTATTAACTATTAAAATACCAGGTTATTATCTAAAGAATGTGCAAGGAAAAATGTATGTATTAGAACAATTGACAGTTGTATTATCCAATGGACAAGTATTAATACAACAAGCAGAACAATCCTTTTATATATCAAACAATCAAAATGGACAAAATATAGAAATAATTTCAATATCGCCAAACTTTAATTTATTGAATAATCTAGCAAATTCAATATATAATGTGGGGGTATTAGTGAAGAATCCAGGTCATCAAACAGTAGATGTAACAGTTCAAATGTTATTATATGATCAATATGGAAATTTAGTATACAATTTACGAGATTCACAGACAATATCTCCAAATTCCCAAGGAGAAGTAATATTACTATTAAATACAATAGGATTACAACCAGGATATTATAAAGTTATACTATATGTATATCAAAATGGAGTGGGAATATATCAGTATAGTTATACAATAACAATAAATGCACAAAAAATACAGCCAGTAAATGTATTAAATGTATATACAAACACATTTAATGTAAAACCAGGACGATTTATAGAATTATATGTAAATCTGAAATCTAACTTGCCAATGGATATACAAGTACAACCAGTAGTAATGTCACAACAGTTAAATATATTCCAACAGTTATCAACAATAACATTATCACCAAATCAAGTAACACAGTTACCAGTAGTAGTAAGAATTCCAGAAAATTTAACAGCAGGTTATTATCCAATTCAGTTTGTATTTAATTATGATGGAGTATCGCAAACATATACATACAATTTATATGTAAACGGAACAAAGATAGAACCAAAACCAATAATTGCATCATTGGTTGGATATATACCATTAAAATATAAAGAAAATTCAACAATATACTTAATAATAAGTTCAAATACAACAAAGGTGTATAATCTATTAATACAAGCATATGCTGTTGGAGGAAAAGTATACCCAGAACAACAAGAAATACAAATAGGAGGTACATATACCGAAAGAATACCATTAAATGTAACTGCAGAAAGTAATAATGTAACAATATACGTAAATATAATGGACCAACAAACAGGAAAAATATTATATTCATTGGTTGAAGAGTATTCTGTACCAAAAGAAGCTTCAGTATCATTACCATTTTCAGGATTAATATTCTGGATATTAGTAATATTGGCAGTAATAATAATAGCTGCAATATTAATAGAATCAAGAAGAGAGAATAAGAAAAAAAGAAGGGAAAAGGCTGAAGAATAATTTTTTTATCTGTTAGCTTTAATTCATCATTTTTCAGCCTGGGACGGTTTCTTCATTTTGTACCCCTACTAACTCAACCTTTTTCATCTATCTAAAGGTTACCCTGGTAGGGGCTATATATATTTTAGAAAATTAATTATTATATTTTTATTTAAAACTTCTGGATGAAATAATGAAAAATATATGTTTTTATATTTATACAATACTGGAATATTTTCTACCATTCCAATTATATAAAATTTTTCATCAATCTTCGGAATCTTTGTTATCAAAAAATATGCTTCAAAATCTTTATCAATTATCTTATCTTTATTAATTATTTTTACATAATATTTTCCAATTAATTCTTTATCTTCAAAACCATAATTTAATAATTTTGTTAATATTTGACTTCCAGAACATATTGCAAGAGTTTTTATATTGTTTTCAATTATAAATTCGAAATTTTTTATATAATTTAAATAATCAAAATCCATTATTGCAGTACCTGTTACTATTATTTTTTCAAAATATTCATTTACTTTATCTTTATACGAAAAAATTTTATAATTAATGTTTAATTTTTTTAAGATATTTACTATTGGATATAGGAACTCATATTTTGATAATCCTTCTTTATTTGTATGAATTATTCCAATCATTTTAAATAAGCATCTTTTATAATATATTCTGCATAATTTTTTTCTATTTTTATTTCATAATCTTTTATTATTATCTTTTTCTTAAATAATGGTTGATATAAAACAAAGGTTTCATATTCTCCACCTTCTCCCGCAATATTTATTTTATATTTTTCTTTATATTCAATTAATTTTTTTATTATATTTTCATCAACAACTTTTCCTAAAATATTTATATCTAATGGATAGGTATACCATCCAACAATTATAAAACGAAAATTATTTTCCAATAATTCATATAAATATTCTTCTTCATCCTTTAGCCATAAAGGGTTAAAACACCATAGATTTAATCTCCTGCATATCCTTTGAAATCTAGATCCTTGATATGTAGACCTAATTGCCCCAGTAACAATTCCATCAATATTATATTTTTCTTTTAAATATTTTAGCACTTCAAACAATGTTTCCTCTTCATTATTATTTATATTAAATCTTTCTATCGGTATATTCAGAGCTTTTGATTGTAGTTCAGTTAAATTATTATTAATATAATGATATAAATAACTTTCATTATTTTTTGGAATTATATTTAATAGTACAGATATCTCATGATATTTTGATGCAATATATAATGAATAGTTTGAATCCTTTCCTCCAGAATATAATACTCCAAGCCTCATGTGAATAATTTGATTATTTAGATATGGGAACTACTGGAAGGACTGGAGGTCTAGAAACTATTAGTTGATATATTAGACCGTATAGGTATTCTCTGGGTAGTAATTGATAAATTATGTTACAGTTATTTTCCGAATAACAATAAACATTATTATCATATAAAAATATATCATTGTTTGCAATTATTATTGGATGGGTTATGTTTATATGATATGTCATATTAAAACATGAATATTCAGGACATTTTACCATTGGACATATTCCTTCAGGTGTACATGATACATTACAAGGATACCAAATGAAGGGACATTTCTCTACTGTTACGCTATAATGAACCGTCTGATTACAAAATATAAATGAAGTAGTATTAACATATTCTACTAATGGTACTATGTAATTTATGCCTGGCCCTATATTTTTTATTATGAAATATCCGTCTGTAACATTATACAAATAACATCCATCCCCATATAGACTTAATGAATATAATTGCAAATTTATTTTTTCTAATTTATAGTTAACAGTAGATTTATCACTTATTGATACTATTATGATAAAGATAATCAATGAAAGTATTCCAACAATAAACTTTGTGTTTAATTTCATAAATATATGTTTAAATAAAATTTTAAATACTTTACAATCTTTACATTATATTCAAAGTCTTTATGGTAGATATAGAATTGTTCGTAAGTATTATAATAAATGAGCTTATATTTTTAAGCATATATACTTAAAAAGCATCTTTTAAAATATTATTCTTCATTTTATTATAATGGCAAGTTTAACTGAAAGAATATTGAAAGTTATGAATAATCCGAATAATATAAGGAATATAGGTATAATTGCGCATATACACCATGGAAAGACAACATTGACAGATTCTTTATTGGCAGGCGCGGGAATGTTGGCTGAGGAACTTGCAGGCGAGGCAATGTTTACGTGGTGGCATGAAACTGAAAGAGAAAGAGAAATGACAGTATACGGAGCAGCAGTTTCAATGGTTCATAATTATGAAAATCAAGATTATTTGATAAATTTAATAGATACTCCCGGACACGTAGAATTTTCCGGACAGGTTACCAGAGCTACTAGAGCTATTGATGGTGCAATTGTTGTAGTGGATTTTGTTGATGGAATAATGCCTCAAACAGAAACTGTATTGAGGACTGCATTGAAAGAATATGTAAAACCAGTATTATTTATAAATAAAACCGATAGAGCAATTACAGAGCTAAAATTATCTCCACAACAAATTATGGAAAGAATTGGAAAAATAGTTATTGAAATAAATAGATTAATCGATAAATACTCTCCTCCAGAATTTAAGGGAAAATGGAACGTAAATGTAAATGACGGATCTGTTGCATTTGGATCTGCAAAATTTCATTGGGCATTGTCAGTACCTTTTATGAAAAAATATAATGTTTCATTTAAAGATATAATTGAAATATATAATCAATTTTTAGAAGATAAAGAAAAGTTAAAGGAAGAGATGAGAAAAAAGGCACCCGTTGCAAAAGTTGTATTAGATATGGTTATAAAGCATTTACCTTCTCCAGTTGAAGCACAAAAATACAGAATTCCTAATATATGGAGGGGAAATATAAATTTAGATGTTGGAAAAGCAATGTTAAATTTAGATTCGAATGGACCAATAGTAATAAATGTAACAAACGTAATAATTGATAAGGTATCAAAACAAGAGATTGCAACTGCAAGGATATTTTCAGGTACTTTATCGAAAGGTGATGATGTATTTTTAATTCAAGCTGGAAGACAAATAAAAATACAACAGGTTGCTGTATGGAAGGGAATACAAAGAATAAATGTAGATTCTGCAAAGGCTGGTAATATAATTGCTTTAGTTGGAATAAAAGGATTATATCCAGGAGAAACAATTATTGGAAAGGTTCAAGATCCAAAAAGTGTTGAAACATTTGAAGAAATGAAACATTGGTTAGATCCTGTAGTTGTAAAATCTTTTGAACCAAAGAATCCAAATGATTTACCAAAATTAATTGAAACATTAGATTTATTAACAAGAGAAGATCCAACAATGAAAGTTGAACAGAAGAGAGATACTGGGGAAATTTTAGTATCTGGTTTAGGAGATTTACATTTACAGATAATAGAATATAGAGTACAAAATGATTTTGGAATACCTGTAAAGGTTGGAAATCCGATAGTAATTTATAGAGAATCTGTTAATGGGGTTACGCAAACATATGAAGGAAAATCTCCAAATAAACATAATAAAATATATATACAAATTGAACCTTTACCATATGAAATATATGAAAAAATGAGGGGGTATATTAGGGAAGGAAAAATCCCCGAAGGAAGAATTAAAAGGGAAGATTTATGGAAAGTATTCAATGAGATTGGATTTGATAAAGAAGAAGCAAGGAGAATTATAATGGTACAAAATGGGAATGTATTGATTGATATGACAAGAGGTATTGTTCATTTACCAGAAGTAATAGAATATATAGTAGAAGGGTTTAAGGAAGTTATGAATCAGGGTCCATTAGCCTGGGAACCTTGTATAATGATGAAAGTTAAATTAATTGATGCAGTATTACATGAAGACGCAATCCATAGAGGTCCTGCCCAAATAATTCCAGCAACAAAAGATGCAATTAAAAGTGCTATTCTTGAACAACCAACATTATATGAACCATTGCAAGTTATAAGGATTGATACTCCTCCAGAAACCATCGGGGATGTAACATCTATATTACAATCAAGAAGAGGACAGATATTAGAAATGAATATTGAAGAAGAAAGAGCAACAATTAAGGCAAAGGTGCCTGTAGCAAATATATTTGGATTTACAGATGAATTAAGATCTGCAACATCTGGAAGGGGTGTTTGGTTCTTAGAAGATCAGGTATATGAGAAAGTCCCAAAAGATTTACAACAGCAAATAGTAGATTCTATAAGAAAAAGAAAAGGAATACCAGAAGGGGTTCACTAGATTTTTATATAATAAACACAAATTATTTTTTATGGGAAATAAAATTGGTGAATGTAAATATTGCAATAGACCAGTATATGATAATGAAAAATATAAGATAATAAATTTTAATGGGGAAAAGATGATTTTTCATATATCTTGTTTTAGAAAATTAAAAAAAGAAGCGATTGATTTAGTGAAGAAAGGATTTGTTAATTTCTAAATCTTTGGTTGATATATGTGTATCATATATAGATATGTAATATATGAAAATGGAATAATTACAATAAAGAAAAACAATAATGAGTTTAAAATATTTACATTTCCAGATGCAATTGAAAACAGGAATGCTAAAATTAATAATATCATTGGAAATGTTATAAAGAAAAATGCATACAAAGTTATCCACAAATTGACTTTTTCATTATATTCCTTTAGTTGTATTTCGTATTCTTCTAAATTTTGTTTTGCATATATTCTAGCAAAATCCTTTAGAGAACCTCCAGATCTAATTACTGATATCAACCCATATAAGAATTCTTTGAATTTTTCTGAAGGTGTTTTTCGAGCCAATTCCAATAATGCAGATAAAATATCATATCCAAAATTGTCAATTAATATTAATAAATATGAAATTTCTTTATTTATTGCTCCAAATCTTTTTTCTCTATTTAATAATTTGAATATATTTATTATATTCATTTGAGAACCTGAATATGAATAAAAGTATAATGCAAAAAATGGTAAATTATCTTCTATATCTTTTATATAATCTGCTTTTGCTAATGTTGGATAAATATAAAAATAAATAAATGTTAGAAAACCAACAATAATTCCAAATAAAATACTTACAGAAAATAGTACTATATCATAGAAATTTAGGTAAAAGATAAACATCAAAGATAAAGATATAAAGGATAAAACAAATGTTAGGAAGGAATATTTTAATGTTGCTTTTACGTAATCTTCAATAGAAGTTTTAAATTGTGTATAAAATATATCATATTTTTTATCCTTAAAATATGGATATAATTTTTTTACTAAAAAGTTCATATTTTCTTCAATAAGGAGTCTTTATCTGTATAATATAGCTTTATATATTCAGCAATTTTCTTATTTTCTCTCATATTCTTTTTTACTAAATAATCTATTACTTGTTTTTTCTCTTCTATCGAATCTTTAAAACTTATATTTGATCCAACTCTATATTTTAATGTCTCTTCAGTATACTTCCCCAAATCTCTTTTTTCAAATGTATCATCTTCAAAATTCCATTTTATAACCGTTTCATTTTCAACCTTTCTATTCAAATATTTTCCTACTTCAACAATCTCTCTTATTCTCCTAGCGGAGGGGGAAATGTTTCTTGCCCTCATTGTAAATATTACTACATCTAATAATGCAACATGGTCTGGAGTTAAATTAATTGGTGGTGTTGTTAATCTTCTTATTAATGTTCTCCAGCTATCAGTATGTACGGTTGATAGTGCAGAATGACCAGAAGCCATTCCTTGGAACATTACATATGTCTCTTCCCCCCTTACTTCTCCAACAATTACATAATCTGGATTTTGTCTAAAAGATTCTGATAATAGTTTATACATATCAATTTCTCCATAGTATTTATCTCCAACAAAGAAACCTTTTCTTGTTGTCGCGGGAATCCAGTTTTCATGATACAATTGTAATTCTCTTGTATCTTCAATGGATATCACCTTTGCTTCTGGTGGTATGAATTGTACAATTGAATTTAATAATGTTGTTTTTCCAGAAGATGTTGAACCAGCAATTAATATGTTCGCTCTAAATTCTACTAAGGTCCATAAATATGCGGCAGTTTCAGAATCTAACACATTTAATTTTATTAAATCTACTAATGATAGCATTTGCTTTTTGAATTTTCTTATTGTAAATGTTGGACCATGCGTAGTAATTTCTTGCGAATATGTTGCATTTACCCTCGATCCATCAGGTAATGTTGCATCTAAAATTGGCTCCGCATATGATATATGTTTTCCAGCCTTTTGCGCTAACTTTACTATAAATCTATCCAATTCATCTCTCGATAAAATTATGTTTGTCTTTAATATTCCAAATTTATTATGGTGTACGTATATTGGTATATCATATCCATCGCATGAAATATCTTCAATAAATATGTCATAAAATAATGGGTGAATTTTTTCATATCCCAACATATCTCTCCATAAATAATAATAATATTTTATGAATAAATCTTTATCTATTTTTATCTTATACTTATTTACAAATTCTTCTAATTTTTTTATTAATACATATTCTTTATTCTTATTTAGAAATTCTTCAGGATTTTTATACATTTCATCTAAAATATATTGTTTTACCTTTTCTATTAATATCATTTCTTCATCTGATATTTCTGGCTCTAATAATTCATATATAAGTTCTTCGGATACATTATCATAATAAATATGTGCATATGCTAGTTTTCCAATTAACGGATAAATTATATCAATTTGCGATTTATCGATATCAAATTTTATGTCTGGTATAAAAGATTCTTTTTTTATTTCGTTATTAAAATATTTTAGTATATCTTCGGCAATAATTTTTTTCATATAATTTTAACATATTTATGAATTTTTAATTATTATAGTACCAACTAAATAGTGATAACCTTGATAATATAACAAATTTGATTGGTTATTTAATTTTGCATCTTCTAATATTAAATTATATATTTGGTTTTTTATTAATGAATTTTTATAATTCAAATTATTTAGATAGTTATAATAGAATATTAGAGAACTTGATATAAATAATAAAACTAAAAAAATAAACAATACTTGCTCTAACAATAATTGTGTTTTCATTTTATTATTGAATAAATAAATGTTTTATTTTTAACTATGTTTAAATTGCAGTTTCCATAGCAAACCCCTGTACAATTATTTGTCAATATTATTAATGATAAATAATTCTCAAAACACCCATACAATGTAATATTATTTTTATTTTCTAATAAATAATATCCATTTATCTTTGGATCATACACATAATAATTTCCATACGAATATATTAGATCTCCTTGATATGTTAGATTATTTAATGTTGTTTTACAGAAATTGCTAGATTTAATTAATGTTAAATTATTTAAGCAATATATGTTGTATCCATCTAAATTAAAATTTATATTAAAATATAAACTATCTTGCAAATTACTTAATACATTTTCTATATATTTTGAATCATATTGAAATTTATTTTGATTATAGAAATTTATTGCATATATTTTATTATTATTCCACCATGTAAAAACAAAATAAAATGTGAATACTGATAATAGGATTATTAAAATATATTCAATGTAAATATGTATTGATTTCATAAAAATATATTAACTTTATATATTAAATATTTTTCTCTGATAATCTTCTAAGAAAAATATGTCTTCTCCTAAGGTATATCCATAATCTGATACAATATTATAATATGATGCCTTTTTATTTATATCTCCGTGATTTGGTATTATATATTCTGGATTTAGCATTTTTATTAACATTATATGATCTTGGCTTTTTGCATGACCTGATACATGTACATCTTTTATTATTTCTGCTTTTCTTCTTTTTAATCTTTCTTCTAATATTTTTCTATTTGCTTCATTTATTGGATGTGGGATTACATTATTTGCAAATATTACTGTTGTATTACTTAGAACAAAATTATATTCTCCTCTTGCTATTCTATCTAAAACAGAACCAGGTTCCCCCTGATGTCCGGTAACAATTAATAAATACTCTTCTTTATTCTTTTCAACTTTTTCTAAAACTTTTTTATAATCTCTGGCGTCAAAATATACTTCCGCCTCTTGAGAAAAATTATATAAATTAATATTTTCTGCTGCATTAATATATTTTCCCAAACTTCTTCCAAGAAATATAGGTTTTCTATTTATCTCTTTTGATAATTCAACTATTAATTTTAATCTTGCAATATGTGATGAAAATGTTGTTATAATTACTCCCTTTGTATCTATTGAAGTTAATACATCATATAACATATATCTTTCAATAATTTCTGATTGGGATTTTGAATTTTCATCTGCTCTTGTCGTTTCGGGAATTAATAATAAAACTCCTTCCTTTCCAATTTTCTTTAATTTTTCTTTATCAGGTTTTTTACCAATAACTGGAAAATTATTAAATTTAAAATCACCAGAAAATATTATATGACCCTTATTTGTTTGAATATCAATCATTAATGATTGTGGAATTGAATGAGTAATATTAATAAAATTAATTAAAATATTCTCTGAAATTTTAATTGAAGAATTTGGGGATATTTTCTTTAAATCATTTGGTAAAACAATTCCATATTCTTTTTCTTGTTGTTTTATTAATTCAATTGTATATGGAGATGCATAAATTGGTGCATTGTATTTTGGTGCAATAAAGTTTACAGCACCTATATGATCTAAATGCCCATGCGTTAATATTATTGCCTTTACTTTGTCCCTATATTTTTCTAAAATTGAATCATCTGGTATTATATCTAAATCATATAATTCTTTTAATGGTTTATTTATTATATCTTCTCTTTCTCCAAATTGAGATATTTTATCTACATTTATTCCAATATCTATTATAATTATTTTATCATCAATTCTTATTGCACTCATATTTTTTCCTATATATGAATATCCACCTATTGGAAAAATTTCAATTTCCATTTTTAATAAGATTAATGTATAAGGTTTATATGTAAATGCATTTTATGATAAATTTTATAAGTGAAAAAACATCATAATAAAAAATGAAATTATTGAGGATATTGATATTTGGATTAATAATTATTTTAATATCTTTTTTGAACAATGTTTATTCTCTAAGTGGATGGTTATATTATAGACCAATTTTAATAAATAATACGCAGAATTCAAATAACCTGATAGACTATCAAATATTGGTGACTTTAGATACACGAACCCTAATATCGCAAGGTAAAATGAGATCTGATTGTGGTGATATAAGATTTACAGATTCTGATTTTACTACATTATTAAATTATTGGATAGAACCAAATACTTGTAATACGGCCAATACAAGAATATGGGTAAAAATTTCATTTATACCCAGGAGTTCTACTAAAACAATATATTTATGGTATGGAAATCCAAGTGCAACTAGTATAAGCAATCCTTATAATACACTTCTTTTATATGAAGATTGGTCATCTGGAAGTTTAGCTGGATGGTCTAAATATGGTTGTGCAGGATATTCTGGAAGTATAGATTATAATGATGGTAATCCACCCCCTTCATTGATAATAAGTGGTAATGATTATAATTGTGATGTGTTTTATTATAAAGTAATAAATAAGCCTGTTGGGGTAGGATTAAGGATAATTGCAGATAATAAAGGATATCATGGGTATTACACTTTTAACCCTCCAAAAAAATATTACGTATGTAATACTTTGGGAAATTGTGAGGGGGTTGGGGTTGGAGGTCCAAATGATGTTTGGACATATAACGATCAACGTATTTTTAATTCAGCCTTTGTACAAAGTTTATCTACTGTTTGGGTTGGTTTTGGTTTAGATGATGTTTGGATTGCTGATTGGAACCAATATGCAAAATTCGATAATATAAGAGTAATGCTTTATACCCATCCAGAACCTTCTGTAATTGTTGGATCTGAACATACGGCAGTTATTATATCTTCAATTCGAATAAATCCATCAAGTTCTCCTTTAATTTGTCGGGGTACTCGAACATCAGCGACAGTAACTGCTAACTTAAATAATCCAAATAATATTTCTACAATAGTTTCTTTTTCATGTTCAGCACCTTCTGGTATTACATGTTCAGTTTCTCCTTCTTCATGTACTACTAGTGGATCTTCTTGTTCAACAACATTGTATGTAAATTCTTCTCTAACAATACCCCCAGGTTCATATTCAGTAACAGTAACAGCTTCAATTTTAGGATCTTCAGCATCAGCAACATATACATACAATATAGGTCCTAATATTTCAATTTCTAGTCAATCAAGTTCAAACTTTCAAAGTTCTTATAATATTTATATAACTGGTTGTGCTCAAAATTATACATTATATGTAAATAATTCTCCGTATTGTTATGGTTTATATTCACAATTTCAAAATATAAATGCTTTATGTGTTGTTTCATATCCTGGAAGTTATTCTGTATATGCGCAGGGATGTTATGGTGGAACTTGTGTTAATTCAAATACAATTAATTTAAATATACCTGCATCAGGAATAACAGTTCCAATTATAGGTATTAATGTCTTAAATATAACAAGTCAAAACATATATGTAACAATTTCAGTAAACGGATCAAATCAAAATATACAATCAATAAATGTATATTATAATAACAATAATGTATATTCAAATAGCAATGTAAATACAAATTATTATTCATTTAATTTGCAATTACCATATTCAAATAATGGAAACATAACAGTATGTTCTACATTAACAAATGGACAATCTGGTTGTGTAACACAAATATTTAGTGTAAATGTAGCTCAAACATATATTTATTATGGAATAATTCAATTGCAAGCAAAAGTTCAACCAATTAATATAAATACTACATATGGACCAATTGGAAATAGATTTGAATTTAGTATAGACCATCCAGGATATATTTTAACATTAAATATAACAAATGTAGGAAATATGACATTAAATAATATTACAATAAATTTACAACAACTAGGAAATGTACTAGAAATATTATATAACGGAATTCCAATAAGATTATTAAATAATATAAATATAGATCAGTTACAACCAAATCAATCATATATATTACAATTTAGCGTTTTACCATTATACATGGGATCTTCTTCATTATTATTAAACTTTAATGTAAATGGGCAAAATATCGGAAATGCTCAGTATAATTTAATTGTAAAAGGACCTTCAAATAAGTCTTCATTAATTGTATCAGAAAGTATTAATTATATATTAATATTGTTAGGAATAATTGGATTAATAATATTTTTAATATAGAAAAAATATTAAAATTTTTTAGTTATATTTTTTAGATGGACTTAAATGAAAAAATAAAATTCTTTATTAGTAAAGGATTCTTTTATGAATCTCAAAGTATATATGGAAGTAGATCTGGATTTTATGATTATGGATCTTTAGGTACATTATTAAAGAGAAGATTTGAAAATCTATGGAGAATGTATTTTGGAAAATTATTTGATAATATATATGAAATACAACCTTCAGAAATAATGCATAAAAATACATTTATTGCATCAAAGCATTTAGAATTATTTAATGATCCAATTGTTGAATGCAAAAATGGACATAGATTTAGGGCAGATAAATTGATTGAAGAAAAATTAAATATTAAGGCGGAGAGTTTAACAATTGAAGAAATGAATAAAATATTTAATGAAAAAGTTGTTGTTTGTCCTGAATGTGGATCAAAATTATCAAATGTTAGATTATTTAATTTAATGTTTCCAATATACGTAGGACCTGCATATAATTTATTCTTAATTTTAGAAGAATTAAAAAGAAGATATAGTTTTTTAATGAAAAATTATAAAAAAATAAATGAAAGAGAGGTAAATTATATAATAAAAAACTATTTGAAAAATAAAAAGTTATATTCGATAAATTTAAATAATGAAAAATATATTTTTGATGGAAATAAAGAAATAATAATAAAAATTAAAAATGAAGAATATTATGTTTATCCTGAAAATATTGAAATAAAAGAAGAAGAAGAAAATTATTTAGAAATATTAGGATATGCTGAAGAAATTGAAACTTATTATGATTTAGAAGAGTTATTATATAATTTAATAAAAAGTTATACCGAATTAAAAAACAATGAAATGTTTTTAAGACCAGAAACTGCACAAGGTCCATATGTAAACTTCCCAGTCGAAATAATAATTAATAGATATAGGTTACCTTTAGGATTGTATGTAATTGGAAAAGCATTTAGGAATGAAATATCTCCAAGGAATGCATTATTAAGAATGAGGGAATTTACACAGGCAGAATTACAGATTTTCTTTGATTATTATAATAATCCATTTGAAAATGAATTCGAATTTTATAAAGATAAATATATTAATGTTTTATTAGTAAAAGATAGGGATAAGAAATTACCATATATTGAAAAAAGCTTGGAAGAAATATGTAACGAAACAAATATAGATAAATTTTATTTATATTTTCTATATAAAGTATTTGAATTTTACACAAACATATTAAGAATTCCAAAAGAAAGAATAAGATTTTATCAATTATCAGATAATGAAAAGTCTTTCTATAATATGTATCATTTTGATATAGAATTATATTTAGATGAAATTGGATGGATAGAAGTTGGAGGAATTCATTTTAGAGTATTAAGATTTAATAGAGATATAATTGATAAGGTTGATGAAGAAATAAGAAAAGATGTTGAAAATTTATTTATTGGAAATGAAATATATGTTGGATACGATCTATGGAATCATTTTATATTATCGAAAGATAGGAGATTTATATTAACAAGGCCAAATGGATCAAAATTTATCCCGGTTGAATTAGAATTATCCTTTGGAGTTGATAGAAATATATTTTCCCTATTATTAATTAATTATGATGGAAGAATATTAAGATTACCATATTATTTATCTCCAATTCAAATTGCAGTATTTCCATTATTGGAAAATAATGAAAATATGGCAAAAGTAGCAAAGGAAATATATAACAAATTGAGAAAAAGGTTTGATGTATATTATGATGAATCTGGAAGGATTGGTGTAAGATATAAAAGACAGGATGAAATTGGAACATATTATTGTATTACTGTAGATGATCAAACATTAAAAGATAATACAGTTACAATAAGATTTAGGGATACAAAGGAACAAATAAGGGTAAATATAAATAATTTAGAAAAATTCTTTGAAGAAAGATTTGATATTTGGAAAATTTTATAATATTCTTCATGAAAAGGTAGTATTGAATAAATATAAAGTCCCATGAAATTATAAAGAATATGAAGAAAGTTGCCTTTATATCCCAAGAATTTGCAATTGATAAATTACCAACATATGCTGGGGGATTGGGAATTTTAGCAGGAGATCTACTTTATTCATCAAATGATTTGAAATATCCAATATATGGTGTAACATTTGTAAATAAAAATGGATATGGAAAATATGAAATAAAAAATAAAGAAATAATATATGAAGAAGAAAGTTATGATCCATTGGAATATTTTTTAGAAATTGAAGATAAATTTCATATAAATTTGAAAGATAAAAGGATATATTTTAGAGTATGGCAATATCCATTATCCCATTCGAAATTATTCTTATTTGATACAGATTTACAGGAAAATGACCCAAGTATAAGAAAATTAACCGGAAGATTATATTATGAAGAAAATGAAGAAGAAAAATTATTAAAGGATTTATTGTTAGGATTGGGTGCATTAGAATTCTTTGAAAATTATGGAATAGAAATTGATAAATATCATTTAAACGAATCTCATGGAGGTTTTTTAGCAATAGAATTATATAAAAGATATAGGGATATAAATAAGGTAAAAGAAAAGATTGTATTTACTACTCATTCAATTATTGCAGGTCATGATTCATTTGATTATGATCTAGTAGAAAAATATTATGATATTCC
>JBMSAQ010000009.1:0-4146 GCA_049414405.1 Candidatus Nanopusillus sp.
CATGTAATTATCTTTTAATGGTAAAAGTTATAAAAGTGGGACCGCGGGGATTCGAACCCCGGACCTCCGCCTAGTCAGGGCGGCATCATAACCACTAGACTACGGTCCCTTTATTTTCTCTAATTCTTTCATTAATTTTAATGCTTTTCTTATATCTTTTTCTATCATCATTCTTATTTTAACTATTTTCTTAAATGTAGATAGGGCAACTTTTAAACTTTTATTGTAAGTCTTCATATATTGATTTAGCTCCACATTTAATTTTGTATAAGCATCATGATCGAGTTTACCAATATTTTTGGCAAATTCGATTAGATAATTAAATAGATTGTTCTCAGATTCAAACATATTTCTATATGCTTCATTAAATTCATTTATGTATTTTTCATCTTTCTTTTTTAATGTATAAATTTTCTCTAAAATTTTAACAACTTCTCCATATACATGTTCTTCTATCCTTTTTGATCTTATACCTTCCTCCAAATACTTAATAGTTTCCTTAGATAACCCCTCTTCTGATTTAATTTTCTTTTCTTTATCTTTCTCTTTATCTTTCTTCATAATTATATAAAAATTTTTGGTATTATATAAAGTTTACCAAAGTTTACCTTATTATTTTAAAATCTTGATAATTATTAATTTCTACCTCTTTTATATCAATTTTATCAACTCTAGCCCTTTCAGGTCCCTTTTTACATAGTTCAATCATCTTATTTATATTATTTTCATTCCCTTCAAAAACAGCCTCCACAGTTCCATCTGGATTATTTTTTACATATCCTCTAACATTTAATTTCTTAGCATGTAAGAATACAAAATTCCTAAACCCAACACCCTGAACTTTCCCATATATAATTACTTTTACAGCTTTCATTAATTTATCATTTATAAATATTTTTAAATATCTAATATTGATGGAAGGTCGGAATGAGTGAATTTATGATGAAAACTTTGTTTATAAAAGATATTTTAAAAGAAGATTTTTTAGGTAAGGAGGTTAGTATAAAGGGATGGGTTTATAGAATGAGGGATATGAAGGATAAGATATTCTTTGTAATAAGAGATTCTACGGGAATAGTACAGGTAATTGTAAAAAAAGAAAATGTTGATAAAAAAACATGGGAAGATGCAACAAAATTTCAAATTGAAGGTTCTTTAGAAGTAAGTGGAATATTAAGAAAAGATGAAAGGGCACCTGGTGGATATGAAATAGAAGTAAAGGAAATAATAGTATATGATTATGGAAAACCTTTTCCATTAAAAGGGGATGAGGATGTAGATACAATACAAAAGTATAGACATTTATGGATAAGAACTAGGTGGTTTACAAATGTATTAAAAATAAAACATAGTTTAATTGTAAATCTTAGAGAATGGTTTATAAAGGATGGATGGTATGAAGTAACACCAGCAATATTGGTTGGAAATGCTGCAGAAAATACTACAGAATTATTTGAGGTGAAATATTTTGAAGATAAGGCATATTTATCACAATCTGCACAATTATATTTAGAAGCATTAATATTTTCATTAGAAAAAGTTTATTCATTAACACCATCGTTTAGGGCAGAATTATCTAGAACTAAAAGACATTTACATGAATATTGGCACTTTGAAATTGAAGCTGCATGGTATCATTTAGAAGATATTATTAAAGTTATGGAAGAATCATTAAAATATTCAATTGAAAAAACAATTGAGGAAAGAAAATCAGAATTTGAAGAACTAAAAAATATTACTGGAAGGGATATAAATGAATTAAAGCAAATTGTTGAAAAGCCATGGAAGGTTATTACATATAAAGATGTAATAAAAAAATTACAAGATCTTGGTGTTAATATAAAATATGGAGATGATTTGGGATCTGATGAAGAAAGGTTGTTAACAGAACAATTTGATGTACCAGTATTCATTACATATTATCCAAGAGAAGTAAAGGCGTTCTATATGTATGAAGTTGGAGATGGAACAGTAAAGAACTTTGATTTACTCGCTCCAGAGGGATATGGAGAAATAATTGGAGGGTCTGAAAGGGAATGGAGATATGATATATTGCATAAAAAGATTAAAGAGTGGGGATTGGATAAATTAAAGGTTAAAGTTGGAAATGAAGAAATAAGTGCATATGAATGGTATGAAGATTTAAGAAAATATGGATCTATTCCACATTCTGGAATGGGGTTGGGTATTGAGAGATTCTTAAGATGGATATGTAAATTAGATCATATCAGAGATACACAGCCATTCCCAAGATTAAGGGGTAGTTGGTTATATCCATAATTTTTTATCTATGGATCATTTTTATTCTTAAAAGTTCTAATATTTTTCCTTGATGATTTCTTATAAAACCTTCAGCATGTCTTATTATTTCTCTATAAGCCTTTTCATGATGATCTATTCCCCAGACGATAATTATATTTGTACCTTTAATTGTAGAGAATATGATCCTTATATCTCTATTTACTCTATCTGAGAATAGATCAATTTCCAAATTTCCTACTTTTATTGTTCCAATTAATTTTTTTGTTTTTCCTCTACATTCTTTAAGTGATTCAAGTTTATCAAAAACTATTTTATATTGTCTATTTAAATTTTTTTTGAGATCTTTTATCCATTCCTCCAAAAATTTTTTATTATTTTTAATTGCATCATAATCTATTAACTCATTGTCAAATAATATAAAAATTTTGTATGTTATAGACGGTTTACGAATTAATATTTCCATATCAAAAAAAGGTCTTTGTATAATTATAAATTTTTAAGTACTATATAATAATATTTTTAAGTATTTTTATGATAATTGTCCTTTATGGGTAATGAAGAAATCTTATTCAAAACACTAGATAAACTACTCATGAGAATGTATAAATATTCTACTACTTTAGGTCCTTGGGGGGTATATGTTTGGATTATTATATACTTAGGATATGGATATAGTGCGAGAGGTTTTGTTGTCAAACCAAATAAAATAGATGAATTTGAACACCAAAATGTTTGTAATTCATGTTATGAAGATATATATGTTAGTGAGTACGATCCTACAATTGATAGTTATAATGTCTATATCAACAAAAGTGTGGAACCAATGAAGAAAAATAGTAAAAAAATAAAAGAACTAATAAGGAATATAGAAATTCTTGGTATTGATACATATGATAAAGTTAGAAACCGATATTTAGATTCAAAAAATCATTCAAAATTGTTAATATACTTTAAAAGAGATAAAAAAGCCAACAATGAGATTATATATAAAGAAATCGGAAGAAGCTTTATTTTTGGACAATATATTCCGGATAGGGGGAGTAAATATGGAGAACAACCAGTTTTCGGATTTATATCTTTAAAAGGAAGCAAAACGAATATATATAGTAGAAAAATTGAATTAAATTTTCCAAAATATTTCAGATTTAATTTTACAATATACAGATAATAAATTATGAAAAAATTTTTTCTAGATTTTCTTTAAACTCTCTTGCAGTTTCTTCAGGTATTGATGAAACAACATATTCCAAATGGCAAATTTCCATATAACCGATATCAAATAAAGGTCTTTGAGATATTTTAATAATTGGATATGATCTAGATTCTTTTAACAATGTTGTATCGAATATAACTAAATTAAAATTCTCATATAGTTTTTCATACATAACCAAAATATTATATAAATTTTTAATGAATTCTTCAAACTTATTTTGTGATAAGAAAAATATTCCAAATGTATCTACATATCCGATTAATTCATTATTCCTAAATGGAGCAAAAGATGACCATAATTTAATTAATCCATCAAATATTATTCTTTCATTTAATTGTTTTTCAAAGTTAAAATAATCTTCTATAAAGAATTTTTTATATTTATCAAAATACTTTCTAGATTTATCTAGATAAATTTTAAAATAGTTTGTTGGTTCATTTTCAATCAATATTTGGAAATGTAAATGTTCTTGTGACGCGCCTGCAGAAAATCCTTTATTTAGATTAATAAATATATATTTGTAATCTTCTTCAGGTGTTCTTTCATAAAATTCTTTTATTAACATAAATGAATTATAAAGATCTAAATAATTTATTTGAGAAAAGCTCTTTACATGTTTTTTATAGTTTGGAACTAATACTGCATGATATTTTCCATAGGGGTACTTATTT
>JBMSAQ010000010.1:0-21858 GCA_049414405.1 Candidatus Nanopusillus sp.
TTTATGCATTTACTTCTGGTGTATTTGATTCATTAATATCTTCATCATCTCAACAAATTCAACAACAATCTCAAATGGTATCTTTTACAATAAGTAATGTATATTGTTCAAATAATATTGTTTATTTTAATATCTATAATAATGGAAATGTTCCAATAAATATAAATAATTCTGTAATAATATTTACAGATAATAATGGAAATACTATACCCATAAATGGAAGTAATATTATATGTAATAATGGAAATATAATACCTTCAAGAAGTAGTAGTTTATGTCATATAGTAAATAATCCTTGTTATTATGATAATATAAATTATATAAAAAGTATGAATTTTGTATTTAGTGGAATAAGCTATAATTATAATATATTAGATTATGATAAGTTTAATTTAATACATGCTTTTAATTTTAGTAATAATTCTAGTTTTAGTAATTTATCATATGTTCCTATAACATTATATAATACCCAAAATATCCCAACACCATCCCCATTTCAACAACAAATAGCAATATGTAATGGAACAATAAATATTAGTCCTAATTTTGCTTATGTAAATAATTCAACATTATTTAACTCAATTAATAGCAATGGATCAAATGTTTATTTTACTACAACCTATAATGGTACTCCAAACATATATTCATGGTATTTAGGCCAATTAATTAATGGAAGCACATATTGTAGGATTTGGTGGATAAAATTAGATAATGGTATCCCTGCTAATAGTAATGTAACTATATATATGTATATAGGACCTAATAGTGCTAATTATTATCAACAATATTATCCATATGTTGGTGCTTCTCCAAATGTATTTCCATCTAGACAATATGATAATGGAAAATATGTATTTATAGCATATGGATATTTTAATAATACAATGGATGGATGGGTTGGATACAATTATTCTGGATCATGGATTCCAAGAGCAACCCTGGTTGGCATTCAAATGACAAATGGCTACGGCCAAGGTACTTATATTTTACCTTATAATAATTGGGATATTCCTTTAATACCTTTAATTGTTGAAGAGTCTGTTTTATTTAGTGGTCTTTTAGGATTTGGTGTTTGGGGTGCAAATATAATAGCATTGTTTGGAAATACTAGTCAGCAATTTCCTGTAGATCCGCTACTGAGTAATCCCCCGTATTATTATATTACGAGTAATTTCACACCTATACCCAACTTATCCATATCTGCAGCATTTCTCAGTAATGCTCCTTTTTCACAGAGATTGAGACTAATATCTACAGTAACAAATAGATCTCTAAATTCCACAGATTTCCCATTTGGGCGTCATTTTTATTTATATTTAATAGTCAATTCTACATACGCTGAAGCAGGACTCTACCCTTATTCTTCTACTGCGTTTGTTCCTTTAACATTGTTAAATACATATAGCATAAATCGTAATGGATATACATATGCAAATTTGGACTTTAATCCATTTCAATATGGTACATTACAAATAAGTGCTGGAAATTACGGACTATCACAATATATCCAATGGGTGGTTGTTAGAGCATATCCACCAAACAGTGTAATGCCTTCAATTTATATCAGTTAATTTTTTAATTTTAGAGAACAATCTTATTATTTAAAGTATGATAAAGCTTTCTCAATAAATTTAATTATTTCCCTTATAACAATTATTTTGATAATTACTGTTTATAATATCAAAGGCTGGGGCGGGTGGGATTTGAACCCACGACCTTCCGGTCTTCAGCCGGACGCTCTCCCGGGCTGAGCTACCGCCCCTTTAATTATCAATATTTTCATTATTTATTTTTTAAATTTTTCAAATTATAAAATATTCCTTAATTTATAATGATAGAAAAATATTATCCAATATTAAATAATAGACCATTTCAAATTGATGTTGTAGAAAAGATATTAAACTATATTAATGAAAATAGAAAATTTATTCTATTAGATTCTCCTACAGGTTCGGGTAAAACAATTATTGCATTAGTAATTTCTGATTATCTGGCAAAAGAAGATTTTATAACCCATATCGCTGTAAGAACTACTGAAGAAATAAAGAGATATTTAGAAGATTCATTTAAAATAAATACAATATTAAGGGTATACCCAAATAAAAAGAAAACATGTCCAATATTTTTTAAATCAAATTTATCTGGAGAAGAAATAATATGTGCAGATTGTATATATAAAAAATCTTTATATGATCCAGAAGAATTATATAAAAGATTAAAGAAATATAATTATAATTTTATTAAATTGACAAAAATAGAATATAAAAAATATTTAAAAAAGAAGGACATAAGATGTATATATCATTCTTTTAAGAAAATTGATTCAAATATTTATATTTCAACATATCCATATGTTTTTAATCAATATTTAAATGAAGTATTATCTTTAGAGGGAGAACCTGACTTTTTAATAATGGATGAGTCTCATAATTTATTAACATCAATTATAAATCCTATATCTATATCATTTAGAAAATATATAGAAAAAGGTATTGGAAAAAGAAAAGAAGAAAATTTATTATTCCAAGACTTAATAAAAGAAGTAGAAATTATAAGAAATGCTTTAAATATACCCGAACAAGATTTTGAATCAATGAGATATAATTTAATGAAATTCTCAGATGATTTGTTATCGTTTATAGAAAATATAATTGCGAAAAAATTTAATACAAGGGATATATATTTAATAAAGGAAAAAATGGAAAAATCTTCAAGAGAAATATATATAGATAGAGATAAATTAAAGGAAATATTCGATTTAAATGAAAAATTATTTGATAATTTGTCATTTTATTGGGAAACATATAAAAGACATGTTTCAAAGAATAATATTAAATTACCAAAGAAAAGATGGAATATGAATAAAATGTTAAAATTATATTATTATGTAAACTCTGAGGATGTTTTTTGGATATTGAATTTATTTAAATTGGAAGGATATATAACAAAATTTGAAAAAATAATTAAAGTATTTGATAATTATAGATCGGTAGTATTAATGTCTGGAAGTAATTTTACAAAAGAAAGTTTCCAAAAATTATATAAAATAAAGGATGTGGAATATATTAAAGTTGATATAAAATATGGAAAAAAGGATTATGAAGTATTATATAACTTTTCTTCAAGATATTCAAAAAGAAATGATAAGAAAAACATAGAAAATTTAATAGGTGATATAAAATTCATTGCAAATAATTTAGAAAAATATCAACTATATATGTTTCCTTCATATTCTTTTATGATAGATATATACGAAAAATTAGATATAAAGGATAGAATATTTTTAGATGATGGCGAAAAACCATTAAATAGAATATTAAAAACTAATAAAGATTTAATATTTACATATGCAAGATCAAGATTTATAGAAGGAATACAATTAGTAAAGGACGAACAATCATTATTAAAAGTAATTGTAATTGTTGGAAAACCATATCCCCCACCACCAAATGCATCAATATTAATACATAAAATAATTAAGGATAATAATTTGGACTATAATGAATTTGCAGAAGTATTAAAAGATATAAATATTAAGCAAGTAATTGGAAGAGCAATAAGATTTCCAAATGATTATGTTAAAATATTCTTTATAGATGATAGATATAAAAAGGCAGAAATTAAAAAATATTTGTAATAAAAGATTAAAAGAAATTTATAATATTCTTATTTTCTATTGCATTTTTACTTCGTCTCTTAAAATTACAAAAGGTTCCGGGGATACACATTTTCTTATTATTATATTGGTTGCATATCCATATATTGTCCTATACCAAGTCCCAACATTAAGAGAAATTTGTGTAATATTTCTAACTTTAAAATTACATAAAGATAAAAAATCATTAGTTAAATTTGTACTTATATTAATCCACGTGTTCGGAGGTGTACATAGATAGTCTTTATTACCACAAGTTCCAGAAAAAGCAATCCAATATCTACCACAGGGTTCCCCTCCAACAATTAACCTATATGCAATGGTTTTTGTATCAGTCCCATTTGTAGCTGATATAATAATTGCATAATTATCATAACTTGGTTGTTGTCTAGGTATAATCTTCCACATTGCATATGCATCGAAACAATAACTTACAGAATTATCGGAAATGGAAATATTTTTTACTAATGCTGCTGTTGATGCGTAATATCCCCCTTTATCTGTTAAACTAATTCCACCAGCATAACCATATGGACTTTGTACCCAAACATCAGAAGCTGAACCTAAACTTCCAGATAATAAAACAGATGTCCACCCTATTGTACCATTCTGAAAATCTTCAAAAAAGGTAAAAACTAAATATCCATTACTCATACTAGTTGCATTTGGATTTCCATACAGTAAATATATTGTTTTAGTAGAACTCTTGGGTATGAATGGTACATTTACCCATATTTTCGTATTATTTGTATTACAAGTATATGGTTCTATCCAATAATTTAATAATGTATTACCATCAGAATCTGTAAATCTTATATCCCCGCAATCAGGTCTCATTTTACCTTGTGATATCAAAGATTGTGTATCTAAAGTTATTAGTATTGGATAATTTGTTAGAGTGTTTGGATACAGTCTGTTATCTATTAAAATTGGTCTGTAATAACTAAAATTATTAAGACTTGGTGGATTGGTAGTTGTAATAGAATTGCTTGTTGAATTAAATTTAAATACATAAAATATTACGACAATTACAGCTATAATAGAAGCAATTAATATAGATGCTATTATTGGAGAAATAGATCTTACGCTCATAATGTATTTGCTTTTTATAGATTTATAAAGATTTTATCAATATCACTCATATCTTAGTGCAACCATTGGATCAATTCTAGAAGCCTTTATTGCAGGCAATGTTCCAGATAGAATACCTATGAAGAAAGGAAGTAATAGGGAAAGAACTATTAATTGTATGGTAATATACGGTTGGAATTCAACAAATCCATAGAATGATAATATCATAGAGGCTATATATGATGTAAAAAATCCAAATATTATTCCTAGAATACCTCCTAACAATCCAATAAATCCAGATTCTAATAAAAATAAAATTAATACTTCCGAATTTTTCATTCCTAAGGCTTTTAATAATCCAATTTCCTTATATCTTTCTAAAACTGATGTATACATTGTATTTACAATATTTATTGCTGAAATTAATATGGATATTGATGCAATTATTAATGAAAATAAAGATATTGCACCGATGATTCGATCTATGATTTGTTTAATAGATTGTGCAGTTACTATGGTATATGTTTGACCTTTTAATGAATTTATATAGTTATTTATGGAGTTATATGCCAAATTAAAGTCATAAACAAGCACAATCAAATAGTTATAATTTATATTTCCAAACAATCTTTCATATACACCCTCTGGAAATAAAATAATATAATCTATTTGCCCCCCTGTTTGTTTGAATGTTCCCACTACTTGACATCTTTGTCCAAATATATTTATATAATCTCCAACACGTATTTGCTGATTATTCAATAATGGAGAATTTGCAATTTGGTGTCCTAAATTAACCTGACAGTTGTTATTGTTTGTTATAAAGGTTCCTTCAGAAATTTCATAATTCACATACCTTAGATAGTTTACATCTTTTGTATTGATAACCAATACGTTAGCCGGTATTTGGTAATTATTATAATTGATTACTGTGGAAGTTAGGTGCGTTTTTATAACTTTTTCTATCCCGGGTAATGTTTGAATATTTTGAATAAAATTGTTTGTAAAATATCCAGAAATAGTATTAAAGAACCCAACTCTTGCACCCGGATAAATAAATATTACTTTACCCCCAAATTTATCTAGTTCATTTTGAACATAATATTGTAAACCTTGAGATAATGCAATTAATGTGAATATAGTAGCTATACCAATCGTAATTCCTAATGATGTTAAAAAAGTTCTCAGCTTTTTAGTCTTTAAATATTTAAATATTAAAAATAAATAATCATTGATTTTCATTTTTCTTTTTCTTTTTCATTATGTAATATATTATACCCGTAAAGATTAAAATTATTACTATTATACTAATTAAATTGTTTTCAGAAGATCTGGTATAATAAATATTGTATCCCAGATCTTCTAGAGAGGTATTATAAAGCATTGAGTATCTATTTCCAAAAATATCAGTATAATATACTCGTATATATATGGTCGTATTTGGGTAACAATTATTATTTAGTGTAAATATAACAGCATTTGAATTTCCAGGATCTAGTTCTCCAATATATCCTTGATTTGGGGAAATTGTACACTTATCAAGGCTGTAAGCATCTATATACATATTATATGCTGGTGCATTTCCATAATTGAATACATTAAAAGTTAATGTTCTAGAACTATATAAGCCAGATAAAGTTATATTAGGATATGCATTTATATTTACAACAATGTATCCGCTTAAATTATATAATATCGAATTTGAATAATATTGAATATTGAAAGGAATATTTATAGTTCCATATAAGTTGTTATTTATAATTACCTTTATTGGAATATTTATTTTCTGTCTTGGTGGTATATTACTAATGTAAATATTATTATTCACAATTGAAATATTCTTAGCGGTAAATATTAATGAAATATCGGATATATTTGAATTTGTAGGATTATATAATGTTAAATTAATTATATTTTCTCCAATATTTAGGTATTCAACATCATATAAAACTTCCAATCTATTATTTGATGGTAAAATTGGTACATTAATGAATGTTGTATAATTATTGATATTTCCCAATGAATCTTGGTAAATTATAGATAAAGGTACTATGCAATAATTATTTGCATGATTTGATGGAATCAATAGTCGGAAATTAATTAACGTAGAACCTGATAAATTATCTAAATATATTGAAGAAGGTTCTAATGAACATGCAGAAAAGTTTGATTTAATTAATACATTATATACTTCTCCACCATAATTTGTTATATTTAGTATTAAATTCGCAATACTTCCATAATAATTATTTGAATAATGATAACTACTGATTGTTATATATGGAGGATTTTCAACAATTATTGGATATATTTGTGAAATTTCACCAACCCCATTATTGTTTGAATAAGTTCCATTTATTATTATAATATAACTTCCAGGATTACAATTTTCATATAGATTTAATGAAGTACAATAAGAATCTCCTGGATTTAAATATGGGATATAAATTGAAGATCGATTTGAATATATACAATTAGGATAATATATATTTAAATTAATCATATTTGCTTGAGATAATCCCTTATTTATTATACAAACCCCTAAATTTATATTGCTATTAGTTTTTACTATAGTTGGAGATATTTTTGTAATGTTTATTTGTAAAGATTTTACACTAAAAAATAAAAGAATTAATAAAAATATATAAATAAATTTTTTCATAAGACATTATATTTAAAAAATATTTATAAATTATTTTAATAGTTCTATTGTTTCATCAATTGTAGCATTGTCTTTTAATATTTTTCCATTTCTTATTACTGCTATCCTATTGGTTTTTTCTGCTACCCTTAAATCATGTGTTACTATTACAATTGTTCTATTTTCATCTTCATTTAATTTTTTTAATATATTTAATAGTTCATTTGCCGATTTTTCATCAATATTTGCGGTAGGTTCATCTGCTAAAATTAATTTGGGATCTTTTGCCAATGCTCTAGCAATAACTACTCTTTGTTGTTGTCCTCCAGATAACTGATTTGGATAATTATATAACCTATCGCTTAATCCAACCTTATTCAATAATTCTTTTGCTTTTTCAAGATTGCTATTTTCAGAAATTCTTAAGCTAATTTGTACATTTTCCAATGCATTTAGATAACTAAATAGATAATATTGTTGAAATATAAATCCAATATATTTTCTTCTAAATTCTGACAATTGATTATCATTTAATTTTGATATATCTTTACCAAATAGATATACTTTTCCCTTTGTTGGTCTATCCAAACACCCCATTATTGCTAATAATGTAGATTTTCCAGATCCAGATGGTCCGACTATCGATAAAAATTCTCCTTCTTTAATTTTTAAACTTACATTATCCAATGCCCTTATGGGATATCCTCCGACATAATATACTTTTTCTACATTTTCCAATTTAACTATCATAATTTAATATATTTTTCAATTTCAAAAATATTTATTATTTTCGGAACATCAATTTTGGGATAGTACCATGCCAGTTTTAATGGATATGGTGGATAATATATTCTTTTAAATAGTTTTATATTTAATTTATTATTTTTTATTTGATATAGATTTGTATTTTTATCATCTATATACACTATATCATCATCCATATCTTTTAGATATTCAAATACATCAATAAGTGTTTTAAATTCTTCTGTTCCATATATAAGTACATCTTTAAAATATTTATCTAAATTGGTTTTCTTAATTCTTTTTACTTTAATATCTTTTGTATCATCTTTAGATGTAATTAAGTATAAATCTATATTTTTATATTTTTCTAAGAACTCTATAGTTCCTGGTAATATTGTCTGATTTTCAGTCCTAATTTTCCAATAATATTCAATTATTTCATCAGGATTATCTTTTATTAAGAATCTTATCCATTTTCCCCTTTCAAAAATTCCAAAATAATCTCCAAGATCTTCCACTGCAAGCATTGCTTCAGTAAATCCTTCATATAAATTCAATTCTTCTCTTATTTTTTCATAAATTAGGGGTATAATTGTATAGCTATCTACAAGTGTTCCGTCGTAATCTAAAGAAATTATCATTTAAAATATTTCTTGGTCTAATAGTATTTTGTATCTTAGTACATCTTGGGTAATTAATATAATACTATTATGTAAAATTTTTTGTATATCCAATATTTTGATAAATATTTTATACTCATCTTCTCTTAATAAAGGTCTTTCCATTTCTTTACTATTAAATTCTTCTAGTTCTTCCACCAATGCTTCTAATTCATTGATACTATTTTTTAATCTATTAATATGTCTTTTAATATCCTTAATGATTTTTAATTCTTCTTCGTTTAATCTCTTATCATGATCTATTGCATCTTTTTTAGGATCCATAAAAAATAAAAAACTATTGGAATTTATAAGTTTACTTCTATTTTTTCATTATATTCTCTTTCAATATTCCAGATCTTAATATCTTTTGTATACATCTTCTTTGGTTCTTTAGTACTATCGTCTAGCACAATTATAATTGTACCTGTTATTAATTTTCCGGTTCCGATTGATTCTTCTATTTTAAATCCAAGCCTTTGTATCAATTTTGTTATATCTTTCTTATATTTATCTATTATCTCTCTATTATTTGCTGCTATTGCTCCATATACATTTGTAATAAAACTTCTACCTGTAGGATTTACTGGCCTTAACAATTCTATAGATATTTCCATTATGAATAGTTATATTAAATATATAAAAGTTTTCTTTATAGATTATCAATGAAATTTTTGGTAACTTCAGATCTCCATCTACCAACATATTATAAAGAATTTTATGAGAGTTTAAATAATATCAATGAAAAAATAGACTTTGTTATATTATGTGGAGATATAATTGATAATAAAGAACATATTTATATAAAAAAACTATATTATTTATTAAGTAAAAAATTTGGAAATGTAAAAATATTTTCAACTTTTGGTAATAATGAAGCATCATTTTTATTAAATGGAGAAAAAGAAAAAGATTTCTATAGAAAAGAATACAATTTTATTAATTGGTTAGATTATGAATATTATAATTTAGGAGAATATTATTTATTAGGATTTGAAGGCTTTTCAGAAAGAACATGGAAAATGGTAAATATTGAAAATATAAAAGAATATTATTCTAAGAAATTGGAAAATATATTTAATAGTTTAAATAATAAAATAATAGTTTTTTCTCATTATGGCTTATCAAGAGATACTGTTTTTGGAGATCCTGCGCCAGAATGGTCATTATATTCAAAATATATAGAGAATTTAATTAAAAAATATTCTAATAAAATTATTTATGGATTTCATGGACATGCTCATCATTCAAAAAATTATAAAACAAAAATAAATGATACTGAAATATATAATGTTGCATTTTCATTACATAGAAAACCCCTAATCTTTGAAATATAATTATTTATTCTGTTATTAAGATATAATATTTTTTGAGATTATTATTTTAATATTGATGTTTTATATTTTTAATTTTAATAGTTGGTATCACCTTCTGCAGGAATATTTGTAGTTATAACAAATTAAGAAATATTCTAATACGTTGAAAGTTTTAAGTAATTTTTATAAACTTCTATATTAATTAGAAAAACGAAAAGTTTTATTATATTTATGTTAAAATATATATTGTAGATTATTTATAAATGCCGCCGCAGGGATTTGAACCCCGGACCTCCTGGTTTCTCACAAACTCATCGATTTTGTTGGTTATGAGCCAGGCGCTCTAACCCCTGAGCTACGGCGGCTTAATAAATTCCTTATTTTTAATTTTATAAGATTATTTACAATTTTAAATTTAATGGTTGAAAAGGAGAGATGGGGCATTGCATATATATATTCAAGTAAAAATAATACCATAATTCATATTACAGATATAACCGGTAGTGAAACAATTGCATTTAGTTCTGGCGGTAGGGTTGTTTTAGCTCAAAGATTAAAAGGTACTCCAACTGCTGCAATTTTGGCTGCGAAACAGGCTGCTCAAAAAGCTTTAGAAAAGGGTATAACTGCCGTTCATATTAGGGTAAGAGCACCTGGTGGACATAATGGTCCCTGGGTTCCTACACCATCTGCACAATTTGCAATTAAAACATTAATTACTTCGGGATTAAAGGTCGGGGTTATAGAAGATGTAACCCCGATTCCTCACGATCATTGTAGAAGAAAGGGGGGAAAAAGAGGAAGAAGATTATAATTTTTTATAGAATTTTCCTTAATATCTTCTTAATCAATCTTTTTATCACATATAAATAAAATCTAATTCTTTTCATTTGTTTTTTCCTCTAAAAATCTTATTAAATTTTCTATATCTTTTTCATATACTAACCCACCAGCTGCCTTTGGATGACCTCCACCAGTTATCCCATATTCTTTTGTAAATTCTCGCATTAATATTCCTAAATCATATTTTCCAGATTGATTCCTTAAGGATATACTATATCTCCTATATTTTCCTTTAAATAATCTTTCAAATAATTTTTCCTTTAAAGATAATACTAATATTATTTTTTCAGGATAAAATGATGATAGAATTGTAGATATAACTGAAGATTTCTTTGCTTTAAATACTAACAATTTTTCAGATTCATATATTTTTTTAGCACTTTTTAATCTATCATAGTATTTTATTGCCAAATTCTTTAATTTCTTTAAGTCGAAATCTTTTATAAATTCTTCTATATTTAATGCTTTATCAATATTTTTTGATATTTTATATGGATCAGATATTAAAAATAGATAAAAATATATTATATATGGAACATAAAAGTATTTGCCATTATAAAATCCATTGTAATTTTTCAATAAATCATCTAATAATTCGTTATCATTTTCCAACATAAAATCTCCTATAGCTCCAATAGATGCTAATAATGAATATTTTGAAAATTCTTCACCGAACAAAGTTTTTCCAATTCTATATACGATACTTGTTGTACATATTTCCAAATTAAATAATGCTCTTACATCAAAATATACTAAATTATTTGGTAAAAATTTTGGAATCTTTCTTTTATGATGATCTATATATATTATCTTTATCTTTTCATGCCTTTTAGAAAAATTAATTAAATATTTGTCATCCATTGGTGTGTCTAGAAATATCATTGTATTTATTGTTTTCTTATTAAATATAATCCCATCTAATATTCTTATTAGATCTAAATTATTTTCCCCAATAATTCTAAAATATTCTATATATTTTTTATTTAATTTCTCCAATATTACTTTCATCAATCCCAACGACATTTTTCCGTCCAAATCGGAATCTGCTACTATTAATATTTCTTCATTTGAATCTTTTATTTCTCTTGCTATATCTGAAAAATCCATTTAATATTGAAATACAAAATAATATTTAAAAATATGGAGCCCCGATAGCTCAGCGGTAGAGCGGTGGACTCGTAATCCACAGGTCCCGGGTTCAAATCCCGGTCGGGGCTATCTTCGATATCTATAATAGTTTTCATAATAGTTTCCATAATTATATCCGTAATAATTATAATAATTACTGTAATTTTGTTGACTATATTGCAAATTACTTTCAGCAAAGTTATCTGTATTTTCTTCAATATTATTTTCTTTAAATTTTTTTTCTTCTTCGTCGACGAATTTGGGCACTAATTTATCTATTACATATATAGTGAAATATATCAATGGATAAAAAATTATTACTGCAAGAAAATTTATATAAGTAAATTCTATTATTCCGTATATAAACGGTGTAAACATAATCTGAAAATATGCAAAAAACCCAGTCTTTCCTAATATTTTTGCAATCTTCTTTCTTTTTAGGGATGCTATCAATATGAAGATAGACAATGATAGGAAAAATATTGTTAAAATTAACTTATTATAATTATCAAATTCATTATGCAAATATATATATCTTAACCAATCTATAGAAACCCATGAAAATATAATACTATTTGCTAATGAGTTTCCATACGTAAATTTTATTCTTTCTTCAAGCAATTCTAGCGAAAACCATACTATATAAACTGGATATGTAATCCATACAATTTTTTCATTTGTTAGTGTAGACAAAAATATTGTTGAGAATGCTTGAAACAATGATATTATATCTATCGTCATTATAATTAAGTAGAATCTTTGAAATATTAAAATGTTAATTTTTTAAACATATATCCTACAAATAAAGAATTATGGCTGTGGACATATTCTATATATTAATCTCAATATTTAATATATTAATATCTATATGGAATGCATACAATGCTGGGAAAGCATTGGAATATATTAAACTAAATAATATAGAAAGCGATTGGCCAAGAATGGTTGCATATTCAGCATTAATATTGTCATTTGCAGGTGCAGCATATGGTAATGCAGCATTATTATCAGTTGGAGCGTATTATATGGGATATATTGATGCATATACGTTATTAGGAGTTCTTTCATTTTCATTCTTAGTATTTGGATTCTTGATAATAGTGTTTGGAATAATTATAACTGCTAATAGTATAATGGTTGCATCAAAAACAAAAAAGATCTTTGATATACTTATTGCAGTATTTAATAGTATTGCTACTATTTGGAATGTATATACCTATATACAAGGATTCTCTGCAGCACTTAGTGTATTAAAAGATCAGTTTGGCAGTGAAGATAGAAATTCTCAGACGGCACTTATCTTACTCATAATTGCTGCAGTATTAATTGCCATATTTATGGTATATGGAGCATATAAATATGGTAGAGCTTCTGTATATAAAGTAGAAAGTGTATCTACACAACCTTCGCCAATTGAGGGTTAATGAAACATTTACAATTTTTTGGAAAATATATAGACGATATAATAAGGGGAAAAAAGAATTTAACTATAAGATTATCAAAGGCAAATTTAAAGCCAGGGGATATTTTTATTTTACATGCTGGAGGAAAAGTAATTGGAAAATTTAGGGTAAAAAATATATATACAAAAAAGTTATATCAAATAACAGATGAAGAGGCAAAGAGAGATGGTTATAATAATAGGGAAGAATTGATAAATGATTTAAAAAAAATATATAAGAGGTTAGATTTAAATAGAGAAGTTGCGATTATAGAATTTGAACCTATAGAAATAATAAATAATATATCTTCTGAAGAATTTGCTTGGAGTGGAAAAAAGGTTGATTTAATTGAATTAGCAAAATTAGTATTAAAATATGATGAAAAATTGAATGAAAAAGAGAGAAAAATATTAAATATATTAATTGAAAGTGGGAGTTTAAGAAAGGCTGCAATCAAATTAGGAGGATTAAATAAAAGATATATTATTAGGAAAATATTAAAAAAAGGATTTTATAGATTGAAAGAAAAAAATATTATATAAGATTTTCTTGTCTTAAAGTTATTTTTAATTTTTTAATAAATTCTTCATAATTATTTATATCTAATAAAAAACCTCCAAAATTATCAAAACTAGAATAATAAATTAAATTATTATCAAATAGTTTCTTTAGTATATTATTTATTAATTTTTTATTTTCTTCTTTAGTTGTTTTGATAATTCCTCTATAGAAATTATCTGCTTTATATAGTAAAATAATAACCTTTCCATTTACTATATTTTCTTTAATTAAAAGATTTAATAAGATTGGTAAAAAATATCCATTTCCATAATTTTTTTCAATTGTTAATATTTTTAACCCATTTTCATCTTTTATTTGTATGTTATTATTTATTGTATCGTATAATAATTTTGAAAATTGAAATCTTAAATTATTTTCAGATTCCTTTAAAATATCAATATTATACTTTCTAATGAAATATAATATACCTTCTCTTTTATTGTTCTCGAGTAATCCCTCAATATTATATAATAATTCTAATAAATCTCCGATTTCATCACCCTTATTAATTTTGTATATTTCACCTATTAAATCATCTGTTCTCTGTAAATTATATTTTAATTTTAATTTTATTATACTACTAACTAGCTTTTTAATATTCTCTTCAGACAAGTCTTTATAAAATATACCAGCAGTGCCTCTATCCTTTATATTTAATTCTTTTATTAATTCCAGAGCCTTTTCATCACTCCCAGTAATATTTGGGATATAAAAATTAAATGGTAGACTTAATACTTTATATAAAGGTTTTGTAAATATACCAGGAAGATTTATTCCAGTATATTTTGATAATATTTCTCTATCAATTAGTTCATTTAAAATTTCATTATTCGGCTTATCGAAATCATATAAATTTCCAACTAATGATAAGTATAGAATATTTTTATCATATGGATTTAGGTTTCTATATAAATAGTATAAAATATTTGATGTGGATATTTCTTTGTAACCATCTAGATTAAAGATATTTGGATTGAGATTTACAACATTATTTAATTCAACATCTTTCATTGTTAAAAAATGATGATCTATTATATATATCTTTTTATTTAAATCTTTATTTAATTTTATTACGTCATCAGAAAATATCGATCCAATATCCAAAAATATTATATTGTCATATTCATATCCACTTTCACCCAAAAATAAATTATTAATTTCCTTTTTGCCTATATAATCTAGAAATGTTAAATGAACTTCTGAATTTTTTTCATATAAGTATTTTAATAAAAATATTGAAGAAGATAGACCATCAGGATTCAATGAAGATATAATCAAAAAATTTTGATTATTTTCTACTGCTTTACTTATTCTACTAGATATCTCTTCTATATAAGATAAAAATCTATTGTTCATGAATAACCATACATTTTTGCTATATCTCTACTATATTCAAAGGTTTGTGGTAATTTTTTATTTTTCTTATAATATTTTATTAAACTTTTTACTCTATTTTCCAATTCTTCTAGTTTTTTCTTTGTTACGATATCTTTCTTATTTAGTTCTAAATGTTTTAACATCCTATTTATTTTCTTAAATAAATATAATAAATCTTCCGGTATTTCTTGTTTTAAATTTAATTCTTTTATTGCATATCTTACTAGTTTTTTATTTAGTACATCTTTAACTCTTATATTATATTTTTCCTTTAATTCTCTTCCAATTTGTGATGGTGTATAACCCTTATTCCATAATTCTTTTATTATATCATTAATTTGTTCTTTTGATATTTGAATATTTTCCATAATTGTTTAAATGATAAAAATATTGAAAAAATTATCTCTCGTATGTACCTATAAAATATTCATAACCAATAATATTTTCTTCTTTTACATATTTGATAAAATCTTCAAAGAACCAACCATCTATATAAAATTCTTTATTTAGAAATAATATTATCGTATAATATCTATGTTTACCATGGCCTTTTGGAGGACATGGTCCATCATATCCAATTTTTCCAAAGTCATTTTTACCCTGAATAATTTGTACATCATCTATTTTAACAATTCTTTCCTTTTTAATTCCTGGAGGTATATTTTTTATTGGTTTACTTATATATGCAATCTAATGTCTGAATATACCACCAGGTGCATCTGGATCTTCTACAAATAATAACATACTTTTTGTATTGTTTGGTATTTCTTCATTTATTATTGGAAATGATATATTTTTTCCTTCACATGTATAATCTTTTGGTATTTTTTCTAAATCTCTAAAGGAACTTGAATATACATTCACTTTTATTACATTATCAGGTATTTTTATATCTAATATTTCCATATAGTATACTTATTTAAAAATTTTAACATATTTATCTTTTATGATGAAATTCTAAAAATCTGAAAAGATGATGAATTGTCGGTCTACTGATTTATAAAACTATTTAAAAATATTCTTAATATGACTGTTTTGAGAGAATATGAATATGAAGATCATACTGCAGATATAAAGATTGTTGGTTATGGAAATACACCAAAGAGAGCAATTGAGGCATTAATATTAGGAATGTTCAATATAATATATAATAATGAAAAAGTTGAGAAAAAAGAATCAAAACAATTTGTAATTGAAGGAAAAAATGTATTGGAGATTATATATAATATAGCTAGAATATGTTTAGAGGATGTTTTTTATAAAGATAAATTTGCTGTAAGGGATATAAGGGTAAAAAATTTAAAAAAAGTGAGAGTTGAAAGTAAGAAATATAAATGGGTATGTAGATTTGAAGTTTATGGAGAAAAATATGATAAAGAAAAACATGGATTTAAAAAAGAAGTTAAAGCAGTCACTTTACATGATATAAATATTACAAAGATAATGAAGACCTATTGGAGTGCAGAACTTATTGTTGATGTCTAACCTTCTTGTTCTTTTTTAGCCTCAAAATATTTATACAATGGTATATTTCCAATTAGATAGTATGTTAGATCCAATATTGTTGCAGTAGATAATACAAATGCAAATTCTTTAACAGAAGGATCTGGTACTATAAAATATAATAAAAGCAATGTATATAGTGCAATAATTTCCATTAACATCCCAACCCTAAAAGACATTTTTACCCTTTCAATAAAAGGTTTATCTTTTTCTTTTATCATGTTTGTCGATAGTACTACATTATTATCAATTGCAAACCCCAAAATCATTAACATTGCAATAAAACCATTTGCTCCTATAGGATATTTTGTTATGGACAATATTGCCAACAATCCGATAACGTCAAATAGTATAGTAGATATTATATTCAAGGTGGTGTTTGAAACTCTAAATGCTATAAATATTACAAATGCTGCAAGTATCATTGCTAGAATTACGAAGAATAAGAATTGATTAAATATGAGCTCACCTACTAGAGAACTATACTGTTGTATTGATATATCTGAAGGCTGTATACTAATATTATAATATTGATCTAATAAGCTGATTAATAATGTTCCATTAATTTGATCTCTTGACGCTATATAAATAATATTCGATGTACTATACAATACATAATCTGTCATATTCATCTGATTTAATATATTTTGTATTTCTGTGTTTGTTAAATTATAATTATTATTTATTAATGTTACATAACCTCCAGAAATTGTAATGGATTTATTAATTATATACCCATATTTAAAGTAATTGAATAATATTATTCCAACAAATATTGCAAATAGTGATATAGAAAGTAGTAGGAACTTTTTATAATTATTTTCTATAAATGATAAAATTTTCATTAATATGCTCATTTCTTACATATTCTTAAAAAAATATATAAACTTATTTTTTTCATAATTAGGTATATGAGATCCTTTAATTATTTGGTAGAAATAATCTTAGTTGTATCTTTGATATTATTATTCTTAATAAATTTGCAATTTCCCAAAAATCCTTCTCATTATATAAACGAATTTAATAAAAAGTATATATTATATACAGCTTTGGCAAATACTTATAATGATAAATTTCTTAGTTTTTTAGAAACAAATCAATTTGATGTACTAGCTTTGATATATAATAGCATGTTATCAAGTCATTTTAATAGTTATAATCTAAAACAAACCATATATTATACTTTAAATTTTTATAATACCTACAATTCAACATGTTATGAATTTCTATTTCCATTTCCATATCTTGGAGGTGATTTATTATATTCATTAAATATAAGTGGGCGGGTTAATAACTTTTTTTTAATATATAATTCTCAGGGAAAAATATGTGGAAATATAGCATCAAGTAATGATTGGTATGGAATAATAATATCAAGGTATTCTAGTAATAATTTATCTATATATCTAAATTTAACAAACATAATAAATTTTGTTAATTATACTGTAGATCCATATTCATTCTATGCATATAATATTGATTTATATCCAATACAAATCAAATATTTAAATGTATCATATATTAGAACATCCAATGGATATATTCCTATGATAAATATATCGTTAAATTTGCCTGACAGATATACACAGCCAATAATGATATTATTTAGAGCCGCAAAAAATAACTTTAATTATTTAAACTTGACAAATAATTATAGATTAGTAAATAATTTGCCTGCTCAACCGGTAGAATATGCTGTATTTCCATTTAGTTGGGAAACATTATATATTTCTTCTCAATGTTTAGACCAATCACAGGTTATAGCATTTACAAATAGTAATCAATATTTTCAATTAATAAATTCATCATATTATCCTTCTTCATTATCTGGAAATACATCAATAACTGTAGTTGCTTGGATTTATATTAATGGTTATTATTCTTCTTCTTGTGCTGATGGAGAAAATTATGTAAGTGCAATAGTTCATTTAGCAGGGTTACCAGATTATACAGGTTCTACATTTAGACAAGTAATTATACCAATTAGTGGTAGATATTATTTAGGAATAGATGAAAGTAATGTTGTGGGATATTTACCAAATTACACCTTACCAATGAATCAATGGGTTTTTGTTTTTTGGGGGTATAATAATAGTAATGGACAATTTTATGGTGGATTTATAAATCAGAGTGGAATATATTATGGTCAACTAATACCTTATCTTGGTTATCCACCTTTACAACCTTTAAATTTATATTATCCACCAAATGTAACGGTATATTTAGGAACTCCATATTCAAACTATCCAGCAGATAATCCACCTCCAGGATTCAATCCTGCATGTACGTTCTTAGGATATATATATGTAATTGCATTTTATAACCAACCATTAACAATGGAACAATTAAAAAACATATATTATTCAGGTGATTTTAATTATTATAATCCAGTATTAATTTACTATGGTAAAAATTATAATCCAAGTACAGGAATATTATACGGAAATGGACCAAATTATAATATGAGAGCACATAATAATCCACAATCTATAAATTTTGTAGAACCCTATTCCCAGTTAATAATAGAGTATTCAATTCCCCCAAATTATCGAGATAGTATATTATCCTCAAATATAAATATTAGTCAATGTTACCCTATAAATGTTTATTATTCAAGCCAATTAATACCAGTAATATTATATAATTATTGGAATTATTTTAATGTAAATCCAGTACCACGCGGATATAAATACTATAGCAGTATGGTTTATCCATACGGCCTAGGATATTCTAAATTTTCAGTATATGGTTCGTAGTCAATTATATTTATATTCAATTGTTGTATTACTATTAATTTTATTTTATTTTGTTTCTTACTTAAATTTATTAAACAAAGAATTTCAGTTTTATTCAGATACTTTTCCACAATATGGAGAAATATATAAATTATTATATGGAAATGATGTATTCGAAAATATATTAAATCTGTATGGATCTACATTAATCCCATTTACTGTTTATTATAATTGTTCATATGATACTATACAAGTCCCAAACTATTTTAATTCAACAAATGTGATTGTAATAGATAATGTTTATAATTTTTTACCTTCGTATGCGTCAAACAATTTTGTAGCATTTAAAATAATAGATAACTATTCTATAAGTTATTCTAATACTGGATATTGTATATTTAATGGGTATATGGTATATAATCCATATTTTAATACACATTTTCAAGGAACTGGTAATTTACCTTATTATGTTATATTTTATCCACAGAATATATTTACTGTAAATGATAAATATTTAAATAATTTATATAACTTGGGAGAAAATGTAGTTTTTCAATATTTAAGAGATTATAAATGTATTGCTGGAGAAATAAAATCTTTAAGTGTTCGAAAAATGTTAGATGGAATTTCTGTTAGCTTTTTAAATATATCAAATGCTCGATTAAATAATAATATAATATCAGTAAATATAGTTAATAATGGCATATGTCCAATTAATTTAAACAAGATATATTATAATAATTATAATATACCGTTATTTGGAAATAACTTTAATACATCTTCTAATAGTTATATAATCTATCCAAATCAACAAATTGTTGGATATTATCAATATAATAGGGATGGTTTGTATTTCTGTTTAGTATCTTTGGGTAATGAAATATGTACACCAATTAATAATTTACCAATACAATATTATATTCCAATAACATTATATAATACTCAAAATATTCCTGCACCATCTCCATTCCAACAACAAATAGCAATATGTAACGGAACAATAAATATCGGTCCTAATTTTGCATATGTAAATAATCCAACATTATTTAATCAAATACACCCAAATGGACAAAATGTAATGTTCTTTAATCCAAATAATGGACAGTTATATTATTCATGGTATTTAGGTCAATTAGTAAATGGAAGTACATATTGTAGAATTTGGTGGATTAATATACCTAATGGAATACCTGCTAATAGCAATATTGTAGTTTATATGGCAATCGGAAATCTTAATACAAACTATTATCAACAATATTATCCATATGTAGGTGCTTCTCCGAATGTATTTCCATCTAGACAGTATGATAATGGAAAATATGTATTTATGACATATGGATATTTTAATAATACATTTGATGGTTGGACTGGATATATTTATAGAGGAACTTTTTCTCCTAGAGCAACCCTAAATGGTATTGAAATGTTAAATAATCAAAATGGGCAAGGTACATATATTTTACCTTATAATAATTGGAATATTCCTTTAATACCTTTAATTGTTGAAGAAGTTTGGTATCATACATCTGGTGCAGATGCAAATGTAATAGCATTGTTTGGAAATATAAATCAACAATTTAATGCTTATGGTATTGCTACACCAATCGCTAATAGTAGTTTATGTGGTGGAATAAATGTAACGGGAGGAATATATACTACTTGTGGCGGTGCTACACCAGCATCTAATCTATCTACATTTGTACAATTCCAATATCTTGGTAGAGCAAACCCGCCCTTAAGCCAAGCAGCAATGTTAAAATCCGCAGTAACAAATCAATATCTAAATTATACATATTTCTCACCAGATGGGGGAACTGTTTATTCATATTTAATAGTTAATTCTACATATGCACAAGCAGGATATTATATTTATAATTCTAATCAAGTATGGGTTCCTTTAACATTATTAAATATGTATCATTTATCATATAATCCAAATTATGGAAATTATACATATTCTAATTTAAATTATAATCCATTTCGATATCCCACATTACAAATAAGTGCAGGAACTGGAGAAGTAGGTGTGGAGATCCCATATCAATATGTACAATGGGTAATTGTCAGAGCATATCCTCCAAATGGTGTAATGCCTTCAATTTATATCAGTTAATTTTTTAATTTTAGAGAACAATCTTATTATTTAAAGTATGATAAAGCTTTCTCAATAAATTTAATTATTT
>JBMSAQ010000011.1:0-3398 GCA_049414405.1 Candidatus Nanopusillus sp.
TTTATGGATGAAGATATAAAAGAAGCCATCAAAGATCTTATAATATTAATCATATCATTAGGGTTGGTAATTTTTGCGTATTGGTTATCACTTTTATAAATATTATCTTATAAATCATTTATAAATGGATATTGATTTTGAAGAGAATATCACAGATTATATTAGAAAAACTGTAAAGGAAAATTATAGAATTGATAAAAGGGGTTTGCTAGAATATAGAGATATAAAAATAATAAAAAATTATGTAAAGAATGCAGAAGGATCTTGTTATTTAGAACTTGGAAAAACAAAAGTATTAGCTGGTGTAAAATTAGAAATATCCGAACCATTTCAAGATAATGAAGATTCAGGCATCCTAGTAACAACAGTAAATTTGTCTCCAGTTTCTGATATTAATGTTGATCTCGGACCTACGGGAGAATCTATAGAATATTCAAGAATTGTGGATAGAGTATTGAGAGAATCTAGATTTATTAATGATAAAGAATTAGTAATAGAGCCAGGTAAATATGTGTGGTCTGTATTATTAGATATATATGTATTAAATAATGATGGGAATATAGTTGACGCATCAACTTTAGCATCCATATGTGCATTAATGAATACACACTTTCCGGAATTAATTAAAGAAAATGGAGAATATAAGATAAATCCAAAAAATAAAACAAATAAAAAATTACCATTAAATAAAAATATTCCGATAATGGTTTCATTTGCAAAAATTGATGATAAATTTATTGTAGATCCAAATAAATATGAAGAAGAAGCTGCAGACATGATTATACATATTGGGTTATCAGATAAAATAAATGCATTGCAAACAAGAAAATCAGGTTCAATATCTTTGGAAGAATTTAATAATTTATTATTGGAGGCAGAAAAGTTTAAAGATTATTTATTAAAGAAAATACAATGAAAGATATTTCTAAGTTTGCTTTGGCTAGATTAATTGGTGCGAGAGCACTACAGATTGCAATGGGAGCTCCAATGATGGTAAAACTATCTAAAGAGGATTTGGAAAGAATAAGATATAATCCAATAAAAATAGCTGAGATAGAATATGAAAAGGGTGTTTTACCACTAAAGGCTGTTTTTAAGAAAATTAAACCGTAATATTATATACTTCATATTCCATAATTTTAAGTAAATCTCTTTTTGAAATTCTTAATAAATGATAATGTGATCCACCTCCACAATATATTATTTGATCATCATCTAATTCAATTATTTTCATATCAACAATTGTTCTTATCTTTTGTTTTAAACCTACTGGAGGGACAGAACCAATGTCATATCCTGTAATTTCTTTTACTTCTTTTGCCTTAGCCAATCTTACTTCATTACAATTAAAGTATTTCTTTATTTTATCTAGATCGATCATATCTTTTCCCAATAAAAAACATAATAAAGGTTTGTTATCACAAATTAATAGAATACTCTTTGCAACAATTCCATCAGTATGTTCTTCAGCATTTTTTGCAGACATAACAGGTTTTTCATATTTAATAATTTGAAAGGGTACATCTAACTTATTCAAATAATTTTCTAAATATTTTTCATCTAATAAGTTTTTTTCCATAAAAATATTTCATTATAACATTATATAGATTTTATCTAAATCTTGGATGCTATATATGATTGTAATATAGCATGTTCGGCAACATTAGTTCCAAGTTGTGTTAATTCATATTTATTATTACCATATGGTACCTTTTTAATTAATTCAGAATTAAGTAAAGATTTTAATGACAATTTCTTCCATTTATATATTTCATAATCTTCTAATGTTCTTGTAATAGTTTTTCCACTTGGATAGTAGTTTTTACATTTTTCGTTTATTTTACATGATAAAATATAATCATATGAAATCAATAACAACAATACATATTTTGTACCCAAAATTCTTACAGTAAAACTTTTTGGATTATCAATATTTGCATTATCAATAAATAACATTTCTACGAGAGGGTCTATATCTCCCGTTGGTTCAGGAAAACCATGTGTCCCAACAAATCCCAATAAATTATCTAAAGCTCTACTTGTAATACCTTTCATATCAACATCCTTAATACCAATTCTATAATAATCTTCTAAAATCTTTTCAATAGTATTTTTTTCATTTTGAAATCTTTCATATAATTCTTTTCCTTTAGATGTAACTGCACAATAATTATTATAACATTTTATCAATCCTGCACGCTCCAGTTCATATATTTCGCTTTTATGTTTGGGGGGTTTTACTTTTATATTTCCTCCTAATATCTCTAAAGTTCTTTTAACAGGACTGTATTCTCCTAATTTTGATAAAATCGATGTTCCACTTTCATAAGAATCTATAGCAAGTTTTAGTGCCATATTTGGTAGATAAGATGGTGATTTTTTCTTCATAGTTATTACTATTATATAGTAAAGAATAAAAATATATCATGATGTGTTTTGTATTAATATTTAAAAATTTTTCAGTTAAAAAATTTTTGTTTAGGATGTTATTGGAATCCTATATTTTCTTCTAAATGTCTATACGATATTACTGAATTTTTTATTATATATTCTGAAATATTATATCCATATTCAGTTAATTTATATTTATACCCCTCGCGACCTCTTCGAGTTACAACAAGTCCGTATATTGATAAGTATTTGGCATAAATCCCCATCTAAATTTATTATGACAGCTCTTGGATATGTGGTCATGTATATAATTTTTAATATCTTTTACCGGTAATGCCCAATTTCTGCATTTATCACACTTATTTTTTATATTATATAGAGCTAACAAGACGAGTCCATATTTTCCAATAAGTTTTGGTGTCAATGCTGGTTTATCACGATTTTCATATATCGCCTGAAAAATTGGGTGGAAACAATATCTAAATAGATTATAATTTACAATTAATTCGTTACATAACATTTTCAAAATTTCATCTAAATTTAAATTTAAATTTTTACGATCTATATCATAATAATATTTTCTGTATATATCTATTTCTTTTTCAAGTTTTCTAGCAATATTCTTCTTTTAAAAAGAAAATCGACATATCTAATATTACTTGAACTAAGTTTAGAAACAGGATGTTTGTATAATTCCATAATTGTGCGTAATATATCTTCTTTTTCTACTGCAGCTTCTATTATTGGAATACCTTTAGAGTATCCATATAATATTAGTGATAGTAATTCGGAATCTAGTATAGCGTATTCCATTTTTTATATAGTAAATTTTGATTTTGGACCATTGAGGCATACGTAACGATTACCATGTAATTATCTTTTAATGGTAAAAGTTATAAAAGTGGGACCGCGGGGATTCGAACCCCGGACCTCCGCCTAGTCAGGGCGGCATCATAACCACTAGACTACGGTCCCTTTATTTTCTCTAATTCTTTCATTAATTTTAA
>JBMSAQ010000012.1:0-9597 GCA_049414405.1 Candidatus Nanopusillus sp.
TAACCATTCACAGTCCATTTAGATGTATCTAAAGTATTTCCATTAAAATCATCAAAGAATTCAAAAACCAAATCTCCGTTACTTAAACTTATAGCGTTTGGGTTTCCGTACCATAAATATATGGTTTTATTAGAATTTCCCGGTATAAGTGGGACTTTTACCCAAATATGGGTATTTGACGTATTACACGTACCCGATTCCACCCAATAATTTAATAATGTGGTTCTATCAGAATCTGTGAATCTTATATCGCCACAATCCGATCTCATTTTACCCTGTGATATTAAGGTACGTGTGTCTAAAGTCACTAATATCTGATAATCAATTAAATTATTTGGGTTTTGGGTGTTATTTATTGTAATTTGCCTATAATATTGCCATCCGTCTAAAGAATAAACATTATAAGAAAAGAATATTAAAAAGAATATTCCAAATAATTTAAGGAATTTTTTAATCATCTTCTACCAAATTGTACTTGTTGTATAGCCAATACATATATGCCTGCTACTAGTATTACAAAGAATATTATCCATACATATGGATTGGCTAATACTCCAGTATATGCTCCAAAATGTGTTAAAGTATTTACTGTGGCGTTTGTTACATTTACAAGATTATTACATAAATAAGATTCATTATATAAATTATATTGATCTATGATTTGCATACATTGCTGGTATTGTTGAGCGTAAAAATGTGTTTGAGTATTAATTCCAACTGCAGATAAGTAAGAAGCCACACTTACATTACTAGCTATTATGTACGACATAACTATGATTAAAATAAGAGCTAATATTGCAGCTACTGTTAATATCATTAATGATCCGATCGATCTCTTACCCATATTATATTATATTATCTCCAGAAAGTATAAAAGGCATAGGCTACATCAGATATACTCTTTTGTGGCTTTTCTAATATTGTTTCTATTGCTTTAGATGGTTTAGCTGGAATAGCTATGAATGGTAAACCGAAAGGTGATGGTGGACTTGGGGGTATAGTTCTATGTGTAGTTCTAGGTCTAAATGGTTCTTCCCTTGGTCGATTATATGGTTCTCTTAATGGATAATAAGTAGGTCTTGGTTCAATTGGATATTCTCTTGCATATTCACGGTAATAAATGTATGGCTCTCTAGTCCTTTCAAGATATCTACTTCCCCTTTCTATACGTGGATAAGGCTCTCTAAATCTTTCAAAAAGTCTACTTCCTCTTTCTATATAGGAACGTAGTTCTCTATAAGTTTCTATATGACTAGTCCTATAAGGTTCTCTTACTAAAGTTTCATATATATTTCTAGAGTAAGGTACATTATAAGATCTTGCTGTAGTTCTTATTAATTCAGAATGTAAACCAGGGGCAATTTCTCTTTCTCTATACATAATATAACGTTCTTCAGGAGTAGATCTTCTAATTGTATTTTCTTTACGTGTTGACACTATTGTTTCTCTTGTATTCATAGTATTTATTGGATATAGATTTATAGGTTCTCCTGGTTTTACTTCAGTTTTAACAATCTTTAATTTATGCCAATCAGATAAAATATCTCGCATTGGACCAGGTAATTTTTCTAATAATTCAGGAGTTTGTCTTAACCAAGCATTATGTGTATAGCCTAAACCCCTTAATTTAGCTCCAGGTTCTATAATAACTTGCCTTTCATGAGCTAATCCTAATACATCTTCAGTACCTATTACAGGTACTCCTCTTCTAGCACTATGTTCTATTACAGCATTTTTATATTGCATGTACATAGGTCCATATTTTGGATGATTTAGTAATTCTTTTGTTATTTTTTCTAAATCGCCTTTATGTTTTATTTGTAAGCTTCTTACAAAATCTACAAGTTCTCTTGGTGGTAATGGACCCCATTCTATGTCTCTATTTGCTAAAATAATACCCCCTCTTTCAAAAGGATGTCTAATGGAATGAACAAATCTGGAAATTTCTTCTTTAATACTAGTACCTCTAATATTAGGCATACCTGTATAAGGACGTGTATCTGTAATTCCAGCATAAAAAGCTAAAGCGACTGCTTGTTTATTACTTTCTCCTGGCGAATAATACATACCTACATTTTTTAATTGAACTCTCCAGCTTTCTGCTTTATCACTTGAACTTGGTTTTATCATAATTTCTTCTCCTCTCGCTAATCTATTAACAAATTTTACATCTGGTGTAACATGAGCTATTAAATTATCTTTACTTTTTTGATCTGCATATACTTTACCAAATTCCCATACATTTCTACCTTCCCCATAAGTAGGTCTTGGTACTATAACTACTTCTTCTCCAGAAGGTAATCTTACTACATATGATTTAACTGGTTCTGTAGCCAATGGTGTCTTAAATTCTCTTATTTCAGCAATAGAACCTGTACCTCTTTTAGCATCTAATCTACTTGCTATAGCACCAGCTACTCCAGGTAATAAAGTATTTACTGTAGATAAACCCGTCGACCACAATAAAAGTGCATTTGGATTATCATGGAAAAATGGATATGATAAAATAGTATTAGTTGTAAATTCTCCAGTAAATCTCCATGCTGGCGTTAAACCAGCTACTTTTGAACCAGCTTCTTTACTATGAGTTATCATTTCAGTAAATTTACCTGCTCCTCTAGAGTAAAGTACGCTTAAAGAAGGACTCATAATAGACCCGGCTGCAGAAAATAATGCTCCAATTTCGGCTGCAGCTATTTTTTCTGAAGGAGAAAGAGGACCGTGACCTGTTACTATAGATGTAGCCTCTCCTAAACCCCATCCAGCAACAGAACCAACACCAGCATGTAATGCTACTCTAGGAGCAGTACGCGTTAATAATGCTGTCCCTGCTAACATACCAGCTCCAGCAATATTACCAGAGACAGGATCGTAATAAAAGCGTTCTGCCCATCTCTGTACTCTTTCTGCAGGTTCTATTAACCTCGTTTTAGTTAAAGCAGTTGAAGCTCCAGCTGTAGCAATTGTACTAATAGCTTGTAAAGCTGTTGTTGGTTTTTCCCAAAATCTTTTTATTGCTTGTCGTACTAATTCATCATTATAACTAATAATAGAATCTATACGAGCTTTAGGATCTATATTTGTAGGACTACCAGCTAATATAGCTTGACCTGGTACTGATGTAGGAGTTAAATCGATAGCCCACCTATTCTTTAGATAATCAAACATAGCTTGAGTATTGTTAAATGTTTGGGTACCCATTATTTGCCCATAGGTATTAAGTAAATATACAGTATTTGTATCAAAATTAACCCCTACATAAGATATAGTATTTGGATTTAAAGAGCTATATCCAATAGGATTGATAAATATACGCATATTTTCTGGTAAGGTTTGATTTGTTTGTGAAGAATATACTGAACTATAACCAAACCATAAAGTATTTTGATTTGTTTGTTGTTCTTGAGTTGAAGTAGATACATTTACAGATTGTAAACTAGTTGTTACTTGAGGAGTACTGGAACTAAATCTTATTTCTCTATCAGTTATTTGATAAATAATTGGTACAGTTGTACTGACACTATATGCAGCCAATGCTGTACTATTTGGATTACCTGATTCTCTTACATATATATTTCCAGTAGTAGAATAACTTGTTGTAGTAACATTTTGAACACCACCATTAGAATATGTTATTGTAGCTGTAGGTACTCTTACTTCTTTATTTATATCTACCCATTGGCCACTTACATTTAATGGAGTAGTAGACCTTATAGTATAGGTACCGTCACTATGATAAGTTACCCCTAATAAAGCCCCATATCTTCCACCAGTTGCATATACAGTCATAGTTTGGCCAGGTTGTAAACTTTTAAGTCTTTCAGCATCGCCATGTGATAAAGTATAACCATATTGACTTAAAACAGAGCCTACGGCTGAAGATGTATCCATTAAGGTAACCGTTTGAACATTAGCTGTAGTTGGTCTAGTTTGATTTATAACATTTGTAGAACTAGTAGGATTAGTAGATGTTGATGATGTATTAATAGGTCTATGTCCAATTCCTGATTGCTGAGTTTGTTGAGTTTGTGCTGGAGTTGTATGTACTATATTTTGAGATGAATTAGATGTTTGTGAACTTAAAATATTAGCATTATTAGTAGAACTATTTACTGAAGAGTATCCAAAAAATCCAGAAGTATTAGATGTAGGAGATTGATTATTAACTGAACTATAACCAATTACTGGTTTATTTTCTGAAGAATAACCAATTCTATTATTAGAGGACATATTATTTTATAGAGTTTTCAATTTTTTTAACCTTTTCATATGGCATTATTATGCCTAATGATTTAGCTGAATTTAATCTATAGTTTATCATTCTATGGGTATTAGTTAAACCCTTTCTATTAGCCAATAATGTAGATATATGCCATGCTATTTCTTTTATTTGGGGTTCATCTGAATCAAGCTGATCCATAAAATTTTTTATAAAATGGGTCGCTGATTTATCAAATTGATAAGCTAAATTTAATAAAATTCCAGATCTACCAATAATAGTAGGTTTATTCCATTCCATTAAAATAGGTCTTAATCTTTGACCATCATGATATGCTAAATGTGTTAATAAAGCATGCCGATTAAGTAAATCAGCAACATCTAAAAAGAAAGCAATAGCTGTTATAGTAAAATCAACATCATCTTGTAATTTATCTTTATTGGAAGAAAGACCTAAGACTGAATTATTTCCAAAATATATATTCTTAAAGTAAACATATTTTGACATAAAATAAAAAAAGGGAAGATCCCAAGCCTTTAGATACTAGCTGATGGTACTCCTCCAAATCTTGGTGCTGAAACTGTATTTACTACTTGGAATATTAGAGCTATTACAACTACTGAAATTACTAATATAACTACCATTGGTAATGTGTTTAATAGGAATACAAATGCTTGTCCAGTTGCAACTACTCCTTGATACGTTGCAGTGTATTGATAATTAACTAAATTTACTAATGTAGTTTGGGCTTGGTTTATTGATTCTCTTATTACTGTGTTGTTTGCATGTGTTTGATTTATCTGTTGTAACTGATTCAACCCCATTGCTAAGTTTTGTACAGATAGTGGTAATACTGTAGTACCAAAGGATCCTGTTATTACTACTCCCAATACCGACAATAGTCCTAATACTAATATTGACAAACCCAATTGTACTAAGCTATATGCCCATGGTTCCATAACTAATAAACTTATTCTTATTAGATAAGCTTGAAAATAGTTATAAGTTATAATTTATAACCAATATTTGCAGTTATAAGTTATAAGTTATAACTTCAGACTTCTTTGGTTTCTTTTGAAAATAAATATATATCGAGTACTTTTATTATTTCATCATATATATCTTCCATTTCTTTAAGTGAATCACTTATTAGTCCTAATTCAATAACAGTATTTTCAATATCTTTAATCCTACTTAATATTTCTTTCTTTTTATCTTCAGATTCTTCATATAATTTAATGATAAAATAACAATCTCCTAACAAAACAAGTAACTTAAACTTTAAATCTAATAAATCATTATTAGTGGCTAAAAGTTTAGCTTTTGCATAAGAAATTTGAAATTCTAATAAATGTCCTAAAACGATACCTTTTAATTGTTGAATTAAATAGTCCATCTAATTTATAATATTCTTGGTTTTCTTATTTGCTTTTCTCGTGGTTTAAATTCTTCTTTATATAGGTTTGCTCTTACATCATATGCACCAGTAACTGAATTTAATATCCAAACAATTCTACTTAAAATAGACATTAAAATTCTATAATCTACTTTACCCCACCTAATATAATCATCATAATTTAAAAGTTCATATAATATTTTATTTAAGAGGTTTCTCTTAGATTCATCATCAGTAATTTTAGCTGAAGATACATATAAATAAACATTTGTTATCAATGCCCTTACTTTTTTCAAATATTCTTCATCCAAAACCCTATAATTGACAGAAACTTTTAGATTACTAGTATTTCCTACTTCTGATAAAAGTCTAATTATTTCAGGTAATAAATAATATCTTATATCTCCTGTTGATATTGCTGGTATTTCATTCATTATTTTTTAGTAAGTGCAAATGCTTTAGCCATATTTATAGCATCTAATAAGTACTGTTTTAAACCATTTTCTAATTCTTCATCTATTTGTATTGGTTTAAATTCCCATATTGCTGGATATATCTCTCTTTTATGTAAAATTACTCTAATTACATCGCCATCTATTTGTATTTCTGGGATTTGTTCATATTCAATTATATCTATTTGTGAAACAAACTTAATGTCTCTTGTATTTTTATCTATTCTATATTTAAAGATATTTAAACCTGTAAGTAAAATACCTTGAATATTGTTTGTTTCTTTATTTTGTATTTCTGCCGTTCTTATTGCTATATGTTTATGGATATCTAAATGTATTAAATAAAATCTGGATTTACTTATTTCTTTTCCATTATAATAATATTTTTTAGTAACTTTTGGCTCTACTTTTAGATCTTTTAAATTAAATTCTATTATGATGGCTTCCTCTAATACTTGTGGTTCTTTGAAAATTCTTATACCCATATATTTATATATAAGTGATAACATATATATAAATATATGGGTCGGGTTATAATAGATATTACTGTACCAGTAGCACCAGCTAGTAGAAAATTTATACATCATCTTTATGCTGGAATAGGATATAATGTACCAGAAATCCCTCAATATTTTAGAAGAGATTTAGCTAAATTAGTAAAAGAATTTAGTATTAAAATTGCAGAAAAAATCAAACCTGGTAGTTATGTTAAAGGGCAAATTGTTTTAGAATATGATGATAATACAAAAAAGCCATTAAGAATTTTTACAAAAGAATTAATTATATATGAATCTGGTACTTTATTTGCTTATCCTATAATTGTAGAAAATAGAGAATAAATTATTCCAAAGGACTAATTACATGATATGTTTCATTTTGCATACCTTCATTACCTATTGGTAAAGTTACTATAGAATTAGTAAAGTTTTGTTGATTAAGAATAGCTAAATATTGGGATTCGCCTAAAATTTTAGCAAAATGAGTCATAAGTAATATTGCCACCACAAATATAACACCAATTAATATTATATATAATGCTGTTCTAACATGATCCATTGATCTTGGTACAAAAAAGCCTAATATTTTTAGAGCAGATGGTTTACCTGTAGTGTAAGGTATATATTCTTCTAAACCTATCTCTTTAGATTCTCTAATTATATCTATCAAATCATATAAAATTCCTTTAATATTTCCAGTATATTCATTCATCCTTTTTCCCTCTAAATCTTTAACTTTTATTGGTATTCCTCGAGCATTTCTCATAATATCTGCTAATTTCATAAGTTGATTTGCTTGAGTATTCTCTAATTTCCTTAAAATCCATTGTATAGCTACATAATAATAAGCTTCTATACTCGAAGCATTTTCTAAATCTTCTAAATTTGGATTTAGAGATCTTGGTGTTCTTTTTTTCATTAATGGTAAACCATAATATAATAAAATAGCTCTAACTTTGCCTTCAATGCCAGTGTATTCTATAGTCCATTCATCTACAAAACTACTAAAAACTGTTATTAATAATCTTTCAGCTTCTCTAATATATGCAAATGGAGGATCATAATATATTACATAGATTCTATCTCCTCTAAATGGGAAATTTACTTTTTTTGGTTTATTGTTGTTGTTTTTGATTTTGAACTCCACTTTGTAATTGATTCATTTGTATATTTTGCCCTGTATTATATACACCACTTACTATAGATTCATAGCTCATTAATAAAGAACTTATTATAGAACTATAGTAAGTTATAAGTGATTTAGCCATCTCTTTAGTAGCTTCATCAGTAATCCGTCCAGATTCTAATAACATTTGTAAATCAGATACATATTTATGAAGTCTAGACACAACTCTTCTTATTTTAGAAATTGTTCTAGCTTGCCTTTCATCATTAACTACATATGGTTTAGAAAAAGTCTCTTTAATAGTTCTAGTAAGAGTAGATTCAAAAGGATTAATATCAAAAGGTTCAAATAAACTTTTTCTAGATTTTACTTTTTCAATTTCTTCTAATATATATTCTTCTACTTTTTCAAAAACACCATCTTTTCTTAATTCTAATTTATTTTCTTCAGTCATCTAATAAATACTTTAAGGAATGGTAATATTAAGCTTAAAATTAACGCAGCAAAAGCAAATATTGTTAATACTAGAATATATACTCTATTTATAGCATATTCATAGTAATATTCTACTCTTGTAATTACATGAGCCACTACAATTATTGAAAATATAGCTGCAATTACTAAAGGAACACCTATTAAAGGAGTTACTACTATTGAAAAGACTATCATATCTAGAGTTCTTAATATTGTAAACCCTAATATAAGCGACCATATCATAGCAAATACTAAAAATTTTTTAGATATCAAATCGCTAACCATTATATCTATATGCTGTTAACATTTATATAATTTTCTTTTCTTTTAGCTCCAAAAAGATATGAAATATTCCAAGGATTATATTAACTATAACCATACCTACAGCAAGTATTGGTATATTTATACTAAGACTCTGAGCCAAAGTTGTAAAACTCGAAATTGTATTAAATAGAGCCATATCATTTGTAACTGCTAAATAAACATATTGTAATACTTGAAGATAACTAATTAAAGAATTAACAGCAGTAGGAATTATCACAGAGAAGAATGAATTTAAAAAGAATAACATAATTTTTGTTCTATATGGTAAATTTAAAGATAAGATTATAATTGTTGTTATAACAGGAGCTATTCCTAATAAAATAATTATTAGAGGATATAAACTAGTAGAGGCAATTCCTTCTGGAGTTACTATTATATTTACTGTATAATTTAATGATTGATTATAAAGATACGGCAAACTCATATTATAAATATTTAAAGATAGATTATATAAATTTTATAATTCAATTGCTATAAATAAAAATCTTATAAATTCAAAAGTAATGTATTTAATATGGCAAGAAAAAAGAAACAAGAACAAAAGAAATAAAGCCAGCATTTTATAAAGGATAAATATTATGAGGCTAAAAAAGCCCTACTATTTTTTGCTTACTATTTTATGTAATTTAATAGAAAAGAAGGATAATCACTATAATTATAATAATTATAATATATTTTATTAAGCTCCATTTTGTAAAGCTCTTAAAAGCCAAGCTTACAATTATTGGAATAATAAAAGCTGATGTAATAAACCATAAAAGAATATTTCCTGTACGATATATAAGTAAAAAAGCAATCATATTAGCAAAAAAAGCTGTAAGTCCTTCTTTAAAATTTTTTGGAGTTATAAAGAATCTATAAATTCCAAGACCCACTAAACTATATATAAACGTTGCTATTAATAAATAGTTAAAGAAATAGAGATCCATTATCTATTTTTATTTTGGTTTTGATTAAAATATAATAAACTAAATAAAAGAGCCAATACTCCAAAAATAGTTATAAAATATAAACCAGTATAATAAGCTATTGAAAGAAGAGCTACCATTATTAATAAAGCAAGAAAAAATTGAGAAAAGTTTTGTTTAATTGGATTATTGGTATTCATA
>JBMSAQ010000013.1:0-20243 GCA_049414405.1 Candidatus Nanopusillus sp.
GCAATGAACGAGATTTTAACATATATTACGCTTTTACTAACTGTGTCGCTTATACTAACCGCTTTCGCTATTATGATAGCATCTATAGCTTTAATTAGAATTATTAAACTAAAAAAGACAGTTGAAAGCATAGAAAAAGCCTAATAAAATAAATTATTTATAATTCTTTTGTTAATTCTTTTATATTTTCCTTAATAACTTTCCCATATAGCATCTTTTATCCTTTGTATAATTTTATCTTTCGCCGATGCGACCCTATAATAATTTATCATATGTTTAAATGATGTATATCCCATAAAAACAACCAATTCCTCAGGCAATAACCCCCTTGATAACATATAATCAATAAATGCATATCTTAAGGAATGTGGGTTAATTCCTAAATTTTCTTTAATGAATGTGTAATAATTCTTTTTATTTATTTTATCTAAAATATCGGAATATTTTTTTAATTCATCATAATATTCAAATAATAACGGAGGTATAATAACTAATCTTTCCATTTTTGACTTTCCGGCTATAATTTTCAATACTTTTTCTTTTTTCTTTAAAAATAATTGTAAACTTTTTATTGCCTCAGTAGATCTTAACCCGTTTGTTAATTGTAAATATGCTATAGAATAATAAAGGAATCTACGAATATCTAATCTTTTACCTTTACCCGTTTGTAACTTTTTATATATAATTTCTAAATTTGTTTTAATTTCCTTTAATGCATCATTAAAAGATATCTCACGGTACCAATGTTTTACCTCGCCACCTTGTTCTTTAATCCTTTTTGCGAATTCATTGAAATATTTAATAAATGCCTTTTCATCATCTTCCATAATATATTTATTATACCATAACCTTTAATAAAGTCTATATTTTTATAGACTTTGTTAAAAAGGTGGGTTTGGGTTACCCCAAAAATCTCATTAAATCTTTTTGATTTTCTTTAACAATGTCTAGGTTTTTATAGACTTTGGTCCCAAAGTCTATGTTTTACAAAGTTAATAATTAGATACAAAAATAAGGATCCAGGTTTCCTTTTTTTCACCTTTCTTTTTTTCCATAGATCTTTTCTTTTCTAATTTTTCAACTTTATAGTTTCCTAATATATCTTTAATAAGATTAAAAGCTTTTTCATCAACCTTTAATAAGAATTTTCCTTTAATTTTTGTTAACATATTCGCCATATCTCTAAAATCTTTAATAGTAAATGTAATCCCATAATAATTATCGGATCTATCTGGATAAGGTGGATCTAAATAAAAAACAGTTTTCTCACTATCATATAATTGAATAACTTTTCTAAAATCTAAATTTTCAATTGTTATATCTTGCCAATTTTTTGCAAAATCTAAAATAGCTCTTATTTCTTTTTTAAAAGATATTGCAATGTTTCTTTGTGGATTAATTGAATAGCCAAATCCTTTTTTAGGTCCTCCCATAAAAGATGTGTTTACTAAATAGAAAAATAAAGCTGCAGCTTCCAATTCGCTTAAATTTCTATTTTTTTCTAATAATTCACGCGTTATTTTATTGAAACTACGACTATATGGCAATAAATATAATAAAAAAACAAATTCTTCGGGGTTTTCTTTAACCATTTTATAAAGTGCGGTTAATTTATCATCAATATCATTATAAATAATATTTGGAAATTTATTTCTATCAATAATTTGAGAAATATAACCACTACCACCGAAAACTTCAACAAATGTGTATTTACCATCGCCAACCCGATATAATCTTACTAAAATTTCATTTGCAATCCAATAATCGCCACCAGCATATCGTATTATTTTTTTAATTCCTTTATTATTAATTAATTGCTCTATTTTTTCTTTTATTGTTTCTAAATCTTTTCCTATATAATGTTTTTTCCTTTTTATTTTATTATTTTCTTTAATAACATGTATAACATATAAATATTTTTGATTTCTCCGTTTTTCGGTTAATAAATATCCTTCACTATTACAAACAGGACATATAATTTTCATATTATAAAATTTATATTACTTAATAATATAAAATTAATATAAAATGTTTTTCTCCAAAAATGGGGTAAAAAGTTATTTACCCAAAAATGGGATAAAAAGGACTTTATAAACTTTATACATTGTATACAGTGTATAAGGTTTATAAAGTTTATACATCATATAATATTATATGGTAAATGAAGAACCCCCATATGGAACCACTGCGTGGTACTTTTTTGAAATAGATGAAAGGCAAAGGCAAATATATGGGTTAATATTTGATATAGATACAAAGATAGCAAAAATAAAAGAATTATTGAATGAAATAGATATATTAAGAGCTCAATTAGAAACTAATGTTAATATAGGAAAAATATAGAATGGACATATTAAATATAATATTGTTAGCTCTAATAACTTTCTATATAATTTATGTAATATTTATTAAAATAAAAAAGAAAAATTCAGAAATTGGAGATTATGTAGTTGAAAAAATAGCTGAATTATTTGTAATTATGCCAATTCCTATATTTGTTGCCCTTTATTCTTTAACTCAGTCTACAGTTCTTCTTTATTTAGCTGTAATTTTAGGGATGGCACTTTTATTTATAGAAGGTAAAACAACCAACCTACACTTATTGAAGGAAATTAAAAACAACACAAATAAGCATAATTTAGAGAAACTCTTTATAAAATTATTTATGAATATACTACCATTTGCATTATCTGTAATGATACTATATAGTCTTTTATTATTAATAATGTTTCCACTAAATATAGTCTTAATAGATACAGTCCTCATGATAATGCCTCTATTAATAGTAATAATAATGGGAAATATAATGACTTCTATTTTAATGTATAATAATATTAAAAGGCAAAAACAACAAATAAATCACTAAAATATAAAAATATGTTATTAAAAATAATAAATCAAAAAATAAAAGAAATGGATGATAAAAAAATGAGAAGTCTTTATGAAACATTCTCATGGCTAATTCTTTTTATATTATTATTTGGTGCAATGTATCATAAAGCCATAGAAAAGAGTAAAGAATTAGAAACAGTAGATTTAATAATGTTACTTATGGAATCGCTTACATCTGCACCATTTTATATTTTAATAGCAGTAGAATTATTATTAATTGTTCTATTTATAGATACCTGGGATAAAATGGTTAAAAAAATTAGAAAAAATAAATTAAAAAATGGCCAAAGTAGATAAAGAAAAATTAGCAAATAAATGACTAAAATAACGATTAAAATTTCGTATGATAATTACATAGAATATAAACAAATACTCGCAAAAATAGAAGGATTAGCAAAAACTTTAAATATAAATCATTATAGGTTAAGATATCTAATATTAAAAGAATTTGCAAATAATGAAAAATGGCAAAATGAATTAATAGAAAAATTAAAGAAAATATGAATATATCCCCTATTGATTTATTAGTAATAGCTTTTATAATTAGTGCAATTGTTTTAGCTTTAGAGGATGAAATAGCTGAAAATTGCAAAGATAAAAAACAATGAAGAATAACTAAGATAAAGAAGAATGGATAAAAAAGATATAAAAAAGCCTATGGAAAAGATTATCATGCCATGTTGTATAAAAGATAATAGAGATAATATAAATAATAAAGATATTATTGGAGAACAGATAAGTATTATTACTGAAAAATATTTTGAAATATATGTTACTTTTATGTTTTCAAATATTATTATCATTGCTTTAGTAGATAATATATTAAATATGCCTATAATGAAAAGTATATTTATGTTTATTATGATTTTTGGAGCTATTATTTTAGCACTTATATATTTTTTAGAAATATATGCATTATTAGAAAAATCGAAAAGCAAAAGAGACCAAAATGAATTGTTAAAAATAAATAATGAATAAAAAATGTATAAATAAACAAGAAGAAATAACATATGTAGGTCCTGTCGCTTTACTTTTTTTAATGCTTATTGGTTTTCCATTTTTTCTTGTTTTATTTCATAATTTATTAATTCATGGGCCTAATTTTTTAAGTGATGAAGGGAGCATAATATCTATAGGTGTTATTTTAGGAATTAATCTTATTATATTTGATTCTTTTATAAGATTAAATACTTATGTAAAAAATGGACAAATAGATAAGGAAGAAAAGCATGCAGCTTTTCTTACATATAGTCTCTATTTGGCGTTGTTAAATTTCCCGCTTTTCATCGTTATAATTCTTTTTTTATTAGATGTTTTGCCAAATACATATAATATAAAGGATATAGTCATTAGTATTTCTACTTTAGGATATCTTTTTATTATAATATTTATTATCATAAAAATAATTACTTTTCCAAATAATGAGAATTCTAAAGAGGCTAAAGATTTAGAAAAATATAAAGATGAATCATGAATAAAAAAATAATAAAAAATCTTTCTGAAATTCTTGCAGGAATTACATATTTTATATTACTTTTTAGTATAATATACTATACAATAAAAAATAATTTACCAATATCAATATCCACTATAGCAAAAATAGGATATTATATTCCACCTTATATTAAAATACTTATAATGGTATTATTTATTGCATCACTTATAATTAAGTTATATGAAATAAATAAAGATACAAATATAGAAGGTAAAGATTATATAACAGCAATTATATTAGTTATGTTGCTATCTACACTTACGCTTTTTACATTATATATTATTGGAATAAGTTCTATACCTTTATATCCAAATTCATGTACTAATAATAGCACAATAACTCTAATTATAATTGACTTATACTGTCAAAACTTTCTTAACATTGAAAACAAAAAATAAGATTTACTTTATAAATAATTATAAACAAAATATATAATATGGCAGATACAAATTTAACTTATAATATTACAATGATCATAACCCCTGGGGATATATCATCTATATACTACTATCCTATATTGTTTTTATTCTTAATGATTTTACCAATAATTATTATTTTTGTAACATTAAAGCTTAAGCTATCTGAAGAAGCAAAAATAATTATTTTCTTTTTAAATTTAGTATTTTCTTTATTTTTGCCTATATTACTTACTGCTATTTATATGGAATTTCAAACATTAACTAATATCTATGGTCAACTTAATCTTTATAATCAAATAATCTTTAATATTATGACGGTACAAAACTTTATGATGTTTAGTTATCTTATTTCTATATTGTATCAAGGTTTATGGTTATTTATCACAGCATATATTTTTGTTAATCTGTTTTTAATGATAGCATATATGATTAAAAAATGGTAAAAATATATAAATCAATTAAAATATATTATATATTATGGTGGGCCTAGTGCCAAAAAGATTTACTTTTGGCGTAGCAATATGGGCTTTTATAATGAGCTTTACCTTAAATTATACAATATTATATATGATACCTACTATATTAACAGCTCCTCTATTATCTATTATAGCAATGGCTGGGGTATTTTATATTGTAGCATTAACATGGTACCTTATGCATAGAGTAGATACTTATAACCCATATAATGCATGGAAAGCATATGTATTGTTAATAATATTTTATGGTGTTATGGCCTTAATCATTTATTTAGCTTTTAGAATATAAATATGTTTGAAAAAGAAAAAAACGAAATCCGGAACTTAATAATAAAACACGTAGTAGAAGAATTACAGAGAAGGCAAAATTTAACTATAGTTAATATAAACCCATTGGAATATGAAATAACTAAAGTAATAAGAGAATCTATTAAAAGAAGTTACTATATAAATGATGATAAACAAAGATCTTTAGCCTATAAGATATCATCTGTAGTAAATGATTTATATAGCGAAGTTTTAGAATTACATATGATTTTAGATTCTGGAACGGTAAAAGATGAACCTACTAAAATGTTATTAGCTCGTGCAATTTGGTATTTATCATCTAAAATATATTCATTAACAAATAAGTATGAAACCGTAACACAAGAAAATGCGACTATAAAGCTAAATATACCATTAAATACAAACCAAAATGTTCAAAAACCTCAGGGTTTTTAATAAATTTAATAACCAATTAGATAGGGTATATGTGATATATTGGGAACCCCCATATACTTATTTAGCTGAGGCCCACCCTTTATTATCGGAGGTATTTAAAGGTTTTATAGATAAATGGACTATTATTTCGGATAATCAAGAAAAAGAAATATATGCTATAGTATTATTTTATGGTTTGCCGATAACAAAATACCCAAAAAATGAATTAGATCCTAATTTAGAACATTTAGAAAATGCGACCAGTAAACATGCATATTATAGAAGTGCGATGATATATCTTTTAGAATATTTAGAAAATTTAGATTATGGGCAATTTAAGTTATTATTAGATTTAATGACTAAAAAAATAGGGGTTCCTGTTAAGGTAAAAGAATTAGAGGGTAAGAATATAAGTTTACATACCGGAGTATTTAAAGGAAAATTAAATGATATTTATCTTTTAATACAGGAAGGTAAAAATATAGATATAACAGTACCTAGTGGTGTAAGATGGTTTGGTATTTTTGGATTTTCATATATGTTTAAAATTTTGGGTGAAGCAATTAAGAGAGACCCACGTATGTTATTCTTTTTAATGGCTGGAATATTTTTAGCAGGTTTAATAATAGCTGGTGTAATATTTATGTATAAAGCTTTTGGTATATTAAATACGGGTTCATCAAATCCAGGAACTTTTACTATAATTGAAGTAAATGGAACTGAATGTATTGCTATGAATGGTCAATGTGTTTACTATGTAAATCCGGCCGTACCATAATTTTTATAAACTATTTTCTACAATAATAGAATTTTCATATGTTCTCTTAAAAACATAAATCTCTAATTCTTTAGTAAATAATTTTAAAGGTCTTTTAGTGTTATTATCATATTCTAAAATAATGGTGCCTTTTATATATTTGTTATTTCCGATAATACTTTTAATTCTTAAACCTAATTGAGATGCTAATTTAGATAAATCACGTCCAAAATATTTAGGAATTTCGGGGATAGCACTGCCGACCCCAGCATAAATATGTTCTATAAATTTTCTACTCGCAGGGTTTACGGGGGTTGTTATTTTTATTGCTATTTCTCCCATATACTTATATATTTCCTCACATATATATAAATATATGGTAAAAGTATTTGATAAACCCCAAATTTTTGAAGAACAAACTATTATAGAATTTGATTTAGATGAATCAAAGCCAAACATATCAACAAAGTATTTTTATAATGGGATTGAAGTAAATTATGCAAAATATTATTTATTACATTTGCAAATAAGAGAGGTTGTATTTAAAAAATTTCTAGAATTAAAAACAAAGGAAAGTGGAAATAATTATGGAGTTATTTTTACAGGTTTACATATATTCAGAACAAAAATAGAAAGAAATTTACATTTATTAGCCCAGGCTGATATTGTAAAATTTGAAAAAACTACGGAAATACAAAAAGAAGGCAATAAAATAAGAATAATTTTAAATATGAGAGAAGTTTACCCAAATGTTTGGGAATTTAAGCCAAAAGATATAGATAAAGAATTAGAAAAAGGTTTAATTGATTATATTACAAATAGATAAATATGGAAAATACATATTCCATACCATACAATCCCAATACTATAGATTTAAGGCATTATATGTTACCCATGATTGCAAATTTAATAAATGAAATAGTTAACTATAAAGTTACTGTATCACGTAATTATGTTGTTTTAGATAGAGAATATATAAATAAAGTCGGAGAATTAATATCTTTAGCGAGACTATATATAGAGGCATCTATAGAAAAAGCCGAATATAAAAAAGCAAAAGAATTTTTAAAAGAAAGTAAAGAAAAGCTATTACTTTATGATTTATATATTAAACAAGGAAATATTAGTTATATAACAATATCTACAATTTTAGAAGATATAATAGGGATAATTAATAGAGTAACTGGATCATATTCTGCAGGCAGTATTTATGAGGAATCTAATACTGAAGAATTCATAAATAGAGAAGAAAAAGAAGACACTAATAAACCTAAAAGACTTGACTTAAGATGAGTTTTTTAAAAGAAAATTTTAGAAATATTGTTTTAAGCCATATTTTAGACTTTGAAATATCTTATGTTACGGCAAAAACGCATTTAACAACAGACACCATTCAAGAATTAAAACGTAAAATTTTAATGTTGTTATTTGACTACTATAATATTGTATCTTTATTTGAAAATGATGAAAGAATTAAAAAAGAAAAATTTGATAGCATAAAACAATTTGAAGATACCATTCTAAAATTACCTATCTATTGGGATTCTTTAGATGAGATTAGGAATGTATATACACAAATCATAAAACGCATTAATGAATATTTATTTAAAGAAGAAACTTAACCAAATATATTAATATATTAATATATTTTTATAGCAAATCTAATATACTGCTAACAATAATATAATATTATGAACTGGTGGGCAGCAATGTTCATAGATTTGTTGATCGTAATATTAGTAACAGGTATGATAGCAACACTAGCAATAAATATATTGGGTGTATTTGGTACAGCATTATTACCAATGTCAGTAAGGCAATTAGGAAATGGTTTTGATCAATTAGGGCAATTAAACGCCACTTATGGAAGTGACCCAGCTGTGGCAGCACTTGTTAATTCATTAAGAAATAATATGGTTACTATAGTAAATGATCAGGTACAGGGAACAACTCAAGCTGTTACCGGATTAAATCAAGCAATTCAATTCTACATAGGATTAGTACCTGTAGTAGTAATATTAGTAATTGCTGGAGCATTCATTGGAATTGTATTACAATTCGCTGGTGGAATGTATAGGCAAGTAGCTGTGACAGTCTAAGGCTAAAATTTTCCTTAATTTTTTCTTATGTCTAAATATGTATACTTTAAGAATATTTATTTTGGAAAAGATTCTTTAGCCAAAATTTTCTATGATAAAGATAAAATAGAAGATTCTTTAGATTATAATGCCGTAGTTGTTTCATTCTTAATAGATGCTGCAGATATTTTAAATCAAAATGCCATATTATCACGTATTGCATATTATGATGGTACTAACATAAGACCTATTTTAATGGAATGGAATAAAGAAACAATTGCCGGACGTACTAAAATTTTAATGGATTTAGGTAATATTTATGATAAAAATACAAAAGATTTATTAAAACACTTTTTAAATCAACTAAATGCTGATGATAATTATGTAAAATCTTTAGCTTTATATTTAGCTGTTATTATTGCATCTAAAAAAGGTTTGGGTCTACATCATCAACAAATCTACGATAGGATAAATTATCTTAAATCAATTGGAATAGTTGAATCGGTTGAAAAGGTAAAAAAATTATACGAATTATATAAAAGATGAGCAATACATTATTATCAAATCAACAGGATAATGTCCAAAGAATACAATTAATGGATACATCTTCAGCCGTAAATTCTGCTTTAAGTCAATATGGTTATACTTTATCATATGGTGATACTGAAAGACTTAAAAGTTTACAACCCGGCCAAACTACGACTGTATATGCAACCGGTAATAGATACGGAGCTATATTAGAAGTAACTTATCATAATGATGGTACTTATACTATTAGATCTACAACCCCATTAAATGTAAGTGGCCAATGGATAGATATAAATCAAACCGTAAGGTCTCCTACAGTTACAGTAGGTTATTCTAGTGGTAATATTCAATATATTGCTACTACAGGATATTCTACTACAGGGAACGTATATTTAAGAGAATCGGGTACTCCAGGTAGTACTACTTTAGCTACATATAATGTTAATGTGAGCGTACCTATTACACATCAAATAACGGATACAGAAATAAGATTTAGTCCGGGCACCCCTCAAGTAACTACTACTTTACAATCTATAAATATACCTTCTCCAACTCAAGAACAATTACAAAATAGAGCAATAACTCAATCACAAATAAACAATAATTTACTTTTTAGTTATTCATCTTTACCTGAAAATAATTTGTGGTTTGGTTATTCACGCATGCCATCAACAAATACCCAAACTACTAATGTTAATGCTAATAATCAAACAAATTTATTTAATAATCCAATAATTAATACAATAACATCTTTGCCCGTAATTAGAAACGTATATAATGTAGGTAGAAATGTTTATCATACAATGTCATCTATGGATTGGGGAGATGTTTGGAAAAGGCTTAATCAACCAGAATTACGTACGCCATCAGGAGAAAGGGCTAATGTTATTTCTTTTACAATGCCACCAATTGGTCCTGCGAGTGCTACAGGAATTACAAATATATTTAGAGCCGGTGGAAATACTTTAAGATCTACATCTTTAAGTAGTCCTACGGTAAGGGAATTAGCCAAAGAATACGCTATAAATACTGCCGGATTTACGGCATTAAGTTTAGGGATTAATGAAGCTCATAGTAGGTTAACAACCGGTGAAGGTTTAACTGCCGAACAAGCAAAGCGAATAATTGGTGAATCCGTTGCTTTTGCGATACCATTTACTACATTTGCTAAAGGTTTTTCATTAGCATCTCATCCGGTATTAAGTACTTTTGTAAAAGAACAAACATCACCCACAAAAGCAATATTAGCAAAATCTTTATATGATGTGGGTGGTGGTTTTGTATCAGGTACTGGTGCGAGTTTTGTAAGTCAAGGATTTAGTAAAGCAATGGGCTGGAGAGAAGATATTAACCCATATGAAGCTTTAGCAATGGGTTCATTTACTGGGGGTACTACTGCAGCAATTAGAGGTTTTCAAGTATTACATGCAGCAAAAACTGGAAACTATGGCGCATTTGCCACTAGAATAATTCCAGAAGAAATTAAAGATGTGAGTTTAACCCCTATTTCTACTGTGGTTTCTAAAGATGGATCTATAATAACATATTATGCCGGTAAAGCCATAGGACAGCCACAAATTGGTCAAAAAGTATTAACACAAAAAGATATACCAAATATAAAACCAATTGAATATCAATTTTTAGCAATGGAAAGATTAGAACCAATTTTGCCTAAAACAGAACCCATAGGAAATGCATTTATGACTACAATGGGTTATAGAGGTGAATTTATAGCACAAGCTGGTGTAAAAAGAACAATTGGAAAAACAGAAGGTGAACTTATGGGTTTATTTGTACCCACAGAAAAAATAAGTCCTAGAGACTATGAATTATGGGTCCGAGCTAATTTTAAAGATTTAATTAAAAAACATCCCGAATTTATTCAATCAAAAGACGTACCTAAAGAAGGTTTACAACTTTCAAAACAAATGTTAGAGGGTAAACCCATAAAAGAAATAGAAAACCCAAATGTTAAAACCCTTAATATATATTATCCATTATCTGAATTACAAACTAGAAATGTAGATTTTAGTAAAAATATAGCCGGTTATATTGTGTTTAGGTCTAGAGGGGGTATTAACTTACCTAAAGGAGAACATTATGAATATGTAAAAGAAGGGGTGGGTTTAGCTTATTATGTTGGGGGGGATAAAAATCAATTAGCTCAAATAGCCACAACATGGGGAATTATGCGTGATCAATATAAAAAAGGATGGTTTGGTACCCATCAATATGTTTCCGTAGGATCCCCAGAAAGAGGTTTTAATGTATTTGGTTATGGTAAAGCTGTGGATCCAGTAGGGGTGGAATTAACCTTAACTAAAACCATTGAAAGAACAACCAATATAAAAGGTGTGCCATTAAAAAACAAACAAATAGAGCAAATAGCAGAACAACAATTAAAACAATTATTAGCATATTCCTCTGAGAGAGTAATACCACCTTATTATAACCCAAAGGCACCCCCAGCTTTCGGTATACCATCATTAAATATCATTAATGTTAATCAACAATTATTACCAAATTTGAATAACATTATAAGACCTGAATTTAATATGGAAAAATTAAAGGAAAGGGTTACCCAAACCATGCCAAAATTAGATGTAGTCCAAACAACGCAAAATGTTAGGCAAAATATAATTTTACCATTTCAAGGATTAAGATCTTTACAATTACAAGGATTGCAAACCCAACAACGGATAGGTCAACAAAGAATAATAGCACGTGATCTAATAGTAACGTATGATATTTATAGAAGTACAATACCAAAACCAATGGTTACTATGGATGTTAAAACTATTAGAATAAACCCTCCACCACCAATAGAACCAACATTCATACCAATAAGACCTAGAATAGCCCCCATACCACCATCATCAAGGCCTCCTTTCATACCACCATTCTTACCACCAATGGTACCACGCATAGGTCCATCTCAACCAGGTCCACCAATACCATTAGGCAGAGCTAAAAAGGTTGAATTAGATGTGGTTTATACATTTAATAGGTTATGGGGATAATAATATAATAGGATGAGAGCTATAGGGTCATTAATATTAAAAGTAACCGTAGTTATATTATTAGTAATATTTATAGGTATTTTAGCGATGGTCTTATCTACAGTTTTTAATACAACATCAATTTTAGCTGGGGTCGGGTATACGGCGCAATATAGTGCATATGGTATTTCTTATAAAAATTGTTTAAGTAATGCTAATTTTTACGGATATAATGCATCCGTATGTGATAATTTGCTTAATGTAACAAATAATACGGCAAACACTTTATTATGGACGGGAAATTATGCAGGAACTTTTTCAAATCCTATGTTATGGGCTATAATATTTATTATTATAACTGCGGGGTTATATGTTACGTCAATACAGGCAGTACAATTTGGGCAAAAGATAACCGTAGTAAAAACTAGAAGAAAAAGAAAATGATCAAAAAATTCCTTAAATTATTTGGAATATTTCTTTTAATATTCTTTTCTTATAATGTTTATTCTTTAAACGGATGGCAATATTATAGGCAAATTACAATAAATAACACCCAAAACCCAAATAATTTAATTGATTATCAGATATTGGTGACTTTAGACACACAATCTTTGATATCACAGGGTAAAATGAAATCGGATTGTGGCGATATAAGATTCACAGATTCTGATAGAACCACATTATTAAATTATTGGGTAGAATCGGGTACGTGTAACTCACAAAATACTTTTATTTGGGTAAAAGTCCCACTTATACCGGGAAATTCTAATAAAACTATATATTTATGGTATGGAAATCCAAACGCTATAAGTTTAAGTAACGGAGATTTAGTTTTTGAATTCTTTGATGATTTTGATGGAAATACTTTAAACACATCTAAATGGACCGTGAATGGTTATGATGGGTTTTGGGGGGTTTTTTATAGTGTTTCTAATTCAATGCTTACCATATGGTCGGATAATAGATGGCGAATTTTAAGAATGAATAGGAATTTTGGACCGAATGATACAATAGCCATCGAAGTAAAATTTAGAAAAACTGCAGCAAGTGCGTGGCATGTTAATTATTTAGTACAACATAATGGTGCAAATCATAATAGATTAGGACTTAGTGATGAACATTACCCAGGAGATGATATGGGAATACAATTGGTTGTTAATAATAATTGGTATTATCCGAAAAATTTTGGTTCATTTTCTAATAATGTATGGTATATTTCAAGAATTATAAAAAAAGATAGTACTACTTTATATTTAGATGTTTTAACTTCAAATAGAGGTTTTATTAATTCATATGAGACTACACAATCGGCATGGTCATCCGTAATATGGACATGGGTTACTTGGCAATTTCATAATACTAATGTTACGTATGATTGGGTTTTTGTTAGAAAATATACAAACCCGGAACCAATTATTATTTTAGGATCTGAACATGTGCCTTTAACTTCAACAATTTCAGTAAATACATTAACAAATTTCCAATTTAATGTATCTATATATAACCTAATTTCCGAATATGTAAATTACACGGTTTATTTAAATGGTTTAATATTAACAACCAATAATATTTCAATAAATGCGTTTCAAACTTTAACAACCCCTCATGAATTTCCTTATTTATTAAATCAATCGGGTACTTATAATTTAACTGTAATAGCTTATGGGCAAACCTCTAGAGTCACATCTGTTTCAATTGCTATATTTAATATTCAACTAGATCAATTAAATGTAACTTTAGAACCCTATTATACTTATAATAACATAAACTATACAAATCTTTATAATTCAAACTTAAGGATAACTTATTATTGTATGAGACCTAATAATACTTTAATAATTTATAATAATATAACAAATAGAACATTGCAAATTAATTTATCATGTAATTACATACAAACAATAAATAATTTAAGAGTTAATCTTACCCCAATTTTACAAAATAATACTTTAAACCATATTAATGGATCATTATTATATGGCAATCAATCATTTAGAAATATAAGCTTTATACCATTATGGAATACATTAAATATAACTTTAACTACAAACATTCCAGCATTTTCTATATATACATCACCATTAAGTTTAAATTATTCTATAAATGTAAGAGATGTTTTACCAAACGTTGTATGTAATATTACATTATATGATAATAATACAATTGTGCAAACACATCAAACAACATTAACAAATGCGTCATCACCAATATATTCATGGACTATATCACAAGCACCAATACATAACCTTAGGTGGCATATTTATTGTTATAATCCAGTAAATTTAACATATATCATCGATCAAAGGAATGGTACTTTTTACTATAATAGCTTTGATTTTAGAATGGAAGATACTGGAAATGTACCATCAAATATATCTTATTCATTATCATTAATGTGTAACAATGGTACTACTATTTATTCAAATGCAAATATGACTACTTATACAATATATGCATGGACTAATGATCAATGTAACTTTATATTAGTATCGCAAAATATTCAGGGTATTACTTATACTATGGGTTATAGTACTAATTTATTATCAAGATATTCACATCAATGGCCAATATGTTTAATAAATCCACAATTATTGTATTATAGTAATTTAATAGTAGGTAATCAACCATATCAAGATACATTAATAGCAGTATTAAATCCACAAACAGGATGTTATTTATTAGGATCTTATCTATATTTATTATCATCTAATGTTTATTACGCACCAATATCGGTAAGAACCGGGGCATTATATTCAATAAGAGTAAATAATACATTTTTAGCGACGGTTCAAGGGCAGCAACAGCAAGCAATTTCTTTAGATTCTTTAATTAGTAGAGTAATAGCATCAAATAATCAAACAATAAATCTTATAGTAGGTTATCCTGTAGTTAATTATACAAACGAAAGTGGAGTACCTAAATTAACAATTATTGCGCCAGCAAATATTTCATCGGCAATAGTAACTATATACCAAAACAACCAAATATATACCAATTATACTTTTGAATCTATAGGTTTGAATATATTAGATATATATTTAAGAGATTTGCCATCTAATTATACATTTAGTTCTACAAACTATGTAGTAGTTAAATTAACATATACCAATGGACTTACCCATACTGTTACCTATCCATTTGATTATCTTGAAAGAATTGCATTACCGGCATTTTTAGTATATTTCTTATCAATAATACTATTATATACATGGATTAGGACTTTTTCTTATTATCAAAAGTTAATTTTCGCAGGCTTTGGTTTAGTATTAATATTGGCTTTATTAACATCATTTATAATAGATTCTATCGCACCTTTATTCTTAACTGCAGGTATATTTTTATTCTTTATAGCAGATGTTATAAATAAAACATACTTACCACAATTAACACAAGATCATCCTTTATTTAAACTAATCTATATGGCATTTAAATTCTTTATGGTATTATCTTTTGTAGGTACCTTTTTAGTATTTTTATTGGGACCTCAGGGATTATATCATATAGGAATTCCCGAAATAGATAAATATATGAATGACATGAAAAGAATAATGGACTCTTCAAGCTCTACTATAACAGAAATGCAACGTAATATGTTTTTTGTACCATTCGGTATAGTAATATTAGCAGCCAGTATAATTCAAGCTATATGGTTAGGAATACAAATAATGGGGGTATTTATATCATATATGATATCGCCATTATCCGTAGTATTAGGACCATTTGCGAATATATTGGCGATGGTAATTCAAGGAATATTAGTATACGGATCAATAATAGTAATAGTAGTGTATATGATAACAATGGTTTTCGCATTGGCCGGAAGAAATCTATTTTAACCTAAAATGGATCAAATAAACTATATAAATAATACAATTCAAATGTCCGAAATTGTTAACAAAACATTACAATTTATAACATTTAAAGATATTTATTCATACATATTATTAAATATTCTTTTAGTCGCTTTAGTGATTGCATTAGAAAGCCAAAGGGTTGAAAATATCGTTATATTATTATTAGAAATAGCTATAATACAATGGTTTTTTGTATTTGCATTATTAGGATTATTAAGTATAGGTTATATAGATTTTCCACCAACAGTAATAATACAATATTTTATGGCACCGGCAGTAATATTATTAGTATTAGCTTTAGTATTATCTAAAGTAACATAGATGGTATATATAAAGGATATATCAGATATAAGACGTTTAAAATCCGACGACATATTTGAGTTGTTTTCTAAAGGGGAATTATATAAAAAAGTATTAGATAAAAAATGGTCAGATAAAAGCAACATTATTAAAAAGTTTCAAAACCCGTTTGATTTTTTAGAAGGTACTGCAGAAACAATTAAACAAAGTGTAACATCATCAATTGATGAAGATTATTGGTTATTGGTTTTAGGTGAACCCGGTACGGGTAAATCTACTTTATCCGTAGCATTGTATAAACATATTATGTATAAGTTAGGTTATACTTTAGATCAAATTAAAGATCATTTATATATAGATGTTTGTTATTTACCATATGATTATTTAGGCAGGATTAATTTACATGGTGATGAAATTGAAGAAAAAGGCAAAATATTCCCACATCCTATAATTTTAGATGAGGCTCATAATATGTTTGATTTATTTGCTGAGGGTTCTACAAATGTGGCGAGAAAAATATTACAAAGAATATTTGAAATAAGAGAATATAGATTAGTCCATATAGTAAATACACAAATACCTCGCCATATTGCTAAAAGGGCTTTAGAAAGATTTCATTCATTAATAATTTTATGGAAAGAACCCATATATTTTGGTGATGAAAAAACAAAAGCTTTAGAAGAAACATATCTAAGCTATATGCAAAATATTTTAAAAATAAAACCACGGACGGATGAAGGTATTGGGTATTTTTTATGGGGGGTACTTTATGGCGAAAGTTTTACACATGATGTTTTAGGATGGATTATAAAGCACGGAGTTAGAATTAGAGAATTAAGAAAAATTCTTATAAGATTTGATCCTAAATTTATTTTCCCTATGACATTAATATTGCATGAGGTTTCAGATTTAAGACCTATCTATTTTAATATAAAACTATATAATAATGGAATTAAGAAATTATATGATGAATTTGGAATAAAAGGATCTAAAAAAACAATATTTTTAAAAGCTTTAACCGAATTAGGTAAATATTTTAATAAGATGGATCCAAATAAAAGAAATGAAAAAGGATATATTGTATTAGATGAACCCATACTTATAGAAATAGATAGTAAAACAGAATATAAAGTATTAAAAAAAATAGGCCGTGTAAAATTTAATATAGACCTTGAAAAGATCTCTAAAAAAACTAAAAAGAAAGAAAAAACAAAGACTAAAAAATTAATAGAAACATCCTCTTATTCTGATGAATCTTACGTTAATATTTATAGTATTAATCCTAAAATTTATAATTTCCTAAAAAGCAATTATATTACATTACAAAAAAGATATAAATTACATGAAGCTATAGGATTTAAGCTATGATGATTTTCTTTTTCTTTTTCATTATATAGATTGTATTTATTATATTTATAACGAATATAATAAGAGAACCCACTATATAACCTAAAATATTACCTATGGTTTTTGAAATTATTAAGAATATTACCCAAAATATTATAGATGTAATTGATAAATAGATTAACATATGAATAAGAGGGGCTTTTTTGTATAAGATGTCAACTAATTTAAATTGTAATTTTAGTTTTTCTAATCCTGTTGATAATACCGATTCTTCAGTTAATTTATTTATATTATATATTTTGTTAATTATAGGATATGTTACTTTCCAAAATGCAAAATCTATAAAACTATTTACTGGAACTTTAGCGCCATATACATTTATAGTTAATATTGGTCTTTTAGTCAATTTACTAATATAGCTAAATACCGGTAAGAATAATAGAGCACTTACTACAATACCTATAATAAAAGAAATTATAAAATTATGATCCATGTTTCCACCCAAAAGTACCTTTTACCAAATCTTTAGCCACATTTTCAATTATGCCAGCATTTAAATCTGTTTCAGGATCATCTACAATAGTATTTAATTCTAAACCTCTTAACTTTTTAGCTATCATAATAGCAAATGTTCTAGACCTGCCTTTTAAATCTGAAAGTTTTGATGAGTTATACTTTGCTTTAAATATTTCTTGCTTTATTTGGTTAATCATTGCAATAAAATAAGGCGCACTCATTGTTTTATCTATTATATATTTATTTACATCAAATTCTTCATCTATTATACTTATAATTGCTAATCTATCTACAAATGCACTAATTGATCCATGATTTAACCCCCTCTTAGCTAATTCCCCCTTTAACCATTCTCTCGCATCTTTTATAAAGTCTATTAAATTTTCATGACTAATTTTATCAACATTACCTAAAAATATAAATCCCACATCCCTTTTAATTACATCTCTCTCAGATTTAGATGAAGCACTTCCTTTTTCTATGTGCCATACCCCTTGTGCTAATCCACTTTCTGAATATGATATAAATTCATCAAATTTATCTTTTTCCAAATTTTTATCAAATGCATCTATTACAATATAGTCATTATGAAATATGGCTCCCAATATTCCAGAACGTGCGTCCATAATTAATCTTGTTCTTGAAGGAAATTTTCCAAATATTGCAATTTTCATAATATTAATTAACTTTACATAAAATGTTGTTTTACCTGTGCCGGGTTTTGTAAATTGTAAAGTATGGGTATACTTTGTAAAGTCATCATTTAATTTTATGGGAAATAGTGATAAAACCCTAGGTAAATATATTTTTCTTAATAATATATATTCATCTTTATTCATATCAAAGGGGTTTATTCCTATGGCACATAAGAACAAATCAAACCAATTAACTTTATATTTTTCTTTAATTTCTAATAATTCTTTAGTCCTTATTTCAACCTTTGCTAAATCCATATAAGATTTTACATAGAATTTATTACGCTTTTTATCTTTTGCAATAATATTTAAATATAATAATCTTGCTTTCATGACCTCACTTAATATATCGATTAAATCTTTATCGTTTATATCGGGATTATTTCTTTTTAAAGTATCTTCATTAAAAACAACATTAACACCATTTGATAGTTTTGCTATAAATTCTAAGGGAGATCTTACCTTTATCTCAGTAACCCGTCCAATAAATTCTATAGAACCTTTTCTTAATAATTTTAATATAAATTCTTTTTCCTTTTCGGGTTTGCTTAAATATATAATATCAACAATATTTAATTTCCAATCATGTATAAATGGCAAATATGGGCTAATACCTTCATATTTTTCTTCAGAAAGATCTATATCTTCAGGTATTGTATTCATAAAAATTGGTTCATTAAAAATTTCTTTTAAGTCATAATCAACCATTTTTTAGCTTATGTTTTAGATATTTTATGCTTTTTAGTATCACATAAGTTATTGGTGGTGTTAATAAAAGTGTAAGTCCTATTTCTTTTATTAATAATTCAGGTATATATGTAAATATAGAAGCTATATATAATGCAAATATTAATAATATATCTATAATTACTGTAAAGATAATTATCGATCTATAATATTCCCATTCTTCTTTATTTTCCATAAGGAAACCTATCCCAATTATTGCTGATGTTATAAAGAGTGCAAATGTAACAGCTATGGGGGGAGGCATTTCTTTAATAGTAGCGACTAAACCCATAGGTGCATCTTCAGTTAATCCTAATGAATACATTAATAGATATAATATTACCATAATAAACCCTGTAAGTAAAAAAGCTGCTGTAGCCAATCCTAAACTTTCTCTATGGGATAATTCTTTATTCACTTTTCTAATTTCTTTAATTCTTCTTTAAGCTTTTTCTTTTC
>JBMSAQ010000014.1:0-7463 GCA_049414405.1 Candidatus Nanopusillus sp.
AATTTTATTTATTTATTTATAGTGCATATAAAATCTATAAAGAGTATAGATCTGTAAATTTATATCATGAAAATGATAAGGGATGATATATTAAGTTTGAGGAAGAAAAAGTTGGAGAAATATTTCGGCATATTAAGTGAAGAAGAGGCTGAAGAACTGGAGAGAGAAATTAAAGAAATGAGAAAGAGGGGTGATAAAAGTATTAATAGAAAGCTCAGTAATTATTGATTATTTAAAGGGGAATAAAAAAGTAAAGGAAATTATTTTAAATTCAGAAGATTTCTATGTAAGTTCTTTAACTGTATATGAGATCTTGTTAAGCAAAGTTAAGGAAAGTGAAATCCTTGATTTTCTATCAGCATTTAAAATCATAAACCCCACTAAGAAGGATGCGATAATAGGTTCACAAATTTATAAGAAATTAAAAGATAAAGGGAAGTTAATTGAAAGTTTCGACATATTAATATCAGCTCAGGCAATAAATAGGAGATTAACTTTAGTAACTAGAGACTCTGATTTCTTAAAGGTTAAAGAAGAATTTAACAAACTAAATTTAATTCTAATTTGAAGAAGTTTTGATATATTTTGCTTCAGCTTTTAATATAGAATTTTTTTAATAATTTTCTTGAAGAAATAATATTTGCGGCTTATTAGAAGTCGTTTTTTACCTTTACTATCATAATTATTATCAATCATTACAAGTCTCTTTTAGCAAAGGAGTCTATGTTAAGAAGCTTTGACTATTAACAATTAAAGAAACTCAATCATATTTTAACATTAATTTTGTTGTAATTCTAAAAAGAGTACCGGATCCTAATTATTGCTGGCTTAGTTGTGTCGGATAACTAACGTTATCCGACATTTTTTGTATATTCATTTTGAAATTAATAAAAAATTATATAGATCAACCTAGCCCATTTTATGATAAAGAATATACTTGATCAATTACTTTGTTAGTTTCTTCGAGATCTTTTATATTATCTATATGCTTTCCAATAAATATCTTTATAAATAACACTCTTTTATCATATCCACCGCAAGTATTATTGCTTTTATCATAAGTAGGTAATAACTTATAATAATTTAAGTGTTTATTTTAGAAGTTATAAAGTAAAAAGAATTGCAAAAAATTCTTGAATTTTATTCAGGTATTCCAAAATTTATCTGCAAAATTATTTAAATTTTTATCTTATATTTCTCTCTTATGAAAGCTTCAGTAATAGTAATGGATTATTTAAGAAAAAAATATATTCTAGATGCATTGCAAAGTATTAAAAATCAAAAAAGAATAGATTTAAATGATATTGAAGTAATTGTTGTAAAATATTATCAAGATGAGAAAATAGATAATTATATTAAAGAAAATTTTCCTAATCATAAGATAATAAATTTAGATTCAAATGGTCCAGATCGTTATTGTGGTAGTGCACTCGCTATAGGAATAAAAGAGGCTTCTAGTAATTTAATATTTTTATTAGATGACGATGATATGTTTACTGAAAATAAAATTAGTAGAATACTTGAAGTTATAAAAAATATTAAGTATGATGAATATCTAATCTTTCATAAAATGATAATGACCCATGATTATAAAGGAAAGCTACTAAAAAAGTCAAAATATAGGTATAATAATAGCTGTTTAGTTCTATATATCAAAGATAAAGAAAAATTAATAGATTATATAAGAAAGATATATTACATTATAGATCGAGGTATTGTGTGTCGTTTTAATAAAAAAATTATAAAAGTAGACGAATCATTAACTTACTATAGGAGACATGAAGAAAACCTAACTGAAAAAAGATATAATAGGCAGGTGTTAGAAATGTTTTTACAAGATCTTCAATATATTTATGAAAAAACAAAATGTAAAGAACAAATATATGGAATAATAAGTTATAAAATTCTATTAAATCTTATATATAATGCTAATTATAAAATATCATTAATGGAATATTTAGAATGCTTATTAATATTTGATAGAGATTACATTAAAAGATTGACAAAGATTATTTTATATAAATTATTCAGAAATTATTTAAGAAAATATTATTTAAAAAAATTCATATTTACAGATTTAAATATTCAAAACGCTTAAAAATTTATAAAACTTTTTTATTTTTATAAGTTAATGAAAATTGCTATATTTAATTTACCACATTTATCTTTCAATAGAGGTGGGGAGAAATGGATAATAAAGGTTGCATTTTATTTATCTAAAAAACATGATGTTAGAGTTATAACTACAGATTTTAATAAAAAATACAGGTGTTGTTAATATTGAAAAGGGAATGGATACTTTAATAAAAGTTGCCGAAAATTTAAAGAAATATAATGACATAGAATTCTATATTACTGGTAATAAACCAATATATGAAAATTTACCAGCAAATGTTAAATATTTGGGAATGTTAAATGAGGAAGAATATATTAATTTTATGAGTACAGCTAATCTAATGTTCTTACCTACAAGACATGAAACATTTTCTTTTGCTGTATTAGAAAATTTAGCAGTAGGGAACCCTGTAGTTGTATCAAATTTACCTGATGTAATTAGTGCATTTGGAGAATCTAAATCAATTTATTATGTAAAACTTAATAATATAGAAGATTATATCAACAGAATATTAAAATATTATCAAATATGGAAAAATAATAGAGACAAATATAAAGAATTATCTAAAAAATCTAGAGAAATTGCAAGTAAATTTGATTCAAATATAATACTGCCAAAAATAGAAGAGATGTTTAAGAAAGTTTATGAATCTTCATAATTATTTTTTATTATGAAAATTTTATTATTTCATCCTTGGTTAAAATCGAAAGGTGGTGCAGAAAGAGTTGTTTATGAATATTATAAAAGATCTAAACATAAAATAAAAATATTAACTTGGAATTATATTAAAGAAAAAACTTATGACTTTAAAGAAAAAGGTATAATTAGTTTATATGATAAAAAATATGAAAGAATTTTTAGAGGATATTTAATTAGAGGTGGATTTTCATTATTAAATTTATTAATAAAATATGAAATTGATAATTTTGATTTATTATTAATATCTACAGGTGGTATTGCAGAATTAATATTATCTAATCAAGATTTTGATATACCAAAAGTTACATATACTCATACGATTTTAAGAGCTACATATAAATATGATATCTATTGGAACATGAAATATAGATTTAGAAAATATTATTTTTTACCTTATAAAGTAGCTTTAAATGTTTATAATTATTTAGAAAGAAAAGCTTGGAAGAAAATAGATTTTGCAATATTTAATTCAGAATTATCTAGAAAGAGAGCATTAGATAAAAATTTAATAAATAAAGAAAAAACAGATGTTATATATCCAGGAGCAGATTTATCTACTTTTTATAATGATAATCCAGAAGATTATTTCTTATATGTAGCTAGAATAGGATTATCAAAAAGACAAGATATATTAATTAAAGCATTTGTAAAATTCATTAAAAAATATTTAGAATATAAATTATATTTAGTTGGAAATATTGAAAATAAAAAATATTACTTAAAAATATTGAAACTAATTAAAGAATATAATTTACAAAATAATGTAAAGTTATACTCAAACCTATCTGATGAAAAATTGAGAGAATTATATGCAAAATCATTAGCATGTATTTATGTACCATATATGGAAGATTTTGGAATAGTTCCTTTAGAATCATTAGCTGCAGGTAAATATTTAATTAATGTTTATCCTTCTGGAAGTTATGAATTACTAAAGAATGCTCCTGGAATTTATTGGATAAAAGAAAAATTTTATGAAGAACATATGATTAACGAAATATACAATTCGTTAGAATATTTTATAAAAAATAAAGATGAATTAATAGAAAAAGGAAAAGAAAATAAAAATTATATAAGAGGTATTGATATATCTTGGGATTCTTTTGCTAAGAAGTTGGATAATAAACTTGAAAACATTTTGGATGAGTATAAATAATTGTTTAATTAAAATTATAAATTTTACTTATATATAACATTTAAAAAATTTTTTTAAAATCCTGTAATAATGAATAAAATAGAAAAGTTACTAGTGGGACCTAGAGCTATATTCAAGTCAAGAAAATTAATTAAAAATTTATCATCAAGTTTATATCAATATTTGATTTTAAGAAAGCAGAATATTAAATTAAAATTAAGAGATGGAGATACCATAACTGTATCCAGATTCCTTTATCCTAGAATAATATATTATTATTATCTAGGATATATTATAGATATTAATAAATACGAAATAAAAATTAAATTAAATGATAAAATATATTCTATACCAATAAATGCTTTATATTCTAATGATATTGGTGGAATAATTACTATCATAAAATTAAATTGGCAATATAAAAATAATTATTGGGAGAAAAATGGAATTAAATTTAAATATGCTTATGGATCACTATATGAAGTTTTTGATGAAGAAGATTATAAATTTCTTAATGTAAAAGATAAAAATGTATTAGATATTGGTGCCTTTGTAGGAGATTCTCCAATATATTTTATATTAAAAGGTGCTAAGAAAGTATATGCAATAGAACCACATCCAGATGCTTATAATGAAATGATAGAAAATATAAAATTAAATAATATGGAAGATAAAATTATTCCAATAAATATGGGAATAAATTATTGTAATAATTATATAACAATTAATACTAAAGAAGTTGTTCGTGTAGCAGTTTCTTTTTTTAATTCCAATAATAAAGGCATTAAAATACCAGCAGGTAAATTAAGTGAAATTATTGATAAAAATAACATAGACGCTCAAATATTAAAAATGGATTGTGAAGGATGTGAATATGATATCATTTTAAAGGATTATGATACAATAAAAGAATTTGATGAAATTGGATTTGAATATCACACCTATAATACTAAAATACCTGTTAGTAAATTATTAGATAAATTAAATAAAGATTTTGAATGCAAAATTATAAAAGAAAAATTAAAAAATATTGGATTAGTATATTGTATAAGAAAGAAATAATATTGTTTAGATTGATTTTTCCTTTTAAATAAAAAATATTTATGTATTTAATTTTACAATGTCTTCAAATATTTTATTAACATCTATATTTTTATCGTATGAATCTATTACAATTCTGTATAAAGGTTCTGTCTGAGAATATCTTACCAATATTCTTAAATTATCCTTTAATAACTCTATACCATCTAAATCCTCATTTAAATCATTTAATGTAAATCCATTATTCTTTCCATATTCTTTTGCTTTATCAATTAAATTTGGATTATTTCTTGGTATATCTCTTTCTAACCATGTAAATTCTGGAATATTTAAATTATTTATATCTACACCTCTTTTCATATATTTTAACAACATAAATGCGCCAAATAATGCATCATCTATATAATCATTTTCAGCAAAATAAATATGACCTGTATATTCAATACATAAATATGCTCTATTTTGCTGACCAGCAAATTTAACAAAAGTATGACCAGGTCTTTTTACAATTGCTTTTCCTCCTTTTTCTTCAATCAATTTTCTTAAATAAATTGGTAAAGATATCTCTAATACATATGTTCTATCCTTTTTAATAAATGGTATTATATATTTATCCATCCCAATTTTATTTCCATACTTATCTGCTATACCCAGTCTATCTCCATCAGCATCAAAAATAAACCCGATATCCAAATCATTTCTATTTTTCATCAATTCTTGTAAAGGTTTTATATTTTCATCTTTTGAAGGATCTGGTTCATGACCAGGAAAAGTTCCATCTATATTATCATTAATTGCCACAACTTCATTTCCTAAATCTATCAATACATCCTTCATTAGAGCCAATACGGAATTTGAAGGATCATAACCAACTTTAAATCCACTTACTCCTTTAAATTTTTCTTTTAGATGTTTCTTATAAATATCTGTTGCTCCATCGATAACTTCTAACATTCCTTCCTTTTGAGTAGGTCTTATATTTTCATATGTTAATTTTTCAATTTTATCAATTTCTTCTTTTGGTAAATCATTCCCATCGCTTTTAATTGGTTTTATCCCATTATATTGTGAAGGATTATGAGATGCAGTTATCATTAATACTGGAATATTATAAACTTTTGCTAAGTAGTGTGCCATTGGTGTAGATCCAATTCCAAAATCTATTACGTTATGTGTATAAACTAATGTTTCTACTAAAATATCTCTTATTCTTGGAGATGATAATCTTATATCTCTTACAATCCCTATTGATTCATGGTTATTAAAATACCTCCCAAATGCATATCCAATTTTATATAACAATTCATCTGTTAATTCTTGCCCATAAATACCTCTAATATCATATAACTTAAATACTCCACCCATAATATATTCAAAATTTTTATTATTTAAAAATTATAATGACATTATATTTAGTAGTAAAATTTGATTCAAATGATTTAATATATTTTAAATTTTTAATGATTTATTATAAAATATATAATACCGGGCGTAGCTCAGCCTTGGTAGAGCGGCCGGCTGTAGTGGTTAAATTGGCCGCAGAGACCGGCAGGTCGTGGGGTCAAATCCCACCGCCCGGACTTTTATTTTTATTTTTTAACAATTATTTATGAGAAAATTATTATTAATTCCATCAACATTTACTGGAGAAAAAAGAGATCAAAAAATTAGAATATTTTTAATATCACAATTAGCAAGAGTGGCCGTTAATTTTGGGATAAATGAAATAGGAATATATTATGATGATGATCTAAAATTTAATTCACATGGTTTGGGTAGATTTATTTTAAAAGTATTAAAATATTTAAATACACCTCCATATATTAGGAAAATTGCATTTCCAATTGATAAAGAATTAAAATATATTGGTTCTTCTTTACCCTTAAATATATATTATCATAAAGATAGAACAAGATATGAATATGTTTATATATTAGAAAGAGAAAAAGATAAGTTTTATGTAACAAATGGAGAAGAAAAATTTTATGTAAATATAAATAAAAAATATAGAAAAACAAATATATTAATTTATGATAAAGTAAATAAAAAATTATTATATCCATATGAAACAGAATTTTATTTTGGTTATGAAGTATTTTATTATAATAAACCATTGGAAGAATTAATTAAAAAGTTAAAAAAAGAAAATTTTTATTTAATAGCAACATCTAGATATGGGGAAGATATAAAAAATGTAAAGATTGAAAAAAGAGATAAAATTGCAATTGCTTTTGGATCTTTTGCAAGAGGTATTGAGGATATGATAAAAAATTGGAAAGAAAAATTTGATATATCTATAAACATATGTCCAGACCAAAAATTAGAAACTATTAGAACTGAAGAAGCCATATATTATACTTTATCATTATTACATTATAAAGAAATAATATAAATCATCAGTTTTTGATAGTTATAATTTTTATAAATTATAATAAACTTATTTTAAAATATGTTATCAGAAGGTTTTGAATT
>JBMSAQ010000015.1:0-124607 GCA_049414405.1 Candidatus Nanopusillus sp.
TACTGTTACTGTTTGTGTTATTGTTTGTTGAGTTGGTGTTTGTGTTATTGAAGGTGGTAATGTGGATCCTGTTGGTACCAATCCTACATTAACTGTTAATGGTTCTGATGGTGCATATAATTGTATTGTTGGATTACTTCCTTGTGGTGTTGTTCTTACTAAATACACACCATTTCGATCTAAGTATGCTTCTGCATTACTTCCAATTTGTATCATTGAAATACCTGGTAAATTTAAACTAAATCCGCTGCCAGCACTACTACTATTTAATGATATTGTGATATTAGAAATTCTCGAATTACCATAATCGTTATAGAAAGTTACATTTACGTGGAATGGTGCGGTTGTAACATTTGCTCCTATCCTTATGTATTTATTATATCCTTCATACAATGTTAAACCTGTAGTTGAAGAATATAGTTCGGAACCTGAGAATGATACGTTAGTTCCATTTATAGATGGTGTTAATGTTACTGATCCAACAGTAAATGGTACATTGTGATATATTGTCATGGTTTGTCCAGTAACGTAATTATATAATGTTGCTGAACTGGATACTGAACTTACTGATTGTACTTGGAATATGTATGTTTGTCGTAAGTTTGCATCTACTACAGCAAAGTATCCTCCTTGTTGTACTGATAGAGAAGTCATCGAACTTGCATTATGTACAACTCCTCTATCATTTGTAATTGTTCCTACAAATCCCGGAGATGCTGTAGTTAAGAATTTTAAGTTACCAGATGTATCTACGTATATTGGTATTGATACCATTCTTCCAGTTACAGCATCAACATATTGTAATGTATATTGATTAGATCCACTTGGAGTCAACTGTAATGCTAATGGACCTGTTGGTAATTGAACTTGTCCAACTTGTAATTTATATCCATCAAATACTGGTAATTGATAGGATTGTCCTGCTAATAATGCATAACCTCCATTTGGTTGTGCTTGTGTTAACTTAAATGTAAATGTTAATCCTGACAATGTTTGTGTTGTAGAATTATAATTTGTTGTAACAGTTACCCCGCTAACTGGAGCACCACCTGGTGTTAATACATTACCTCCATTTACTGGGAATCTATATCCACTTTGTGATACAACAATGGTTGCATAACCTGGATTTACATTTCCAGATACTAGCACAGATGCAAATGCGTTTACTACATAAACATTTACTCCGCTAATAACCTGTGATGTACCTACTTGTATTGTATATTGTTGTCCATTAACATTTAATACAGCATACCAATCACCACTTTGATCCCTTACAACATTATCTAATCTAATTGTTAATCCACCAACTGTTGTTGACTGTCCAACATTTAATGTTAATGTATTTGCAGCTTGTACTAGATGTATATAGCCATTATTATACGATAAATAATATGATGTATCCAATACTGTTATTTGTTGTGGATTTGAAGATAAATGTGTTACATTTACTGATGGAGAAAAGTATATTGTTAAGTTTAATAAATTACCATCTTCCGATACTACTCCTACTGATGGCATATAATTTGAACCTGATCCAAAGTCCCTAAACGTTATATTAGCTCCTAATGGTTGTACAAGTGTCTGGTATGTATATGTTTGTCCACCTATTTGGAATGATCCTGATCCTACTTGCAATACCGGATATGTTTTGTTTATATAATCACCTAAGTAAAGCGGTGCTTGTGATGAATAAAATAGATATGCACCAGATGGAACTTGAAGTGTAGTTTGTGAACCTACGTTAACTGTAACTGTTACATTTTGGGTAGATGGTACTGTAAATGTTTCTAAAGCTGCAATTATATTTGAGGCCCCGACAACATCCACCGCATTGGCATTTGCTCCTACTACCACTGTCCATGCTGTTGGTTGTGATTTCATAGATTGAGCCATTTGACCTATTGGTGCTCCTGCTGAATATGCTGCTACTCCTAATACACTTAATGCCCCCAAAGCTGCCAAGGTCTTACCTTTCATCATAAAATATCTATATGTGTTTTTCTCTTTATATTTGTTTTTCATGATTTATTTAATTATGATAGAGTTTAAAAAGTTTTCGGTTTTTGATTAAAATCAACTATAACCAACAAGTAACAACTTTATCATAAATCCACAAAACACTAAAAAATATATTATTACAGTTCTTTAGCCTTTAATAGGGCTACCAAAGTTACTATTGATTCTATAAATATACTAAATAGAATAGTTAATAAAATAATATCAATGACTATTGAAACCCCATTATATTCGGGCGTTATGGGTGATGAAACCATTAAAGTGTATAATATGTATGTTACAAATATGGTGGTCCATAATAGTGCTAAAATTATTAAACATACTAATATATAAGCTAATAATTTCAATGATTTGCTAAAATGTATTGATATTTTATTTACTTTTCCTAAAATAGCCCCATAGAAAGTATATAAAAGTAATATACCAACTATTACTGCTGTTATTAGAATTGCTATTCCAATGGTTGTTAATATTAGATTATCTGGTCCATAATATTGATAACCAGTTAATTCGAGATGTTCATACACAACCTGTATCAGAGCTGGTCTACTATATTGAATAAGCATTATTCCCATTGACATTAGTAAACTTGGTATTAATAGAGATTTAAATGCTGTTTTATAATCTGGATTGATATCTTCTCCTGTAACTTTCGTATAATACCAGGCTATTAAGTTGGGGTAGAAATATGATAATATAATTGCCCCAAATATTGGCAATATCGCAAATACCCCTCCCAACAATAATGCCGATACTCCAAATAATACGCTCTCTGCAAAATTTTTTCTCATGTAGTCAAAAGATTTTTTATATATTTCTATCATAAGTAATAGATCCTAAAAAGATATAAAAAATTAAAATTCTTTAGCCCTTAATAGTAATATTAAATTCATTGCTGGATATACAACAATTATATTTAAAATTAGTACAACAATACCCCCCAATAAAGGAAATATTAATGAAAATATTTTACCAATTATTAATAATACTATACTGGCAATAATCTTAAACAAAAACCAATATGCAAATAATATAAATGATTTCTCAACATTTATCGATAATTTATTTACTTTTCCAAAAATAGATCCATAAATACTATATAATAATAGTAACCAAACTACTCCACTAGCTATTATAGTTATTATACCAATAATTGTACCTACAAAAACATATGTAAAAATAGGAAAGCTCGATAAACCAATTGATATTAATTGTTGAAGACTAATATTACCAATTTCATCAATATCTGCAAAATCTGGTAATAAATTTATTAAAATGCTAATTAATATTGCTAATATTATAATTATACCAAGAGATATTAATAAACTTGGTATTAATAGAGATTTAAATGCTGTTTTATAATCTGGATTAATATCTTCTCCCGTAACCTTTGTATAATACCATTTAGTTAATCTTGGATAAAAATATGAAAACAAGAATGCTCCTATTATCGGTAATAAAAATAATGTCTTCCATAATATATAAAATAATGCCCCATATATTAAACTCTCTGCTATATGATTTTTTACCAAATCAATAGATTTTTTATATGTTTCTAAAATACCCATAAAAAATTTTTCTTAATAAAATTTAAAATATTATCTTTTTGCAAACTTTATACCCCTCTTCTCATATTCAATAATATTTATTAATAACTCGTCCTCGCTTTTATATTCCTTCTTTAATAAGAACCTTGCAGATAAGTAACTTATACCTTTACCAGCATAAATAAATACAAACTTTTTACTATAATTTTTTAACAATTCTGCAGTTATATTCATTTTTTTCTCATCTTCTAAATCTTTTTCACTTTTTGCAACACCAAAATATTGACCCTTACATTTTTTACATTTGAGTTTTTCATCGTAATCTTTTACCTTTATTTTATATCTTGTTCCACAAGCCATACAAACAAATATTAGTTCTGTATTTTCAATTCTTTCCTTTACCAATTTCAATACTTCTCTCCATTTATCAGAGATCAATACATCTGATACATATTCCTCCAATCCCAAAATTGCTAAAGGTGATATATTTTCCCTATCAACAATATTTACTTTTATTTTTTTCTCCTTTATTTTCTTTAATATTATCTTTAAATTTTTCACATCTAACTTTTCAATAAATAATTCATTTAATGTTTCTCTATATACTGGCGTATTAATTAAATGATCCAGAATTCTTCTTAAAGTAGATTTTGAATAATCAGCATCTTTTCTAATTACCCCAAACCTCTTTGCAACATGTGAAAATTTCCATAAAAATAAATCTGTATTAACTATTGCCTTTTCTAATATATCCTCTATATCATCTAAATCAATATTTTCAATTACTTCTTTAATATTTTCTTTTGTAATATATCCTGCTTTTAATATTATTCTATAAGGATCTGTTTTTATCCCAACAACAATTCCATATTTTTCAGATAATATTTGAGAAATTAACCTTGACAATGCATCATTTATTTTACTTCCAAATGGAGAATGAATAATAAACCAATCCCTATATTGTTCAATGTAAATATTATCCTTACTTGGGTAAAAATATAGTTCTTGATTTTTTAGTTCATCAAAGTTTAATAATTCTCTCTTTATTTCTTGAGCTTCTTGTGCAACTTCTAATGGTACAGGTAACAATTCACCTTCCCAAGAAGGTATTGCAGATTCAAAATCTTTTTCCAATCCAACCAAAATCTTATTTTTTTCAATTTTTTCAATTTTCCATGGTAAACCTCTTAATATAAATATTGTACCAGGATTTCCGTGTTTTGCAACAAATTCTTCATGCAATATACCAATCTTTTGACCTGTTGTTATATCATATACATCATATGATTTTTCATCTGGTATCATTGAAATATTATCTAAAAAATAAAATAGTCCTTTTCTTGTTTTAATTAATTTCTTATTTTCTTTATCGTATATCAAAATCTTTATTGAATCTAAAAAATTTATTATTTCTAAAAATTCTTCATATGTTAAATCTTTATATATATAAGATCTTTTTATTGTATTCCATACAAGATTTATATCAACTTCTCCATATTCCAAAGTCATCCCAACAATTTGATTTGCCAATACATCTAAAGCATTATAATGAATCTCTGGTTTTTCAATTTTCATAATTTTTATATTACTATAAATATTTTATACAATATTCTGGACATAAAAATTTATAAAATTTTCTATAAATATTATTATTATTTAGGATGGACGAATACAACCCAAACAAAAAATTTTATAAAACGAGTTTGGATGGGCTTTTAGATGGAACATTGGGGGTTATGAGAGATGAAAAGAGACACCCATACTTTAGCTTACTGCTAGGATCTATAGGAAAATTTAATAGACTATTGGGGGATGCAAAATACTATGATAAACAGCCAATAGTAGAGTTTGAAAGACAACAATTAATAGAAGAAATGATAGTATTGACAATAAAATATTAGATATAGAGCCTGATCCTCTAACATTCATAGCTGGTCTATCAATAATAGGATATGCAAAAAATGGATATAAAGTAACAGTAATGAGATGTCGCGAAAACGACAGAGGTGATGATTGTTGGTATGAAACGATCTCATATACAAAAGGAGAACTGGCTGAAGAGATAGGAAGTATATTAATAGAATATGCTACAAATATGCTAAGAGATAGATATTACAGTAAAAGGGAAATAGAAAATATAAGGAGAAATTTAAACGAGATTGTAAATACAATTGAAAGAAGGAAACCGTATGATATAAATTGGGCATTGGGAATACTATACAAAGTAATAGGACTAATGTATATAGAAAAATTAAAGAAATTGGGAATAGCAAAAGAAGAATCTGGAGAACAATATAAAATAATAATAGATGAAAAGAAATTAATAGAAATGTATAGACCATTAATACAATCAATAGGATTGTCCAATGAAATAATAGAAACATTCAAATATACAATAACTGGAGGATCATCTAATAAAGTTACAGATATGAGAGAGATATATGAAGCAATAGAAAGAGAATTGAAGAAAGATCCAAAATATAAAATGTGTATGGAAACCTTGCCAAAATGTAGGATAAACGTATGGGAAAGATACTGAAAAAGCTGAAAAATCTAATTTTTTATAAATAATTCCATTTTTAATATAAAAATACCAACTCTAATAATTATAATTAATTAAGAAATATTTTTAAAAACGTATAAAAAAATTAAAAAATTTAGCATTAAATATAAAAATTTTTTAAGTAAAGAAATTTTATAGAACTTTCCAACAGTTATAACTTATGGCTCCTAATAGTTTAGATGAAGTTATACTATCTGTTATAGAACCTACAAAAGAAGCCATTATGGAGCTTAACAAGATATTAAATAAACAAAATTCTGAATTTTTAAAAAATGAGATATTAAAAAAATACAGTGGGGAAATTGAATCTAAAATAAGTAGTTTTCAATCGTATAAATTGCATATAGATGATATTTCATTAGAACTTATTTTAGATGATTTATTATGGCACTGCCGTACTAGAATTAATGTAAAATGTTCAAATGAAGAAATAGACAGAAAGTATAAGGATGGTAAACTATTTGGTTATTTGTATTTGGATGAATTAGAAAATCGTTTGGGATTTTTAATGATAGGAAACAGATTCCTTGAATTATATGAACAAGCTTATGATGAACGAGGAAAGGTTAAAGATCTGGAAGCAGAAAAAATGTTTAAAATATATTCTGCACTTCTTCAACAGACTGGCAAATTCCATCCTTTAAGAGAAATTTTATATCACCAAATAGGACAACTCTATATTAGATATTTATATGAAATGGGTATACTAAAAAAGACTCCAGAAGGTTATATAATATTAACAAACCATCCAAAAGTACAAGAAGTAATGAAGAAGTTTTATCGATATTAGAATTTTAAAACTTTTTTTTAATCATAATTTAATGGAGAAGATAAGCACGCGTCTATTGGATTTAGATGGTGTAATAAAACATTATATAAAGGAAACAAGCTATAAATTGAACGATATGAATATTGAAAATGCTATGTATATTGCACTCATTATATTAGGAAAAATATGCAAAAAGAGTGCAAACGTAGAGTGTAAATATGACTTATCAGAAAAACCATCTATATTATATAATTTAAGGAAAAATGAGCTTGAAAGATTAGTTGGTAAAGCATTTCTTGGTATAGTACCTTATTTTCACCCTCGTTCTCGTATTCCTTACGATCATATTCGTTATTTAGAATATAAAGTAAAATTAATAATTGATGACTTTTTTGATGAACTTTCTCATTACAAAAGTTTAGAAAAAAGTAAAATAGAAATAGAAAACGAATTGAGAAAGATATATCAAGCTGTTGGATCTGAAATTTTAGGAAAATTGGAAGAAATGAATATGATAAAAATAATAAAAACAGACAAACACGAAAATTCTCCAGTATATGTAAAAATATTGGATAATACAGATGAATTTAAAAGAAAATATGAAGAATATAGAATAATGGATTATGAATATGAATATAAAATATCCAAAATGGAATATGACTGAAAATATGTATTATTGAATATTTTTTAATCCCAAATATTTATCTAAACTTTCTTTAAATCTTTTCCACCATTCAACATAATCTTCATATCTTTCAAATTTCCAATCTTTAGAATTTAATTCTCTACACATTGTAGATACAAGATCCATTGCTTTTTTACTTTCCCATAAAACAGGTTCAGCATTTGCTTTTATTGAATATTCAACAATTTCCTTGTATAGACTTTTATCCAAATCTCTTCCAATAATTTCTTTATATAATCTATCCAATATAGGTTCATAAACACCTCTGTAAAATCTACATATTCCAAGATCTTCCACCAAAGATTCATTTATCGCCCTTCCATATGAAAATCTTGCAAAATCTTCTGGTCTTGCAAATGAATTTGAATAATCTGTCCAATATTTTCCTAAGATATACATTGGAGCAACTACACCAGGACTCCAATATAAATTTGGAGTTATATATCCTTCATTTCCAAAAGATGCATATACAACATAATCATTAAATTTATTATCTTTAATTCTTTCCTTATATTTTTCATTTAATATCTTTGAAGACACTCTTATACCTTCTTCTGATATTAATGATAATATTTCATTATTTTTCTTAATTAATCCTTCGATAATTTTTTCTGCAATTTTTGAATTTTTATATGAATCATTTTTTGGATCAAAATTTTCAAAATTAAATATTGGATAATCGTTTAATCCAATTTCTCCAGGTTCTAATAACTTATTTTCAATCAAATCAAATAACCATGAAATTACATACCCAACTTCAATTGCATCCATTCCATACTGATCTACTAAATCCACTAATTTTAATGCTTCTTCAAATATATAATTACCAATGAATGGACCTAAAGAATGGAAAGGTTCATAATCTACTTTTTTACCTTTATATACCTTTTTACATGCTACATTACATAAATCTCCACAAGTAAACCATAATTTACTTTTTATAAATACTTCTTCCTGAAAAGGTTTCCAGAATAGTTCAATAATATTATCATAATGTTTTCTTCTTAATTCTTTCGAATAATATATTGATTTATATCCAAATAAAGGTAAAAATTCTTTATATAACAAGTAATTTTCTCCAAAAGTCCCACCGGATCCTGTTTCTGGATCATATTTATATTTTCTTGTCTTTTCATTAATAACTTCTATATAACTTTTTCCAAATTTTTCTAAAAATATTTTATTTATTAATTGAAAATTATTTACTTTTTCATATCTATATTTATAATTACCGCCAGAAACTATACCTAGAATATTATGTCCTTTAAATAATGAAGACCCTCCTCCACCCCTTCCAGAGAAATCTTCAGATCCTATTCTAAATTCTCCATTAACTATATCAAATGAGAATAAATTTCCATTATGCGTATACATAGACCCTTCTCCAACAACAACTGCTCTAGCATTATAATTTGAAAAAAAATCATTATATTTTTCTAATAAATATCTTGAAAATGCATAAACCCTTTTATAATTTTTATATGAATTTACATAATTTATAGACTCAATTTTTACATTATCTGGAGAAATAAAAATTACGGATGGTTCTTTTGAATATCCAATAATTACAATTGCATCAATTCCCGATCCCATAAATTTATACCCAACACCACCAACTGAAGAAAAATGTAATGTTCTTGTTAATGGACTTTTAAATATTGTAACCATTCTATGAACTCCAAACAATTTTCCTCCGACAAATGGACCTAAACCAAATATAAATGGAACTGAAGGATCATAAATATCTTTTTTCCATGATTCATATTCATTATGTATTTTTACTCCTAAGGAAATAACACCTTGAGAATCTATATTAATAATTTTATATTCTAACTTATCTAAATTTATAAATAGTACTTTCATAAATTAAAAACTATTTTATCACTTTTAAAATTTCTGATACTCTTTCTTTAACATATAATCCTTTAGGTTCACCAAAGGCTCTTTTTGTTATTCTACAAAATTCACATATGTCTTTTGATGTTGGCATTCCACAATATTTACATTTATTTAATTTCATTTCTTCTTTTTTTTCATAAAATTTAATATTTCTCGCAATAGCTCTTGCCAAAGATATTTTAAATCCTGGATTTTCTTTTTCCATTTTATCTAAAAATTCTCTAATTTTTGTTTCAATTCTTTTGCTACCAGATTTGAATGGACATTGATCCCCTAAATACAGAATATTTGATAATTTTGCATATAATTTTGTTTCTTCTTCAGATATTTCATACAATGGCCTAATTCTTCCAACTAGAGAATCTATTTTTTCTGTTTTCGGACCTAATTTACTTATTGAATGTAAATCTTGCAAAAAGAAATTTTTAATTATATAAGGTAATAAATCATCCATATGATGTCCTAAAGCAATATAATCTACATTTAATTCATTTGCAATAATACTTAATATATATCTTTTTAATGACCCACATATACTACATGCAGGCCTCATATATTCTACCTTATAATTTGGCAATATCTTTGCACCCAATTTTATTAATGTTTCTGGTAAATATGCTCCAATAATTTCTTTAGAATCCAAAATTATGAATTCTGTATTATATTCTTTACTAAAATTCTTTATAGTATCTAAAGATTTTTTAGAAAAATCATATATTCCTAAATTTATATGTAATCCAATTAATTCAAAACCAATCTCATCTTTTATATTTAATAACATATGATATAATGATGTACTGTCTTTACCTCCAGAAACCCCCACCAATATTTTTTGTCCTTTTTTAATTAATTTATATCTTTTAATTGTTTCCAATACTCTTCTCTGTATATATTCTGTATAATGATCTTTACATAACCATAATTTTGAATACGAAATTTTTATAATTGCATCTTTTTCACAATAAAAGCACTTCATGAGATAAATAAAAAATAAATACTTAAAAAATTATATGAAAACTTCCTTCATGCAATTATCTTATTATTATCTCCCCCAATATTATTGTGGAATGAATATTCGTATTTAAACAATGTAAAGCATGTATTATTAAATACTCCATAATTTCAATTATATAAAATATTGGGTGGGTGTGGCTTCTTAATATTTATGACTGCATATTCTCAATGGCAACTGCATATAAAGTAAATAGATAGGGTGGATAAAATATCCCCAATAATATTTCTAATATCAACAATAATATTGGACCAATAAGTGGTACAAATAAAAAGAAAATAGTATAAAATATAAAAATTACAAGAGCTGGAATAAAACCTATTAAAAGTAAATATATGGATTTTTTAGCATAAATCTTAAGTTTATCTACTTTACCAATTATACTTCCAAATATTGTATAAAGCAACAATATGTACAATATTAAACCTATTATCATTATTATTAAACCTGTAATAATAGAATTTATTAAAAACGCATCATATCCTATCATAAAAAAATAAAGAATTCCAATGATCATTATTATAAAACCAATCATTGTAACCGATAATGGAATCATTATTGATTTAAATGCTACATCGTACTTTGGATCTACCTTTATATTAAGTTTATTATAATACCATACGACCATCTTTGGAAATAATTTAGCATATAAATACCAACCCAAAACTGGTATTAAACCTATGAATGATAGAAAATTCATTACCACGCCTACAATAAATGCCTCTAACAATTTTTGTTTATATATTTTATATGAATCAATAATATAATCTAATACTTTCATTGATACTATTTTATCAAAATATATTTTTAAAGCTAACTAAAAATAACAAATGTTTATAATCTAAAAATTTTAAAAGAATTATAATAATAATCATTCATGAAAAAAGACTATATTTACATATTTCTTATATCATTTATACCACAATTAATTATCTTATTATCATCCCCTCCAATATTGTTTTGGGATGAATATTCATATTTAAATAATGTAAAGCATGTATTATTAAATACTCCATATTTTGAATATTATAGATTTCCATTATTATGGTGGATGCTAATCCCAATTTCTTATATTACAAATTTCAATATATTTCTTATAAAATTATTTTTAATTTTAGTTTTTTCTCTATCTGTAGTGGTTTTATATAAAATATTAGAAGACTATGATAATAAATACATAAACTATATTTTGATTTTATTTTATTCATTGAATGGTTTATTTTTAATTTGGGCATCAAGAATTTATCCAGACATTTTAGCATCTTCTTTATTAGTATTTTCTATATATTTCTACATAAAATATTTTAAAGATGGTAAAGAAAAGAACTTAATTTCATATTCATTATTTTCAGTTTTATCAGCTCTTTCAAAATATGAATATGGTTTATGGTTAATTTCTTCAATAATCTTTTTAAAGAATATAGATAAACTAAAAACAATAATTTATTCTTTACTATTTCTAACCCCTTACTTTTTATATAACTTAATATTATACAATAATCCAATATTTATATTTATTGAACAGGTAGAAGTTATTTATAAATATACATCTTATCAACCTATCTCATTATTTTTATTTAACTTGTTAATATTTTCTTCTGCATATTTATTTTCCCTATTAAAGAATCCAAAAAAAATTGAAAATTATGACAAGTCTATATATTTATATGTAATATTATCAATAATACTTCTTGCATTTTTTGTTAAGTCAAAGGATCCAAGATATATTCTAATGGTATTACCTCCATTTTTAATATTAACTAGGATATTTATCAATAAAATAAAAGGTTTACAATTTACATATTTATTCTTATTTTCAATATTGAATATTGTATCAATGTATTATGGTATAATATTTTTAATAAATTATAACACAAATCTTGGAAACACATATTTAAATTATATATACAGAGCTTCAGATTATTTAAAACAATACAATCCAGAAGTAATACTAACAAATGATAATTGGCCAATGGTTGCATATTATACAAATTCACAAGTTTATATAATGTACAATGCTACTTATTTAATTCCAAAGGTTTACCCGCAATTTATTGTATATTCCCTAAATTGTGGAATACCTTTCCCATTTAATCCAAATGATTATAATATATCATTGATATATTATTACATAGATCCAAACGGTTGTCAAATATATATTTATAGGGTAAATGATTATTTTATTAAATAACTCTTCAATTCATCTAAACTTGCAAATCCTCTAATAGTGTATGTTTCATTACGTTTATATATAATAATAAATGGCCATGTTGTAATATTGTAATTTAAATTATAATAACTTATAAAATAATTTGGATAACTTGAATCGAATGAATATATGTACAAATTATCTTTATTTTGTACGTATAAATAAGTTAAAATATTCCCTTGCATAGCACATTCATCATGACAATATTGATTATTATAGAAATATAAAATTAATGTAAAATTTGTCACATTACAATCTTCTATATATTTCTTAGTTAGTAAAAAATGCAAATATTGCATATTAAAATATTGAGATTTTAAATATTTTACTTCTCCTTCACTATAGTATATATTTTCCTTTGATTCTAAATATGTCAATTTCTGTCCAACCTGAGCAATTCTTGATTTTAAATATTCTAAAAAAGATAAATAATTATCACTACATTCTAAACTTTGAGAACTTGCCAGATATTGAGCTGAAATTACCAAAGAATTTATTTCATTAATTTTTAATACACTCTGTTGGAATGAATGTTGATATAATAAATAACCTAAAATTATTCCTAAGAAGAAAGATAGTACAGATATTATTACTGATATTGCTATTATGTTCTTAGGCTTATCCATATTTTTTATTTAGCAGTTTATTTATTAAACTATTATTCCATACAATTCCGCCCCATCTTAGATTTCTACCAAATAGTTTATAATATATTGCTACAATTATAAAAATTGCATTAAAGTATATTGAAAAAAATAGATATATAACCGAATAATAAATTATTGATGACCAAGATCTTGATTTGTCATACCTTTTATATATACTAATAAAAAGAAGAAAGTTTACTAATAAAATAATTGAAAATGTTATTAAAATTAATTGAGATGTGGCTAATAATTGAAAAATATATGTATTAATATCAAAAGAAAATGAATATTTGATAAAATAATATATATCGTAATTTATGGAAGACAAGTATTTTAAAAAATCATATAATTGCTTTCCCTGCATATATAATATTATTAAAAATGATAATGGCAATAGAACATATAAAATTATACTAATGCCAAAAACGATTTCTCTCAAATATATATTTTCTATATCTCTATATTTCATATAATTATCAATAAATCCCAGTATCCACCTTACCCTTTGCTTTAATAATGATTTAAAATTATCTGGAGGAACTGTTTTTATAATAACTTCAGGACAAAACTTTATTTTAAAATTATTTTTTTGGGCTCTCAATGCAATCTCCATATCTTCACTTATATTTTTTTCATCAAATAATCCGATTTTTTCAAATACAGATCTTTTAAATACAGAAAATGGGCCTGATGCTATAAATACAGAATTCATTTTATCAATAACCATACGAGAGAAATTATGTATAGCATAATCAACATATTGATACTTTTCAATTAATTTTTTCGTACTAATTATTTGAATTGCCGGAACAACAATATCTGCATTATAATAGTACATATATTTTAGCATTTTTATTAAAGAATCTTTTTCTGGAACAGAATCTGCATCTAATGTAACAATTATTTCCCCACTAGATCTCTTTATCCCATAATTTAATGCTGAAGATTTTCCACCATTTTCCTTTTTATATACCTTTACAAAATCGTACTTTTCTTCATATTCTTTTGCTATTTCATATGTATTATCTTTTGATCCGTCATCTACAACAATTATTTCCAATTTATCTTTTGGATATTCTAAATCTATCAATCTTTCCAATGTATTTTTTATATTTTTACCTTCGTTATATGCTGGTACAATTATTGATACTTTTGGATATTCTTTTATTTCATAGTTAATTTCTTCTTTGTCATAGGATAATAAAAATAATAAAGTATATACCGACATTAACAGTTGTACAAATATTATTATTAGTATTATGTATGGAATTATAGGCATATTATAAAAATGTTCTAAAATATAATAAATATATTTATTTCATGGTGTACGTAAAATGGATAGGGCATGCATGTTTTTTAATTAAGAGTACATATGGAAATATATTAATAGACCCTTTTATTAAACAAAACCCAAAGGCAAAGTACGAAAAATCAGATTTAGAAGATATAGATATTATATTAGTGACACATGCCCATTTTGATCATTTAGGCGATACAATAGAATTAGCTGAAAATAAAGATGTGAAAGTAATTTCTGTCTTTGAAATAGCTAAATATTTAGAAAAATTTGGAATAAGAACAGTGGGATTAAACTTTGGTGGTAAAATAGTTCATAATAATATAGAAATATATTTATTCCCGGCGGTACATACTTCAAGCATAATAGATGATAGAGATAATATATTGTGGTTAGGAAATCCTGGTAGTTTTGTAATAAAGGTTGATGATAGAACAATATATCATGCTGGAGATACTATGGTGTTTGAAGATATGAAATTAATACCAAGAATTGTTGGGGATATTGATTTAGCTTTATTACCAATTGGAGGACATTATACAATGGATATTAATCAGGCTTTAATTGCAATTGAATATTTAAAACCAAAAAATGTAATACCAATGCACTATAATACATTCCATGCTATTGAAGCGAATCCAAAAATTTTAAAAGAAAAAGTCAAAAACACAAATGTAATGATATTGAATCCTGGAGAGGCGGTTGAGATATAGGAAAATATTCAAAAAATTATTTCTTTAGCTCTTTACAAGCAAACCACCAATCCAACATTTCCACTTCTTTCTTCTTTGCTTTTTCTTCTATTTCTTTCATTTTTTCAATTGTACGTGCTGGTGGTATTATTACCTTATTTCCAACTAAACTAGATGATTTCCATTCTAATTTATCTACATACCAATTTGCTGGTAATGCAACCTTTTCTTTACCCGATATTTGTAATGCATATACCAATCTATATATTTCTGTAATATTCCTTCCAACTTCTGGTGGATAATATACAATCGCTCTTATAATTCCTTCTGGATCTACGACAAATACAGCTCTTACAGTATTTGTTCCACCACTTACTGGTAACATACCTAACACAGATGCTAATTTACCTAAATCATCTGCAATTATTGGGAATGGGATTTCTGTTTTTGTTTTTTCTTCTATCCATTCAACCCACTTTATATGGGAATATACTTGATCTATAGATAATCCTATTAATTCTACCCCAATTTCTTTAAACTTTGAATACATTCTTGCAAATTCTACAAATTCTGTTGTACATACTGGTGTAAAATCTGCTGGATGGCTAAATAATACAAGCCATTTTCCCTTATAGTAATCTGGCAATTTTATTTTTCCATGTGTTGTATGTACTTCTACTTCTGGAAACCTACTACCTATTCTTGGAATTCCGTTATTTTTTCCTTCCTCCATAAAAAACATAAATATATTATTATTTTTATAAAAGTTAAAGTTCGTACCTAATTTATCGTAATTGATAATGATCTATCACAATTGTCGGCCATACAGATCTAATACCTTCAATACTTTGTAAGTATTTTATATATTCATCGAGCTCTTCTGGTTTAGAATATAAAAAATCTATTAATACATCGTGATCTCCTCCTGTTAAATATATATTATTTATATTTTTATTCTTAGATATTTTTTCTAATATGTTAAACATTTTATCTTTATCTATATTCAATCCTATAAATACTCTTTTGTATCCTAATAAGTTATAATTTAATTCTACTGTGAATTTTTTTATTATACCAATTTTCATTATCTTTTTAATTCTTTTTCTAACAGAAGCTTCTGATATATTCAATAATCTTGCTATTTTTGTATTTGATATACGCGAATTATTTAATAATATCTTGATTATTTTATTGTCAATATCATCTACGTACGATCTTCGTACCATTAATAATTAATCTATCATATAATTATTAAAGTTTTTATCTATTATAATATATGGACTCTATAGATTTTGAAGCTGAAAGTACAATTGGAAAAATAAAACTTAGCGAAATATTAAAAGATAAAGATTTCGTAGCTTTATATTTTTATCCAAAAGCATTTACTGGTGGATGTACACAAGAGTTAAAGAGGTTCATAGAATTATATGATGAATTTAAAAAATATAATACAGAAATAATCGGGGTAAGTAATGATAAATTGGATACGCAGAAAAAGTTTGCTGAAAAATATGGTGCAAAATTTCCTTTAGTTGCAGATCCTGGATTAAAGATAATAAACCTATTTAATGCAAAAAGTAATAGAGGAAAAGGAGCAAGTAGAATTACTTTTATAATAGATAAAAATTTGAAAATTGTTGAAACATTAAAGTCATTAAAAAATGCTGCAGAACATGCTGATAAAGCATTAGAAAAAATTAAAGAATTACACAACAGAAGCCTTTAAATTTAATTATCTACTTCTTTTTATTTTCGCTTTCTTTTGAAGATTTTCTACCTCTACTACAGCCCATATTTTAATTATAATTTTCGAACAATATAAATTTTTCTTACAATATTTGATGATGATAAAAATATTCGATTATGGACTACATTCTGGATATATAATGTTGGATGGAAAAATTGTTGCTTATTCCTTACATAATGATAAAGATATGCTAGTAAAAAATTTAGTAAGAATTGCTAAATTTCATAATTTAGATGGAAACCTCATTTTTGATGAAAATTTAGACAAATTTTTTCAAGAAAAGATAAATAGAGTATTAAATAATAAAGAAAAATTTAAACTAGATTTAAGTAGATATAGATATAAAGATGTATATGAGAAGATATTAGAAATACCTTTTGGAAAAACAATAACATATAAAGAATTATATAATAGCCTAAATAAGAAATATAATATGTTACAAATATTGAATGCTATAAAAAATAACCCATTTATTATTTTAATTCCATGTCATAGAATTATTAAAGAAGACAATATTTCTGGTTATACACCATTGGGAACTGAATTTAAAAGAAAATTATTGAAATATGAACATACTTTTTAATTGATTATAAATAACATAAAAAATTATACTTTTAATGCCTCAAATCTCTTTTCCACTGCCAGCCAATCTATATTATCAAAGAATATATCCACATATCCTTTTCTATTACTCCCATAATCTAAATAATATGCATGTTCAAATACATCTAGTGCTAATATTAATTTTGAGTTTTGTACCATGTACGTATTCTGTTCATCAGATATGCTAATTACCAATCTATTTAAATCATCAGACCATAATAACCAAGCCCATCCCCTCGCACCCATTGCAATTGCTTTCATTTCCTTAACAAATTTTTCAAATGATCCAAAATCTTTATCTATCTGTGATCCTAATGATGATCCTGGCTTTCCACCTTCCCCTCCTAAGTGGCTAAAATATATTTCATGATTAATCATTCCCCCAAAGGCTCTAGTCCATTCAACTTTTAATTCTCTTATCAATGAATATGTGGGATTTGCTACATTATAATCATCATCTGTTAAATTATTCAACTTTTGTGTTATTTCATTAAATTTTTTTACATATCCTTCATATATTTTCAAATGTTCTTCCACTGTTTTTGCCGAAATACCTTTCATTTTAAACAGTTGTGGTCTTTCTTTCTTAAAATCCACCGGCCTTCTTTCTAAATTTTCCATTTATAAAATATTATAACAATGTTTTATAAAAATTAATAAAGGCAAAAAATATATCTCTATAGGCCTCTAAGTTCTCTAATTGCCAACCTTATATCATCTTCATGTACAGTTTTCCTTCCTGCGTGTTTTGCTAATTCTACTGCTCTAGCAGATATTGCCTCTGCTACTTGCAATACTGCTTCTACCATCGCTAATTTTGCATCCTGTCCTACCCTTGATGCACCGGCCTTTCTTAATATTCTATATAATGGCGCCACTGGAATTGGTGTTGTTCTCTTTGCCATAATAATATTATTGACTAACTAATATAAAAATCTTTTGTTTTAACATTTGTTTAAGTCAATTTAACACAACCATCATATAATGCCCCCTAAATATTAGTCCATCATGTCATAAACTCTATCATAAATATAAAAAGTTGTTTCAAATTGAGTTACTATTCCATTAGACTGTTCTACTAGTATTGAATATTCATGAATATTTCCATTCTTTTTTAGATATTCCATAAATAGTTTTAAGTTTATTTTGTTATTATACTCCTTATATAACCATCTATATGCAAAAGGAAGTGTTTTATATTTGTTATATATTTCTTGAAAGAATTTCTTAATATTTGGATCTCTAATTGGTTTATTAGAAATTATTGAATATATACTAGATGGTTTATCCTCTTTTACAAGTCCAACACCATTTGTAGCAAAAGGTTCAATTGCATATATCCCTTCAGATAATTTTATTTTTGACTTATTATCGTAATTTGGTATTGTAATCCCAGCATGTAAAACATATTGTTCTATTTTATGACCAGATAAATTATATATTGGACTATAATTATATGATTTGATAGTATTTTCTACTACTCTCCCAATTTCTGATATTTCAATATCTTTTCTTATTATTCTCTTAACATTTTCTAATGCTTTTCTAGAAGCTTCAATTAGATCTTTATATTTATTATCATTTATTTCTACAGTAAATGCCGTATCTATACAATATCCATTAACATGTACGCCAAAATCAACCTTTACAACATCACCTTCTTTTAATATTGTATTATCATTTACTGTCGGTGTATAATGTGCTGCTATATTATTTATAGATATATTAACAGGAAATGCTGGGAACCCTCCTAAATCTATTATTTTTTGTTCAATAGTTTCTGCAATATTATATATACTTTCTTCAGGTTTCAATAATCCTTCAGCTTCTCTTTTTACCTTTTTCGCAATTTCAGAAGCCTTTTTTAAATCTTCAAGCATTTTTTATTTTCTTTATAGATGTTTCTTTCTCTAATAAATCTAAGAAATCTTTATTTACATCTTCAACATTTATTGAATAAATTTCAATTATATTATCTTTATATATATCTTTTACTAATTCTTCTATTTTATCAAACAATTCCTCTCTTGTCTTTATTATTAATAATTCCCTATCTTCCTGTTTAATATTATCTTTTTCCAAATACAATGTTTCAACTTTTTTTATATCTATTGATATTGCATATTTTCTTTCCAATATTCTTCTAGAAATATTTATTCCATCTCCATATTTTACGGATAGAAAGACTACAATCATATCAATATTATTGTAGAAATATTAAAAACATTATATTTCAATAACATCTTCAATATATTTATATAATTCTTTCCAATCCAAGTAAACTTTTTTTAATGTTAAATATCTAGGGTCTGCAGGAAACGGTTTTGGTTCTAAATTATGTATAAAAACTTTTTCAATCAAATCTAAAGGAAACAAATTATAACCGACAGAAATTAAAAATGTAATTATCCTTCTTATCATTTCATATAAAAATCTATTTCCTTCAATATAATTTATATAAAAATCTTTGTCTTCAATTACTTCAAATTTTGTTATGTAACATACAGAGTCTTTTACTTTACCTTTCGCAAAATTGTGATAACTTTTCATACCTATAAAATGTTTTGCTGCTTTTATATATTTATTTATATCAAATTCTCTTTCTTCAGATTTTATTATGATTTTTTCATTGTTTATTAAATATTTTGGTGTATATTTTTTCTCAAACAATTTTTTAGGTAATTTATATTCATATAATTTACCTCTAGAAAATTTCCTAATATTAATAAATTCTTTTAATTTATATATATTCAATATCTTTATATCTTTATTTTGAAAATTTGAAAAATCTATATTTTTATCTGAAGATATAACAATATAATTTTCTTCCGCATTTACACCTTTATCAGTTCTTGAAACAATTGATAATTTAAATTCTTTTATGTCAAAATAATTTAATATTTCTCCAGAAATTGTTCTTACATTTTTTTGATATGCAATTCCATGATAATTTTCTCCATTATATTTTATTCTTAATAAATAGCTATACATTTCTTATTAATTTTAGAAATTCTTTTGCATTTTCATACATCATTGAATTATTAAACATTACATAGCTATCTTTTTTATTATACTTTAATACTTTTTCTTTTATTTTATTCAACTCTTCTTTTGAATAATTATAATTGTATATTGATCTATTACCCTCGTGTAATCTATGTAATCTATAGTATTTTACATCAGAATCGTATATCGGTTCTTCAATATTTATATCTACAATATCTATTAAATCGAATTCTTTACATATCTTTTCCCTATTTTCTTTACTCCACCCCCTTAATTCTATTGCTATTCTATATTTTTTACCAATTGAATTAAAGAAATTATACGCATTTTCAATATTTTCCTTTGTATCTTTAAATGAATTTGGCAATTGAATAACAATTATATTTGCTCTTAACATATTTGAAATCTCTTCCTGTTTTTCCCAAAATTCAAATACCTCCTTAGTATTTCTCAAATATCCAACTTTTCCCTTTAATTCTTTATAATTTTCTATTTTTGATCTTTTCCATGTAAAAGAATTTACATCATGTGTAATACCTTGAAATGCCTTAAATGTAAATTCAAAATTTTCAGATGCTTCTTTTCTTATTTTTTTTACCCATTCAATATCTGATATTAAATAAAATATACTATTTATTTCTATTACACTAAATTCTTCATAATATTTTTTCCTTGATATTGGAAATCCACAAGTTCCTACTTTTATCATAAAATATTATTTCAAAAATTATGTATAAAAGAACCCGGGCCCGGGGGGATTCGAACCCCCGATCTTCGGGTTAAGAGCCCGACGCTTTACCGACTAAGCTACGGGCCCAATATAAATTTTATGATAAAAATAAATTATAAATTATTCTATAATATAATCCTTTATTTCCGGTATGAAATTTTTTATAATTTCTTTCTGTTCTTTACTCAAATTTAAATCTCTAACATTTATTAATATCTTCTTATTATTTTCATCAATGTTTACATCAATGTTCTTTTTAGAAATATTATATGTTATACTTAATATTCCTAAAATTTTTTCTTTTAAATCCATAACTTCTCTATTCAATTTTATTACATATAATAAATCTTTACCCGCATATGGATGGTTAAAATCTATAACAACTCTTCCGCTATTTATAGATCTTATAATACCGACCATATTATCTACATTTACAACCAAATTTGGTATTGGGTTTATATTTCTCTTATAAAATTCACTAATTGGTATTATTTTAATTAGACTTAGATCTCTCTCCCCAAAAGGTCTTTTTAACAAAAAGTTATATTCTTTTCCATATTCTGCATTAATTAACTTTTCCTCAATTTCTTTATTTAATATATTGTATCCCAATGGTATTACTGCTGGTTCATTCGTTTTTTCCAACAATCTATTATCTTGATCATATATTGAATATTCAATTTCAACCCACTTTACCATTGATGAAAAAATCTAAATAAAGTTTATATAAATTATTTAAAGTTTTTGATTATCTAAAAAAGATAATTTTATTAATTTTATTTCCAAAAAAATTTAATGGTTAATGATACGCATATTTTTGATAAGGAGCTAGAAGAATACCTAGCACAGGCAACAAAGAGGATAAAAGTTATTGGATGTGGTGGAGGAGGGAGCAACACAATTTCTACATTATATGGCATGGGAATTGAAGGTCCAGAATTAATAGCAGTAAATACTGATGTTAGACACTTATTAATAACAAAAGCACATAAAAAAATATTGGTAGGAAAACAGTTAACAAGGGGTTTGGGTGCAGGAAAGGATCCTAAAGTTGGAGAAGAAGCTGCAAAAGAATCTGAACAAGAATTAAAAAAGGCAATAGAAGGTTCTGATGTTGTATTTATAACCTGTGGTCTTGGTGGCGGAACGGGAGGTGGTGTAGCACCAGTTGTTGCTGAAATTGCAAAAAAGATGGGAACATTGGTAATTGCTATATGTACATGGCCTTTCTCTGTAGAAGGTGCAAATATATGGGATAATGCTTTATATTCTTTAGAAAAATTAGAAAACCATGTTGACCTATTAGTAATTATTCCAAATGACAAATTACAAACCCTATATCCAAATATTCCATTAATGCAAGCATTTAAAGTTGCAGATTCACTATTGGCAAACGCATTAAAGGATCTAACGGAATTATTAACAAAACCTGGATATATAAATGTAGACTTTGCTGACTTTAGATCAATTGTAGCTAATTCTGGATATGGTGTATTCGGAATTGGAGAATCAAATTCAGAAAATAAAGCAACAGAGGCTGTTCAGAGAGCATTAAACAATCCGTTAGTTGACGTTGATGCCACAGGAGCAAAGGCTGCATTAGTAAGAATTGTTGCATCACCAGATGTAACACCTACAGATATAAACAAAATATTAGATACAATAAAATCTGTATTAGATCCAAAAGCAAAAATAATACAAGGTATTACATTTGAAGAAGATAAAAAGAACTATATAAGAGTATCATTAACAATAACAAAGCTAAAATCCTCCCCATCATTTATATTGGGAATAAAATCCGGAGAAAAAGAATTGAAACCTGAAGAACAGAAAAAATTAGAAAGAGATTTAGGAATAGAAGTTATTTAGATTTTTCTATTAATTTTAGACTATTTATAGGTACATTTAGCTGTAAAGGAACTGGAACATCGATTAATTCTATTGTTACTTCTTTTTTCTTTTCATCTATATTTATTATTTTTCCTCTAGTTCCTTTAAATGCTCCAGATAATACTTCTACTATATCATTTATATCATATTTAACTTTTTCTTCTTCGAAATATTTCAACAAATCTTCTATTGAAATTTCTTGAGGCAATATTCTTTTAACATGCTTTATTCCTAACACTGCTCTTTGTAATTCTAGAGAATTAGTTGTTTCAACAAATAAATATCCTTTTACACCTGGTATTTGCATCACAGAATATATAGCATGCTTCCCGTTTTTTCCTTCATTTGCTAAAATATCTGCTACAAGTTCTTCTCTTCCAGACGTTACAACTATGGCATATATTGGCATATCATTATACTATACTGTAAACTTATAAATATAGGCAATGCAATAGCTGCAACTAATGCAAAAAATAATAATGTAACATAAACCATTTTTTTTACTTCATCCCAACTGGGTTTATTAGCCGTTTCATATATCTCCTTCATTTCCCTTATCCTATCAATAATACCCATCTATATAATCTTTAAAATATATTTTTAAAAAACAAATCTATATGGGCAAGGAAGTTATAGAATTATTAGTAGAAGGTGGAAATGCTAAACCAGGACCAAATATAGGACCAAAACTGAGTCAACTAAAATTAAACGTTGGAGAAGTGATAAGTAAGATAAATGAAGCTACAAAGGAATTCAAAGGTTTACAAGTACCAGTAAAAATAATAGTAGATACAGAAACAAAAAAATATGAAATAGAAGTGGGATTACCACCAACATCATCATTATTAAAGAAAGAAGCAAATATAGAAATTGCAAAGAGAACAAAACCGGGTGAAATAGTTGGAAACGTTACAATAGAACAAATAGTAAAAGTAGCAAAAATGAAGATGAAAGATTTAAATACTCATGATTTAAAATCTGCAGTAAAAATGGTTCTAGGAACGGCTTTATCTTTGGGATTAACAGTAAATAATAGAAATCCAAAAGAATTGATAAAAGAAGTAGATCAAGGATTATATGATAACTTACTAAAATGATATGTTTGATATTTTAAGTTTTTTTATTGGTTTAATATCTGGGATAATTATATCAGTTATCATAATCTTTTTAATTATAAGACATTACATAAAGAAATACTTTTCATCTAAAAAATCAATAAAGGATATTATAGAACTATTCGTTAAAAAATAATTTTTAAATATATTCTATATTTCTTTTTTCTATGGATATTCAAACTATACAATCACTTATAGAAAAATCAAAAAAGAGAAGATTTAAACAAACAGTAGAATTAATAATTAACTTAAAGAAGGAATATGGTTTGAACAAGAGTGAAAATAGATTTACAGAATATATTGAACTTCCTAAAGGTAGAGGAAAGAAAATAAAAATTGCTGCAATTGTTGGACCTGAATTAGAAAAGTCAGCAAAAGAAATATTCGATTTTGTATTAGTTAAAGATAAAATAAAGGAAATGGCTGAAAATAAAAGGGGGGCCAAAAAAATGGTTAGAAGATATTATATTTTTGTAGCACAAGCATCAACTATGACAGATGTGGGAAAATATTTGGGTAAATATTTATCCACAAAAAATAAAATGCCAAATCCAAAATATGGAATGATAATTCCAGATAATGCAAGCCAAGATTTGCTAAGATCTGTTTATAACAAATTACAAAAAACAGTTAGAGTAGTCGTTAAGAATCATAAAACTATTGGTATACCAATTGGAACTGAAGATATGAAATATGAAGATATATTAGAAAATGCTAATTATGTACTAGAATATTTTATTAATAGAATTCCTGGAAATAAGAATAGCATAAAGAGTGTTTATATAAAGCTAACAATGAGTGATTCAATAAGAATAATATAAAATGGTATCCCAACAAAAGGTATTATATGTAAATGACTTATATTCTAAATTATCTAATTCTAAGATAATTGGAATAGCAAATGTAATGGACATTCCAGCTAATTCTTTACAAATTATCAGAAAAAAGTTAAAAAAGATGAATATTAATGTAAAAGTTATTAAAAAGAACCTTTTTATCAAAGCTCTAGAAAGAATTAACGATCAAAATATTAAAAAGATGATAGACATAATTGAAGAAGATAAAAGAATTACAATTTTATTAATATTACCAAAAGAAGACATAAATCCATTCTTATTAAACAAGATATTGGAAGAAAATAAAAGTTATAGGGCTGCTAAAGAAGATGATATATTAGAAGAGGACATAATAATAAAAGCAGGGCCTACCAATTTAACACCAGGTCCTGTATTAACCGAATTAAAGAAATATAATATAAAAACAAAGATTGAAGGTGGAAAAATTGTTGTAATTGAAGATACAATGGTAGCAAAAAAGGGTCAAAAAGTTGATAGTGGATTGGTATCATTATTACAAAAATTTAACATAACTCCAATACCTGTAAAAATAAAATTGTTATTAGTATATGATGGAAAAACTTTATACACATACGATATATTATCAACACCTTTAGAAGAATACATAAAAAAATTGGGATCTGGATTCAAGAAAGCTATTTCATTAGCAGTAGAAATTTCATTCCCAACAAAAGAAAATATGAAAATATTATTAACCAAAGCATACCAGAACTTAGTAAAATTATCATTAAATACAGGAATACCATCAAAAGATACAATAAAAGAACTATTAAGAATTACAAACAGAAGATCTATAATATTAAAGGAAAAATTAAATATTAAAGAATAATTTTTAATATCAATGATCACATAAGTAAAAAATAAAAAACTTTTTACTATGATAATATAAACTTCTCTACCATAATAGTCAAAGATTTAAAAGACCTTCTATTGATAAAATTTATAAATATTTCTTTACTTATTCTTATATATGTTACCACAAAATAGTTACAAATTATCTGATAGATCTACAATAAGAAATCTCGAAAACATATTAAAAATACTTTATGATAAAAAACCTGTATTAATAGGTGGAATGGCCGTAGCCGCATATGCAATTTATTATGGTTTACATTATGATAGAAAAACCAAAGATATAGATTTTGTAATAGACAAAAATGAAAAGATACATACAAAAGAAGTTATATATAGAGAATTACAAAATTTATTAATTAGAGAAGGACAAATATTTGGATGTGACGGTATTGAGATTATATATGAAGATGGTCCCAAAGTGAGTATATTATTTAAAGATGGAAAAATACCATATAACGAAATAAAATTAAAGTTGGGTAAAAAGGAAATAAAATTATATGTAGCCAAAATGGAATATCTATTTATAGACAAGATATTTACTTATTTAAATAGAAAAGAAAGAAAAGACTTAGAAGATATAAAAGTACTATATAATTTAATGAAAAAATATAGTTATGATAAAGAATTACTCTATAAAATATTTAATGAATATTCAAAAAAATATAAGAAATATTCTTCTAAAGCTAAATATATTATAGAAAAACTATTATAAAAATATTTTTATCAGCGTAGCCGTATTCATCATTTTTCAGTTTCAAGCCAACCACATCATTATTCTTCCCTACCTGGAGGAACTGGTTCATATATCCCCAGTGCATGGCAGGTAGGGATAAAATTATAATATTTTTATGGTTTAAAATTTTTATATCGCAAAGTTTTTGAAATATAAATGAATGAAATTATTGAAGAATATAAAGTATGGTTAGAAATACAAGGAAAATCTAAAAACACAATAAAAACATATTCTGGTACAATAAAGAAATTTTTAGAATTTCTAATAAATAATGGAATAATTATCACAGATACAAGATCTATTAATGATTCGTTAGACAAGAATCTAATTTTGAGATTTCTAGCTGAATTGAAAGTTAAGAAAAAAATAGATTTAAATTCATTAAGATTATACGTTAGAGCTATATCATCATTTTTAAAATTCTTGGATAATGAAGGTTTAGCAAAGCAAATAAAAGCCCCAAAGGTAGATAAAAGATTGCCAAAATTTATCACATATGATGAATTAAATAAGTTATTAGAAAATACTAATAATTATAGGGACAAACTAATTATTAAGTTCCTATTTTATACTGGAGTAAGAGTTTCTGAATTAATAAAAATAAAAAAGAGTGATATAATTTTTGAAGAAGGTTTTATAAAAGTATATGGAAAAGGTGGAAAAGAAAGAATAATACCAATACCAAAAGAATTATTAAATGAATTGAAGAATTACATAAACAAAATAAATACAGAAAATATATTTCCATTATCATCAAGACAAGTTGAAAGAATTATAAAGAATGTTGCAAAAAAAGCAGGCATAAATAAAAAAGTAACCCCACACGTATTAAGACATTCTCTTGCAACAACATTATTATCAAAAGGTGTTGATATAAGATATATACAAGAAATACTTGGACATAGTTCATTAAATATTACACAAATATATACACATGTTGTCCCAAGTCAATTAAAAGAAATATATCAAAAAGTATTTGAATAGATTGAAAGAAATAGCTAATAAAATTATAAAATAAAAACAGCAGCAGATATTACTGTTGTATAATCTCTTACAATAGCTTTTTTAAATATTTCAAATTCCTTATCTATTTCTATATCATGTATAGACTTTAACATATTTCTTGCCATATTTTTTGCATATTCTTTTTCCTTTCTTATATAGTATCCATGATATTCTGTAAAATATCTATTGTATTTTTATCTTTAGGTAATATTATTCCAACTGACGAAAATATTTCTCTATCTTTTTCATTTTACGTAAATCTCGATAGAACACAAAATACAACCAGATTAGACTTCTCTATTTTTATATCTCTTAATGCATATTCAAAACTTAGCAGCAGGTCATCTGCTACACCCACACCAAAAGTAAAGAAAACTCTTTTGGTACCAGACTCTACAGGTTCATAAGATGGAAAATATCTTTATGGTTTATAAATTATCTAGAAGATGATGCTAACCTTTCTAACTCTAATTTCTTTTGTATCGCAAAAGATTCAACAGAATTCTTATACGCATTTATTATTTCTCTTGCCAATGCACTTTCCATATCTTTTTTATTTCTAGAACTATGATATGCCCCCCAAACAATATGTCTTATTGCTAAATCAATTCTTCTTAAAGGTGAAATATCTACCGCTTTTGGATATCTTGCACCACCCATTTCTATATTTGTTATTTCTTCTCTCGGAGCGGCATTTTCTATTGCCTTTGTTAATACTTTTATTGGGTTTTGTTTTGTTTCCTTTTCAATTATTTCAAATGCTTTTATTAATATTTTTAATACTTTATAATATTCTCCAGAAGCATAATATGATGTAAACTTGTGTTTTCCTCCATAATGACCTGGTGTCATTAATCTACCAATTAATCTTTCTATAATTGGTATATTTCTCCTTCCAAATCTTCTATTTTGATATCTACCATTCGTCTTTGGAACAACATATGGCTTTAAATTCATAAATGCTCTTAATGTTTCATCTTCCACATCTATTTCATATTTCCACCTTCCGAGAAATTTCAAATCATTAATATTATTTACCATTAAAAATAATATTAAAGAATATATTAAAAAATTATTCTGATTCCCTTATTGCCTTAATTAATACTGGTATTAGTGTCAGTACGAATAATATTACAAAGCCCCATGCGAATATACCTCCTATACTTGCTGGAATATCCGAATATCCAACTGTTAATACTGATAAAGATGATATAACAAATATTGAGTATATAAATACTTGGATAAATGGTTTTACATTTTTATAATATTCATTTTCACTTACATGTTCTGTTATATACTTCATCACAATTAATCCAATTGATAATATTACGAACACGCCTATTATATTATAAAATAAGGTATATCGAAATCCTAATAATTCTAGAGAAGAATATGTTATTATCCATACAAATCCTAAGAATAATAATAATTTCAATAATTCTGCTACATGTTCATTATATCCCTCAATTAGTATGTATAAGTATGATGTAAAGAATATTGAAAATATTACACCAGCTGTTATTATTAATACGGCTATTGATATCAATATTAATGTTGATGAAACCATTATCGTCAATCTTAACATGTCGGCTATATAATAATACTGTGTTGATGTTAATAAGTATGGAACCAATGCCAATATACTATTAAATACCACTATTCCTACTATGATTCCCACTAGATATGATAATAGTGTTGCTACATTTATCTCCGGCATTTTATTAAATGTCGACTTTAATTTTTCATATACATCTTCTATTTTCACATACTTTGCAAATAGCCATTTTAATGCTTTATATGCTATCCACCCGATAAAGTAACCTATTACACTACCAAGTACTAGAAATCCAATAAAATAACCCAAAGACATCAATAAGTTGTATGTCATTTATTTCTTATATAGTAAAATTATATAAATATTGTTTTTCGTTATTAAAAAATAGCAACTTAGATTATATTCAAAATAGAAAAGCTATCTTCTAGCTTTTTCTATCTTACCCTTCCTTAATAGTTCTAAGGGTTGTCCATTTACCAACACTACTTTATATCTTACTCCGGGTATTGAACCTATGGTTCTTCCTTTTGGTCCACCTATTCCAACTATTAATACCTCGTCATGTTCATCAATATATTTTATTGCTCTATCACCTGGTGCAAAAGCTGTAACAATTTTTCCATTTTTCTTCAATTGCACTTTTACACATTTTATCATTCCAGAATATGGCTGTCTTTTTTCAATCTGTACTTTTTCTAATACAATTCCTGATGCCATTGAACTTCCCTCCAAAGGATCATATTTCTCCTTTAATTTCAATATTCTTCTCTTCCATTCCTTTTTGCTCCATCTAAATTTTTTTCTATTTTCAATTAATTTCTTAGCAGCAAATAATCCGTTAGCCATTCTTTAATATAGATATAACAGAAATTTTAAATGGCTTTTTTAATAATAAACCTACTTCTTCATTTGAATGATTCAATAGTTCTACTTCAAAATTTTCCAACTTTTGATAATATTCTATATCTTTTTTTATATCTTCTGGGACATTTTTTGCTAAAAATACTTTCTCTACTTTCCCTCTTTTGATCATTTTCAAAGTTCTATTATATCCAATAATTATTTTTTTCTCATCAACAATTTTCTTTCTTAAATCATCAAATGCTACCATAAAATTTATCTATATAAAAAATATTTTTATTCCTTATCTTCCCTCTTCTTTCCTACGAAGTATATGTCATATAAACCAGTGCCCAAATATATTGGTTGATTCATTATGACATTATCTATTCCACTCAATACTTTATCAGACTGTCCTATTATCGAAGATTTAACAAATATAGAAACTGGTGTTTCGAATGCTGCTTTTGATAATGTAGATTCTTTTTCTGCATGTAATCCATATCTATTTATACCTAAATATATACCATACCATGTCAACATATCTGCTACCAACATAAAATGTCTTACATTTACACTAAGACCTTGTTGCTCATATAATCCAACCAATTCTTGTAATATAGCAGCCCTAGTAGCTTCTATCCCAAAAACTCTCTCTATTTCTCTTAAATCGTTCGTATATACTTTTGTATAATCTACTTCCGGTATTTTCATAACTTCCAATAAATTAGATCCAACAGTATATATTACATATTCATTATCCTCTTTATGTATAGTTACATCCTTAATTCCCTTAATTCCTTTTATTAGTATTTTCTTTATCATTTCTTTAAACAAGTATAATTCCCTAGCAGATAATTTTGGAGCAGTTATGTATATATTTTGTTTGTCATTTTCAACCTTGTATTTCTTTATTTTCTTTTTTAATATTTTAAATACTTCATCAAATGTTAATTCTTCTTTTTTCAATTTTTCTTTATCCAAACTAATTATTATTTTATTTTCAAATACGTCTAACGTTATTGACAATAATATATCTTCTAATAATAGTTCTCTTATCCTTTTTGCAACACTTTGAGCCACATTCAAATCATTTTTATATTCATCCAATAACCTTATTATCATATATTTTCTTTTCATCTTCTTTTTTGCATCGGTTATTTCTGTAATTCTAGGTAAACCCAAAGAAACCTGCTGAGCAGAGATGCCTACAAAGTGGAATGATCTCAATATCATTTGCGTAGTTGGTTCCGCAATTGATTGTGCAGCAACTATTCCAACAGGTTCTCCCGAATCTATTATAAATTTATATGAAAAATCTTCTATAACTTTCCTTAACTTTTCATCTTCTGTTTTTTCTAGATCCTTTTTTATTTTTTCTGGAAGTTCCATCTTTATTATCTTCTACATAAGATTTTAAAATTTGGGCCAGTAAATTTACATCTAATTTTCCATTTATTGACTTATGTACTGCAACACCATCCCCGCCATATACAAATTGTACAATCCTGTTATAAGCATCCCTAACAGTTAAATCGTCATTTACATGAAGATCGTATAAACTTAATACCAATCTTCTATAGAAATATCCAGATTGGGCAGTCCTTATTGCTGTATCCATTAAAGCATCTCTACCAGGTAATGCATGGAAAAACATTTCCCATGGTTTTAGGCCATCTCTATAAGAACTTATTACCCAACCATGATATTTTGGATGATATACATTTCTCTCAAATATTGATAGATTCCTCCTCTCGTAACCAAAATCTATAAACCCTCCTCTAAATGCTTGGAATCCCAAAGATCCCACCATCCTAACAGCATTCTGCCAATCACCCCTTGCGCCAGTTATAGACATAATATATGTACCTGTATCTTTTTTCATATATTTTCTAAGAACACCTTGTATTTTTGTTACACTTTCAGATACTGCCTGCATGGATTTTAATTCATATGTTTCTTTTAAACTTCTGCCAGCAATTCTTTCGAGAGTTTCTTCAATATATTGTTTATATGAATCATCTACCACCTTTTGTGTATCTTCTATTATCTTTCTTATTTCTTCTTTTGCTTCTTCAGGCAAATCAAAATCTGAAATAGACATAGTAATTCCCAAATTGTATTGATAATATATTCCTAACAAACTATACTTTTGCAATAAATTTGTCACGTATTCCTTTCCATATATTTTATATAATACAACAAATAATCTTCCCTTTTCTGCTTTTATTAAACTTGAGTCTAGATATCCTCCAACTATCATTCCATTTTCTATTTTTATTTTATCATTTTCAAAATTAAAGTTATTTGGTAAAAATACTGAAGCAACTTCTTTTCCAGTTAAATAACCCCTTCCCTCCTCCCTTGCTTTTTTGATAATATTAGATAACTTTTCCAAATCTTTGTCATTAGCATTAGACATATATATTAACTGTGTAGCTTGATTAATTGGTATTTTTACATCATCTTGTGTTATCAAATATAGTCCTGTTATCATTTCTTGAATCATGCCAACAATAAAATCTCCATACCTTGGGGTAATATAATTATTTGATATTTCTGTTAAAAGTTCTGCTTCTGCTCTTGCTTCCTCACTTCTTGGTAAAAATACGTTCATTTCATCTCCATCAAAATCTGCATTATAGGGTTTACATATTATTGGATTTATCCTAAAAGTATTTCCTGGAAGTACCTTAATATAATGACTCATCATTGACAATCTATGTAAAGAAGGATATCTTAATAATAATATAATATCTCCATCCATTAGATGTCTTTCAACAATCCAACCTGGTGCTATCATTGAAGCAAGTGTTTCTTTGTTTTCTTCAGTAATTACTCTTTTTCTTCCATCTGGCGATATTACATAATTTGCACCTGGATATCTTTCAGGTCCATTCAAGATATATTCTTTCATCTTTTCAATATTCCATTCAGTAACCCTTTCTGGAACTGTTAATGTTTTTGCAACATATAATGGTATTCCAACCTCATTTGGTCTTATCTTTGTATCTGGAGTAATAACTGCTCTTGAACTATAATTTATTCTTTTTCCAAGTAAATATCTTCTAATTATACCTTCTTTTCCAGAAATTCTCTCAACCAGTGATTTTAAAGGTTTTCCAGATCTATGTTGAGCCTTTGGAATGTTTGGTAGAGTATTATTAAAGTATGTAAATATATGGTACTGTAATAAATTATATATATCATCTACAATTACTTGTGGGGCTCCTGTCGTTATATCTTCCTTTAATCTTTGATTTGTTCTTACAATATCAACTAATTTATGGGTTAAATCATCTTCTGCTCTCTCACCGGTTTCCAAAACTATTGAAGGTCTCATTGTTACTGGGGGTACAGGTAAAACAGTTAATATCATCCATTCTGGTCTAGAAGATGATGAATCAAATCCAATCAATGGTAAATCTTCATTTGGTATTTTTTCAAATATTGCCCTAATTTCAACTGGATACATTCTTCTTTCATTTTCCCTATCCTTAACATAAAAATAAAATGGTTTCTTAAATTCAACTTTTGGATTTTCATATCCACATATGGGACATTTTGTTCTTTTTTTAGCTTTTGAATATGTAAACTTAATTACAAATTTAAATAATCTATTCCATCTTCTTGAATTTCTATATCTTTCTATTTTATTTAATGAAAATTCCCTTTCTTCTTTAATTAATTTTACATGACTACAATTATGGCAAACAGCATTTAATAATTCTCTAACAATTGGTAAAAATTCTGGATGCAATACTGGTCTTGCCAATTCAATATGACCAAAATGACCTAAACATTTTCCTGCAGTTTTTCCACATGTTTCACATACATAACTTGGATCTACTACTCCCAATCTTAAATCCATCAACCCACCTCTTATCGGAGTTCCATCCTCATCATATAATTCTGATACAATTATTTTTGCTGCAGACATCTTTCTTATAGCATCTGGGCTTAATAAAAAATATTGAATTTCAGAAATTTTTTTGAAGAATATATCTTTCATCATCAAAATTTATAATCTAACTTAAGCTTAGGCCAAATTCCAAGAGAGATCAATTCATTTAATAATAAATGAAATGCATAAGAAACTTTAACTTTTGATATTTTTTCAGTTTCACCACAAATAGGACAATAAACTCTGTTTCTTATATTATCTTCAACAGCAAGAGAACCACATTTTTCACAAACATAAATAGTTGTATCATCAGAAGAATACATTTCTCTTAATAATATGGAAGCACCATGAGCAGCAAGAACTTCATGTTCCATTTCACTAAATTTCAAACCACCTTTCTTTGATTTACCCTCTGTTGGTTGTCTCGTTAACAATGTAACAGGACCTGTTGCTCTTGCTTGCAATTTATTCTTTGCCATATATTTTAATCTTAAATAATAAATACTTCCAATAAATATTTTAACTTTAAATTCATCTCCAGTTAAAGGATTATATAGTGTTTCTGTTCCATCTTCTCTAAATCCTAAAGATAATAATTCTTTCCTTAATTCTTCTTCACTTTCTCCATACCACGGGGTTCCATCAACATATCTTCCACTCAAGCCCCCAACTTTTCCAGCAAGTAATTCTAATAATAAACCAACAGTTTCTCTTGAAGGAATTCCAGCAGGAGAAAATATTATATCTGGAACTAAACCAGAAGAAGACCATGGCATATCTGATGGATCAACAATCATTCCCAAAACACCTTTCTGTCCATGTCTTACAGAAAATTTATCCCCAAGTTCTGGAATCCGCAAATCTCTTAATTTTATCCTAACTAACAGATTTCCATCATCAGATTCTGTTATTACAACCCCATCTACCCATCCTTCTTCCCCACTGCCAGTAGTTAATGAAGAATCTTTTTTTCTTAAGCCTGTTGCAATAGATTCAGAAGTTAAACCAATAAATCTCGGAGGTGATACTCTTCCAACAATGACTTCTTCAGATCTTACAAAAGATTCAACAGCAACAATTCCATCTTCTTCTAAATTTTTATATTTATCCTTTCCCCTATATAATTCTACAGATGGGTCTGGAATTGTAATTTCATCTTGTAATCCTCCAGAATATCTTAATCTTTCTATTTCATAAGATCTAAAATATACAGATCTAAATAAACCCCTATCTATTGAACCTTTGTTCATGATAATCGCATCTTCAATATTATATCCTTCCTGTGTCATTACAGCAACAATTACATTTTGTCCTATCGCATAATCATCCTTGAATATATTAAAAGAAAATGTTTTGGTAATCGGGTGCTGTGGATAATATAATATTGAAATATCAGTATCAAACCTATTGTGGAAGTTTAAAGAATATATAGCATGAGCCTGCCTCTGTGGTCTAACACCTCTATTTAATCTTGCAGATTGATTTCTATTTGAAAATGGAACTAAAGACGTAGCTATACTAAATATTACTAAAGATGATAATTCCAAATGAGTTGTATTTTCTTTTATGTCTTCTGGATATAATGCAACATTTAAATTTTCTTCCTCAGCAGGATCAACCCATTCAATTATACCTTCCTTTTCTAAATCAGACCACTTTATTTCTCCTCTCTTTAATTTTTCAATATGTTCTTTTGTTAATAGTGGTTTACCATCTTTTACAACAATTAAAGGTCTTAAAATCCTTCCTTTTCTTGTTAGTATTTCTATAACATTTCTTGTTTCATCAAAATGTATATTTACAAAGTATGGAATACTACCCTTTCTTCTTTTTTCCTTAAATTCCTCAATAAACTTATTAGCGTCATCAACATATCCAACAAAAATACCATCTATATAAACTTCATATGCCATTTTATTTTTTTATATCTGAAATATTTTTAACTATTGATCTTAATCCAATATCCCCCAATTTCTTAATTAATTCGCGCTTATCAACCTCCTCAAAACTTATCTTCGCCAGAATTGTTTTATTTTTTCTCAATCCAGTTTCATGACCTTCGGGTGTTTCTATTAAATCTAACCTACCCCAGTGTGTACCATGAGCCATTCTTGCTTCCAACAACTCAGCTTCACCAGATATTGAAGAAACAACCCTTGTTAAATGAGATAAAACAGAAATTTTATTTGTTCTATCTAGAGCTTGAGAAATTCCAGTCCTATTTCTTGTCCATTTTCCAATAGCCATTACATTTTCAAATCTCTCAGTAAATATTTTTGATCTAAATATAGATGTATATGTGGGTATTTTTCCTCTTTTTACTAATCTTTCATATTGATACATTGCATCTGTCATCAACGTTCTTAAAGTAACTAAGAAAAATTCTCTTAATAATTCTCCAGGTGTTCTAACTATTTTGTTTGCAAAGTGATCCTTTATATCTTCACCAATCTTTCCATGAGCTAATAATAATATCTTTCTTGCCATCTTCAATAAATTGTATGCCTTTAATAATCTATCATTTGGTGATGTACCAATATTTGGTAATAGTAAATTATCTAATATTGACAATAATTTTTCTCTTTTAACTTCTGGAGATCCTGTTAATTTCAATTTATCGGCTAAATAAGTTATTGCATCTTCAGAAGTTCTAATATTTTGAAATTCTAATAAGTTAATATATACTTCTTCAAACTCTTCTCCTTCTGAAATCAATTGGTTTATTTCAACATCCTTTTCTAAGCCTAAAGCCCTTACCAGTGGTATTAGAGGAACTCTTTTATATTTCTCAAATGATAAGTATAATAAACCATCTTTTGTCATCTCCATTCTATGAGCCTTTAATTGAGTTAAAGATTCGGATAACAAATATCCACTATATTTTATAGAACCGGACTCTTTTTGAACATAAAATTTATTTGTACCAAGTTCTTCAGATAGTACAATTAATTTTTCATTCCCATTAATAATAAAATACCCGCCCCTATCTGTCGGATCTTCTCCAATTTTTATTAATTCTTCTTCAGATAATCCATAAGTATTACAATATTTTGATCTAATCATTATTGGCAATCTTCCAATAGATACTTGGTATTTACTCTTAAAAGTCTCATTTTCATATACAGAAAATTCCATAAATACTGTTCCAGCGTATGTAAGTCTTCTAATTCTAGCCTCTATTGGATATATTAATCTAGAAACTCCCTCCTTTTCCATAAAATCTGCCTTCCCCAACCATAATTTTTCTATTTTAAATTGCAAATCCCTTAATCCAGGAGCTAATAATCTTGGGGAAAATTTCCCCAAATCTCTTCCAATCTTTGTCATTTCTACATCAACAAAATATTCAAATGACCTAAGTTGTACTCCTAAGAGCTCATTTTCCTCCAAGTATTTATAAAATAAGATATAATTATCTGTATTATTAGCCACTTTTTATGTATATGTATGATATTCTTATAAGCTTAATCCTCAACAACAACTCTATAGTATATTTCTTCCCCAATCCATGGGTTGTTTCTTATAATCTTAACTACATCCCCTGGCTTAACATTTAAGTTTTTTAATGCAGGATCTGAGATTTTAATCTTTGGTAAATCTGATAGAGATGCTTTATATTTTTCTAATAATTCTTTTTTCTCTTCTTCAGATAATATTACGTGTTTTGGTACTAAATAGTGTTTTGTTATATCAATTTCCGATAGTTCTCTTAAACTCTTTTTAGGTTCATTAACCTTAGAAACTTTTTTAGATTTAGACTTTTTGACGGATTTGGCCATTTAATTAATTTTTATAAAAAACTTATAACTTTACCCTCTAGATATTAAGAATGGGTGGAATAGCTATATTTGCAAAAACTAATTCACATGATTATAGGATAATAAAGTTAAAAGAAGAAATAAAAAACTATAATAATATTAATATTATTGATATAGAGAAAGACAATATATTTCCATATAATGAAAAAATATTAAACTATGACGTATATTACTTTTTCCTTGGATCAAATTTTTTATCTGATATATACTTTCTAGCAAGATATCTTAAACAAAATGGAAAAGAAGTAATAAATACCATACACATTAAAGAACCTGTAATATCAAAAACTCTATTTTACAGTATTCTTAATAAATATGTAGAAATTCCAGAATTTATGAAAATATATTCAATAGATAACATAGAATATGTAATAAATAAAATAGGATTTCCAATAATAATAAAGCACCAGTTTGTTCATAGAGGGGAATTCGTACATAAGATAGATAATGAAAAAGAACTATATAACTTTTTAGAAAAATATTTATTAGAGAAGAAAATAAAAATAAAACATTTAATATTTCAAAAATACATACCTTATGAGAAAGATATAAGAATAATTTTTGTGGGAAAGCCAATTGGTGCAATGGAGAGAATCAATAGAAATAGTTTTAAGGCAAATATTAGTCAGGGTGGATATGGGAGACAATACGAATTAGATGAAGAGATAGTAGATATTGGATATAGGATTATGGATAAATGTGACTTACAAATATTTGCATTTGATCTATTATTAAAAGATGGTCAATATTATTTAATAGACTTGCATCATATATTTCAATATGAGGGATTTGATAAATATTTAAATAGAAATGTTACAAGAGAAATATTGAATTACTTAAATGAAATTAGTAATAAAAGCTAAAGGGCATAAATTAATAAAAGCGACACATAAAAGCACCTTAGAAATTACTAAAGACAATTATCTAACAGAAAGAGGAGATTGCATAATCGGTATAAATGCGAACTACTCTGTAAAAGATTTACCAGAGGATCTTAAAGATCATATATTAAATGAAGGAAAAATAAAGATTGTAATTAAGATTGATGATTTAATAGACAGTATAATTGCTTATGGTTCGAGAAATTTATTATTAACAAATGATAGAAGTATTGTTATAAGAAAAAGTAATTATATTGATGATAGAACCTTAGCAATAAACTCAAATAAAAGTGCTACTGATATTGATAAGAAACTAATTGAAAAATTAAGGTGTGAAAAAGATATGGAATTCATTATATATTACTGAAAAACATTTATAAAGAATAAAATATTTATCCATAATTATGAAAAGAAGGGGTATAGACATGGCTGTACAGTTGATATTCGTAATAATAATAATGTTGGTAGTAGCAGTTATTGTAATTAGGCTATTTCAGCAACAATCATCAAATATTAGCCAAATATCAAATACACAAATACAACAGGCAGTTGCTAATTGTTTAAACTATTGTCAAGATCCAGTAACATTCTGTACAAGATATGAAAACATTGGAAATGGAATTGTACAAGTAAGTCCTGGGTATTATGTTTGTTCAAATGCAGTTCCATGTAGTGTAGTATTACAATTATATGGAGGTCCCTCTAGTCAATGTCACTATCAAGGATATCCAATAACACCGTTGGCATGTATGTATTTAACATGTCAACATTACATTGATAGATTATATTATACTCCGGTACAAGCAACAAGTTATGTATTTGGAAATTATTCTTCTACTACATCATTTAATGTAGAAACTGGACAAGCGACGATTTACATTTCTTCTCCATCCCAAATATTATACCCAGGTCCAGCACAATGTTCTGCACAATTACCAACATGGATTACAAACCAAGTATTTATTGCACTGTTAAAAGTTCTTAATTACTATAATAGTGCACATGGATGTAATTTAAACTTAGTAGTCAGTAATGGAATATTAGTAGTAACGGGAAATTGTGCAGCATTGGGTATAAATAATAATAATGGTATGCCATTATGCCAATTCTTGATGAGAGTACCATATAATCAGTTAATTAACACACCAGCCACAACAAGTTAAAGGTAATGAATTTTTTTGAACGTTTTTACAATAATTTTAATTTAATAAAATTAAAAGCTCCCAATCCTATATATAAAAAATATGCATTTCATTTATGGTTAAATAGATTAAATACTAATCCCGATAATATATTTTCTTCTGTAATAACTCTAATAATATTATCTATAATCATATATCTTATTTTAAGTTTTGTAAGCTTTCAATTAGCTTTTTCTTTATTAATATCTTTACTAATATTATCATTCTATTTCGCATATTATCCAATATTCTATACACAAATTGTTAGAATACAGGTAACGTCAGAAATTGTATGGATAATATTATATTTATCTTTATATCTAAAGAGAAATCCCAATCTAGAAAATGGAATAAAATATGTAGCATATTATATGAAAGGTTATATTGCAACAGACTTTAAATCATTATTATATAATTTAGAAACAAATAAGTTTAAGGATATTGAATCAGCACTAGAATATTATCAAAGAAGATGGTTTTATTTAAGTCCAGATTTTGTATATGCAATGACACATATTGTAAATATTAAATATAAAACGTCTATTGATGATATAAATAAATTATTAGATAGAATATTGGGATGGGTATTAAAGAAATCTTTAGAAAAATCCCAACTATATGTAGATGCTCTGAAAGAACCAGCAACAGTTATCATATCTTTCTTAGTAATGATGCCTATAGTCAGTTTGATGATGTTACCAATAATATCTGTGTTTTTGTTAAATACTGTAAGTTTTTATTTCATAGCATTTTCATATATAATAATTCTACCTGTCATTACATTCTTAATAATTCAAAATTTTCTATCGAAAAATCCATTTGCATTTGCTGTTCCAGATTTATCATTAGCAAAGGATTTACCAAAACCTGGAAAATTTAAATTAGGAAATAAAGAAATTCCGGCAATAATAATTTCAATAATATTGGGATCAATTGCAATTATGGGAATTTATCATTTAATTTCTTTAGCTATAAAAATTGCTCTTATCCCACAAGGATTTTTAAGTGATTATTTAAATATAGTTTACCAAGATAGAGCATTAATATATTCGGTTTTAACTTTAACATTACCCCTGGGATTGGGTTTAGGTATAGGATCTTATTATTATCTGACATCTTTCCAAAAAGTTAAAAAAATATATGAAATTGAAGAAATAGAAAATGAGTTTCCAATTGTTGTATATGAATTTGCATCACTATTAGAAGATGGTTATCCGTTTGAAATAGTAATTGAAAAAACCTATTATAATTATAAGATAATAAAATCTTCCGGAGTTTTGGAAAACTTCTTAAAAACAACACTATATAATTTAAGAAGGGGATATGATTTAAATACATCTATATTTAATCCAAAAATTGGTTCATTAAATTTATATCCATCAAAGTTAGTAAGAGAGTCTATGCAACTTTTAGTCACTTCTGCATCAAAGGGTCCTGAAGCTTTATCAAAAATTGCATATAATGTATCAACAAATTTAGAAAATGTAAACAATATAAGATATAATGTAAGAAAAATATTAAATGAAATAATTGGATTAATAGATATGACATCAAGAAATCTAGTACCATTAATTTCTGCAATGGTTACAGTTTTTAATAATGGTATAGTTTCAATGCTTTTTGCACTTGCATATTTCTTTCAATTGATAAGCCAATCTTTTGGTCTGGGGGGTGGATCTAATTTATTCAATTTTATTGTAACCACATTTAATCTATATAACCTAATACCACCAACATTTTTTGTAGCAATAATAGGTATATTTTTTATAGAATATGTAATAATAACATCATATATGAGTGCTGGAATAAGATATGGCTTTGATAGTACAATGACTTCATATTATATAGGTAGAAATCTTCTGTTTGGAACAATATTTTATGTAACATTTTCAATAATAGGAATATTAGTAGTATACACAATGTTCGGCCCATATCTGCCAACAAATATACAACTATGAAACTTCAAAATTCAATATATTGGATTACAATAACCTTTATATTAATTGTAGCTGCTAGTCTATTTTCTTTTTATTATATTTATAACATAAAAAATAGTTTAGATGGAGAAAATATACAGACTATTAGCTGTCAACAATTAAAAAATCTATACAATAAGAGTTTTCGAGAAATAATCGATATTAAAGTATTTCTTAGTGAAAATTGTACAATAAATGGAATAACAATACCTTCCGGCTATAGAATTATATATATTTATAACGGAAGTATTCATTATATATGAAGAACGATATAGCAATAGATACTATATTTATAATAATAATAGCGATAATATCTGCTGTAGCTGTATTGAGTATTATATATACAAAATTCTTTAGTAATTCTCAAGCATATTATTGTCAAACATTAATATCACAAGGTGGCTTTTCCCCATCATGCAAAGAATATTATCCTTCTGCAATAAATGTTATATACTCAAATGAGAGTATTGATACAATTTATTCAAGTATAGTGGGATTAATATTAAATTGCTACAACAATAATGTAAATACAAATAAGTTATTTGATATATGTTATGATGTTTATATAAATAGGAATATTGTCTTAAATTCGGCAACATTAATTCAATATGTACAAAATTATACTAAATTTAATCCAAATAAAATTATATTCCGTTTAAATAATAGTGAAGGGAAGATATACCCATACAACAGCATATTTATAATATACAACAATAGTTATATTATAATATGGCAATGAGAATTCAAGAGCTTCCGATTAATTATACTTTTTTAATCTTTATTGGAATAATTGTTACATTAACAATTATAGGAATAATATTTGTATTAAGAGGAAACATATCTTCTTACATAAATAACATAATGCCAAAATACAATACTACACAGACTGTAGTAGAAACAAATGTAAATTCAATGACAACTGTCGCAATGAATGTAGTATCATGTTATTATAAAAAAGCCCAAGGTCTCTGTTATTTGATTCATTATCAAGGATCACCATTTACATGTCAAGATTTAATAAATAGAGTAAATAGCATAGATCCAAATGTTGTAATGCAAAATTGTAATTATAATATAAACCCTGGAAAGTATATATTAATTTATTCGGCAGGAAATTATGTCTACATTAATATTCAAGGATAGAGATGGAGAAGTGGTTTTGGATAATTATAACAATTGTTGCTTTTGGTTTATCTTTATATTTATATTTTAAATTTGTAGGCATAAATAATGAGACTCAATTATTATATAAAAATATATCTTCATGTCAAAATTTATATACAACAGTTGAAAGAGCGTGCTATTCCAATAACGGAACAGAATTTTATATTACTATTGAAATAAATAAATATCTAGATTATATATATAGTAATGGTAATTTACTAAGTTGTTACATATATGACAGATATTATAATTATACAGTACCTTGTAATGTAATAATAAATACAACTAATAATATGATTCAATATTATACTTCTGGATTATTTTATGAATTGTCACGTGGAAGTCCCAATCAAAAAATACCTTTGCTTGTTAAAAAAACTTCCCCAACAGATGTAACAATTTATATAGAAAAACCAGGTTAAAAATTTTAAAAATTTTTTAGATATTAATAGATCATAATGAAAAAAAATCAGTTAAATTTACTCTCAGTAGCAATAATGTTATTAATCGTATCATTATCTTTCTTAATTTATTATCAATACTCTACAAATGTTAAAAGGGAACAAGAAAAATTTATATTTGAAATTTTTGTCAATAATTTACAAAATTTACAGGATACGATAAGTAATATGCAAGGTACATATTATATAAAAGTTGATATACCAAGCGGGATTATATTATATTCGAGAGATGACGAATTAATAATCCAATATAATAATAATAATTATACAATTAATTTTCAAAATAAATCTGTAATTTTATACAATAATGGTCAAAATGTAAGTTTTCTATATCCAAATAATTATATATATTTGATTAGTACAAATAATATTGTTTTTATTTCTGCAGATTTTAATGATACAATTTTCTTATTTAACCGATATTTACCTAATGGAACTATTATAATTATAAATCCAGATAATAATCAAAATAATAACAATAATCAAAATCAGAATAATAATCAAACTAATCAAACTAATAACACCAATCAAACAAATAATACTATTGACCCAAATAGTAGATGTTTAGTTAAATATACTGGACAACCAAAATTTTTCTGGGGTAATGTAAATGGAAATAATTATTTACCTCCAATAGGTGATCAAGGAGTTTGTGGAAGTTGTTGGGCATTTGCATCTGCAAATGGGATTGCTGCAGTTTATATGATAAGAAATAACAAACCTAACGAAGGATTAACACTATCTGCCGCATACATGGCAATAAAGTGCAATAGAGGTTATCCAAATACTCCAAGATATTGTGAGTATAATATGGGTTGTAATGGTGGTTGGCCATATTTAGGTATATTATATACATCTCAATATGGTATACCAGCAGATCCGGGACGGGCACATTATAGTTCTACTTTAAAAAGATGCAATACAGGTGCTACTAGTTATCCTGGTAATGTATGTGGTTTTGATTATAACGGACCTACTTCACCAATGTATTATTCACACAGAGTTATGGAATTAGTTCAAAGAGAAAAACCCTTATCAAGTCCAGAAATAATTCAATATTTGCTATGCTATGGACCATTAACTGTTGGTGGCTTTATGGCTGGACGGGGGGGATCTAACCCAAACAAATATCCTTCAAATTTTGTAGAAACCACAGGTCATGCTATGCTGTTGGTTGGATATGATACACAGTCCCAACTATGTCAAGAAGTATATGGAACTCCAAAATGTTGGATAATTGCAAATTCTTGGGGAACTATAACAGGATGCTTAGCTTTTACTTCAGATGGTAGAATGCGCATGATAACTCGTAGTAAAAGTGAGTGCTATAAATATTATTCAAATTATCAAGCTTGCAGCGCTGCAATGGGAGCACCTTGTGGAGGGATTTATTGGTCACAAAACGGATATCTATATGTACCATTTGAACAGTCACCATTTGGCATATCATTTCCCAAGTTTACAATAGTAGCAATACAAAATGTTACTCTCGCAAAATAGAAATTTATTAGCACCTATTATAATTATTTTTATAATTTTTTTGTATATTGTATATTCTATGAATATTATATATTCTATGAAGAATCCAATAGCAGTTTATTGTGAATATGGAGGAGGAACTTATTATACAAATGATACTGGTTCTTATTGTATTATAAATAATACATATTTTGATGCTCTACAATATTATGAAAATAATGTACCTCCAGAATATTCCTTTTGTACCCATCATGGATTAATATATGTAAATAGCAGTTATTGTAAATATCCAAATGGTACATTAGTTAGTCCATATCTATTAATTCCCCCATCCGCATATCAAGATGTAATTATACCAGAGGAGAATCTTACATTGTGTGATAATCTGTTAGATTGTTCAAATACTCCATGGTATTATCCACCATGTTCTAATCAAATTTACCCTTGTTTTGATCCTCCATATATACCACCTTCTTACTTAGCAGGTAATGATTCTTATCAGCAACTATTGTCATACTACCGTAATTTTTATGGCTGTGGCTATTGTCCAGAGAGTTTATCTTTCCAAGGTAACTGGTTCAGATGTCCGTACAATTATTCATTAAATCAATTATATCAAGAATTTCTACAAAAATGTCCACCACCAAGTATTGTTTATATTTCTTGTACTGGCGTATTTGAATGTATAAATCAAACTGAAATGAATTTAACAAATAATCTTACAAATAATAATCAACAATTAATTTATCCACAACCAAATATAAGTACTAATAACAACAATAACGTTAATTTGATTTTACCAACAGCAATGGTTATAATTATAGTAATAATAGGCCTATTTATGTTATTATATTATCTAAAATGAAAAATCAAATAAATACTATAACCTTTGTTATTATAATTTCAATAATATCATTGTCAGTTCTATTATATATTTTAATATCAAGTGACTACAATCAAAAAACAATGCAAACATATAATGTAGAAAATCAATACACACTAACAATCCAGAATAGTATTGTTTTATTATCATATATTGATGATAATAAAGTTAACTTATCCTATGCATTTTTATTATCTTATTTTTCATCTTCTGGAAATGATACATACTGCATAAATCGAAATATATGTACGAATATATCACAAACCATAACAAATTACTTTAATAGTATATACGGAAATAGATGGAACTTTACAATATATTTTGTACCACCAGTAACTGGCTGGATCGTTCAGATGTTTGTAGTGGCCGGTAATATAAATAATTGGGATCCATGTTCAATGAGACCTCCACCAGATCAAAATGGCAAACAATGGTATGAATGGGATTATACGTATTTCTTTACAAATAATTATGTACAGAATATTGATATACCAGTAAGACTGACTATATATGGAGCTGGATGGGTTAATGCAACAGCACCCTTCCATCAAACATTATCAACAAATTCTTGGGGATTACAATCATTTTATCCACAACAATCACAAGCAATAGCTATACAATTAGGATATTGTGAACCTCTATCAAGAATATTTCCAAATTATAATTTTAATGAAGCTTCTGTATATTGTCCAAATAGTGAATGGCATTTATTTCCAAATTTTTTGGGTGTAGGTGGTGTACCAGCCCAACCAGTATCTAACTTACCAAATTTCTTTTCCGGATTCTTATGCATATATACAGGATCTTGTCCGGTAACTAACAATCAATATTTAACCTCCACACCTTATTATTATCAAGGTCCTCCCGTTTATAAAACTGCCACTGACATAAATAGACTAGCAGATTCTATAATCCCAAGAGAATATTTAGATGCAGCATGCCAACAAATGTTTGGTACAAGATATACGGGTAATTCTCTTTGTGGGGGTGGTCAAGTTTTAGTTGTAGGATCTTTTTACAGAGGTGTAGCAAATATACCACCACATTGTCAACAAATATTCATAGATTACCCATGGCATGAAACAATAGCTTTATATATATCCTACATAAATAAAAATGGACAACCAGATTATGTATTTTTAGCAGCAGATCCTTTGTGTGAATATAAAATAAATGGGAGAATAATAAGATGTCCAACTGGTGTATATAATGACATACAAAATATAAACGGAATTATTATTGGAAAAGAATGTCCTTTAGTTTATTTAGGTGGTATTAATACATATTCTCAAGGATTTTATAGATTTAATATTACTAAATGGGTAATAAATAATAGGGATCCAAATACAAATCAATTTATAATTTCTGCAGTATATTATGATCCACATGCTGGATCAAATGGTGTTGCAATGGCGAGAGCATATTGTATTACTGATACAGGAAACAAAGAAGAATTAAACGCTTATATTTACCAAGGTAGTCAAAATAGTGTAAGTTTAGGATATCCAATACCACCAAATACAAACATATATGTACATTACATATATTTGCCAGTAAATATGCCTTTTCTAGGCGGATATCTTGTCGCTAAATTAACAGTATGGTAAAAAAACAAGATAAAATTTTATTTCTTTTATATCTATTAATATTCTTATTTTTTACTTTTGATAGTAAATTTGATATAAATGTAATTATCTTTGGTACAATATACCTATTCTTATTATCTTTTATATTAAAAAATTCAAAGAATACTTCTTTGATATATAAGTCGGTATTCTTACTTATACCAATTATAATTTTTGGAACTCTCTATTATCAAGATTGGCCCTTATTAGCACGTTTATCGCTTGGTCTTGCAATAAATTATTGGCTATTTTACTTTATAGCATTTGCTCTAGGATATTATTTATTTGAAAATAATTTTTATATTTCAAAAAAATCTTTGATATTTTATGTACTTTCTTTAGTTTTATTTATAATATTATTTTTCCTTGAAATAGTAATCAACGTTATAACCATGGATTTAGAAGTAGCAACAGGACCTATAGTCGGTTCGGTCATTAACTTTGCATTATCAAATTTTTATACTTTCAAAATATTATATTCAACTTTGTTTATTGTATTTGCTATATTTCTATTTCTAGTTATACGTTTTAATAGAAATGAAATACTTATAGTAAGAACAAAAATATTCAAGAAGTTGTCAGAAATTTATAAATATAAAAAGTATATATTTTTATCAATATTTTTTATTATAATAATACAACTTATTATTGCTATATATGGATTATCATTCTATAGTAATCTAGCTTCAGAAAGTTTAATTGTAAAATATCAAATCACTGTATATAAAGCTCTTATACTTTTATCAATATTTGAATTTATTATTTATTTTTTAATTTATAAGAGCATGAAAAACGATCATTTCACAAATTATTTCTTATTATTTACCATGGTTTTAATAATATTCTTTGGTGCATTATTCACATCGTACAAAGATTTTGCTTCTTATGCCATACATACAAGATATCTTATGGCTGTGATATTTTTCTTCATGGGAATGCATTATAAACTATTTAGTAATGTTAAAAAACCAATTAAAAAAGCCATTGGTATTACAATTGGAATATTACTTCTAATACAAGTTATAATTGGAGAACTGCTCGAATTTGCAGTATATGGAGGTCCCCCATTAAGTATATTAGCTATACCAAATATAATGAAAATACTTGGCATAATACATGGACCAGTGGTAACAATACTCATATTAACACTTATATATCTTCATGTTAAGTTAGAAATATGAGAAATCAAACAGAAAGTATTTATGTAGTTCTATTTTTAACAGTTTCTATATTGATAATTCTTCTATCTTTTTATGCGCTAACATATAGTTACAATCAGAATGTTGTTTTTGGTAGATTTACATCTTTATCGACTTTATCAAACTACCTTTTAGGATATTTACAAACAGCATTAACACAAGAAGGTTATGCAAAATCTTATGTAGCAGGAACAAGTGGTTGGGGAAAAGAAAACTGGGCCTCTTTTCCTCCTCAGTGCATATTACCACAACCATGTGAAAATGCAATTCAATATTACAATAATTTGATAACTTCTGGATTTACAAGCTTAATAAGTTATGGAGAACAATATTTATTTGCATATAGGTACTATCATCCGTATAATATATCTTTCAATTTCTCAAACAATTATCGAGCTGGTCTTCTAGGAACCTGTGATGACGTTGTTTCTGGAAGATATAATTATAGTTTTCCCATTTATGTTCAGGGAGTATATATAAATATTACCGGACCTTCTTCTGGTTCAATAATCCCCTATGCATCAACATCAAATATAACGAACAATCCAGCATTTTATTTATATAATTTAGCATATCAATTTTCTTTAGAAGAATTTCCAGAATGTTCCTTTCAAGATTGTGTAAATACATTATTTAATAGCGGTCCAACCGACAACTGTGCAAGAAGATTTGAACAATTCTCAAATAATCCAGATATTAAATGTAATGAAACAATAATCCCACATGAATGTGTAGATATTCCGTTATGTAAGATATGTTTATATCCCAGAGCAATTGCCTGTAGAGTAATATTAAAATGTTCTGACAATCGATATAATGTATATTTTAATGGGAATGCATATCCGCAATCCATAGCTATTACTTCAATAGTTTTTTATGAAAATGTAACAAACAAGTATTATCTAAATTGTATATATAAATGTGTTGGAATATACAATGAAACAAATAAGACAGCGATATCGAAAAGTTGCACATTACAAGATCAACAATATTCATGTTCCCCAATATATGGATGTGGTGATGTAAGCATAAGTAGGAAAGATTCAAAAATAATATTTACATTCCCATATTATTATTCAATTCCAGTTGAATGTTATATGTGTATAATCGGTGGAGAAGAATGTCCAGTATGTTTGCCCGGACAATGTCCTAACAACCCAACATGCCCAGAAACAATACCATTCCCAGAGGAATGTATAGAAGATTATCTCTAATATGAAAGATGAAAGGACAATTTTCTATAGTATTTATAACAATATTAACTGTATTATTTTTATTAGGTATGGTGCTTTTATTAGCAATATTTTCTAGCATTAATTTAACAAATTATAAAGAGCAAACTTCTTTTTCATATCAACAAAAAATAATATACAGCCTATTTTCTCCAAATTGTATAGGATATCCAAATTATCCAATATACTTTACAACAATGGAAAAAATAAGACAATTCAATCAAACATATTATAATATGCTTCCAAATTGTACAATATTTCCTTATACATTTAGAGCAGAAATTGGTAATTATAGTTTTGGAATTATAAATTTTAATGGAAATTGTAATACGCATACGTATCCAATTTCAGTATATTATTCTTTAGATTATATCAAATTAACCATATGTAAAAATTATTATTCAGACTTTTATTATTTCTTATATAGTTTTTGTTTGAGTGATAAAAATATTTCAAATCAAACTTTTGTATTTCTATTTCCAACAAATTTATCTGGAAATATTACATGTACAGAAAATACAAATGGAAATATTATATGTAATTACATACCATGTTATTCAGTAAATAATATTACATTTTATCAACTTGTAACAGTATATGTAAAAAGAATTAATCAAACACATTTCATGATTGCATAGATTTATTAAAGATTGCTATTGATTCAATAACAATTTTTGCAGCTAAATTATCACATATTTCATTTGAAAATAATTCTACTAAATCAAAACCAATTAAATTGATATTTTTTAATTCTTTTATAATCTTAAAATAATGATATGGTCTAATTCCAATGCCTTCTAACCAATGTCCACATCCTGTATCAAATACGTCTATATCAACCGAAATATATAAATTTTTATTTTCTAATATATTTGCTATCTCCTCTGAAATTTCTTTTATATTATCCCAAACATCCAAAGGATTATAATACTTTATCCCCCATTCCCCTATTATATTCTTTTCTTCAAATGACAAATTAGATATACCAACAAAGATGATTTTTTCAGGTTCAATATAATTTTCCTTTATTAAATGATAAATAAAACTTTGATAATTTGAATATGGATCAGGATGAATATCTGGGTGAGCATCGAAATACAATAAGTAAAAATCTCCCCAGTTCTCTTTAACAATTTTTAATATTGGATATGTTATTGAATGGTCCCCCCCTAAAAATACATATTTTTTATCTTTTCTATATATTTTTTTAATCTCCTTATATATTTTTTCATATAATTTATCCAGATCTTTTATATCTTCCAACTCTATATCGCCATAATCATATATATCTTCCACATTTATTTTTCCAAATATTGGAGAAAATATTCTGTAAGATGCATTCCTAATAGATTCGGGCCCTTCGATATAATTTTTTACATGTGATAAACTACCAATTTCTGATGGAATTCCAACAATTATCCATTTCGATTTATTATATTCACCTTTAGCATGTGCAAACATTAAACTAAAATAATTATCATACTTATATTTTTAATGGATAAAAGAAAGATGATTGATGAATTAAATAATCAGATATCAAAATGTACTAGATGTCCCTTATATAAATATAAAACAAATTATGTTCCTGGAGACGGTAATCCAAATTCAAGAATATTATTTATAGGAGAAGCACCGGGTAGGGAAGAGGATAAACAAGGAAAACCATTCGTTGGAAAAGCTGGACAAGTATTGAATGAAAATATAAAAAATATATTAAACATAGATAGAGGTGATGTGTATATAATCAATGTTGTTAAATGTAGACCTCCAGAAAATAGAGAACCAAAAGAAGAAGAAATAAAAGCATGTTCTTTTTGGTTAGAAAAGCAATTAGAAATAATTCAGCCAGAAATAATAATAACTTTAGGTCATTATTCAACAAAATGGATTTTCGATTATTTCAAATTAAAATTTTTTTCAATAACAAAATTAAGGGGAAAAATATTTAAAGTAAATAAATGGGGAAAAAATATCACAATAATACCAACATTGCACCCAGCATCTACATTATATCATAAAGAATGGAGAGAATATTTTGATCAAGATTTTAAAACAATAAAAGAAATATTAAATAAAGATAAAAAGGAAGGAATATTAAAATTTATATGATGATGTTGCGCGCGACTGAATAAATGATGAATACACCTCCTTCCTGAAAAAATATAAGATAGTTTAAATATTAATTAATTATGGATAATATTCAAGATTTAGAAAACCAATTATTAACTCAAATCAAGAATTTATTATCACAAATAAATAGCAATATTTTGCAATTAGAAAGTTTAAATGCATATGAAAAAAATATTAATGAGAACCCTTACTATTTATATAATTATCAAATGCAAGAAATTAATAATTTAATAAATTCAATGAAGTTATTAATAGGTGTTTTGGAAAGTATAAAGGATTATATAACTCTATATTATAAAGAAATAAGTAGAAACCCTTATATAACACCAAGTATAAAAATAGAAATTCTTGGACAGATAAATAATGGAATAAAAGAAGTAAAAAGTTTGATAGATAAATTGTTTATAGAGATAGAAATATTAACTAATAATTTACAGAGATTTTAAATACTCTATTGAATAATTTAACATATCATCATTTATATCCAAACCTTCAATTATATATCTAAATTTTTTCTTTGGAACCAAAATTTTAAATGGCTTTAATTTTTTATAATATTGAACTAATTCGAAATTTGAATTATATAGATAAATATCCAATGGTTTTAAACAAAAGAATGTGTGAACAAATCCTCCTTCAACATCTTTTTTTAGATCTAAAATATATATAGTATCTTTTTTTGGTAATTGAAACATTAAACCAATAAAAGATCTAATAGGACCAAAATATTTTATACTATATTTGTATTCCAATTTCTTTTATATATCTTTTTTCTATTTTTTGCTTAAATTCTGTATATCCACAATATCCACAATGACACCTATCCTTGTGTTCTGCCATAAATCTTCCACATTTTGGACACACTTTTTTTAACCTAACTACCTTATCTTCTTCAACCTTGTATAATTTTAATATTCTCAAATCTTTCTCTTTACTCATTGTATAATCTTATTCCTTTTTAATATATGTTTTGGCTCTAATTTTTTCATATCTTCTTCATTTTGATATACATTTACAAATGCTTTTGATCTTTGCTTTCCAAATTCTGTCAATATTTTTTCTACCACAATTAAGTTTTTATTTTTTCCAATCATTGCTGAAATTTTTTCCCTTATATCATCCCTCTTTGGTGTTGATTCATTTTTATGATCTATCAAAACAATAATTTCTTCTCTATTCAATAATTGATTATTTTCCCTGCTTATTATTTTTAGATCCATGTAATTAATTTATATGATATAATTTTTTAAAATAATGAGTAACATTATTATAAAATGAACGATATTGTCGCAATAACTTATGGTTTATCATTCTTAGTAGGATATTTATCAGCAGATTATATAATTAAAAAATTTTCGCCAGAATTATTTATTGAAATTAAAACACAGACAAAAAAATATAGGACAAAAATCCATCATGTATATTTATCAATAATCGGGATGTTAACATATTTATATGAATTATATGTATTAACATCTTTGTTTCTCGGTGCTGCAATTCATGATGCAATATTAGAAATAAGAAAGAAGTTAAAAAAATTAGATTATATTAAGCAAAATAAATAATCCCAATATTAAACTTACAATTCCAATTAAACCTGTTAAAGATATTCCTTCAGATACTATTATTTGGGGGGGCTGTGTATAATTAGCTATTACATTATTTGGTCCCAATACATATATTGGAACTTGGGTACTATATGTTGAAGACCCATATGTAGAATTACATGTTATTCCGTATATTAAATTACTTACACCACTAGAAGCTCCCAAGATTCTTATATTTAATTCTGAAGATTCGTAAGGACCTATGGTAAATACATTATTATTTACACCATTTACACTATAGTTAGTAACAATTGCATTATCATTTGTGGTTGATGGAATTGGTATTAGAGAACATTGAATATTTGTTGGTACCAAATTCTTTATCAAGATTGTATATTCATATTCTTGTCCTACATATAAACTTATCACATTTGTTAAAACTGCTATTCCTATTATTGATGTTTGATTTGTTAAATAATTATAGTACATATAATTTCCGAAGAATTTTGCATAATCATTTACTGCTTGAATTTGCGTATTACATAATGATCCTGCACACATATATTGTTGATATACAAAATTTGAATTACAATTTCTAGGGAATTGAGCCCCATTAAATATTATATAACATTCTTGTGTATTCTTATCTACTATATTAAATGTCGTTAATGATTGTAGTTGTGCTCCATTTGGTGGGGAAATTATATAACTTATTGGTAATATTATTGAATAATTGTATATGTAAGTATTCCATCCATAAATTGTAAACGTTATATTATAATCCTGTGAAGAACAATATGGGTTTGTTATATTAATTTCTACATTTAAATAACCTATGTTATTTGTATCTAATGAATCTATCTGACCACCGGTATTTAATACCTGTATACAATTTGGATTATAATATACATTTCGTACAGATATGTTTTTAGCAGGTACTGGTCCTGTATTTTGTATTACCAATGTTATATTTGATGTTTTTCCATATGTTATCTGCGTTAATGATGGATTAGTGTATATATTTAATGTATTCCACTTGATATCTACATATCCGTAATATGTTACTGAAGGATAAACTGTCAGTCCATATGCATTTTGATATGTTACACTATAATTTATTCTACAGTCATAATGTGGACATAAATTCGTTGGGAAATAAATATATAGTGGTGAATTTTGTTGCTGTTGTAATAAAAAACTCATTGATTTAACTGGAAGTGTTTGGTTTATAATTATTGTAAGATTCCCAATTCCAACGTTAGATATATTACCGATATAGATTGCAACACCCGGATTTATATTGTAAATATATGGATAATACGTTATATTTTGCAAGTATATAGTAGCATTTGGATTTATTACTAATAAATAATATCCAGGTTCTGGAAATATTGGTAACCATCCTTGTGCTTGTCCGGTTATATACCCAATATTACATAAATTTCCATTTGCATCACATATATATCTTGCTGGATTATCACATATTGTTTTTACATAATCCTGATATATTACATAATAACCAACATTATTACTAAAATTATACAAAGTAAAGTAAGAACGTATAGTTGAGGAACTTCCCGATATTAATAATCCTTTATTTGGATATATATTGTAAACAGTATTTCTACTTATATTATATTGTGTGAAATTAAATGGGAGATTTGATATACCTTGTAAATACTGGAAAGAGTTTGGATGATAATATTGATTTGATCTATATAACCAAGCAACAACAGATGGTATATTATCTCTTGTAACACCATCACTACACAAAATATTATATCCGCTACTTACACTAAATCCTACAGAAGTATTCTGCGCTAAAACATATATTCCGTTATAATATGTATAATATGATCCAGAATATGGTCCATAATATGAAAAGCGTATAGACATAGGATTTGAACTAACACTAGTTATTGTCCATGCGTGGAAACATGATTGAGTAGTAAATCCTCCGGGGTTAGCTACCAATACTTGCAATGGATTATTAATAAATGATTGATTAAATAGTGTATTGTTATAATAATATCTTCCATAGTATGTATAATTTCCAGCATTGTTAGTATAATCTCTTAAATATAAATCACATAAATTTTGACCCCACTCCGGATCTCCCGATCCGGGACAGTTTGTTCTAGTAACTACACTTGTTCCATTTGGAAAAATTAATGTAAAGTTAAAGAATGTATTATTTAATAACCTACTTGAAGAAGGACAACCTGGAATTATTCGTACAGCATTACTTGCTCCTTGATATATGGGATTTACATAATATTCAAAATAATATGGATAATTTAAATATATTGATCCACTATAATTATATTGACTACAATTGGATGATGTACAGTTTCGAACAGTTATATTATAATTTATTATTGTAGAATTCATATCATTTGGTAGGTTTAATGGTAAATTATTAAAGTATACTGTATAATTATAAATAGATATATTATTTCCTGAATAACTATAATTACCACTTGCGAAAATTTGTGAAATATTTGATGAATTATAAAACTTATAAGAAACTGTTATAGATCCATTAAATCCTTGCGTTATTATATTTAATGAATCTGCTGGTATACATATTTGGCTTGTACTTAGATATAGTTCCTGAGAATGCACATTAAATAATAGTGGTAATAAAACTAATGCAAGGATAAATAATTTTTTTCTTCTCAATATCATAAACAATATTATTGCAGCAAAAATTATTAATATTATTAAATAATAGTTTGGATAATTATAATTGTTTTGTACATTATTTATTGGTTGAGTTTGGTTTACACTTATATTATAATATGGCATTCGCATTACTGTATCTATTATCCATAGATATGAATATTGTGGTGAATGGAAGAAAATATAATAAACCCCACTACCTAATGTATAATTTAGACAATTATTATTTATACTTGTGGTATATATTATGTTCGATTCAGAATTGTATCCTATATTTAATATTCCAGAAATATTTGAACATATATAGAAGTAATTGTCTGTATAGTCTACATAAATTAAATCATCTATTGGAATTCCATAAGTATTTGATTTATTTATGAAATAATATGTACAATAACCATAATTTAAATTATTATTTAAATTATTATTAGAATATAAGTTTATACATAAATCAAAGCTGGTAGAATTTAATGGTAACTTTAGATTTACATAAGTAAATTTAGTATTATTCCAACTTATATTTCCCAATTGTATATTCTCTTTAAATCCAAGTATATTTGAATAAACTTCTGCTACTACATTTGGAGTGACTGGATATGTATAATGATCTGGAGATGGTGTTACTATAAATGTTAAATTTCCATTACCCTGTAAATATACGCCTCCCAATCTTGTTGTTGGACCTAGAACAATAAATCTTAATCTATATATAGATTTTGTTTGATCATTATGTAATAATTTTATTGCTAATGAATATGCATTTGGATTCAATGCTGCAACATTTATGTATGGAATATTTATTGTATTATATCCTTCCTTTAGTTGTATATTTTCAGTATAATTATATATTGGATTATATAGGATATCATCCCATGGAGATATTAAAATATTCAAAGTAGCATTAGTATCTTTACTTGAATATATACTAACTGTTAAATTAATATAATTTGAAACACCATAACCAGTAGGTCCACTTAATGAAGAATAATAATATCCTGATGATGATAACAAACTACCCCATGTATATAATGTGGAAGAACTTAAATATGTGTGATCTTTTATAATATAAATTTCCGGAACATTATTTGGATTATTCACATAAAATTCTTTATATACTCCTGGATAATATATAAACGGTAAACCATTTATTTCAATTAAAGGTGTGTATAAATATGCAACAATATAGTAATGTCCAGAAGGTAAATTATCTGGAATTGTATAATTTAATCGTATATTTAAAGATTCTCCTGGTTGTAAATATATGTTCTTTATCACATATTCATATACCTGATTATTTGATGTAAATTGGAATGGATATATATCATTATTATTATCAGTTTTTTGTATTATTTGTATTACTAATGATACATTTGGTATATAATAAATATCTCTATAATTTATATGTACATCATAATACAATGTTTGACCTACAGATAAATTATAATTTAATAAATTTATACTTAAGAATGCTGTTGGTTTATATAAATATTCTGAATGCCATATGTTATACCCTTGAGAAAATATTGGATATAATAAAAACAAAAGAAATGATAATAAATACATCTTTTTCTTTTTCATAAAGATTCATTTATAAAAAAAACTTTTAAATATTTTTACCGGTTGCAATTTCTATAACTTCATCTATTGTTTTTACAGGTGTTATCTTTATTTTATCAAATAAGTCTTCCGGTATATCATTATAATTACTTTCAGGTACTATAACTTCTTTTAATTTAGATTCTATAGCTGCTTCTATTTTTGCTATTATACCACCAACAGGTAATACTTCCCCCCTTATTGATAAAGAACCTGTCATCGCCAAATCTTGTCTTACTGGCCAATTCTTTAATGCAGATATTATTGCGGTTGCAACAGTTATTGAAGCTGAATCTCCTTCTACACCTTCATATGTCTGCAAAAATTGAACATGAACTCTATATTTCTTCAAATCTTCTCCAAATTTCTTTTTTATTACTGCGGATACATTTACTATTGCTTCCTTTGCAATTTTTCCCAAATTTCCTGTTGCAATAATTTCCTTACTACCTTCTCCGGGTACAACTTCTGCCTCAACAGGTAATACCAATCCTGAATAATATAATCTTGATCCAATTACTGCTAAACCATTTACTCTTCCAATTTCATATCCTTCAGTTTTTATTATTTGATATTCTCTCTTTTTTTCAATATAATATTTAGATAATTGTTCTTCAATTGTTAGTGTTTTTTCCCTTGCTTCTATAACATCTTCAGATTCTACATATTTTTTTCCTTTTGCTCTTGCAATATCTCCTGCCAATCTTACTAATCCACCCAAATCTCTTAATCTCAATGTTAAATAACTTTTTCTTCCAGATCTTCTTTGTGCTTCCCTAATAACTTCTATTACAGCTTCCTTTGTAAAATGTGATATATTACCTGTCTTTTTAACTTCTTGTGCAACAAATTGGGCAAATTTATTTGCACTTTCTTCAGTAAATAATATTTCAGAATTCATAAATACTTCATACCCATATCCTCTTATTCTTGATCTAAATGCTGGGTGTAATTTCTCTAATGTTTCTAAATTTCCAGCCGCCACTAATACAAAATCGGCAGGAGCTGGTGTAGTTCTTACCATAGCACCAGCAGATCTTTCAGATCTTCCAAATATTGAATATCTCTTTTCTTGTAAAACAGATAATAATTCTATCTGAACCTCTGGTCTTAATGTTCCAACCTCATCTATGAACAATACACCTTTATTTGCCTTATGTATTGCACCCGCAATTACTCTTTGATGTGGTGGAGTTTCAAGACCACCAGATTGAAATGGGTCATGTAATACATCTCCGAATAGCATACCTTCAAATGCTCCTGTAGCATCTACAAATGGTACAGAAGTTCTATTTGAATTATCAACTAGCAATTTTGGTATATTTTTCATTATTTGCCTTTGCACTACTTGAAAAGAAAAGGACAAACTTGCCATTAAAATCATAAATCCAATAAATGTTGCACCAGCCATTATATAATTTCCTATATAGTAAAAGTACATCGGAGTAAATGCTGATATAAGTAATAATAAAATATAAAAATATCTAAACATCTTTGTTTGCTCTAATACTCTTTTTCTCATTTCTTCTACAATCTTTTTACCAGTTCCCATTGGAACTGTTTTTATTATTGGTTGATATTCATCATTTGGATTTGGAAATACAAGTATATCTTCTAAATTTTTAACTTGTTCTTTATCTTCTGATAATATTTCTGCTAATGCCTGTGCTAACATAGATTTACCAGTACCAGGATCTCCTATCAGCAAAACATGTCTTCTCTGTTTAGCGGCTTTTCTAATTATGTCCAATGCTTTATCTTGTCCAATAATTTGCTCTGATATTTTTTCAGGTACACTTATTTCTTCCGTGGTTTTAAATTTAAATATATTATGTAGGTCCTTTATAGATATTGTTCTATTTTCAGACATAATATATCTTATAAAGTTAAAAAATAAAAAGATGAAATATGTTTGAATATATAAAAATAGATAGAAGAATAATATATTATTTAATAATTGTAGGTTTTTTCCTGTCTTTTAATCATTGGGATAATTTATTTATTGGATTGAGTAATTTATTTTTCTCAATAATCTATACAATAATTTCATATTTTATATTTTTATTTGTATTTAATTTAGTTTCATCATTTTATGGTTTATATATTTATCTAGATAATGTAATTGCAGAATTAAAAATATCATTTTATAAAAAGGAATCTTATACATTTTTTTATTATCTGCTAATTATTTTGGAAATAATTTTGTTTTTTATATTTAGACATAACTTATTTTTATACGTCATTATATCTATTTTTGTAATATTGTTCTTTTATAATTATATAAAACAACTAAAAATAAAGAGTTCAAAGAGTGAACAACTAAATTTTACATATATAAAGAGACATAATCTAAGTTATATAATTACAATTATAGTATCAATACTTACACTGGGATTGTTTGTTCCAGTAGTATTTTCCATGAAACCAATAGTAATAGAATATAAAAGACTTGGAAGAAGTAAAAATATAGAAGTAAGAAATGATGAATTATTAAGGATATTTCTACTTTCTATATTATTATTATGGATAATATATTCATCAATAAAATATATATCACATTATTCAACACTATTATATGGTTTTGTTTATTATTTCTTTAATTTCTTATTCTTCTTTACATATATATCAATAATACCAATAGGAATATTATTGTCCCCATATTTATCAATTAGAAGGGGATATGTATATTCCAATAAATTTATTGGAGATATATTAATATTATCAAATACACCATTTTATATTGCATCTATTGTAACTATTGCTCTATTACCAATGTTTTCAATAATATTTACTCCATTAGAAGTAATACTATTTTCTCTAGCTATATTCTCTATAATATGGATAAGGAAGCAATTTGATGTCCTAACAAAATGATATAAAAATTATTTTAAGGATTATATTCATTGATCAATAGTAAAAAATTGATAATGCTTAAAAGGTTAACTTTATAAACATAATATTTAAAAGTTTATTATGGTCCAAAAGCTCATAAAAAATCCAGAATTAAAATGTCTAGCATGTGGAAGTACAGAATTTATATACAATGAAAAGACAGCAGAGTTAGTATGTGCAAAATGTGGTTATGTAATTGAAGAAGTTCCATATCTGGGAAAGGAATATAGGACAATAAATTCAGAAGATGCAGAAAAATTATCAAGAACTGGTAGTGCAATGAGATATGCCAACATACCAAGTATGATATCAACAGAAATCGGAAAGGTAGAATCTGAAGACGAAGATATCTCATTATCTAAAAAGCTGAAAAAATGGCAACAGAGGTCTACAAGTTCTTATGAAAGAAATTTAAAGTTAGCACAACAAGAGTTAAGAAGAATTTCTTCATTCTTACAATTGCCAAAACAGGTAGAAGAAACAGCATTAAAATTATATTTAGATGCCGTTGAGAGAGGATTAATTAGAGGAAGATCTGTAGAAACAGTTATTGCTGCTTGTACCTATATATCATGTAGATTACATGATGTTGCAAGAACAATAGATGAAATAGTTAAAGCATCAAACATACATAAAAAGGAATTGGGAAGAACATATAAACATTTATTACAGGCATTAAAGATAAAAATACAACCAATAGATGTTACAGAATATGTACATAGATTTTCATCATTATTAAGCTTACCACCAGAAGTTGTATCTACAGCAATAGAAATAGTTAATAAAGCAAAAGAATCTGATATAACCGCAGGTAGAGGTCCGGCGGGGGTTGCTGCGGCTGCAATATATTTAGCGTGTGTAAAGCATGGAATACAAAAGACACAAAAGGATATAGCAGAAGTTGCTGGAATAACTGAAGTTACAATAAGAAACAGATATAAAGAGATGTTAGAAAAATTAAGTCTTAAAGATATTGAAGCAAAAATGAATAGTATTGAAGAATGGTAATGCTACCAAAGGCACTAAAAGTCAAAAATAGATATATTTTGATAGATTTTTTTGATGAAAATAAATTAAAAAATGATTTTATTAAATATTTTGGATATATAAATTATTATGATTTACACTTAAATAAAATAGAAATAAATAAAAAAATAATTATATCTGTGAACAAAAAACATTTGTACAAAATAATTTTTTTATTATATCTACAAAATATAAAAAATTTCAAAATATTTAAAACATTAAAAGGTGCAAAATCTTTTTTAAATATATCTTAAACCTTATCTTTATGGAAACTGATATTGGACATTTTGGACCAATGGACAGAGGATGGGCAATATTTTCACCAGAAGGAAAATTGATATTAGTAGAATATGCAAAACAGGCTGCAAAGGCTGGATCAACAGCAATTGGAATATGTACAAAAGATGGTGTATTGATACTTGCAGATAAAAAAATTCCAAGCAAATTAATTATAACAGATTCTATTGAAAAAATTATGGAGATAGATGATCACATAATTGGAACATTTTCCGGATTCATACCAGATGGTAGAGTACTAATAGATTATGCAAGAGAAATTGCTCAACAACATAAACTACAATATGGAAAACAAATAGATATAGAATTATTAGTAAGGGAAATAAGTGATATAATGCAATCTTATACAAGATTTGGTGGTATAAGACCTTTTGCTGTATCATTAATAGTTGGTGGAATAGATAAAAATGGTGAACCAAAATTGTTTTCATTAGATCCTTCAGGAATATTCTATAGATATAAAGCTGTTGTAATTGGAGAGGGTGAAGATAAGATTACGCCAATATTGGAAGAAAGATATAAAGAAATGAATTTAGATGAAGCAATCAAATTTGGAATAGATGTATTAAAAGAATATTTAGGAAATAATTTTGCATATGAGAGATTAATATTGTCCTATGTAAAGAAAGATGAAAAAGTTAGAACATTTGAAAATCATAAAATAAAAGAACTATATGAAGAATAAAGATACAGAAATAAGTATAAAATATAAGAAAGAAGGTTATAATTTTGAGATAATTGTATATCTAAGAAAGGCTTTTGAATATAAAGAAGGGAAAATAAAAGATATAAGAGAAGTATTGGCTGTAAAAGAAATTTTTAAAGATTCCAAAAAGGGAGAAAGGATATCAAGCGAATCTTTAAAGAAAGCTTTCGGAACTACAGATATTCTTGAAGTTGCTAAAGAAATATTAGAAAATTCTGAAATTCCATTACCAACAGAATATAAGAGAGAGTTGATTGAAGAAAAGAAAAAACAAATTATCGAATATATAAGAAAAATAGCATATGATAGCAAAAATAATATGCCATTAACATATGAAAGAGCAAAGGAACTATTTGAAATGGTAAAATATAATGTAGATATAAATAAACCAATAGAAAAACAAGCTGAAGAAGTTTTAAAAGAAATAAGAAAGAAATATCCATTAAAAATAGAATATAAAAATATAAAACTCATAGTATATCCAAACAGATCCAAAATAATAGGAATAATAAAAAATAAATATAAAATTATAAAAGAAAATTGGGGTGAAACTTATGAAGCAATATTAGAAATCCCAATTGGATTATTATCAGAATTTTATTCAGATATAGGAAAATTGTGTGGAGATGATTGCATAGTTGAAGAAATAAAAAAATAATTATTGGGATTTTCCTTTATCTTCACCTCCTTTTCCACCTTCAGAACTAAAACCAGTACTAGAGAATATCAAAAATATTCCTATTAAAATAAAAAATATCATTGCAAATAATATATAAGGATTAAAAGTTATTGTATAAATTTGTGCTTGTGGAGACGTACCAAAAGTTATTGATAAAAAATAATCTTGATATGCATAATACATTGATAATAAAGCAAATATGATAATAAATATTAATAGCATTATTGGTGGTACAAGTCTGGCGCTACTTCGTTTTCCTTCACCCGAAGATGTTCTTTTTTCTATTGATTCAAATACTTTACCACTCGTTAAGAAAGCTGCCATGAGTATAAAGAAAAATAATACTAGAATCATCGAAACTATAAAAGATATAAAATATTGTGTATATAACACAAAGCCAGTAAATGTTGTTAATAAGAACGATGCAGAAGTTGATATAATAAATGCTAATATATTATTTATATCTTTTTTCCCCTCTTTTTCATCTTTTCCCCCAATGCTATCTAGCAAAAATTTTATTAAAAAATACAATATTCCAAAATAGAATAGAAAAACAAATATTAAGTTTATCCCCAACATATTTACTAGGTTTATTATAAAATCTGCAAATGATGCCATATATCAAAATTGATTTTTATTACTTTTAAATTATTACATAGAGTCGTAAATATTTATATATTCATTTATATTATTTTTCCAATCAAATTTCTTAGATATATCATACATTTGCTTTTTTATTTCCATTTTTTCATATAAATCTAAATTATAATATTGTAAAAATTTATTATATATGAATTCTTTATCCAAACTATGTGGATCTATACTAATTATATATTCATGATTTATATTTTTACTTATTAAATTTCTATAAAATCCTGTTTTATTGGATAAAACAATCGGAATAAAATTATTCAATGCTTCTAAAGGTGTGTATCCATAAGGTTCATACCTTGATAAAAATATGCCAAAATCAAATACTGGTAATATATATTCCAGATCCAAACTAAATAATACATCATTTCCAAGATAAACTGGAACATATATAACTTTTACATAATTATTTCTATCATTATTTAAATTATTTTCTCTTAATTTCTCAATTATGATATTACTTTCCACATCATGAGTATATATTGGTGGATTCTTATTCTTCATTCTGCCTAATTTATCTAATATGTTTTTTCCATTATATAAAGATCTTATGATTAAATGTATGTTTTCTTCTATATTTTCCTTCAATTTAATATACTCTTTGTAAGATCTAATTATATCGCTATTTTGTCCTTTAATATTGTAAGGGACAAAAATAAATGCAATAGTATTTAATCTATTTTCGTCCAAGTATTTTAATAAATCAATAAATAGATCTAGACCCTTATTATATGGCTCATATCTACCAATTGTATATATCAATAAATATTTTTCTGGTAGATCATAATATGGATAAAAATACCAGGTCAAGAATTCATCCATCCATTTCTTTGAAACTTTATAATAATTAAATAACTCTTTTTCCTTTACGTTTATATAATTATATGTTATATAATCTGATTTTCTCCTATATATTTTATATGCTTCTTCCCCCAAATTATCAGATACTACTGTAAATATATCAGAATTTAATATTGCTTGCTTTTCCAATTGATATTTTGAATTTATTCCTAATCTATATGAATCTTTATCTGGATCTATAATATCCAATGCCTTCCCCACATTTACATTTTTTTCAGATAAAGTTCTTCCAATAACTGTTCCATGAATCGTTAATATTGTCTTATAATTTAAATTATTTTTCTTTATATATAATATTGTACCTCCAGACAGCCATTCATGCGCATGTAATATTTTTTTCTCATTAAAATATTTATCTAACTTTTCTAAAAATATACCAACGGCAACAGACCATAACAATGGTTCATCAAAAGTAAAGTCCGAATTTAAAGAATCTATTTTATACCATTCCCAATATTTATATTTCCATAAATTTCTTTCTTTATTGAAAAATTCATCAAATTCTATTAGGAATACATTTGGTTTTGATTCAATATTCCAATATCCATAATGTACTTTAATCCCATCTAATTGATAGTTTATTTCTTTTATATAACTTGGAGGATATAATTCAATAAATTCTGAACTATTTTTATATGGACCTATCAGAAAATATTTATCATTATACTTTTCTTTTATATACTTTGCCTTAGTATACAATACTGTATATATTCCTCCCACTTTATTGCATACTTCCCAAGATTGTTCAAATAACATCATCTAAATATAATATCAAATATACTTCTCTTCCTTTTATCACCAGTTATACAATATGCTAGCTCATCTATATATTTTAATGCTTTTGATCTTTCATTATAAAATACAATAGGTTGATATTGAAATTGATAATTAATAAAGTCTTTAATTATTGGAATAACTGTATATATTTCTTTCTTAAATACATCTTCTATAAAGTCTATTTCAATACTCTTATCATATTTATTTAATACTATTTTAACCTTATTTTTATCTAAAAGATCGTGTAATTTTTTATTTACATATAAAGAATAGAAATCTGGATTTATTACTAAGAAGTTTATATCTGATATTTTTTCAATACTTAGTATATAATTTATGTTTGGAAGTGCATCAAAGATAATTACATCATAATATCTTTTCAAATAATTTAAATCATTAATACTAAAATCTAAATTATCTATAATTTTTAAATGAAAATATGGTAATACCTTTATTCCTTGATATACCTTATTTCCAAACAATTTTTCATTATTTAAAAATATTAAATTTGAAGAATATATTCCGTTTGTATCTATTATTAATGCTTTATAGTTATATTCCTTCTTTAAATATGCTGCAAGATTGTTTGCCAATGTTGTTTTTCCAACTCCCCCCTTTAATGATAGAAAAGATATTATCATAATCCTAATAATTTTGAAAATTTTATTTCAGCTTCTTCTTTTGAAAGTTTTTTCTTTACATGTACTTCATGAGCTTTTAAGAAATTTCCTATAATTTTTATATATTCATCTTTATCTTTTGTTTCCATTATCTTTTCATATAAAACTTCCTCTTTTAATGCATTTTTTATCCATTCTGGAAAGTGATCCTTATGATAATTAAATTTGTCATAATCCGCATTATATAACCAAATTAATAGATCTTGAAGACTATATAGTTTTTGTCCATCAATAGTAATAAATGCTTCTTTTTCATTATCAACTTCAATCATATTAAATTTTATATTTTATATCTTTAAAAAATATTTATGACTGGTATTGTATTTTATTTCCATGCGCATCAGCCAAGAAGAATAAGATATTATTCTTTTTTTGATATAGGATCAAAAAATTATTTCAACGATGATCTAAATAAAAGGATATTAGATAGAGTTGTATATAAATGTTATAAACCAGCATTAGAAATGATATACGATAATATCATAAAGTACGATATAAAAGTATCATTTTCAATTTCTGGAACATTAGTTGAACAATTAGAATTATATCATCCAGAAATTCTAGAACTATGGAAAAAATTAATAGATACAGGAAATGTAGAAATTGTATCAGAAACATATTATCATTCATTAGCATATTTAATTGATAAAGATGAATTTATTAATCAAATAAAATTACATAGAAAAAAAATAAAGGAAATATTTAATTATAAATCTAGAAGCTTTAGGAATTTTGAACTTGTATTTAATAACGAAATTGGAGAAATTGTATATTCTTTAGGATATAAAGTAACATTGACTGAAGGAACTGAAAAAATTTTAGGAAATAGGAGTCCAAATTATGTATATAAATTAAAAATAAATAATTTAAGGCTATTATTAAGAAATTATAGATTATCTGATGATATAGGATTTAGGTTTACAAATAAGAACTGGTTAGAATATCCATTAACTGCAGATAAATACTATTTATGGTTAAAGAACACTCCTGGGGATATAATAAATATATTTATGGATTTTGAAACAATAGGGGAACATATATGGAAAGAATCTGGAATATTTGAATTTTGGAACAAGCTATTTGAATATATTGGAAAAGAAAAATATTTTGAAACATATAATATAACTGAAGCTGTTGAAGAATTTAATTATAAAGATGAATTGGATATACCTGAACTAATATCATGGGCAGATATTGAAAGAGATCTATCTGCATGGATTGGAGATAGTATACAAAGAGAAGCTTTAGATTATTTAAGAGAACTATATAAAAAGTTTAAAAATGACGAAAAAACATTAAATATATTGAGATATTTATCAACTTCCGATAATTTCTATTATATGAGTCTAAAATATAATAGCGATGGTGATGTACATAAATATTTTAGGGAAGAGGCTTTTGCAACCCCTTATGATTCTTTTATATCGTATATGAACATTTTAAGAGATATAGAATTAGACCAAACTATTGAAAATAGAAATTAATTTCTCTACAGAATTTTTCCAAGATAAATTTTTTATATCATCCAAACATAACTTTATCTCATATTCTCCCAATTTTGGGTAATATAATAACGCCAATATATAATCTGCCATTTTATTTATATCCCAAAAGTCAACTGCTAATGCATTCTTCAATACTTCATATACTCCTGTTTGTTTTGATATTATAATAAAATCTTTATATTTTAAAGCTTCGAATGGAGTTAAACCAAAAGGTTCTGATACAGATGGTAAAACAAATATATCTGCTATTGAGTATAAATATTCCGCTAAATCATCATCAACCCATCCAGTAAATATTACATTTTTTGATATATTTAAATCTGCAGCCATTTTTATCAACTGTTCTAACATTTCTCCAGTTCCTGCAAATATAAATAGTACATCTTTTCTTTTTTCTAAAACTTTTTTTGCTGCTTTTAATAAATAATCTGGACCTTTATGCATTGTCATCCTTCCAAGATATAATACTATTTTATATTTTTCTTTTATTTTACTATTTACTTTTTCTCTTATATTAAAATCATCATCCTGAGCATTATATATCACATCAATTTTCTTCTCGTCACAATTATAATATTTTATCAGTATATCCTTCTCTCTCTTACTTACTACTATAATTTTATCCGCATATTTACAAACTTCCAATTCTATTCCATAGTCATAATCATATAAGTATTTTAATACATCCGGATTTCCTCCAACTCTATCATATACTAGAGAATGGAAATGAACAACCAGTGGCTTTTTGTATATTTTCTTTATTTCTATTCCTGCTAAAGCAGTCAACCAGTCATATGCATATATTATATCAAAATCTAATTTCATTTTTTTCAATAAATCTATTAATTTATCTTTATATTCAATTACTGCCTTCTTATAGTCTATAATTTTCCTCTCATGTAAAGTAAAAGATTCATATTTAAAATAATCTACATACGATTGATATACTTTCATATTTAATCCAAAAATTTTTGAGTTCTTTAACCTATTATTCCAGAAAGATTTTACATCATCAGTCAGATTTAAAATGAATAAATAAACATTATTATTAAAATAATCAAGATATTTCAAATAATAATATGTTACTTTTTCTAATCCGCCACCTTTCTGAGGAAATACTCTCCAAGATAAAAATAATATTTTCATAATTAAAAAATAAGAAAAATAATTATAAATCTTTTAATAAAAATATTTGTATGGAAAAAGAAATTGAATTAGAAAATTTTGATTATGCTATTATATATAACAAAGGTTCTTTTTTGTTTTTGCCTTTACTATATAACAGTAGATATTTTGGTTTATTACAATATTATAACAACAATTTTATCAAAATATTAGAAAAAATAGAAAATAAAGATATAAATTATAATGAAATTGAAAAGATAATACTAAGGGATTATAATAATATAAAGATAATATATAAAGATGGATGGGAAGAATATAAATTAATAGATAATAAATTAATATATAAAACAAATAAATATTCTACATTAAATGTTTATTTTGATACAAGATATTTGTATGATATAGATGAATGGGAGAGAATATACAATATTGAAAAAAATAATGATTATGTGAAAATAAAATTTAATAGAAGGGATTTAAACTATGAAGCAATAATAAAAAGATTTGAAGTATATCAAGAATTAAATAAATGGATAAAAGTAAATTATAATTATGACTTATATAGAAAATCTCCACCATTTGAAAGATATATATATTTACCATTTTCTTTTTACGCAAAAGAATTAGAAATAATATATAAAAATGATAAAGATAATTTAAATGGAAAAAATCTAATTGAAAATGGATTATTATCTTTTATTTATGATAATAACATTTCTGCAGGTCTTCCATGGTATTTCCAAGAATGGAGCAGAGATGTATTGGTTTCATTAGGTGGATTATACTACATTAATAAAGACATTGTGAAAAATAAATTAATTGAATATTCAAATTATTTTTTGCCAGATGGGAGATTAAAAAATATAAAAAATGAAAATATTGGAAATTCTGATGGAGTAGGATTATATATTTTCAGATTATTTCAATTTAAAGATTTATTTGAAAAAGAAATATTTGATAAATTAGTAAATAATATTATTGGAAAGTTAAATATGTTTGAAGAAAATTATTTAGATGAAAAATTATTTTTGTTTAAAGCATATCCAAATGAAACATGGATGGACACATTAAATAGAATTTATCCGATAGAAATACAATTTTTAATGGCAAATGCGTATGATAATTTATATAATTATACAAAAAAAGATGAATATAAAGAAAAACTAGAAAAAATAAAGAATTCAATTAGAAAGAATTACTTATCAGATTCTTCATTATATGATGATATAAAAAATAAAAAGATAAGATGCAACGTATTTTTATCTTATTACTTTTATCCAAAGATTTTTTCAAATTATGAATGGGAAAATATATTTGATTATTCATTAACACATCTATATCTAAAATGGGGAGGAATTAGTAGTTTATCTATATTTGATAAAGAATTTATTCCATATAGCAATGAAGATAATTATTTTAGAAATGAAGGAAAATCAATGCATAATGGAGATTCATGGATTTTTATAAATAACATTGCTGCTACGGATTTACATAATTTAAATAAGGAAAAATACTGGAATATAATAAGTAGTATTTTGAAATCTAATGAAAGATTAATAAAAATGATAGGAACATTGCCTGAAAGATCTAGTGCATATGAATTAAAACCGGCAGGGGCCTTACATCAACTGTGGTCAATATCAACTTATATAGAATTATTAAATAATATAAGATAAGATGTGGTGGAAAAAATACGGTTTCTCTAAAAATCCTTTAGATATAAGACCAAATGAAGATTTGGTTGGGGTAGATGATATAATAAAAAAAGTAAAAGATTCTATAATAAATGGCGAAATATTTCTATTATATGGACCAATCGGTTCTGGAAAAACTTCTTTAGCATTTAAAATTAAGAGAGATCTATCTGATAGATATAATGTAATATATGTAAATGGAGAATATGAAAGGAATAAAGATTTGGAAGAAACAATCGAAAAAAATAGATATAATAAGTTTTTATTCTTTAAATTTGAAAATAAACTACCTATAGTATTGATATTGGATGAATATTATAATTTTCCAGAGGATGTATCTAAAAAACTAAAATATTTATATGATAATAGGATTGTTCATTCAATAATGTTAATCCAACCGTCTCCGCAAATAATGAATGCTACCCTGTCTTTCTTAAATAGGTTATATAAAAAGATAGAAATGAAATTTCCTCCAGAAGATGAAATATTAAAATTGATAAATAAAAAATTAAAAGGAAGGGTAAATTTAGATGAAAGAATGTTAAGAAATTTAATAAGAAAAAGCAATAATAATATTAGGCAAATATTTATTGAATTAAATAACCTCTTAGAAGGGGGAATAGATAACATAAATAAAGGTTTAGGAGAAATAAAGAATTTAGAAAATGAAATAAAATTGTCTAACACACAAAAAATGATCTTAGAGATATTATATAAAAACAAAATGTCTTCAAAGGATATATCAAGAATATTAAATCTTCCAAGAAATACTGTGTCAAAATATTTGAATAAAATGTATAAACAAGGTATATTAATAAGAGAAGTAGATAACAACGAATATATTTATAGTATAAATCCGCAATATATAAATATCATATCAAAAAAGATAGGAAAATAGCCACCGTAGCTCAGCGGTAGAGCGCTACCCTGGTAAGGTAGAGGTCCCGGGTTCAAGTCCCGGCGGTGGCATAGTTTTATATAAACTCTTTAATTAAGTTATTTTTATCATAGCAGCTTTCGTATTTACAAAAAATATCAACCTAAATTGCGTGACAGGATAAATTTATATTTTAAAAATACTAAAATATTAAAATGATAATAAACTATGGTGTACAAGAATATTTATTTCTTTTCATAGTAACAGAAATAATAGTTGGATTGATATTGCCATTCATATTAATAAAAGGGGAAAAAGGAAAAATAATAGAGCTAAAATTATATTCTCTGGTAGGTTTTATATTACATGTACTTGTTGGAATGACGTTTATAATGATATTAGCATCAATAGACTATTATTATAACTTTTCACTGTTTGATTATAATTTAGGTTATAGTATTGGATTCATATTGTTTATACTAGGGTTGATAATACAAGGAGTTGCTGAAGCAACCCTTGGAAAATATTATTTACCATCTATTGGGACTGTTGAGGGTCAGAAGATAATTAAAAACGGAATATATAAATATATAAGACATCCAGGATATTTGGGGGAAATATTAATATTCTTTGGACTTGGTTTTGTAACATATAGTTTATTGGGAATATTGGGAGCTTTCATCGTATCATTAATGGTGTATTTTGGAAAAGTGATTCCGGAAGAAAAATATATGTTAGAAAAGTTTGGAAAGGAATATGAAGAATATATGAAAGAAACTTTTAGATTTATTCCTTATATATTTTAATTTTTTTATATATCTTATTTAGAATAATACTTAAAAAAATTAAATATTGGTATCATTTTAATATGGAATCGACTAAAATATACCTAATTGGTTTGATATTCCCGAATTCATAAGATTCGATATTTTATTCCTTATATATTTTGATTTTCTATATATTTTATTTGGGACCGTAGTCCAGCCTGGAAGGATGTCGGTTTGGGGTACCGGTGGTCCCGGGTTCAAGTCCCGGCGGTCCCATCAGTATAAAATAAATATTATTATTCCAACTATTACACCAATCAACAACCCAATATTTAAATAATTATATTGAACTTTCTTATTGAATTGTACAGTAATATTTAATGGTTGATTCACAATAAAATTATATCCATCCTCATAATAAATTGTATCATAAAAGAATCCAGATTCAATATACTTGGCTGGTAAAATATTTATTACAGTTCCTTTATTTAAAAAAATAGAAGTATTTCCATAAGTATTTACAGAATTATTTATGGAAATATTTACTAAAAATGGTGTATTAATATTTACTAAATATTGATATACACAATAGCTAGATAGATCAATATTTGTTGGAGAGGACATATTTATTGTTACGTTGTTCTGATTGCAATAAAATCTTTCATAATTATTTATATAACTAATTGTATTTATTAATATAGTTACATTATTATTTGCATTTATATAAAAACTCGTATTTCCATAATATGTATTATTGTTTATTGTATAATTAAACGGTGAGGATATATTTAATTGATACTGCAAATAACAATAATCAGATATATCAACAACTTTTGAAGTATTTATATTTAATGTTATGTTATTTTGACAATAATATCGATAATTTTCAAAATTATATATTTGATTTAAGTATATATTCAACAGATCTTTTGCATAAAGATAATATATATTATTATAATGTGTTTCATTTAAATAATTTCCAGAAATTGTAAAATTTATTCCAATACTGTTATTTATAATAACTAAATAATATTTAATATAGTTTGTAGAGATATTATAATCCTTATTTACTAGCAGACTTATATTTACATACTGATGGGAATAATCTATACTATAATATACCCCGTTTATTGTTAAATTACTTAATACATATAATGTATTGTTTTGATAAACATATATTGGAATTTTCACATTAAAGATTAGCCCAAGTGGATATTGATAATTTATGTATGAGTTGTTGTAAGAATAATAAACAGATATATTATAGTTTGTGATATTTGCATTTCCTAAATACTTTGGATAAAAAGGTCCTACAGATAAATTTACAAATCCTTGCGATATTATATTCGCACTAATATTTGAAGAATATTCTGCAGTATTAGCACCATAATTAAATATTGAAGGACTTGGGGTAAGATAATAACTTCCATTATTTTTATAAGAATAATATAAACCCAAAAATCCACTAATATTTTTTACATCTATACAAGCCCCATTTCCTGGTCCACCAATAACCAATTCTAAATTCTTAATATTTCTAGAACTTGTAAAATTGGGAAAAATAACTATACTACCATTTGACGGAATTAATAATGTAACATTATCGTACCAATTTATATTTTGTCCATCTAGACTATAACCAAATTGTATTACTGGATGGGAATTATTTTGAGTAATATTTATTATTAAATATACATTTAATGGATATTGTAAAGAAAAATGATTTGTTGCATATACATAAAAATATTTATCATCATATTTACTTATTATTCCATTACCTTTAATTAAATTATTCGATGATAGATTATGATTAAAAGAGGTAAAATTCCATATATTATTAGCAAAAATAAAATATCTACCGGTATTGTTTATTAATAAAACATTCTGTAACCAATAATGTTGGCCATTACTTAATTCTAGAATCGCATTTAATTGTATTGAGCCCGAATCCTCACCTAAAAAAGTATTAGAACATAAAGAACTAACATATGAACTAAAATTATCTAAATAAATTTTTCCAATAACTTTATTTGTCTTAACATTATATCCATAAACGATTCTATTGTTAATATATATACCATAATCAGAAATTCCTATTGGAAAATAAATATTTTTTTCAGATTGATTTGTCAAACTATATATAAAAAAATAAGATGCATTTTGTGTATTGTTATTATAAATTATTATGTAATAATTTTCTGAAGATAGATTTATACTTTGATTTATATAATTTGTATATCTTTGATAGATTGATGTAAAATTTTCGCTGTTTTTAAAATTTTGATAATTTTGTTGATCCATTATATAAAAATTTAAAGGAATTGATGAACTAAAATATATGTTTAAATACTGGTTTGATGAATTTATCAAATAATAATAATAATATTCTGGATATAAAATATAAAAATAACCATAAGAACCTTGTTCCAAATTATATAAATTTAGATGACTTATATTTATTGGATTTATTGGAACATTAAATAATGTTGATGAATAATTTTGTGAATATATATTAAAAAAATTAGATATCAAAGTTAATAATGCAAATAGTTTTATTTTTTTCATAAAAGTTTATTATTATCTAATTTTTTATAAAGTTTTATTTAAATATTTGATTATGAGAATATTTATTTTTTATTCAAATACTATAAGAACTGATGGAAATTTTAAAAACATATATTATTCTGGGAGATTGGATATAGCAATTAATTCAATTATACATGCTTTTTTTGTATCAAATGGATTGAGAAAAAATACTAGATTTGATTTATATTTAACTGGAAAACCAGTTCCTCCTAGATTAATAAGGATAGAGTCCGACATAAATACACCATGGTCAAAAAAGGATATATCTACATTATTATCAATATCATTGAAAAAATATAATAAAAAGAATATTAAAAGTCCATTTTCAGGTATATATGTAGATAAAGTTGATTTTTTTGATTTATTAAGCGAATATAAAAATAATGGAAAAAATATATATTTATTGGATAAAGATGGTGAATTTATTGAAAATATAAAAATTGAAAATCCTGTATTTATTATTGGAGATTTCTTAGGAATACCGAAAGATATTAAGAAAAAGATAGAAAAAGATGTAATAAAAATTTCTTTGGGAGATATTAATTATTTTTCATCACAGGTTATTGTAATATTAAACTACTATTTGGATAAAATGAATTTTGAAAAAGATATATATGATACATCATATAAATTTGTTTGTAGAGAATGATACTTGGTTTAGATCTATCTGCAAAAGAAAATAATAGAACTGGATATTTTTATTTTAATAATAAACCAATATTTGGAATATTATATAAAAATGAGGAAATATTGAATTTAATAGAAAAAGAAAAATTTAAATATATATTTATTGATGCACCTCTAAGTTATGAATATCCATATAGAATAGAAGAAAAATTATTATATAAATATGGATTTAAACCATTACCATTATCTTTAAAATCAATGAAATTTTTATATGAAAGGGCTAACTTATTAAAAAATAAAATAATGGGGATTAATAATGATATAGAAATATATGAAACATTTCCAAGAGCGGTGGAAAAAATACTAAAATTAAAATACCAATATTTTTCAAAAGTATTTGAATATAAAGATATTTATGATGCATATTTATCATATTTAGCCGGTCTATTCTTCAAATTAAATAAATATGAAAAATTTGGAAATTTAATACTACCAAAAATATAATATATATAGGACCCGTAGTTCAGCATGGATAGAATTCTCGGTTGCGGTCCGAGAGGTCCGGGGTTCGAATCCCCGCGGGTCCATGTCTATAAAAATCTTTGTTACTAAAAGATAACAATAAAGGTGTTTTTCCAATATTATAATAATAATGTTTAAAATGCCCGGTCTATATCTCAATACAAGAGTCTATGCAATAAGAAGAAGAAAAAGCAATCTAGATGAAATACTTGCATATCGAGTACATCAAGAAAAAGGATTTATATCTTATACTTTTCAAACAAGAAGAGAAATACCAGATGTATTAGAAATTTATAAGAAATTAGATTTGGATGATGATAATGAATATTATCCTGCAGCATTTATATCACCTCCGCCATCACCTGAAATGCATAGACAACCCATTCCTTTTGATGGTCACTTTGCCTTAGTTATAGGATATGCAAAAGAAATACCACCTTATGTGCCACTAAATAATCTAATCTATGCACTCGGTATAGAAATTATGGGAGAAAAAAATAAACTATCAGAGATACATGTAAACGGTATTAGTGGACTTGATTTTCTACAAGATCATAAAAAGCCAAAAAAATATATTTTATATTTAGAAAATGTTACTAATTCGGCAGATTTGATTAGTTTTATTATATACAATAACATGTATTCTACAAGTAGTGGAAAGAATAGAATGATGAAAGCTGGTTTGTTCATCATTATTGATGATGATGATACTTCTGAAAATCATACATTTACTCCTACCGATATTAAGATACTTGAAATATTCATATAGCATAAGAATGGGGGTTAGAATTCTATATTTAATTACTCCGAAATTATCATATCACATATACCTTTTTGATGTTAAACAAATATTTATTACCGAATAAATTAATTCTTTTGTCTCTTTTGTTATTAACCAATATCAAAAAATTTAATCAATATAAATTCTAGGCATTACACCATTTGGAGGCATAAATCTCACTCTAGCCCAGTACCAGGTACTTATCATTGTACCTTCCACTGAATAAGCACCTATCACATAATAATTATATTTCTTTATACGACCTTGAGACCCTATAGAATTAATTTTATAGTTTAATCCTACTCCTCTATTATTTGCATAATCCCAATATACTGAAACTATAGAATCTGCCATAGGATACTCATTATATGAATAACCATAACTCGATGTAAGTGATCCTACAGCAATACCACCATGATTATCTCCAACATACCTGACTGGTTGATATCCAAAGCCATCTTTTTCATATGGGGTATTATTAATGTATACACCAATACCATGACCACCACGGGAACCTCGTACTGTATAAGAGGCTAAATAAGCATCGAAGATTGTATCTGGAGGGAAATCTGATAATGTAAACAATCCAGCCCATGATCTAGAAGTGGATGAATTGATAGTTAATCCGTTATTTACTGTTATGGTTGCACCATATAAACTGGCTCTCCATTTACTCATATCAAATATTATTCCAGCGAAATTATCATAGAATAAAAATACATATTCTCCATTATCATATTGTCCATATGTTGGGGATAAATGTGGTGCTTGTCCTACATAGGGGTAATATTGTTGGTAATAGTCTGTATCATTAGATCCTATGTACATATGTGCTGTTACATAACCGTAAGGAGATATTCCATTTGGTAATTTTACCCACCATACATAACATGCAATTTCTCTATGACCCATTCGACCTTCATACCATAATTGACCTTCATACCATGAATATAAGATATTACCATCACTATCTGTAAACATTACATTTTGTCCATTTGGATTTATTTGATTAAACAATGTTGCATTATTTATGTAGGAGAAGCTATTAACTATATTTACACTTCCATTACATATTGCTATCTGTTGTTGGAATGGAGATTGTGTTGGAATAGATTGAACATTGTATATTACTATTGGAATGTGCAATAAATTATCAGAACCATTAGAGCTAGTAGAACTTTCATTATAAACTACATTATTAGAATTATCAAAATTAGAAACATATACAAAATTAAACCTATTGTCATCTGATACTGCATAATTATAAATAACCCCGCCATATATAAAACTTGTATTTATAATATACGCAGTAGAATTATAATGACAAGTCTTATCTATTATATGACACAAACTGTTTCTTCCCGAAGGAATCACATTTCCTGCATCACATGCGACACTACTTCCGTTTATAAGTACAACATTTCCATTATTATCTATGAAGATTATTTGATAATCACTTACATTTATTTGTGTGCTTCCATTATTGTAGATATCAAAATATATGGTATTATTTAAACAATATACACTATTTATTACAAATGATGTATGCTGGGGTTGTTGCATAATTATGTTAGTATACACATAATATGTTCCTGCAGCCGCAGCTGCTATACCAACTATTATTATAATTAGAACTATTGGGGCAATTGTTCTCATAAAAACCCGTTATAAAATTAAATTTAAAAATTTTATTAAATTCTTAAATGCGGCGGAGGGGATTTGAACCCCTGGCGGATCTTATCCAATCGGACCTAAACCGACCCCCTTTGACCTCTCGGGCACCGCCGCTTATAAAAATTAATTGACTTTCTTTATATAAAACTTATCAACTTTCTTTTCACCTTCTTTTAAGTTAATTATTCCATCCTTACACTTTAAATTTATATCATTTATTAAATCTTTATATTTTAAAACATATTTTATTATATCAGATATATATAAACTAGTTTCTAAGTATAATTTTCCATCCTTTATATTGTTTTTAATATATTCCTCCAATACTATATTTAACTTTTTATTATATTCCTCCCTTTCCTTATTTATTTTCTCAATATAGTTATTTAAATTATTTATATCAACATTATACTTACTTTTTATATCTAAAATTTTTTCCTCATAATTTTCAAATTCTTCTATAACCCTATCACCAGCAACAAATCTAAACCTTATCAACCCATCTGCAATTTTTTCTACACTCTTTATTTTTACTAATCCAATTTCTAATGTATTATCTAAATGTGTTCCAGAACATGCTTCAACATCTGTATTTTCTATTTCAACAATTCTTAATTTTGTTTCTGGTATAAATCCTCCCTGATATATTATAAATCCATATTTTTCTTCAGCTTCGTTTCTTAATAAATAAAATTTATTTATTTTTCTTCCTTCTAATATTGTTTTATTTAATTCTCTTTCAATTAACTTTATTTCATTATATGAAGGTACTTTATAATGTGTAACATCCAATTTTCCTTCATATTCATTTTTCTCAGCACCTGCCTGCCATATATGGTTTCCATATATTTTTCTTAATACAAATGTCAATAAATGGGTTGCAGTATGATGTTTCGATATTCTATATCTTCTATCTTTATCAATAATTTGTAAAATATTTGAATTTTTATCCCAATTAATTTTTCTATCTATTTTATGTAATATTATTTTTTCATATTCAATTACATCAATAACCTTTGCATAATAACTTTCAAATCCTTCAACTTTGTTACCACTTAAATAATCCTTTAATATTTCTTTTACATAATATGGAAAATCATAATTATTCAAAATTTCTCTCGAATAATTTTTTATTTCATCTAAGTTAAATACATATCCTATATCATTTACCTGTCCACCTTTTGTTGGATAAAATACGGTTCTATCAAATATTAAATATTCATTTTCTATACCCATTAATTTTCCAATATCATAATATTTTTTCCATGATTCATAGAATAACTTATATGTTTCAGAATAATTTATATTTAAATTTAATTTTTCTTCTTTTCTTATTTTTTTAGATTTTTCTTTATGTTCCTCGATTAATTTATTTAATTCTTCTCTATTTATTTTTATATTTGGGTTTATATCTTCTATAATTTCTAAAGAAATTCCATATGATGTATATAATTCGAATATTTTCTTTGTATCAACATTCTTTAAATTATTTAAAATTTTTTGAGCATTTTTCTTTACTTCTACATATTTTTCATACTCATATTTTAATATATCAACAATTTCATTTATATTTTCCTTTAATTTTTCTTCATACCAATCCTCAGAAATTTTTATCAATAATTTTCTTAAGAAATCTTCTATATCATTTATTTCAAAATGTTTATCGATAAAATAAAACATTCTCCTTGCAACCAATCTTAAATTATAATTTCCACCAATATTTGAAGGTAATGCTCCATCAGATATTGCAATGTATAATGATCTAATATGATCTGAAATTGAATATATTGCCCTCATTATTTCAATATTGTTTTTAGGATCTATTCCTTTTTCTTTTAAAAATTCTTCAAAAGATCTTATATCATTTTTTTCAAAATCAAATAATGAAGAATACATTGAAATCTTTGATAATAAATCTATATCAATTTCATATTTTATATTATCTAATAAGAATTTCATTGTATTTGGAAACACAATATCATATGATGTGCTTGTACCATTTGTAATCCATGCAACTCTTTCTTGTCCCATTCCCATATCCAAAACTTTTAATTTATCCAACTCTATCCATTCATTATTAATAATTTTATATTGCATATATACTTGATTTGCAACCTCTAAACCCTTTATAAAAAATTCGATTGATGTTCCACCATTTCCCCCACCTTCCCATTTATCTTCATGAAATAAAAATTCATCCATTGGAAAATTATTATCTTCAAACCAATAATATAGATCTAAAAAATATTGATTTATATCATATTCTTCAGGTTTTACAAATGCGTGTTGTCCAATCATTACAAAACCGGTATAATGTCTTCCTGTTAACCCAACGTTTCTAACATCATTAAATCTCAAACAAAATTGAGGAACGGTTAATTTTTTTGAAGGTGGTTCTGCATATCCTTCAACAACCCATGGTTGAAAATCTGCAATTGATGCAATTACAAAATCTATATCATTCCTCCACCTTGCTACGACAGGATATCTATTTATTGTTGCATAATCTCTTTTGTTTAAATATTTTGAAAAATTTTCCCATACTTCTCTATATGATAATTTTTTTCCAACAGGGTTATTTATAAAACCATAATTTTCATGATCCCCACATACTTCTCTATTTTTATCGGATGTCCAAAAATACTTTCCACAAATTCCACATTTTTTTCTAGTTAAATCTAAACTTTCTAAAGCTTTTTTTGGATATAATTTTTCATAATTAGATTGCACCCTTTTTCTTTAATAATTCATATTTCTGCATTACTAATATTTCATCCATTGATAGTTCAGAACCTTTCATAATTTTTTGTTGTATCTTTGAATATTCTTCGATTATTTTGTTCCTTTCTTCTTCTGATATTTCAACAGTCTGTTTTTGTAATCTTTGACTTATGTATCTTTGTAAATCTTCATTTAATTTATCTTCAAGTTCTCTTATTCTATCTTTTATCTGTTTTATTTGTTCCTTAATTTTGTTATATTCATCCATTATTTGTGTTAATCTTTCCTTTATCTGTTTTATTTGTTCTTTTATAACCTTTCTTCCATCAATATTTCTTCTAATATTTTGGCCTATTATTGATAATTTGGATCTATAAGCATTATATTCTTCTCTCAATTTATCGATTTCTTGTAAAATAGAAGATATTTCTTCGTATTTACCTAAAAGTTTTCTCAAGTATTTTATTCTATTCCAAATTTTCTTTTCCTGAGAATATGATAAAACCTCGGTCTGTAAAACATATTCTAATGTTTCCAATTCTTTTTTATATTTATTTATATCTTTTATTATATCTTTGTTCTTGAATACATCTTTTCTTGTTTGCTTTATTTCATCCAATTTTTTCTTTAATTCTTCCAGTTTTTCTAATGTTTTTTCCCTTTCATTCATTAAATTATCCAATATTTTACTATACTCTTCCTTTTTACTTCTCAATCCCTTTAATTTTTCTAATAATTTTTTTCTTTCTTTATATAAAACTCGCTTTCTGGAGTATAAATTTTCCTTTTCTTCTCCTAACTTAATTAATTCTTTTTTTGTTAAGATAATGCCCCTATAAATCTTATCTGAATCTGTCACCTTAAAATAAAATTGTATATAAAAATTTATAAATTTTAGAAACCAAATAAAGATGCTAAACCCTCTAATGCTTGTTCTTCCTTCTTTTCTTCTACCTTCTTCTCTTGCTTTTCTTCCTTCTTTTGTTCTACTTGCTGTGGACTAACCTGTACTGGAGCAGAAGATAACGATTCTTCCTTTATTTTATCCAAATCAACTCCTTGTAAGCTTGCTAATACGGCATTTATCATTGCATCATTTGGTTCTATTCCTACTGATGTCAATACCTTCTTTATATTATCTGCATTTATTTCTTTTTTAGCTTCATGTAATAACCATACTGCATATATATATTCAAGACCCATTCTATTATTGTTAAAAAAAATATATTTAAAAATGATATCCTTTATTTTATATCCTCAAACCTTTGAATTAATTTATCCAATATGGGTTTTGCTGTAGTTGTTAATAAATCTTCATAAGATACTCTATGCGGTTCAAACGGACCATGTCTTCTAATATAATCTGCAATTTCTAATGCTTTATTTCTTACATAATCAAATGCTGGATCGTCAAACATATCTTCAGGCCCATATAACCTATCTCTTTTTACCTGAAATCCCAATGCAATTACTCTTGGAGGTCCATCAAACCTTGTTGCCCTTGCATTCTTTAAACTTACAGGTAATAAAGGACCCCAATATGACCCTCTCATCCACCCATTTACCATATATGGAAATGAAAAAGCTTCTAATATTTCCCCAACAGATGGAAATCCTTTTTGTGCTCTAACAATCATTACTGGATCGTCTTTTCCAGCATATCTACCAGCTTCTTCATATAATCTTTCTGTAGAAGAAACCGCTACAGGTTCATTATTTGGATATTTATCAGACCTTGGATATACTCTTTTTATGGCAAATCTTTCGGATGTTCCAACTAGTAATAATAAGTCATAAATTTCTTCTGGAGAATTTAAATATATTCTTTTATGATTATACAAATCCCACACTTCAAATCTAAATCCAGGTCTCGTATCAGGATCGATTACTAAACCAGGTGTATTAAATGGGTTTGCAAACATTTGAAATAAAGGATAATTAAATGCCCCAGATTCTGTTTTATCTGCAGCAAATACAATTATTGGTTCTGAAGATCTTAATGTAAATTCCATTTCCGCAACTCCAGGTCCCATTCCAATTAATGAACCGGTAAATTCGTTTTTTAATAAATCTCCACCAGCACCATATAAATGCATCTCTTTTGCAATTTCAGAATTTTTCTTAAATATTTCAAATGCTATTTGATGTATTTCCCTATTATTTTCCCCTTTATTGTGTAATATTATCAAATTCAAATCATCTCCTACATGAAATACAAAATAATCAAATATTTTTTCTCCCTTATATCTATCTAATATATCTGAAGCTATTTCTTCAAATATTTCTGGAATATTTGAATTTCCAACCAAACTTCCTATATCTGCTTTTAAAACACTTATTGTTATTTTTTCTGATGGGGTCATATAATATTTTTTAATTTCATTTTTTATAGTATTATTATACCACCCAAAGGTATAAAAGTTTCAATGATTAAATACCTTTCCTAAAAATATTTAATAATGGCGAAGAGTTCACCACCTTACATAAAATATATGATATATGCGTCAGTATATATTGATGGGGTAGTTGAGAAACCAGATGTAATAGGAGCAATATTTGGACAAACAGAAGGATTATTGGGATCAGAAATGGATTTAAGAGAATTACAAAGATCTGGAAAAGTTGGAAGAATAGATGTAAATCTTAGAGTAGAAAATGATAAAACAATAGGAGAAATTAGGATACCAACAAGTTTAAATAGATTTGAGACTACATTAATTGCTGCAACATTAGAAACTGTAACAAGAATTGGACCAACACACGCAACAATAAAAGTACAAAAAATAGAAGATATAAGAAAAACAAAAGTACAACAAATATTAGAAAGAGCTAGAGAATTATTAACAAAATTAGTAAATGAAGAATTACCAGATCCAAAAGAATTACTATTATATTTAGAATATTCACATAATATGAAATCACTAATTGAATATGGACCGGAAAAATTACCTGCAGGACCAGATGTAGATAAATCAGAAGAAATAATATTGGTAGAAGGAAGAGCAGATGTTTTAAATTTATTAAGATACGGGATTACAAATGTAATAGCATTAAACGGATTAAATGTACCAAAAACATTAGTTGATTTATCAAAGAAAAAGATTGTAATAACATTCTTTGATGGGGATAGGGGCGGAGATTTATTAGTAAAAGAATGTATGTTAAGTGGTGTTGATATTGATTTTGTAGCAAAACCAGAACCTGGTAGAGAAGTTGAAGAATTATCTGGAAAAGAAATATTAAAAGCTCTAAAGAATAAAATATCATTTGATCAGATTAGAGCATATTATGAAAAATTAGAAGGAAATATTGAAGATGTAAGAAATGTTAGGAATGAAAAAAAAATAAAAGATCCAATATTACAAAAACTAAAGTCGTATATCAATGATATATTTAAAACTGATCAGGCTTTATTATTGGATGAACACTTCAATATATTAAATAAAGTACAAGTAGATAAATTGGGGGAAATAATATTAAAATATAATAATTTATCTTATTTAGTAATGGATGGTATATTAACAAGAGAATTATTGGAATTAATAGAAAAGAGTACAAATATAAAATATATAGTATGTATAGATAGTATACAGAAAAGTAGTAATAAAGTAAAGATATATACAATAAGCGATCTTGATAAAGTCTAGCTTTTTTCTATCTGATAATTTATTATTCCACTGATAGAATTATTTCCTACAGATGAATAATATAATGTTAAATATAAAACCCCTCCAAGTCTTTCCCATTGGGTAATTGTCAGTCTTGTTTGTTCATCCAATTCAAAATTATATTGTATAGTAATATAGCTATTTGGTTGTATTATATATATGTTCTGTAAAAAATTTCCAGAGGTTACTATTGAAGATGTCTGGTATGAATTCTTTAATCCTAAAAGTGAGAAATAAATTTCAACAGAATAATTGTTCGGGTTATTTACATTAAAAGAAAAATAATTCTCACTCACTGTAAAATTTGATATATATAGATCATATATATTTTTAGGATTTACCATCTTATTCCCACTAAAATATGTTGAATATGAATAATATATTAGGTAAATTACTGGTATAGAAAATGCTAAGAATAATAAATTTAATATTATCTTTTCTTTATCCATAATATATGGATGAATTTAATAAATTAAAAATATATCATATAAAAAAATACAAAGAAGCAAAAGAAAAATATTTAGTAGACCAACCAATATATTATATTTTAGATTTTATTAACTCATTAGACTTCTTTTTTACAACATCTTCATGTGCTGGTAGGATAATTTTACTAAAAATACCAAAAAGTGGAAAAAAATTTGAAGCAGAATTTTTATTTAAATCTCATTATTATGTAAACTTTTATTATATATGGAATAAATTATTAGATGTATATAAAAATTATGATGAGAAAATATATTTCAAACAAGAACCATTTATTCTACATGTATCTTCAAAAAACATAGAAAAAGCATATGAACTATTAAATATTGCAAGAAAATCTGGGTTTAAACATTCCGGAATATTCTTAATAGATGATAAAAGAGTGATGGTTGAAATTGTGGGAAATGAAAAAATTGAAACGATTGTATCAAAAAATAAAAAACTATTAGTAAGTAAAGAATATTTTTATAATTTAGTAAGAGAAGCAAATGAAAAATTAAAGAATGTAAGAAAAAGAATAGATATATTTTATAAAAATCTTTTATCCTATTATATAACAGTATGAGTCATCACAATAATTGTCTATTGTTTCATTATTTATTTTTACAAATTTATATAAATAATAATTGTACATAAATTGATTATTTATATATGATTCTACAACATAACATTTAGCATTAAAATAATAATTTCCATTATCATTATAACATCCAAATTCGCTTATTGTACATATATTTGGCAAAAGGATTTTCAACAAGTTTTGTGATGATAAACAGTTAAAATCATTATCATATGGTCCAAATTTTATTGTTTGATTATTTATAGAACAACTGACATTACTATAATTTATTTGAATATTTAAAGGTACTAAAGCTGGATAATATCCACCAGTATAATATGTATATCTTTCTAAAACATTTTCTACAAAGCTTCTACTAACTTTTACATTTTTTTCAGTACTAATACTTGCATTAGTTATATTATACCAATATCCATTGAATATATTTACCTCATCTAATACTTGATAATTAAAAATAGATAAAATTTGACTTGTATTTAAATATGAGCACGCATACATGTATTCAAAATATTCATCATCTATTATGCATTGATTATTAACAATTTGTCCTACTGATTCACATGGTATTACAATTGTCACATTTGTAATATTTGGATATTGTACTGGTAAAAGTTGAGATGTATATAAATCTAAAACATAGTAATATGTATTATTAAATGATAAGTTTAAGTATAAATTATCACCAATTGTTTTTTTAGAATATGAACTATTATATAAATGTATGTAATTTGATTGGTTTGTTAAATTATAATATATAAATTGAAATGTTCTATTATACAAATAACCGATTAATTTATTATAGTACAGTAAATATGGATATATTGGATATTCTATCATATAATTTAGCTGTGGAAAAGCCACATTTCTTTCATATTTATTTAATACAAAGAATGTATATTGTGGGTTTGATAGTATAAAACTATTTTTAGAAATATCATAATAGAAAGTTTGATATGAAAAATTTGCATATTTAAAATTTAAATTTGCATTTAAATATTTGATTTCTTCCCTTAGGTCTTGATTTACAATATTCCCAATATTACCAAGTAAATTTATTATATTTTGGTAATTATTTACATTATCTAAAGGAATCATTGGAACGCATAATGAATAATTTATATTATAATTATTTTCATTACTTTCTACACTTTTTAAATTAAATAAAAGAGGTACTTGACATTGTGAATAATAATTAGGGATATTATTTCCAAATACATAATTTATATTATATGTAGATCCTAAAAAAATATTTGTTAAAAGGTTATTTAATAAATTATATCTAATATCAAACGGTATATAAACGAATAATAAATATAAAAATCCTTGATATGCAATATAGTCTTCACTTAAATATTTTAAAGATTCTGTCGCAATTTGAATTTGAGAATTTAAATAATATATACCAAAGACAGTTAAAATTATTACGCCCATAAACAATGCAATTGGTGCTAAAGATGTTTTCATATAAATTCAATTATGTTTCAATATTATTAATTTTAAGGATGAATATAACGAACATAAAAGCTATAATTTACATAAAAGTTGTATAATACTGTTGGTGGACAAACATAAAATGTATGGGGTTTACCATTCAAATAAACTATATACTCTATATATCCTCTATTTGGACATGCTCCAATTATTGTACTATTATCTAAATAAAATGTTATAATTGTAGCAGAATTATTTAGATAGTATAATACATTATTTGTTAATTCATTTATTATATGATCATTCAACGCTTTATTATTACTAAATCCTGCATAAATATCTATTACAGGTACTGTTACATTATTAAAATAAATTAGAGAACTTAAAAAACCATTTGCAGATTTATATTCAATACCAACAGCATTTAAACTAGCTATATTATTTAATACTGGATTTCCGAATGAAAATATACTAAAGATAAATATAAAGAATAACGCTATAATAATTATTATAGCAATAACAAATGATAAAAAGAAACCTATCTGTATCTTCATTGTATTTTAGTGGCTTTACATGAAGATATATTTATCTGGCCTCCAGCAATCATATCACATATCATATTATATATACCATTCATGTAAAGATATCCTACCCCATATAAAGATACTATTACAGGTTCTCCACTATTATATTCGGGTAAAACAATATAATATGACACTAATGGGTGAATATACACTTCATCATAATAAAAACCCCCATATCCTACAGAACTAATTATTATTTCATTATTTATGATTTCGTAGTTTCGGTATATATTTCTTGTCTCATTATATATGTATAAACTATAATTATGGAAATAGTTGATCAAAAATTGGTTTAAGGCTGGTAAATTTCCATCATATGTATAATTAATGTTATAAATATTATATGCAACCTTGTATGGAACTACACTTATGTTATACTTAAAACTAAGATTATATGGGTCATAAGAATATGACTTATTTATATTGTTAATATTATAGAAAAAGAAATATATATAACTATTATAAGAAAAGTTTAGATATGTATATTTAAGTTTGTTTGATTCATTTGATTGATTAATAAAATAATGGAATGTTCCGGACATATTCATAAAGCATTTTTGATATGTATCATTATATTTATTTATAATATTTGTATTTGGTGCATAAAACAATAAAAAAGGATTTTTTGTACTTTCATATAAACAATAATTTAACCTATCTATTAATAAACTATTTGTAAATTGCTGAAACATATATTGTGAATATGATTCTATATTAAAAAATGCATATAATAGTGCTATAACAAAAAATACGAATATTATAACAACTGCGGCAGCTATATATTCTATTATATCCTTTAAAGATAAAGCCCTCATGATTTAGAAGATAATATTGATACATTTAAATATGGGCCTCCGTATTCTGAACCAACTTTTGATAAAATAATGAACTGTGGATATACTTCACGACCTTTATCATTTATATTTCCTAAAATTACTTTAAATATATTGTTTTGTGTTTTATCATTTGGATTATAAATATACCTAAAGCTTAGATCACATAAATAAGGATCCTTACATTCATTATAAAATGTAAAATTTGGATTATAATATATTGGTAACGTTAAATACGGGTGGTATACTGTATATTTTGCACTTGGAAGTATGGAATTTTTATTATCCTCATTTATAAATTTATTATAATAACAACCTACATGTGGGTTAGATGTAAACTGAAGATATTTAATTATTGTGATTGCTGAAGTAAATGCTAAATTAAACGCAACAGCAGCAAAAAAACCTGCTGGAAATGGCATAATTTGCATCAATATCATATCTACAACTTGCATTTTGGTAAATATAGCGGTAAACCATATGGTAGGTCCCACTGATGATTGTAATGCATTGAAAATATTACCCCAAATATTTTGATTCCCATATGAATATTGTAAATATGCGGATTGTGCTGTATAAAATGCATACGTACCAGCAAAGTTCATTACTGTTTGTTTAGCAATTGCTGGTGTAGATTTATATACATTATTTAAAGCTGATAAAACTTTCGATAAAGCATTAGTACCACCAGCCTTTAATCCTGGCACATATGCAGATACTGCAACTATAAAAGATTCTATTGCATTATATGCAAGCTCATGCCATAGATCATATACATAACATACCCCAATACTAATAAGAAAATTGTTATTATCATATAATGGGTTTGGTGGTGAATAAGAAGGTGTTGGCGGCGTTATTCTAAATTCATAGAAAAAGACTGGCTCGTTAGTTAATAAAAATGCAGCATTTATATTTCCAGGCTCAGATGTAGAATATACAATAAAACTAGCAACTTCTAATACTAAATGTGGATTGTGTGTACCAAATATTCTTGCAACAATATATGGAAAATATATTCCTATTAATGATACAATTATTAAAAATATTGATGCTATTATTGCATCTAATAATTCATCTAGATCCATATTATTTTGGAATAGTTGCTCCTATATATATGTTAATATCTGCTGTTTTTTTATCTTTATTACTATATATATCCATATATATTGCTGTTGGTGGTAAAGAGCCTGCAAAATACAATATTGGGAAATCTATCCCAAATATATTTTCAAAAATATTACCAAACGTGGCAGCTTTTATAATCTCACCTACAAGATTACTATAAGATATTTGAGAGTTTCTTGGAAATCCTGATAATATCACACATTTTGATGGATTATATGGTAAATTTTGACTTTCATAATCTATATTTTGGTTTGGAGCACAATATATTTTATCACCTCCGACATTTGGAGACGTAAATTTACATCCATTATTATTACATGTTATTGTAGTATCATTTACTATAGTAAGAACCATTGAAGATGTTGAAAAGAAAAGATCTGTTATACTTATAAAAATTTGAAATTTATTAGATAAATCTTTATTGGAAGAGTATGCTAGCAAACCAGCATCAACATTTAATCCTTGTATTTTTATATTTATTTCATCTACATTTAAAGATCTTTGCTTTATTAATTTACAATATTCTAATGCTGGCGCAAATATGACAGTCTTTCCATTATCTACGGTAGAAACATTCCAATAGGCTATTTTAACAGATAATGCACCTACAACTTGATTTGGAGGTAAACAACGATATAATTGTAAGTACCACCCATCTTTATTTGTCAATACAAAAACATAATTGTAATCATAATTATTTATAAATACTCTTCCATAATTTTTGTTATTTTTGTCATTTATACTATCAGCAATTGAATTTAAATATCCAACGTATCTTGCCTCATCTCCCATTGCTATTCCAATAAACACCATAATAATATAAAATATTAAAACTGCCAGTACAATTAATATTATTATATCAAAAATTATTCTAAGAAAATTATTCTTCATATTATCCCAATCCTGATCGATTTAGTAAATCGTATCCAACGTTAGTCGCATTCACTTGCATAGAGTTATTTACTATATTATAATAAAATAATATTGCTAAAACAATTATTACCAATGCTATTATTAAAAATATTAAAAAGTTTATTGAATTATTAGCCTCCATAGTTATTTGTATTTATACTATTTACAATATTTGTGCCATTTGTTTGGGGTATACTATTGAATAAATTTACTCCACCTTTGAAATAAAAGTACATAAACATTACTAATAATACTAAAGCAACTATAAATAATATTACTGCTATTAAAAAGGTATTTACCTCTGTTTTTTTATCCATTTCCTCCTATTAATTGATATTTAGCAAATATATTTATATTTAGCCCTATTTTTGGCCCTATTATAATAAAAACAAATATTAATATTAATACAATAAATACTAATGCCAAAATTATCTTTAAAAGCTCCCCTGTTTCCATTATAAATCTAAAAACTTTGTAATTTATAAACTAACTTTCGCCTGAAATTGCTGTTAATACAATTACCCTATTTCCTCCTTCATACGTATATTGTATTATCATACCATTTGGTAATCTCATATTACCTGGAATAATCATAACCCGATCTGGTGAAGGATTACCTTCAGTTGAACTTAGTTGTTTAACATTATCACCTTGACCTTGACCTTGATATACTCTAAATGAATTTACCAATAGTTTATTATATACATTTGATGTTTGTGGATTTGATAACATTATTTTACTATTTACATTACTTAATACCCGACATGGAATATTGTCATTACTATTCTTTATTACATTGTTTCCATACATAACTTCCAATGGGATATAATCATAATATCTCATCATTCCCAACATACACAAAACGTCATTTAATGTAACATTATATTTACTATTATAATCAAACAATATTAATGCATATTCATTATGATTTCTTGCTATAACTACGCTCTGTCCCAATGTTTCTCCGTATGTATAAAATAAATATTTTGCAATTAAATATGTTGCATATAAGTTTTGGCATTCTTCTTTTGTTGGGTTACTACAATATCCTTGTTTTTCTATATATTCTACATATGTTTGATTTAAATCTTTAAGCATTCTTCTTATTTCAGAATTATCTATGTTACTTAAATTTAAAGCTACTACACCTTGTGGAACTAAATAATATAAAATAGGTGCTTGAATTGCATATGCTAAATTATTTAAGAAATAAGATACCATATTTAAACCAATTGTTCCTGCCAATAAACCTTTACCCATCGGATTTAAAAAGACTTTTTTATATGTACCTCCAACATGCGATGCAATTGTTTTTATTGGAGCTCCTCCAGTATTAAGATCTCTAAATAACAAAGTTACTAAGCCAACTTTATCCTTGGCATATCCAGCACTTTTTAAAATCTTTATGTTCTGATTATAATTTGTTTTTACTCCAGAAACTACACCAGCAGCAGTTGTAGCAGCAACAACTCCTAATAATACATCATTTGCAATTGTTGCAGCATTGGATACTCCCTGTGCCACCGGATTTATCATAAAACTTGTACTTCCAGCCAAAGCATATCCAAATTTTGCCTCTGGTCTACCTGCATAACTAAGACCTTTTAATACATTAAAGAAAACTATTATTACAAATATTAGTATAATAATTATAACAATAAGCTCTATTACATTATCACTTATAGATTTCATAACCATTTATAAAAATTTTGAACTTTATTAAATTTTTTACGATAAACTTCCAACAAATAAATTCAAAAAGCTAAAATAAACATAATATCTGTTTTTTACATGTATGGATTGTGTACAAAGCTTATAAAATTTATATAAAAAGGTTTATTTATTTAATAAGTATGAAAATACTTATGTTTTTAAAATTTTATTAAAAGTATATTATATGCAACTACGCCAGCGTTTAGATGATATTTTATTAGATGGGGTGGGGAAAAGTGTATGGGGTGGTCTTAGCAAAATTAAAGAAGGAGTTAGTAGATCTATAAGATATTTAGATGAAAAATTAAAAGAAATAGGAAATAAAACTTATGAAAAACTTAGGGAAACCAAAAATAAAATATCAGAATATATGCCAATAATAAAAGATTCTGCAATAGCATCATTACCATATACTACGAAAGTCCTAATTTTGGCAGGATCATCTATGAAAAATACATCTAGAGGTCTTGCGGGTAGGGCTGTTGGATATTTACTAATAGGTGCTGGTGCTGCTACCCTTGGATTATTTGTATTATCCGGAATACACGGATTACCATCTCCAAACAATGAAAACATACAATATGTGGGATCTCCAGATGGGTATCAAGGATTTGTACCAAAAGGTGTAATAAATTACGAAGGACAGACAAATCCCAGGGGTGACTTAATATTAAATGATGGAAGAGTATTAAATAATGCAGTATGGCATGGTAAATACTCAGATACAATAATCGAGAACAACAATCAAATAGTTAAATTGAATAATTATTTTGTTGGAAAGATCAATCCAGTAAATAATCAGCCATTTGAATATCTACAAGATGTTTATGTAATTAAAGGTCAAGTACCAATTAAAGAAATAACAATAAATGGACAAATACATTATGTAATAGATGCTAATAAAATACATGAAGCAAATGTGGCAGGATTTTATACATATAAAGAGTGGGTAGATGACTTTGTAGCAGCAATGAATACACCAGGAACAACAGCAGCAAGATTACCAGGAGATTCTCCTGTATTTAAATGGACAAATACAATAGGGATTGTAGCATATCAAACAAAAGTGTATCAACAATATTATCCATATTTAAGTGGAGGGGCTGTATTAATACAACCTAATGGAACTATAATTCCATATGGAATATTCGGTCCTATTATAGGGGTTAATTTATCAAACTTTGGTCTTCCTAAACAATTATATAATCCTTCTAGTTAATTTTTAACAATTTTTTAAGATATACTCACAACATATGGCACTCCGTATGTTACTATTATCCAATTCAGATATATAAAACCAGGTCCGTTTCCAGAACCTGCTGAAATAAATAGATAAGGAGTTCCAACATATACATTTATATCATCTTGTAAATGGTATATACTAACAGATTGCAATTGTGAAAGACTATTGTACCTTTCTTTAAATCCAAATGTTCCATATACAAAATTATTGTCTACATCATTAAAAGTAAATTCGAAATATCTATTCAAAGCATTTTGACGATTTGCTGGTTGATTAAACGCCGTATTATATGCATTTATGTATGATTGTACAAATATAGGTTTTTTAGTTGTTGCACTTATATTTCCAGGTGGTGCTGGTGGTATTGCATATGCATTTTTCCCATTCCAACTATATTGTACAGATGCAAGAGAATAATTAAATATATTTCCATTCATTAAGAAAAATATATTTATCTTGTTATTATCAGTAACATCGGTCTGGAACCAATTATATAACCAAAATACACCATATTGATAATATTGTTGATTATTTTTTTGATTTGGTGGCATAAATGGGAAATAGTTTTCTCCTTCATATCCACGTATATTTCCTGTATTATCTTCTAAGAAATAATAATTCAGCTTAGGACAACCCAAAGGACATGTAAGGCTATATAAAGTACTCCACCCAGTTCCCGAATAATAATAGTTCCAATATTGATTATTTGCATTTGTATTTGGATTTTTTGTATATTTTGTAGTTAAAAAATACCCTATAGTATTGTTATATTGCAATATTCCAACATAATAACCTGCGGTATTTCCCGGTCTTGCACCCCCGGGTACCCATCCATATTCATACATAAACATTGGAAAATTAAGTGGTAAATATGTTTCTCCCCCAACCCTTATTCCTATATCTCTATTTCCAATAGAGATACAGTCTCCCGCTATTGAACATATTCTATTATTAAGATTATAATCATTATAATGATTTACAGTATTTATCTTTAAATTATTATTATCTGCAATATATGATAATACTACTGCATGCGAAACCAAAGGACGTGAAACCAAAGGAACAGAATCGTCGAGAGGAGGATCTAACCAAGGTATTCCAGAAAAGTATGCAAATGTTTGTAATCCCAATCCATTTTGCGATTTAGATAATCTATAAAATGTATTTTTTAAAATATCAGACGTAATTAATGCATAAGATCCTTGTTTTGTTCCATTAACCATTAATAATCCTTTAAAAGGTCTATCGATTACAATACTTATTCTAGCTGTTCCGTTTAAATAAACGTTTACATTATTATATGGAGGTAATATATTATTATGTTGAAGTAATATATTGTTATTTTGATAACATGCTTTATATTTACTAGTATCACAATTATCTGAGGGTATCATCTCTACCCAATATACATTATTATCTGGATATGGATAAAAATTTACATATATTGGAAATACATTTAACCCATTATCATATATAACTGCAGAAGATGGTTTATTTGGACTTAAAGCTTCTGGAGCCCCACCAATTGTTCCATTAAAGTATGGTAATAAGTTTTCATCACTAAATCCAACAAATAATGATACAATATTACAACCAAAATTATTACTATATAATGAAGGAACATTTAATAAATTAATGAAGAAATAATAATTCCTATTATGTTCTCCAGCATACCATGAAGGTAATGCATAATATTTACCTTTATAATTAAGTATAAACACTACATTGCTTCCAACATGTGGGGATCTTTTAATATAATTACTTAGTGGAGGACCAATTATAACCAATATATTTTGAAAATCATCCATAACGTATCCGCCATTATTTGATAAAGGTATAGCCAAATATGTTCCATTAATAATTTTTACATTATTTATTGTATAATCATAATATTTAGAATTTGGATATTGATTTTTATCTAATAAAGATATTGCTGGAGTTATATTTATATATAAAGGTTCATTTAAATAGAAATTTTGTATATTTTGACTATTACTTGATTTACATAATATACAAAAATATACAAAACCACCTGCCTGATATGTTACACGATTATTTCCTACAACACTACATTCATATCTATTTCCCCGATATGTATATGTAACACTATTTCCTTCAAAGGTATTATTTGATAATCTAATTACAGATTCTATATCAACATTATTTAATGATTCTATACTATAAGATCTTGAACTAATATTTGTTATATTTTCAGGATTTATTCTTAATACATTAACATTATTATTACCCCCGCTATAAGTATTTGTAATATTATAATATATATTCCAATTATCTTGATCTACAATAAATGAAGGAACATATTGTATACTAAATCCATTTTGATAGTATATACTTACCATAATTGTTGAATTTATAGTGTTCTGATTATTTCTATCTTCTTTATTTGGGACATCTTTATCTTGTATTGAAATATAATATTGAGATGGAGTATAAATATTGTAATATTTAAATATTGAAGTTAAAATAAATATAACCCCAGCTAGAATTATAATAAATATTGGAAGATAATATCCTATAAAAAGCATAAGACTATCAAAAATTTTCCCCCTCATCTTATTAGATCTGGAATTGATTGATTTGTAATATTATTAAAACTATTATTGATGAAATTGAATGATTGATTTGATGCTGTATTTCCACCCAAAAATATTTTATATCCAAACATAACTGCTAAAACCAATATAACCAATGCAATAATTAAAATAATTACCATATCTATTGATATGCTATTTTTCATATATATCTAAAAAATCTCATTAATTATAAATTTTATTCGAAAACTTTCTTTTTATAATAATACAAAATTATTCCAAGATTAGTAATTAATATTCCATCTGCTATAAGACAATATATACATATTGAATTAATTAAAAAGAACATAGTATATAATGAAAATATTACAAATATTATACCAATTGACCTATAAAATAAATTATAAATTATTTTCAACATTTTCTTATACAACAACAATATCAAAAATAAATCTACTATAAAATATGCAATAGTATAAACTCCCAAAGATATCCCAAATAACTTTGAATATGGACTATTCAATACTTTTTCACAATCAATTAATGTATTATCAACAGAACAAAAATATGGTAATGATTTACTTATCAAAACCGTATATTCTAGATATACAAATATAATTATACCTATTATTGAGAATATTGTCAATAAAAATAATCTTTTATCAAATTTTAAGTTCATAAAATATAAATAAGTATTATAAATTTATAAATTTTTGAATAAATAAACAAAAAATGGGGAAATATTATCATTTATCATTTGAAAAAGAAGAAATTAGCAAAAAAATAAAATTAGAAAATGAAGAAGATCCATTATTTATTATTAGTTATAATCCATCAGCATATTCTTTTAGATATACATTTCTATTATATTTACTTTTTTGTATATATGGTATTGTATTTTCTATTTCAACATACTATAATCCTAATATAATGTCTTTTATTTTATTATTTTTTATTACTTCAATTTTATTCTATATTGCACTTAAATATTATGAAGTGGCAAAGAATCGTTATATAATACTTACAAATAAGAGATTAATATTACTTGAAAATGAAAATATAAGGTCAATAGATAATTCATATATAAATAATATAGAAATATATCAAAGTTTATATGAAAGATCTAAAAAATTATATACGATAAAAATTTATACCAGTACACTTTTATTAAATAAAAATGTGAGTTTAATAATTGAATTACCATTACTTAAAAAGGAAGATATGGAAAAAATAAGAGAAATTATCCTAAATAATATACCTAAGAGGCCTGAACAGGCGAAACCTGTTCCTTAAATTTTTCTAAATGTGCTGGATGAACAATTATAATTTTCTTTTTTCCTTTATCATTTACTAAAACTTCATAACAACTTCCCCTCTTTCCCAAAATTATTCCAATCATTCCATGATATTTTGGATGTGGCATTGTTTTATTATATGAAGGATCTATCTTTATTACAACCTTATCGTTTATATTAAATTCTTGTAATATTTTCCTTATCTTTATTTTACCATGTTCTCTTATATGTAATGATAATTTATCTCTTGATTTCCTTCTCAACCCCTTTCCCTTTCTTGCAGTCATTAAATTAAAAGTTCATGATATATTTTTAAATAATATTTAAAAAGATATATAAATGGAAGTACTGAACAAAAAAATTATAACACCAGCAAATGTTAAAAGTATATTATTAAAAAATAAAGAAAGGAGAAATTTATTATATATAGAAGAAAGAACGTTGAAATTCCTTAACAATACATATAAATTAGATGAAAATGAAGAAAAAGAAATATTGAAAGTTTTAAAAGATATAAATTTACCTGATGAGGTAAAAATACAAATATTAGAAATGTTGCCAAAAAATGAGGAAGAATTAAGAGTAGTATTATATACACATACTTTAAGCAAACAAGATATGGAAAAAATATTAAATTTAATAAAGAAATATGGATAGAAAAGAAGAGTATGCAGTTGTAATATATTATTTACCTGGAGGTGACCCCACAAAAAATATAAAAGAGCCAGCAGTATATGTAGTTGGAAGAGATTATTTCACATTACTATTATTAACATTAAAACCTGGTGTTACAGTAAATTTATTTGAAGAACTATATATTGGAAATAAACAAAGGGATAAAGTAAGATCAGTACTAAGAAAATTATCATTTGATGAATTACCAGAAATTGCAAAAGCAAATTTAGAAAAAGCAATAAAAGATTTAATAATAAAAAATGAGAAAAAATTCGTAGAATTCTTTAATAAAGCTGGTCCATTAAATATCAGAATTCATTCATTAGAATTATTACCAGATATTGGAAAAGTAACTGTACAAAAAATTATAGAAGAAAGGCAGAAGAAACCATTTGAATCATTTAAAGATATTGAAGAAAGAGTAAAAGGAATTAAAAATATACAAAACATAATTTACGAAAGAATAATCAGAGAGTTATCTGAAAAAGAAAAGACAAAATTATTCACTATCTAGCTTTATATTATTTAACTTTGCTTTTATCTTTAAATATTTTTCATACTTTGTTAATTCAATATTACTCTTTTCTTTTATACTGATTAATAATAATTGCTTCATGAATTTTTTCCATTTTCTTTTATTCATTGTAACATTTCTTAAATGTGATTTCATCAAATGTCTGCTATATTTTTTACTATTTACAAATATATGACCGCATAATGGGCATTTAAATATTTCTCTTCCATTTCTGTCAATTTCCCTTACAGCATGTAACATTTTTTATATATTTATGATAACCTTTAAAAATTATTTATTTTGAATTAAAAAAATCGAATGATCAATATGATATGGCTCTAATCTTACTTCTTTTATTATCTTTAATCCGTAATCTTCTAATTCCTTTCTTACTGCCCTAAATATCTCTTTTGGATCCTTAGATACATCAATTGATCTAGCTTTTACCGCTAAAAACCCATATCCTTTATTCTTTAAATAGTATTCTATATTTTTAATAAATATTTTTACCTGATGTGGTTGAGCAACGTCCTGATATATCAAATCAACCTTTGTAACAATATGCAAATATTCCCATGGTTTATCAGCATCTGCTAATATTCCAATAATATTTTTTCTATCATATAGTACCGAAACTAAATCCCTTAATATTCTTGAAGAAACATCTATACCAAATATTAATCCATTTTTATCAACTATATCAGAAATATGAGATGCTGTTGTACCGGAAGCAATACCTAAATATAATATTCTATCACCCCTATCAATTGGTACTTCTCCAATATTTTTCTTAATTGCTGCTGCTAATTTAGACCTATTTACAATCCATTCTCTATATTCTTCATTATTATATTTAATCAACTTCTCTTCATATAAACTCTTCCCAGGTACTAAATTTTTTGTATATAATCTCCCTTTCTCATCAATAAATATATTTTTATTTTCCTTTAGTGGTTTTAATTTCATTTTTCAGATAATTCTCTAAATCTTTTATCCAATTCTTCCTTCAATTTATGATATATTATTTTTCCATTCAGATCTGCTTTCACTGCGATAGATATTTTTGATGCTAATGTTCTAGCCATTGCTCCTCTTCTTTTTGGTGGTAATCTTTGCAAATATGGATGATTAAATATTACACCATGCTTTGGGGGTTTTATACCCTTAGATAAATGTAAAAATAATGCCTTTTCTGCACCTAAAACCTGTATTGTTGATGAGGGTAATAATGATAATTCTTTCAATCCACTGGCTAATAATATTAATCTTGCACCAATTTTTGGAGTAGCAATTTCTGATAAATTTGGAGCAATTTCTTTCATTAATTTTTCAATATAATTTTCTAAATCTTTTCTTAAATCATACAACTCTTTTATCTTTAATGATATTTCATTCATTATTTCTAAATCTTCCTTCTTAAATATTTTTCCACCCATTGTTTTGTTGATATTATATTTTTTCATCAATTCTTCCCTATCAGAATTTACAATTGCTCTTATAAATTTTTCATGATCTTCAATTTCTTGTGAAATTTCTGGAAGATATAATCCGTACCATTCTCTAAATCTCTCCATGAATAAATTTAGTGTTTTATTCAAATCGTCAAGAAAACTTATTGCCTGAATTATTATTTCATCCTTACTTATAGAATCTGATATTTGTTCTTTTAATAAGCCAATAAATAACTTATTATCAATTTTCTCTTCTCCAATTTTTTCCATTACCTTTCTTATCATACTTATATCTTCTGTATATTTATATCCATCAAATCTTTGTCCAATAAAAATATCATTTTCCTTTATATATTTCTTTACCTTTTCAGGTAATTTATTTTTATATATTTCTTTTAAATCATCTAAATTCAACTCTACATTAATTTTCTGAAAATTTTCTAAATTATCATCAAATATATATAATCCATTATATCTCAACAAAATATAGCTCATTTTAATATCTTTAACGATATTCTAAATCCTTTTGATGGAATTTGCATATTTATAAAATAATTTTTGAAAAATCTTTCATCATTCGCAACATCTAAAAATCTTCTATATATTTTTATTTGATATGTTTCATATATCTTTGTTCCTCTCTTTCCTAATGTTCTCATAGTTGGTATTCTAATTACCTTTGTTGGTAAATTAACAGGACCTCTCTTTTCAATACCCAATTGTTCAATTATTTTTAACAATTGATTAGTAAACTGGTTCATTGTTTTTAAATCTGTTCCCCACATTTTAATCCTTATCATTGACATAAATTGATAATATGTATTATATTTTTAAATGCTTTCTACAGGTTCAATTCTTAATATATAAAATATTTTATTCAATACTTCTTTCGTTAAATATACTAGGAATAACCTATGTGGATACTTATCTTTATAATTTAATATTGGGACATTCTGGTAAAATTCATTAAATGATCTAACCAAATCTATTAAATATCTATACAAATGGTTTAATTCTAATGATTTTTCAATATCATAAATTATATCTTTAAATCTAAATAGATTAATAATTAATTTCTCTTCATATTTATTTAATTCATTTATTTCAAATTCTTCAGGTATTTTATCAACTTTATTTAATAATGATCTTATCCTTGCATATGTATACAAAAAGTATATTACATTTCCTTCTTCTAAATTTAACATTTTATCGATATCGAATAGTATTGTAGTATTTCTATCATATTTTAACATTTCCAATGATATAAAACTTTTTACTATCCTTTCAGAAATTTCTTTATCTTTAAATTTATCATATGCAATATTATATAATTTCTCATATAATTCATCAACATTTATATACAATCCTTTTCTTCCAGACATTTTTATATCTTCATTTATTCCAAATATTTTTGCAGTATTTCTATGTAATCTAACCAACCCATATCCATAATATATATATTTAGATTCTTTATCAATTTCTTCAATTATCCTTTTCACCATTAATTGATTATGCATTTGTTCCATTCCAATTACATTTATTGAAACTTTACATAGTTCAATTTCTTTTCCCTCATTATTTACTTCATATATATATTCATCATTCGGTTGTTTTATATATTCTTTAAATTTAATATTTGATCTAATTATACCATGTTTCCACATTGCATATGCAATATCTTTTGCAATATATGTGGTAGTTCCATCTGATCTTACAAGAACCTTTTCTTTATTTGAATATGCTCTATATATATCTTCCCATCTTGTTAAATCCAGAGAAATTGTACCATTCTTTTTTATCATTTTATTTTCTTCCAATATTTTTAATGCACTATCAAATAATTTATACCTTAATATGTCGGATTCTCTAATAATTATATTAAAATGTATATTAAATTTCCACAATGTATTTAATTGTTCATATAAAATTTTTTCCGATATTCTTTTAGATAAATAATATACATCATTATTACCTTCTTCAATCATCTTTATAATATTATATTTGTATTTTTCTAATTCTGGAATTATTTCATATAATTTATTAACTATTACATATATAAAATCTCCATAATAGTGATCAAATTTCTCAGGAACTTCATATCCATATAAACTTTTCAATAATCTCATTCTTTCCAAAAATATTTCTCTAATTTTTTCATCATATTCTTCTTTATATATATTCTCTTTTATTAAAAAATCTTTTATATTGTTTATTACTTTTTCTAAGTTGAAATCTTTTGGTTCTTCAGGTATCTTCAAATAACATATTCCTAAAATGTTATCACTAACCTGAACTCCTGTATCATCTATATAATTTATTACGTGTATATCATAATTTAATGTTTTAAACAATCTATACAGAGAATCTCCAATTATTGAATTTCTTAAATGGCCTATATGTAATGCTTTATTAGGATTTGCTGATGTATGCTCTAAAAATATTCTAACATTCTTTTTTTCAAAATCAAACAATTTTCTATAATTTTCTAATAATTTTCCCTTATTCAACTTAATATTTAGATATCCGTTTATAAATTTGTAATCTAAAACAAATTCTCTTATTTTTTCAATTATTTCATTTACTAATATATTTATGTCTTTTCTTTTTTTCATTTCTTTGAACAATTTAATTGCTATATCATAATCTAAATTCTTTGGGGGTTCAGAAAATTCTATATCATAATCTTTTAATTTTTCTTTTATTATCCACATAAAATTGATTTTTATAAAAAGTTTAAAAATATGGCAATTGTATAAAAATTTATGATAAAGAGAGGTCAATCTCTAACAATTAACACATTAGTTATATTGATATTGGTCCTTGTTGCCTTAATATTCATAATCTTATTTTTTACAGGTACGTTTTCTAAAGGTACAACTGGAGTAAATAATGTACTAAATCCCGCATTAAATCAAACAAATCAAACAGGCCAACTAATCAACAATTTACCAAATCAGATTAATGGTTAATCTTATATATTTGATAATACAACATAACTTTCTACAAGCCAATCTTCTACATAATAAATCAATTAAAATATGAAAAGATCTGATGTTATTAATTTTATAATCTTCTTAATAATTGGGCTTGTTGTTTTAGTATTGGTTATAATTTTTGTAGTTCCACAAACAACGAAAATAATGTCATCTCAACAAAATCTATCAAATGTATCAAACAATGTTCTAAATCAAACATTTAGCAATATATCAAATATCAATTAAATAAAAATCTTATGTAGTTTATATTTTTAACTTTAAATTCTATTATTTTTCATTTTCGTTATCTTAAAAATATTTAACTTAGGTCTTGGGCCCGGGGGGATTCGAACCCCCGCCAATGGGTCTGGAGCCCACCGTCCTGCCACTAGACTACGGGCCCTAAAACTCTTCTTCAATTTTTAAATATCCTTTCTTTTTTAACCATTCAACTTCAGTATCTGTATATGAATACAATATATCTCCTTTTTTATCTGATTGCAACTCCCATGGTTCTACTAATACATATGTACCTTTTTTTAACCATATGTTTCTATTCATTTTTCTATTTTGCGGAACTCTACATATTCTTGTTTTTCCATCAAAACATCTTACCCTGGCATGTGCCCAACCAACAACCTCTTCAATTATTCCTATAACTTGTCTACCCTTTGGAATGGGTATCCCTTCCTCTTCTAAAAGAGGCATTTAAAAAATTCTATAAATTAAGCATTAATAATTTACCATTCTTCTTCCCATTCTTCTTCCCAGTCTTCTTCCCAGTCCTCATCAAATTCCTCATAAAATTCTTCTCCCAATTCTTCTTCATCTTCTTCCTCTTCTTCCATTTCTCTCATTCTTAATTCTCTTATCCTATTTTTTAAGTCTTCCCAATCCATACCCTTTTATTATTATCTAAACTTTTATAAAATTTTTCATGAATTTTCATCACCCCTTAGCAATATTGTCACAATATATTTTTTATTTCCCTTATTTTTATCATAGCCAACTAATTTTTTACTTAATTTCACTTTTCCGTATTTTTTTAATATGTTATAATAACTTTTTACCCTATTTTTTCCCACATATAAATATATATCAATATCTTTTTCGTTTATTTCATCCACTTTTTTTATTATATCTTTATTTTTCTTCGCTATTTTCAATATTTCATCTTCAATAATTTTATTATATCCTCTTATTTGCAAAATTAAATTTGCTTTTCTAGTTAAACCCTTACATCTTGGACAAATAGTATATTCACACTCAAAATTATTAATATTAAGGTTATTATACCATCTATTACGATATTTCACCCTTCCACAATATTTACATACATATATTTTTTCCTTCTTTTTTTCTTTCTTTTTATTTATTTTTAAATAACATTCATAACAAAGTCCGTCATATAATTTTTCAACTTCTCTTCCACAGGAAGGGCAAATTCTTTTCATAAATAAATAACAAAAGTATATGGTATCCCAGCAATTCTCTTAATATCCTTTTCATCAATTATTTTTTTCTCCTTTAATATATTGATAGATTCTTCTCCAACAGCATATATAAAATATATATCTTCAAAATCCTTTTCATCAATCATTTCCTTTTCTTCTCCATTAAAAAATTCATTTAGTTCTAATACAAACTCTCCTTCTTCAAATTTTTTTCCATATAAATTTTTATCACATAAGACTAAAACATATCCATGACTATCTCTATATTTTTTTACCAATATCATTTTAACCTATATATTACTGGACTTTCTGCACCACAAGCTAAACATTTAATAATATATACCCTTTCCCTCTTTTCCAATTTTGTGTCTAACTTTTTACATATTAGACATCTAACAAATATATCTATAAATTTATCTATCTTTGCCTTTATTTTCTCAAATTCTATCTTTTTCTGCAATATTATTTTCTTATCTTCAACTTTCGATGCAACATTAAATTCCTTTCTTAAAAATTCTGCTAATAAATTTATGTCTCTATTTATTATATCACAAATTGTCCCGGCATTTTCTATAGATGTCCATTTTCCAATATGATTTATTTTTGGTAATGGTATATTTATTGATCCTAGCATAGATCCGTGTAAAACTTTCATACTACTCAATTTTTTATATGCTTCATCTAACATTTCTTCGTATGTTGGTATCATATAACTTTATACTTTTCTGGTGAAGATTCATAAATTTCTCCAGATGATAACAAATCTTTTATAATATTTAATAATTTTTCTTCATTTATATCAAAGAAATTTTTTATGTCTTTTAAAGATACACCATCACCTTTATCATTATCTCTTATAAATCCCAAAATCTGCTTCCTTAATTTTACTTCTTCCGGTAATTCTTCATAGTATATTTTTTCTTCTTTCTCGTTTTCTTCATCTATTTTATCCTCTTTATTATTTTTCTTTATATTTCTTTTTATTTTTTTAATGAAAAATTTTCTCCATAGGATTTCGTCATCTTCATTCAATATGCTCATATATCTTGCGATTACAGAAAAATTATTATTATACTCAGAAACTTTTCCTAGAATTAACAAAGTATCAAATAATTTAATATTATATACATCAAATAGAACAACATCAAAAAATCCAAAAGTATCCAATAATTTTAATCTAATTAATTTCTTTTCTTCCTGAATGTCTATCACTTTTCCAATTAAACAAACCTTCTTATCCTTATAATTCTTTAAATCTTTTGAAAATATTGGCAAATACATATTTATACGGCTTTATATTTCTTATCTCCAGATTCATATATATATCCTTCCTTCAATAATTTTTCAATTGTTTCTTTTACCTTTTCTTCTTCTAGATTATATTTTTTAGATTCATTTAATATTTCATTTAATGGAACACCCTCTGGAAAATCTTTTTGCAAATCCTTTATTATATCTAATATTTTTGATAGTTTTTGTCTTTGTGTAGAAGAAATTCCAGACATTATTATATCTATATCCAATCTATTAGTTTCTGGATTTATTCCAACCTCCTTTAAACTGTATAACAATATTTCTTTTGCAAGATTTACATCATCTTCAGTAACTATTGGAGATAATCTTATCTTTGCGGAAGCCTCAGCTATTCTTATTATTGACATTAATTGTCTTGTAGTTATTGGTATCGTACCTTCTCCAGAACTAGATCTTAACTTTATATAGAAATCTTTTACAATATCTAAAGCTGTGTTTGTCCATTGTGGCTCGATTTTCTTTGCATATATTATATATTTTCTTAATAAATCTTTATCCAATGGTGGCTTTCTTTCTTCTTTTAAACCTTTAAGCAATTCATTAACGATTGTTTCATCTTGTTGGGGGTTTGGTTCATCTATAAGAACAAATATTAAATCAAATCTATTAACTATTGTTGGTGGTAAATCTATTTGATCAACTATATTCTTCATTTTATCCCATCTGCCAAACTTTGGATTTGCAGCTGCCAAAATTGATGTTTCTGTTCTAAGTGTTGCGTGAATATTTGCCTTATCAATTGTTATTGTTTGTTGTTCCATTGCTTCATGTAAAGATTGTAATTCTTCTGTAGATAATTTATCAAGTTCATCAATACATACAAGTCCACCAGATGCTAGAACCAATGCTCCAGCTTCTAAAACCCAACCGCCCTTAAATATTTCATCTCTTCTAACAGAAGCAGTTAAACCCACTGATGATGATGTTACTCCAACCACATATTTTGATTTTGGAGCAATTTCAGATACATATCTTAATAATTTTGATTTTCCTACACCAGGATCTCCTAAAATTAATATGTGAATATTTTTTCTTTCATCAACACTTCTCTTTCTTCTTCCACCAGATACTAGTTGTAATGCGATTGCTTTTTTAATTATTTCATACTGTTTTCCATATAGACTGGGAGCAACAGAATTGGCAATCAAACTTAATATATCCGCAGATTTTGATAATTCTCTTATTTTTCTCTCATCTTCTGCAGATATTGATATATCCTCAACATCTCTATCCACAGGTTCAATATAAATTGCATCTATATATAGGTCTAATATTGCTTTTAAATTTGAACTTTTTAATTCTTTTACAACCCCGTATACTTTAACTCTTATTCCAGGCAATGTCTTTCTTTCCATTCTTGGTTCACATAGATCTTCCTTTAATATTACAGTAATTTGGGCTGGTTGTTCACCTTTTTCAATTTGATCTGCAGGCTCTTCAATTAGCAATCTTTGTACATCGATTGTTTCATGATCTATTTCAATAAATTTTCCCTTTGTACCTCCACATACAGGACATTTTTTTGGTTTTTCTATTACAAAATTTTTATTTTCAATCCAAAATTCTCCATCACAATTTTCATGTAAATACTTTGTTTTTATAATAAAGGGTCTTACTTCGGAAGATATTTTTATTATACCCTCAATTTGTACTAGTTTATCCTTATGTTCAGATCTAATATCTCTTATTCTTATATATCTTAAACTTTCTGGAAGATTCTTTATTCTTACCTTTACTTTTCTATCCAATCTTTCAGAAAAATATATACTTATTTGTTCTAAAAATTTTTCTGTTTTATTTAATAGAAGATCTAATTGTTTATTATTTAAATATGATTTTATTTTTTCATAATCCAATATTACAGATCTTTCTTCTTCTCTAATAAATTTTTCAATTTCTTCTTTTGAAACATCAAAAATTTGTCCGAGAAATCCAGCACCCAAAATTTCAACTTCCTTTACCTTATCCATATATCTTAATATTACAAAAAATACATATAAGGAAAAATATAAAAATTAATCAAATGAAAAATATGTATAAGGGCCCGTAGCTCAGAGGTGGAGCGCCGGCCTTATAAGGCTACGCTCCTGAGAAAGCCGGAGGTCAGGGGTTCGAGTCCCCTCGGGCCCAAAAATTTTTATAAAGAATTATCTAAATTAAAATAAAACTAAAAAATTATTTTATTTGTATCTGTTTTTCTTTTACACTTAATACCTGCCCAATTCCAATTGTTTTATTCATATCTCTAATTGCAAATCTTCCCAATGATGTGTTTGGGAAATCTTCAAATCTTTCTACTACTAATGGTTTTGTTGGTACAAACTTTATAATCGCTGCATCTCCTGTCTTTAAGAATTGTGGGTTCTTTTCAACTTCCTGTCCGGTTCTTGGATCTATCTTTGATTGTATTTCTACAATTTTACATGCTACTGCTGCAGTATGTATATGTATTACTGGTGTATATCCTACTGCAATTGCGGATGGGTGATGTAATACATAAATTCTTGCCGTAAATTCTTCTGCTACCTTTGGTAATGGTTCTCCTAATTTTCCACATACATCCCCTCTTAATATATCACCACTTTCAGGTCCTTTAACATTAAATCCAATATTATCTCCTGGTAATGCTTCATCCAATTTTTCATGATGCATTTCTATAGATTTTACTTCACCCACAACACCATTTGGTTTCTTTGATGGTAAAAATATTACCCTATCACCTGGTTTTAATCTTCCAGATTCTACCTTTCCAGTTGGTACAAGTCCCACACCTTTAATGTTGTATACATCACCAATTGGTATTCTTAATGGTTTATCTATCAATCTTGGAGGTTCATCTAAAATATCAAATGCCTCATATATTGTTGGTCCAGTATACCATGGCATTTTCTGTGATCTTTGTATTACATTTTCGTCTGAAAAGAATGCTGCAATCGGAACAATTGCCTTTATTTGTTTTTCTGTATAACCAATCTGTTTTGCCAATGTTAATACCATGTTCTTTACCTGTTCATATCTCTTCTGATCATAATTTACAGCATCCATTTTTGACACTGCAATAATAATTTGTGGAATTCCCAACGTTCTTAATAGTAATAAATGTTCTCTTCCCTGTCCTTCTGGACCTAATGATGTTTCTGCTTCACCCGATGCTGCAGAAACTACCAATATTGCTGCATCAGATTGTGCAGTACCGCTAATCATATTCTTTATAAAGTCTCTATGACCTGGAGCATCTAATATTGTTAACACATATTTCTTTGCAGGTATTTTAATTGCGGCCACATCAATTGTTACTCCTCTTTTTCTTTCTTCTATTGATTTATCCAATAAGAATGCTAAGTATTCCGATTCTTTTCCAAATTCCTTTGCTATATTCCTTAATTCTTCCAATACTTTTGGATCTATTAAATTCAAAGATACCATTAGCCTTCCTACTAATGTTGATTTTCCATTGTCTACATGCCCCACTACTACCAAATTAATATGTGGCTTCTCTCTTGCCATTTAAGATTATATTTATAAAAAAATTTATATGTAATTTAGCTAGATACTAAAGGTTGCAATATACTATTAAATAAATTATATGGCAGAGCCCCTGAAAATATAAACATTATATATTTATAATCCTCTGTTGTATATACTGAAGGGCTTAATCCATATTGTCTTAATTGATTTAGTACATTATTAACCTGTTGAATTGCTTGGAATGTAATTGATGATGTCTTTACAACTACCATAAATGTTGGAGTTCCCCCAATTCCGTATGTGTCCCTATAATATTTTAATTCACTATCTATTTGATTATAGTATTTTGAACTATTTACACAGGATTCGATTCTATTAACATCCAATCCTAAAGATTGTGCCTTTTTATTAAATTCTCTATATACATCTTGTTGACTTGGTAAAATACTCCAAGACACACCTTGCATTTGATTATGCCAAGCCCAGTTTGCAAGTTTATCCCACGTTTCAAATCCATATAATTTGTATACGCATGTTAAATATTGTGCTGTTAGATTCGCGTATGGGTGTATCTGATATAGTGGAAAATTGACAAACACCCATGCTATTTTTCCATTATCTATGTAATTTTGTCTAATTTGTGGAAATGTTTGTAAGTGAAATAGATTACAATATGGACATTGAAAATCAGAAAATTCATATACAATAACATTTACATTATTTGGATTTCCATATACTGGATCTATATCAGAAATACTTGGCAATGGTGCCTGTGGTAATGTTTGTAAATAAGCTTGTAATTGATTTGAAGGTCCAACAGATGATCCATATATTTTTATATTTGATATTGAATTGGCTATAATGTAAGATCCTATAACTACTGAAATTGCTAACACTATAAATCCAATTATTATTGATTTTTCTACTGTAATATTAAACTTCCGTTCTTTCTTTTCATTATTTTCTTTATTTTTTTCTTTTTCTATTTCCATTTATAATATCTTAATATGAAAGATTTATATTTGTTTAAATTACTTACTTTCAAGTAAATAAAATACCCCCATTATAAACGGTATTATTGCTAAGATTTTTGAATACGTCAACAAGTAAGTTAAGACTCCCAAAAAAATTATTATTCCAAATATTATCACATCTGTTCTATTTATTTTTATCATGAATATTGTTTTATAGAAACATTTTATATACCTTATATTAAATATATAAAATTATGGTAGAATATCGGATCTATGAACATAAATTGGAATAGAAATATAGAAGAAGAGATAAAAAAATTCTGGAAAGAAAATTATATATATGAAAAATGGATTTTAAAGAGTGAGAAAAATAAAAAATACATATTTTTAGAAGGTCCACCATATACAACCGGTTCTCCACATATAGGACATGCATATAATAGAACAATTAAGGATATTGTATTGAGATATTACCAAAAGAAAGGATTTAATGTATGGAATCAAGCTGGTTTTGATATGCATGGGTTGCCAATTGAAGTAAAAGTTGAAGAAAAATTAAAGATTAGAGATAAAAGAGAGATAGAAAAAATTGGTGTTGATAAATTTATTAGAGAGTGTTTTAACTTTGCATACGGATCAATGAAAGAATTTACAAAATTTTACGAAGATATGGCACATTGGCAAGATATAGATAATCCATATTTACCAATTAAGAATGAGTTTATTGAAAAAGTATGGGAAGCTTTAGCAAAAGGTTATGAAAATAAATTAATATATAAAGAAAAGAAGCCCGTTTGGTGGTGTCCTCATTGTCAAACATCATTATCAAAACAAGAAATAGATTTGGGATATGAAGATCCTTTATATAAAAAAGAGATTTCAAACTCAATCTATGTAAAATTTAAGTCAAAAGATATGGAAAATACATATTATATAATTTGGACAACAACCCCATGGACTTTATTGTACAATTTGGGTATTATGGTACATCCAGAATTAAAATATGTAAAAGTAAAAGTTCCAAGGATATGTGTTGAAGAATTTGAAATAGATTATGATAATCATAAAATTATAAAAACGAATATTAAGAGAGAAAATGGTTATGAATATTGGATTGTTGCGAAAGATGCATTAGAAAAAATAATGAGTAAATTAAATATTGAATATGAAATAGTAGATGAATTTAATGGAAGAGATTTAGAATTTAAAGAATATGAATCCCTGTTCTATGATGAATTAAAAGATTATATAGAAAAGTTTAAATCAGAAAGTAGTGGGATATTTAGGATTTGGTTATCTAAAGAATATGTAAATACTCAAGAAGGTACTGGTTTGGTCCATTCAGCTCCAGGCTGTGGTTTTGAGGATTATGAGGTTGCTAAAAAATATAATGTTCCACCATTCAATACAACTGATGAAACAGGAACTATTTTTAATATAAAATATTTTGAAGGATTGGTTGCAAAAAAAGATGATTATAAATTTATATTAGAAGTATTAAAGAAGAAAGCTCTGATATACTTTGAATGGTATGAACACGATTATCCAATATGTTGGAGATGTAGAAGTAGAGTGATTGTTAGATCTCCAGAACAAATATTCATTAATATATCTTTAATAAAACCAAAAGCATTGTTGGATATTGAAAATGTTAATTTTGTACCTGAAGCAGCAAAAAAGGCATTTATAAATATTGTAAAATCCGCACCAGATTGGGTAATATCTAGACAGAGATATTGGGGAATTCCAATACCGATGTGGGTTGATAAAAATGGACATATAAAATTTATTAGAAATGTTGAAGAATTAGAAAAATTAACTGGACATAAATTTAAGGAAATAATAATAGTAATAAAGTTTACAGATTATACTGAAAAACTATTGTCAAGATATTTTAAAGAAAATAAAATATATTATGAGGATGAAATAAATGATATAAATAAACTCTACGAGATATTCAATAAATATGAAAACAAATCTATAGTAATTGTAAATAAATTTAAAGAAGATATATTAAACCAAATAAATGATCTATATTATGTAAGAACACATGGATCAAGAGATTATGAAATAATATATTTATATAACTACAATTTACATAGACCATATGTAGATAAATTTACATTCAAATGTGAAATGTGTGGAGAAGAAATGAAAAGAATTCCAGATATATTAGATGTATGGGTTGATTCTGGTTCAGCAACAGTTGCAACAGACATATATCCTGTAGATTTCATAACAGAAAATTATGACCAAATTAAAGGATGGTTTTACTCTTTAGCAATGATTGGAGAATTATATTATAATGATATACCATATAAAAATGTATATGTTGGTGGATATGTTTTAGATGCATATGGAAGAAAAATGTCAAAATCCTTAGGAAATGTTGTCTCTCCATATGACATAATCAACAAGTATGGAGCAGACACTATGAGATTATATTTAGGATCTATTGTAGAAGCTTATGAAGACATAAAATTAAAATGGGAAGATATAAAAGTAAAATATCAGGTATTAAATATATTATTAAACATTTCAACATATTTAGAAGAATATTCTAAATATTACAATATAAATCCTGCAAAAATAAATGTAGAAAATTTAAGATGGGAAGATAAATATATGTTACATTTCATAGAAAAAAGAAAAAAAGAAATATACGATGCGTTAGATAACTATCTAATATGGAAAGCTGGAAGAATATTACAAGATATGATATTAGAATTATCAAGATTTTATATAAAAGCAACAAGAGAAAGAATAAAGAGAGAACCCGATAAAGTATTATTTGTAATATATAAATCTCTATATAATATAATAAATATAGGATCTGTTATAGTTCCATTTATTTCTGAATATATTTATCAAAAATTGAGAAATTTATATAAATTAGAAGGCGAATCAATAATTTTAGAAGACTTACCAAAAGTTGAAGAACAATATATGGATAAAAAAATAGAAAAAGAATGTGAGTTATTTAATATAATTGTTGAAAATGCATTAAAACTAAGAAATATGATAAACATAAATATAAGAAGGCCATTGAAAACATTATATTTATATAAAGATGATGGGAGTGTTTTATTTGAAATCTTAAATAATAATGATATTGTAGAATTATTAAAAGATTACCTGAATGTAAAAGAAATAAAGATTGATAATGTAGAAAAGGATTATGTAACTGCACAAACCGATTATGGAATTATAAAAATAGGGTTTGATACCAAATATTATCCAGAATTGGAAGAAGAATGGTTATATAGGGAAATAAAAAGAAGATTACAAGATATAAGAAAAGAAAACAAATTAAGAAAAGGTCAAAGGGCAAATATAGAAATATACGCTGATGAAAAGCTGTTAAATATAATAAAAAAATATAAAGATATCTTAGAAAAGGATACGGATACCATAATAATGATAAAGGACTCAAAAGATGATTTAAACAATGTAGAAAGGATATATGAAATGAGCATATTTTATAGGCTAAATATTTTATAAGTTTTTATTAAATTTATTAAAAATGGTTACATGGGAGATCTCGAACGCTGTTGTTACAATATATTTTAATGTAAGGTTACCATTAGATAAAATTGCAAATCTAATTCCTTATGCTCAATATGATCCAGAAACCTTTCCTGGATTAATTATACCATTAAAGGGAAGTGGGGGTAAAGAAGAAAATATTAAAGCATTAGTATTTAATAGTGGAACGATAAATATATCTGGAATAAAAAAATTGGAAGATATAGAATATGTGGCAAAAAAATTGAGAGAATTATTTAAACAAATTGATATAGAACTTCCAAAAGATTATAAAATAAAGGTACAAAACATTGTTGTAAATGGAAAATTCGATTATGATAATATAGACATAATAAGATTGGCAGATGAAGTACCAGATTCTCAATACAATCCAGAAGCCTTTCCAGCTGTTACTGTTGTATTCGATATATCTGAAAATTATAGAATAAAATTTAATGTATTCAAAAATGGAAAATTTGTATGTCCTGGATTAAAAGGAGAATTTAATAGTTTTGATGAAATTAAACGACATGTAGATTATGTATTAAATTCGTTCCAAGAAAAAGTAATAAAAAAATATGCGAAAAAATAGCTTATAAATATATTTTATCATACATAAAACTATGACAGAATCATCAGGAACAACAATTGTTGCAATAAAATTTAAGGATGGGGTATTAATTGCATCGGATAAACAATCATCGGCAGGAATAATGGTACATCATAAAAAAGTACAAAAATTACATCAAATTACTGATAATATATTAATGGGGGCTGCTGGTTTGGTTGGTGATATTCAAGCTTTAGTAAAGATATTACAGGCAACCTTAAAATTAAAATATTTGAGATCAAAAAACGAACCAACTGCGGAAGAAGCTGCAAATTTTCTAGCAACATTAATGAACTATTATAAATGGTTCCCGTTCTTTTCGGAAGTAATAATTGTTGGAAAAGATAACGACGATTATCATATATATTTTATAGATGAGGCTGGAGGATTAGAAAAATTTGATAATTTTACATCTACGGGTTCTGGAATGATGTTTGCTTTGGGTGTATTAGAAGCAGAATATAAAGAGAACATGAGTGAAGAAGAAGCAAAAGAATTAGCAAAAAAAGCAGTATTGTCCGCTATAAAAAGAGATTTAGGATCTGGACATGGCATTGAAATTTGGACATTAACAAAAGAAGGATTAAAGAAAGAGCTTTATGAGGTAAAAGAAGAATTACAGAAAAAATAATTTTTTAAATTTTATAATTAATCATAAAGGGTATTTACGCTATTTATGATGAATATTAAGGAAGAATTATTAAAGGAATTCGCATCAAAGGATATAAATAAGATAATATTTGAAGGGCCAAAGATAGTGATATATGTAAACAATATAGATTTATTTATTAGAGGAATTGAAATAGGAAAAAATTTAGCACAAAAATATAAAAAAAGGATAGAAATAAGGATAAATCCGAAATTATTGGGGGGGGAAGAATATATTAAAGAAAAAGTAAAAGAAATATTAAATGAAATAAAAATAAAGGATATCTATCTTGAAAGACATAGATCTACATTATATATTGAAACTTATGAGCCGGAAAAAATTAATTTAAATTTAATCAATAAATTAAGGGAAGAAACTCTATGTAATATTATAATACAAAGGGCCCCATTAAAATCTTCAAAAATAATAAATGTTATTAGGGCATATTTACATAAAAATTCTTCATATAAATCTGAATTTTTAAATAAGGTTGGAGAAAAAATATTGGAAAGAAAACCACAAAGATTAGATCATTATAGAATTGCCTTTTTAGGTGCTGGAAGGGAAGTTGGAAGATCTTCATTTTTATTACAAACAAGAGAAAGTAATATTTTATTAGATTGTGGTCTGGGTGCTGGAAATTATTCAGAAGATAGATATCCAATATTAAATATACCAGAATTTGATATACAAAATTTAGATGCCGTAATTATTTCACATGCACATTTAGATCACGTTGGATTTATCCCATACTTATTTAGAATTGGGTGGAGAGGACCGGTCTATTTAACAGAACCAACGAGAGATGTTGCAGCTTTAGTTTTATTAGATTATTTAAAAGTAAGCAATAAACAGAGTAAAAACCCAATATTTACGACAAAAGAAATTAAACTATTTTTAAAACATTCTATTACATTAAATTATTCTGAAGTAACAGATATAACCAGTGATATAAAGATATCATTCCATAATGCAAATCACATAATTGGATCTTCAATGGTTCATATAAACATTGAAGGGAAACATAACATACTATATACTGGAGATTATAAATTTAATAAAATGCCTTTATTAGAAAAACCGAACACCATATATCAAAGACTAGAAACATTAATAATTGAAAGTACATATGGGGGGTTAAATGATAAACATCCACCAAGAGAAGAAACTGAAGTATTATTTATTCATGATATAAAAGAAACAATTGAAAAGGGAGGAAAGGTATTAATACCGGTATTAGCAGTAGGAAGAGGACAAGATGTTTTATTAACATTAATAAATGCAATTGAAAATAAGGTGTTGTCAGAAGTAAATATATATTTAGAAGGAATTGTTTGGGAAACATCAATGATTCATACAGCATATCCAGAATTTTTAAGTAAAGAAATTAAAGAAAAAATAGAATCTGGAAGAAATCCTTTTGAAAGAGAAAATGTAATAAGGGCAAGTAAACATGAAAGAGAACAAATTATAACATCCAATGAACCTTCAATAATAATTGCAACTTCTGGTATGATGCAGGGAGGTCCTATATTAGATTATTTTAGTTATGCTGCAGAAGATGAAAAAAATTTATTAGCTTTCGTTTCATATCAGGCACAGGGTACTTTGGGTAGAACAATATTGGATGGTCAAAGAGAGATTGTACTAAATGATAGAAAAATAAATGTAAAAATGAAAGTAAATAGATATGAAGGTTTTTCTGGCCATGCAGATCATTTTGAAGCAATATCTTTTATTAAATATTTAAGACCAAAACCAAAACAAGTTATTACAGTACATGGTGAAATTCCAAAACCATATGAACTAGCATCAAAGATATATAAAAAATTTAGAATATATTCATATGCCCCAAAAAATGGTGATATAATTAGATTATAAAATTTTTTTAAAAGAAGAATAAATGATTAAAAAGTACAGATATATTGCTATAGATGGTATTGATGGATCCGGAAAAACAACAATTGCAAACTTATTATACAATGAATTATCTAAGAGATATAATAGGGTAATATTAATGAAAGAACCTTATGATGGTGATTTGTCTAAAAAAATAAAAGAAATAATTTCAAAAGAGCATGAAAAAAATTTAGATTATGGATATCTATTAGCATTATTATTTACTGTCGATAGGAGTATAAAAAATATTGATTTGAAGAAATATTTAAGTATTGGTTATATTGTTATTTCTGATAGAAGTATTTATTCCACATTTTCTTATCAAATCTTGTATGAAGGAATGGACATTGAATGGTTAAAATGTATATCAAAATATATAACTAGACCCGACATTACCTTTATATTGGATATTGATCCGAAAATTGCAATAGAGAGAATAGCTTCTAGAGGCAAAAGTACTACAATCTATGAAAATGTTGAATTTTTAAAAAAAGTAAGAGAAAATTTCTTAAAGTTGAAAGAAATACTCTCTGATGACAATATAATTTACATTAATGGAGAAGAAAAACCAGAAAAAATATTGGATAAAATATTAAATATAATTGAAAACCATATTTAAACATTATCTTATATTTAACCCCATCTAAACTTTACTATTTTTATTTAAATATATTATAAAAGTTTCAAAAATCTCTAAATTAAAAATCTGAACACTTCAATTATTTTAATATTTGATATTAACGGACTTAATAATTCAGAAAAATTAAGGATAGAACTAAAAAACAAGTAAAAAATATAAGATAAAATTATAGAAAACAACACATCTGATAACCAGTGCTTTATGGTAATAATTCTTAATATTGGTGTTATCAATACCAAAATATTACCTGTTATTATAAAGGATAATGTTGCAATTATTGTATGTTCACTTGGAAAAGAGTGATTCTCATGAACCAATATAGCGAATCTTTTATCGAAAAAATAATATGGCCTTTTTCTACTAAATATTAATTTCAATAAATAAGTTGTTGCTGTAGATATAATAAAAAGAAAAATATAGCTAAAATCAATGAAAAATACAATATATAAAATAAAATATAAATTTATTAAATATGAAATTGCATCAATTATATAAACAATCACCAATTTATCTTTTAATTTTTTATAAAAATATTCTGATATTTTATAATCAATTATAAATATTTTATTAAGCAATATTAAATTATTTTTCATAAATCTATTATACAAACCTGTCTTTTATATGACTATAGCTGTATTGTCTAAATATAAACGTAACCTATCACTCATGATTTATAGTTTATAAGTATTATCTAACCGTGTTGAAAACTTATAAATTTCAAAATATTATATGTATAGTCAAAAATTTTAATTTCAGAAATTAAGCTTAATAATATATTATTTTAAAATTTATAAGTTTTCATATAAATTAAACATATAAAGCTTTTTATTTCCAATTTATAAAATTTTGCTTATAGTAATAAAAAATATATATTAGTAACTACTTGAGAATAGACAATTTCCACCAATGAAATAACTATTCCACAGTCATAATGCAAGTTGATATTAACAGATCATAAAATGCTATCCAGAATTTTATGACAATATATAATTTTACCTGTTTAATAACCATTTCCACAATGGTATTAATTTTATTTCTTTATTATCTTTAATTACTTTATCTTCTAAATCCCATGTAATAATTTTTAAATCATTACAATTTAATAAATTAGATGCTTTAATTAAAGATCTAATTTCTCTTTTGTCCATTTCATCTATATTATTTATATAAGAAACTTGAATCAATTCTTTTATTATATTGTTTTCTTTTATTAGAAAATCTACTTCGTGTTGTTGATAATCTTTAAAATAGTATATTTCAATTAATGGATTGTTATTAATTAATCTTAACAAACCCAAATAAACTATATTTTCTATTCTTTTTCCTATATCATATTTACCAAACAAATTTGCAAAAGATGTGTCACATAAATAAACCTTTCTTGGCCATCTTTTTCTTTCAAAAAATTTGTTAGAATATTTTTCTATAAAGAATATAGACATTGTATTTTGTATTTTATCTAAATATGAAAATATTGTCTTCTTTGTATTTATATTAAATTGATTTTCTATAAATTTTTTTATTCTATTTATGCTTATTTCATTAGAAAAATTTTGCATTAAATATTCAAAAATTATTTTTGCAACATTAAAGCTTCTAATTTTCCCTCTTTCTATAAAATCTTTATAAAAGATTGTTTCATAATATTCTTTAATTATCCTTTCTTTATCTTCTATAAAAATTACTTCCGGATATCCTCCAAAGTTTGTATATTCCCTTAAATATTCTTTTATCTTTTCTATTTCGCTTATACTCAATATCTCAGAAACTTTCATCTTTGTTTTTAGAAATTCTCTAAAAGAAAATGGTAATAATATATAATATATTGTCCTACCTCTTAATTCAGTTAATAATTCTTTTGGTAATAACCTTGAAGACGAACCTGTTAGATATATGTTATATCCTCTATCAATTAGCGTTCTTACCAATTTATTCCAATTTTCTAAATTTTGTATTTCATCTAAAAATATTGTATTTATTTTTACATTATATCTAGATTCATATAAAGATATTATATTTAAAATTTCTTCTGCTTTAATATTTGAAAATTCTATACTCTCAAAATTAATATATACTGAATTATCTTTATTAGATAAATATTTATTTAATAATAAATATGTTTTTCCAGCTCTTCTAGGGCCAACAATGGATATAGCCTTGTTCTCTATATTTTTTATATTTAATTCTCTTTCAATATAATTTATTTTTCTCTCCCTTATTCTTTCAAAATATTCTATTATGATCCTTTCATCATACATATAATTACTATTATACCAAAATTTTATAAAAATGGTATAATAATTATACCAGAATAGATTATTAAAAAAGATAGAAAGTAATAAATTTTTATTTATTTAATAACCATAACCCAACAACATTTGATAAACCAGTATCTATTGAATATACTTTTTTGGTGCTTTTTCTTGTTTCTTCAATGATGGATGATGCATCTTAACAAAAAATATTAAGAAAGACTCTGCCATATAATTAAAAAATCTTTCTATTGTTAATTTATTTATTTTTAAAAAAATCTTCTAAAGATGAAAAAGTGGATTATACATCAAAGTTCTGAAATTTTTATATTATATTTTTTAGCTATTTTTTTCAAATCTTCATCATGGGTAATAAATGAACAGTTTAATCTTTTAACAATTGACAGTAAAATAAAATCATTTAAATTACTTTTACTTAATTTTTTATTATTTTCCTTTATCATCTTTAAAGCTTCCTTAACATCTTTAATTTTTATGCTTTCTATTTCAAACAATTCTAAGTTATTTATTACCCTATAAATAGTATCAACATCATCCGCATATTCTATTAAAACCCCTAGAAATTCGTAAATGACTACTTCTGGTAATATAATATCATAACTCGTTAATATGTCTAGACTTTTTTGATGATCTTCATAATCTTCAAATGTAGCCCTAACTAAAACATTTGTATCAACAATTATTCTTTCTTTTTCCATCTTTTTATTTCTGGGTATTCTTCTTCAATAATATCTTTATCATGTTTTTCTATAACTCTATTTATGTCTTCTTGAGTTAACTTTCTACCTAATCTTAATTTTACCCATTCTATTGGTTTAATGATTATAGCATTATTTTTTTCATCTTCTTCTACTATTAAATATTGACCCTCCTTTATATTCAACTTTTTCCTAACCTTTACTGGTATAGTTATTTGATAATTTCTAGTAACTTTTACTTTCATATTATATTGGTATGTACCATTGCTTATAAATTTTATGTCTATACAAAATATTTTCTTTATTTACTTGTTCCAAATTAAATCAATTAGTTGTCTAAAATTTTCTTTTTTAAACGTCGAAAATAAATAATTGACAAACTAAAAGGTTACATTCTGAATTGGCCTCCTTGACCTCCCGGATAATTTGGATATCCTGGATATTGTTGTGGTGGCATACCTGGTCCCATCATTTGTCCCTTACCATAATTCCTCGCTATTTCATTTAAATCTCTTTGAACTATGTATGGCATAATTATACCTACAAATAAGAATAGTATAAAGTATATTATTGCATTATCTTTTTTAGTAACATAAGCCCATCCTTCCGTATATCTATATAGCCAGTATATGTTCACTATTGGTATTAGAGCTAATATATATGATGGTATATTTGCCCCCAATTCATTCAATTCATTTTTTGTCTTATACTCCCAATACAGAAAATATATCCCAAACGTCACAAAACTCAATATATAAACAAGAAGTATATTCCTTTCTTTTGGTGGCATTTAATTTTAATCTTCGTTATTATTTATAAATCTTTCGCTAATTATCTTTTTGTCTTTTTCTTATTTAAATAATCTTTAATAAAATTATACAATTCTTCTCCAATTTTTCTCTCATTTTCCTTCATAACTTTAGACAAATCTTTTACTATTTCCACATTTTCTTCAATTATTTTTTCCTTTAAAGTTATATCGGGTTTATCTTCTAATTTTTCTAAATTTTCTTCCATTTTTCTTGTAAAGTTTATATCTAAAATATCTGGATAATATCTTTCAAATATTTCAACAATTTTTTTACCAAGTTCGGTGATTTTTATTGACTTACCTTCAACATATCTTCTCTTAAATAAAATTTCAACAATATCTGCCCTTGTGCTTTTTGTTCCTAGATTTAATTCTTCCATTTTTTTAATCAAAGAAGCTTTGTTATATCTTGTAGGTGGTTTTGTTTTTCTTTTTAATATATTAACTTTATCTATCAACAACCTTTCTCCTATACTAAATTTCAAGGAAATAAAATTGTCCTTGTATATATCCCAATAAATATCTAACCACCCTCTGTATTTTATATCATAATAATTATAAATAAAATTTTCTTTCGTAACAATATTTATTTTATATACAATTGCTGGATCATAAAATGTTGCAATAAATCTCTTAACTATTAAATCGTAAATTAACTTTTCCTTATATTCTAAATACTCTGGAATATTTCCTGTAGGATGTATTGCTGGATGTACATCGTCTTTAGATCCATTATTTGGCTTTAAAATTTGTTTTTCCAATAAAAGAATTATATGTTTTTTGTAAGAATTTATTAATGATAAGTTTGATAATATTTCCCTAAAATTAATTGTTTCAGGTAATTTTTGAGATGCTGTCCTTGGATAAGATATATAACCTTTTTCATACAAGGATTGCAAAATATCTAAAGTTCTTTTTGGACTAATTTTATAATATTTATATGTGTCCATCTGTATATCTGTTAAATTATATGGATGTGGTGGGCTTATTTTTTCTTCTTTTTTATCCACATTGTTAACAATTAAATATTCTTCTAAACTGTTTTTTATTTTATTTGCCTCATCTCTATCATTTATTTTATCTTTCATATATGAAAATTTCAATTTTTTATCACCCTTTATAACTAAAGCTTCAACTTTATAGTATTCTTCTGGTTTAAAGTTTTTAATTTCATTTTCTCTATTAAATATCAACATTAGTGTTGGACCTTGGACCCTCCCAATACTTAAAACAAATTTTCTAGTATAATAAAGTAAAGATCTTGTTAATGCTCTAGATAAATTAATACCGTATAGCCAATCAATTATATGTCTAGTCTCTCCAGCAAATATATATCCAAAATTTAGACTTTCTTTCCTATTATTAAAAGCTCTAACTATATCTTTATATGTTATGGTGGAAAATATCATTCTACCCGCATTTTCTTTATTTAATATATATCTTAAGATATTATAACCTATCAATTCTCCTTCTATATCATAATCTGTTGCAATTATTATATCATTCTCATCTTTAAATTTACTAAACATCTCAATATAGTATTTTTTTGCAATAATTCCATCCTCAAAATATGATGGAACCCATCTATAATTGAATGTGGGATAATCATATTTTTTATCCAAATCTGATAATGTAAATAGATGACCAATTGCTGGAACAACGTATATATTCTTTCCTTCTAGATTAAAATAATAATAATATGTATTTTTTGAAAATTTTATTATCTTATACCTGTTATTTGACAAAAATATAGAAATCTTTTTAGCTACAGAGGGTTTTTCTGCAATTATTAACATAAAAATACTTTTATTAATTATATTTTTGAATTATTTATCTCTCTACATCATAATCTTTTTGAGTATTATAATATCAAATTATCAAAATTTTAATATCTATAAATGTTGGTATTTGTTTACTACTTATAAGTTTAGACACACACCCATTTATTTCTTGAAAGATCTTTTATATTAATGAATAAACTCTATAGATATATAATTATATATTTATCATCCACTTTAACTCCAACAATTCCTTTTCTTATCTTACTGATAAATAATGAATTCGTATCTCCTATAACTTTGATTATAGCGTCATTTCCAATAATTGTTTCTTTCATATTTTTATCCTATTTATTTAGAGATTCTATTACAAGAGATCCAAATCCAATAGGTATTCTTTACTATATATCCAAATTATCTAAATATTTATTGCCAACTTTCGGATTCTTTTATTATTTATCAATAATATCTTTTATTTCTTTAGAATTATTGTTAATAAGTAATTATTTCAAAATACTAAATTTTTTTTCATTTTTAATACCATATATAATAATATTTACTTTTTTAGTATTTAATTTACTTAACGTAAACATTGAAAGTAAAATACAAGAAATTATTTCTTATACTTCTGTTATATCCCTTATTATTTTAATTTTGCTTTTTACATTTCCAATAGACATAAATATTCAATATAACTATGTAGATCCTTTTTTATTTATAATAGCATATAATCTGTCTATATTTTCTGGTCTAGAGATATTAACATATTATTCCAATCACTCAAATAATAGAAAAACCGGAAATGCTACCTTTTATGGAACGATACTTTTGTCAATAATTTCCATATTTTTATACATAAGTCTATTAAATATTAAAATAAAAGATCTTAGCAACATAATTCTTTTAATATTTTTACCAATCGCTATATATTCTACATACATATGGTTTTATACTGCAAACAAAATATTAGAAAATATATCAGAAAATAGATTATTA
>JBMSAQ010000016.1:0-2838 GCA_049414405.1 Candidatus Nanopusillus sp.
ACTACTCTAAAAGATGAAAATGCCGAAGAAGATAATTTTAAAGAATTCTTTAATAAAGTTAAAAATGATCTAAAATCATTATATGTTAATGATGAAGATCTTGGTATAGATCTAGATGAACTTAAAAGAGATATAAAATCAACAGAAAATTGGATAAAAAAATATGAAGATAAAATAAGAAAAATAAGATTTTATTATCATTTCAGTAATCTAGATTCTATATATGATGAAAATTTATTAAAACAAATTAATAGATTAAAGTCTACACTAAATAGTTTAATTGATGTTGTAAAATTCTATAATTCCCTATCTCCATATAATGCTTCTTCAACTAAAATAATATATAAAGATGATATAGATACAATTAAAATTTTATTAAGATTAATAAATGGTCAACAAAATAAAAAAATAAAAAGTTTAAATAAATTACTCAACGAAATACTAGATTTAATCTATGATAAAACAAAAATTGAGCGATTTAAAGAAGATGAAAGTGCAATTATTAATGACAAAATTTTAGAAAAAATGGTTGAAATATCTGAAAAAGAAATTAAAAATAAAACATATACTTATTTTCTAGTAATACGTAAGAAAATAGAAGAAGATGTAGACATTGATCCTTTTTATAAAAAAGTAGCGGAAATGTTAAATAAATTAGAAGAAGACTGGATTGCTAGAAAACAAAATACTAAAGAGATATTACGTAAATTGAAATCAATTTATGAAGAAATAATGGCATATTCTGAAACTAGAAATAAAATGAATGATATAGACAAAATACTCCTTTCTATAAGATTAGCATTAACTGAAGAATTTGGAGAATCTTGTAAAGAAATAAATTTCAATAGTCTATCATCTTTTTTAAAGAATATAAAAGATATGATAAAAAATAAGTCTTTCAAAGATGCAAAATATATTATAGATAGCAAAGAAAGCGAACTAGAAAAGCGATTAAAGATAGATATTCTAAAGAACTGTAAAAATATAATAAAAGAAGACATAGATAGATATATTAAGAGTGAATTAGTTGAAAAAATAAAGGATCAGATAATTAGGTGGTTATATAAAAATGACAGCCAAAATAGATATTGAAAAGATAAAATCTAGAGTAAGGATTTTAACAAAAGTTGATTCAATTAAAATATTAACTAAAAAAATGAAAGCAATAGCATATTATGATTGGGAAAAAGATCTTATCATAATAAATGAAGATATTCTCAACAATGTTAGTGAAGAATGTCTTACATATATTATAGTTCATGAAGTTGTTCATAAATTAACGAACACTAGAGGTCATGGAGCAACATTTTTAAATAAACTTCTCTCTATCTATAGTATGGATGAAATTACTAAATATGAAATGGAAATCTACTATGCAATACAAAAATCCAATCTTAAAACTAAACTATTGTAGAAATATTAATGCGGAGAAATAACTTAAAAAAGTTGAAGACGAAATTGATTTAGCAGTTGCTGAATTGTATGGAATTACTAAAGAAGAATTAGAAGGGTTTAGAGAATTAATGAATATACTCTCTGGAAAATAAATTTTATTAATTATAAAAACATTAATATTTTTCATAAGCAATTTTATTCAACGAATATAAGTAAACACTAATAATATTGTAAGTAAAATCATTTTTAATGAAAAATTTCTTCAAAGGGTAAATAATTCAATATATAACAAAAATAATATCCTTATAACCACCAAAATATATTTTTATATGTGGGATAATAATATTATAAAATGAGTGATCTAGCTATAACAATATCAAAAATTATTGCAACATTAATATTATTTTTAATACCATTGTTACCTCTTATAGGTTTGACCATATATTCATATATACTTTCAAAACCTATTCTTTCACTTACTAAACGTTATTTTAATTTGAATATATTATTTTCAAGAATTTGGCGTATTACTTTCTTTTCAGGACTTTCAGGATTGATACATATATTTATCAAATTATTTTTATATTCTTCTGTAAATTATATTCTAGAAATTACAGCAGTTACAATTTTTATAACAGGTTTACTCGCCTATGGTTCTCTGTCCAATGGAAGTTTAAGAGTGGCTACTATTATGTCATTTATAACTACTTTAGCATATCTTCCTTTTATTATCATAGTCTATAATGTGATAAATATTTTATTATATCTTATCCCTCTTCACGCATATTGTGTATTAGAGACAACCTATATAACTTTTATTATGCTGATAGTCTTATCCATATTATTTAACTATTATTTATTTAAGGATTAATCATTATAGCCATGCTATATTAAAACCTATATCAAATTATCTATATTGTTTGGTGATAATAATAGTTATGTAAATTTAGGATTATTATTTATGGTTAATTGATAAGTATTTAAAAAATTTTAATTGAAACTTTTTGTATTTACTTAGATAAAAGTTTTTCTATAAGTTTAATACTTTAATTAATTTACCTTTTAATAAGCCTTTCTCATTATCTAGCTTAATAAATTGCAATTTCTACTTTTTTTATTTTTCTAAAATCTTTTCAGTTTCTATAATATTTATTGAAAAATTTATTAAATAAAAATCTAGAAAACTACTTCCTAGCCGGGAATTCTTGAGAATAATTGAACTTCTCTTATATATTTCTTTCCAGTTAAAAATCTTAATAATCTTTCAACACCAATTCCTCTTTCCAGCACCTGAATTGTTCTAGATAAGATAAGAGAAATTAAAGTGGTAAAGGAAACTATATTTTTGATAGTTTCTTGAAAGTGTAAAAGAAACAACTTTCATTAACTTATAGCAATAATTCTCCTTTTTTACACAAATATTTAAATGATTTTATTATTACT
>JBMSAQ010000017.1:0-7126 GCA_049414405.1 Candidatus Nanopusillus sp.
TGTTTTCATCAAAAGTAAAATTGTCTGTTAATCCACTCATTAATTGTTCGTATATTTCTTGAGCAGGATTTGGAACTAAATCCCAATAAAATCCAAATAAAGTTATTAATGCACCATCAAATTTTGTAGAATTAGAAAGAACAATCAATACTATTTCTTTTGGTGGAGATATATTAGGGTCTAAAACAAATTTATCATATAAAATTCCTTTTTCAACCGTTAATATAGTTCCATTTATATACACCACATCATATTCGCCTCTACCATTATAAATTGCATAAAATGTCTCATTATCTACTACAAACCATAGTCCCCCCCAATATTTTTCTGCAAAAGAAATTATTGCATTAACTGTACTATTAAATAAGTCTCCTTTCCATATAACATAAATATTACTTTTGGTATAATTTACATAATACTTTATATAGTGTGCAAAAGATAAACCAACACTTACAACAGTAATGATTATTATTAATACAATTAAAAAAACAATACCTCTCATTTTACCCCTAATCATTGTAGGTTCTATGTTAATGAGAATTTATAAATTTTTAATTTTTTCATAGCTTTAAGAAAAAGAAAATTGATAAAATAACTTAAAATAAAAAATTCATTAACTTGCCAATGACTTTAATAGACCTTCTACTTTAGAAGCAAATGCTTGTAGTTGATCTGAAGAAGCACTGATACCTTCGGTTACGATCATTATAAATACGTTTTGTCCTACTTCAATATACATTCCATAACCGAAAATTTTTGAATAACCCCAAATATTATTACCTCTCATACCTGTTGATGCTCCATAAGAGCCAGATGTTAATTCTCTACGTGCTTGTTCATATTTCTCTTGAGCCGGATTTGGAACAGAATTCCAGTAATATCCAGCTAGTCCAATTTTTCCTTCATTATTATTAGAAAGAGCTACAAATATTCCTACTTTTGGGGAAACATTACTCTGAGTATCTGTAAAGAAGGTTTTCCAAAAAAAGTACTCATCATCATTTTCCCCAATTGTTATTGTAGTTCCATTCATAACTATTATATCATATCTCCCCCCACCTTTATGAATCATATATCCTGTTGAATTTTCAACAACATACCATGATCCTCCATAAAAGTTTTTTGCAAGAGAAACCATTTCATTGACTGTATTTTTAAATTTGTTAGCACCACCCATACTCTGACTCAAATAATATACTACAAATATGCCAATACTTACAACAGCAACAATTATTATCAACATAATTGAAAAACCAATACTTCTTATTTTACTTCTAATCATTATGTATCTTATGTCAATAGGAATTTATAAATTTAATTTTTTCATAATCAATTTTTAATTTTATTTTGAACATAAAAGCAATAAAACAAATTAAAAACATTTAAAGTACTAAAAAAATAAAAACTATATGGATATCTATCAAAAAGAAATTAAAATAAAAACAAAAAGTCCATATGATTTTATAGATATAACTGATATGGTTAATGAGGTATTAAAGGAATCGGGAATAAAAAATGGTATATTATCATTATTTTCATTACATAATACTGCATGTATAATAATACAAGAAAGTGATGAAACAATATTTAAAGATATTGAAGAATTTTTTAATAGAATATTACCACTACACATAAAATATTATCATAATTATGAGGGAAATATTAATGCAACCGCACATATAAAAACAAATTTATTATCAAAATCTTTATGTATATCAATAAAAGATGGAAAACTTTTGTTAGGAACATAGCAAAGGATAATATTTTTAGAATTATTTTGAACCAACAGAAAGAAGAATATTCGTAACAATAATTGGGGAATAAAATTAAATAATATATAGATTCTTCTTATTTTTACTTTCTTTATAATTGTTGAAAAATAAACTATAACTAAATTTACTGTCTAAGAATTTATTAATAGCTTTTAATATTTGTTTTCTTTTAATATTAGTTAATATCCTATTATTAATAAAATAAAATTCTTTAAAATACTCTCTTCCTAAATTATAATAAAATTCATAAAACCCATCTTCGTCAATATTATCTACAAATTCTTCAACTTTATTCAAACTCCCAAAAATTTTAATCAATATTTTTTCATAATGTAAATATCTCAATATGTCCTTTACTTTTATCCTTTTACATTTGTATATATCAAGATTATTACATTCTTCTACAAACCCTTTTGCAAAATAGTATACTGCTATTACAAATGGTAAGTCTGTATACAGAAAGTAATTTATATAATCTAATTTCTTTTTATTATCCCTTCCGATATACTTTATCAAATATATCCTTTAGAAATAACCTTTTACTAACAATGTTATCTGTTAATATCTTATCCAAGCTATTGAATTTTTTCATAAATTATAATTTTATATAGAAAGGTAAATAAAGATATCCTTATATTATTTTCTATGACTGAAAAACTTTTTTGGCAAGATCAATATTTAAAAGAATTTGAAGGAAGAGTTATTGAAATTAGAGGAAAAGAAGTTATTTTAGATAGAACTGCCTTTTATGCAAGAAGCGGAGGTCAACCAAGAGATACTGGGGAAATAAATGGAATAAAAGTGATAGATATATATTATGATGATAAGGGAAATATTGTACATTTATTAGAAAAAGAGCCAAATTTTAAAGTTGGTGATATTGTAAAAGGAAAAATAAACTGGGAAAGAAGATATAAATTAATGAGGTTACATACAGCCTTACATATATTATCTGCAGTATTGAATAACATGTTTGGTAATATAAAAATTACTGGAAATCAGATATATGAAGATAAAGCAAGAATAGATTTTGATTTAGATAAGTTAGATGACGAATTAGTAAAGAAAATTGAAGAAAAGGCAAATGAAATTGTTGATAAAGATTTGCCTGTATACGCAAAATTTATAAATAAAGAAGAACTTGAAAAAATGCCCCAATTAAAAAGATTAATGGATGAAAAAAGATATGAAAAATATGGTGTTTTAAGAATAATTAGTATTGGAGATATTGATGTACAATTGGATGGAGGAACGCATGTAAAATCTACAAAAGAAGTTGGAAAAATAAAAATTATTGGAAAAGAAAATAAAGGTAAAAATAATAAAAGGCTGATTATTACAATTGAGTAGCCTTAATATCATACTACTATCATAAGACCAATTATTCCATTTTCTAGTCTATATTTTTTATTAGATTCTTCATTTAATCTTTTTAAATAATCTTCTTCATATAGTGCAAATCTTATAAAGTCGTAATTTTTATATCTTAGTTGCATTATATTATATAATCTACCTAGATTAATAGCTTGTTTTAATATACTTCCAGATCTCTTTTCTTCAACATATATTCCCTAAATTTATAGTATATTCTCCTCCTCTTGTTATAATTATCATCTTATACTTCCCAACTTCCTTTTTTTTCAATTTCTCAAATGACTTCTTTAATGGTTCACGTCACCAGTAGTTTGCAAATAATATATTGTAAGAAGTTTACCCAATAAACTAGATATTGCTTCTTTCAATTTTTCATCTTCTGGTATGGGACTTATAATTCCATCTAAACCATCCATTGGCAATTATTATTGATGATAACAATTAAAAGTTTTTTATTAATCAGAAATTGTTGAAAAATTAATATATTTGTTGTTTTAATTCATAAAATTCCCATCTTATTTCTTTTCTAAAATTATTTATTAACTCTGTTGATTTCATTTTTCTTCTTTAGGCATATATTTTTTTCTTAATACACCCATAAATAATGCATATAACCTAGAATTAATTATTTTTGGAAATAAACTATATTTTATATCTTCCTTTAATTCTTCTAATATCTCTTTAACTTCCTCTGATCTATTCAACCCCTTATTTCCTATATCTTTAACTGATCTTTATCAATTACCAAAATTTTTCCATCACTAAATGTTATCCTTCCTCTAAATATTCTATCATAAAATTGTCAGGATTCTAAAACATCCGGTTCCAATACTCTTAATCTATTAAATACAAATCTTCTAATCTAATCAGTAGATAATTTTCCAAATTTTTCTGTTTTTATACAATCTTTAATTCTTTTACAATTTACTTTGCAACTTCTTCAGATGCATTCGCATTAATTAATGAATTATATACATTATCCTCTAAAAATTCTTCCTCCTTACCAGATCTTTTTATTATTTTTACCATAAATTTTTATTCAAATGTTGATATTAATAAAATAATATCGTATACAAAAATTTATATACATATTTTGAATACAGTATATTATGAGTAAAACGGATGTTATAAGTATAAGAATAGATAAAAATTTAAAGGAAAAAGCAAAAGAATTAGGAATAAATATAAAAGATGTCGTAGAAAAAGCTTTGAAAGAAGAAATAGAAAAAAGAAAAAGAGAAAAAATAAAAAAATTAGCCGAAAAATTAAGCGAATTAATGAAAAATGTTACTCCAGAAGAATTCACAAGATTAATTAAAGAAACAAGATATGAAAGATAATAATTTTTTATTTGATGCTTCTGCACTATATAAACTTCTAACTGTTTATAGAGATTATACTGACAAACTAGATTATAATTATATTTATATATTAGATCTTACTTTTTATGAAATTGGAAATGCTATTTGGAAAGATTATTATATATTTAAGAGAATTAACAATCTTATAGAAACTTCTGAAGTTATTTATGGAATACTAAAAGAACTCAATGTAATTGAAAATTTATCTTCATCATTTATTGAAATAATAAAAATTGCGATAGAAAAAAATTTAACATATTATGATGCTTCATATGTTTATGCTTCAAAAAATTTTGGACTTATTTTAGTATCTGAAGATAAAGATTTAATAGAAAAAGGTAATGCAATTTCAGTAAAAGAATTTATAGAAAAATATTTAAAAAATAATAATTAAATTTAAAACATTATAAAATAAGTTATTTAAATGGGTTTAGCAGAGATAAGAGAACTAATAAAACCTATAATAAAGGAAGTTGATTTTTCATATTTATCTGGAAAAGTTGTTGCATTAGATGCATTTAATGCTTTATATCAATTTTTAGCCGCAATAAGACAACCTGATGGTACACCTTTGAAAGATTCTAAAGGAAGAGTTACTTCACACTTATCAGGTTTATTTTATAGAACAAAGAATTTAATTGAATATGGAATAAAAGTAATTTATATATTTGATGGCAAACATCCGGAATTTAAAAAAAGAGAACGGGAATTAAGAGAGGAACAAAGAAAAAAGATGGGAGAAAAATATAAAAGAGCAATTGAAATGGGTATAAAAGGGGATTTAAAAAAATATGCAGAATTTACATCAAAATTGGAATTTAATATGATAGAGGAATCAAAGGAGTTGTTAAAAGTGATGGGGGTTCCATATGTACAAGCACCTTCTGAAGGAGAAGCACAGGCTGCATATCTAGTTAAAAAGGGAATTGCAGATTATGTTGGATCACAAGATTATGATTCCTTATTATTTGGAGGATTGAGAGTTGCAAGAAATTTAACAATAAGTGGAAAAAGAAAAGTGAGAGGTGTAGAAGTTGAAATAAATCCAGAAATTATTGAATTAAATGACATATTAAATCATTTAAAGTTAGATTATAAAAAGTTAATATGGTTTGCTTTGATTATTGGAACTGATTATAATCCAGACGGAATTCCGGGAATAGGGGTAAAAACTGCATACGAACTTGTAAAAAATAGTGATGACCCTGAAAGATTGTTTAAATATGTTGGATGGGAAAAATATTATAAAGAAATTTCTTGGAAAGAGCTTGAAGAATTCTTTGAAGATCCACCGGTAACTGATATAAATAAAGAAGATATAAAGTTTGGAGAAGTTGATGAAGAAAAAATAAGAAAAATATTAATTGATGAACATGATTTTTCAGAAGATAGAGTAAATAAGGCTATTGAAGAACTAAAGAACGCATATAAAAAAGGTAGTCAAAAAAATATATTATCTTTTTTTGGAAAATAATCAGAATGGGTAAAATTCATCACCTTTCAGTATCTTTTTTTCATCATCTATATGCTTTACTAATATATTCCTCAAAACATCTATAAGTATTAAATATTGGACTTATTGTTCTTATTGCATTCAATGATATATCTATATATTTATCATAATTATTTCTGTAAATGTTTAATACATAGTCTAATTTATTATAGAAATCTTCTACATCTTTATCATTTGTATCTATATTTATATCATAATTATTTTCTCCAAAGAACCATCCATTATAATCATCAATTATTATTTCTAATGGGGAACCATCTCTTGAAAATAATGTAGGAGTACCATTCATTGCAGCCCTCATCCAAGAAGTACCTGAAGCTTCAAATGGTGGTCTTGGAATATGTAAAAATAAATCCGTACCTGCTAAAATTGTTCTTTCTTGTTCATATCCTCTATTTAATATTAATCCAATTGGAGTATTCAATGTTGACATAATATCTAAAATCCATCTAATTGTATTTTTTACAAATTCATCTTTTGGATGAAACGTACCAGATAATAAAAATTGTGTTTTATATTTTTTATCTAATTCTTCAAATTTTTCCAGTCTCCATAATAACATATGAAATCTTTTATATTCGGTTAATCTCCTTTTTACAGAAATTAATATTCTATCTTCTCTAAATTCTTTGTTTGAATATGAATTTACATTTATATAATCTATTAAATCTTTTTTTACAACATTTTTTACCTTTATGAATTCTTTCCTATTTATGGATTGTGCATATGCAAACTTTCCAGGTTCATTTCTCCATCCATGTAGATATGTATCATATAAATATTCAATCTTTTTATTTACCCACCTTAAATGATATACACCATTTGTTACATAATCTAACTTTTTATTATATACACTTTCAGTAATTATTTTATGTTTACATGATACAGCATTTACATATCCGGATAATTCAAATAATATTTTTGTTAATGATAATTTATTTGGAGATAGATTTCTTATTTCGCCAGGAATATCATAATATTTTTCTACTAGATCATAATCAAATGAATCATGACCTGCAATAATTGAATGAGTAGTAAATACAATCTTTTCTTTTACCTTATTTATATCCCTATATCTTTTATATAATTCTATTGCTAAAAAACCT
>JBMSAQ010000018.1:0-3194 GCA_049414405.1 Candidatus Nanopusillus sp.
ATTTGGAAATTTGTTTCTATCAATAATTTGTGATATATAACCACTACCACCGAAAACTTCAACAAATGTGTATTTACCATCGCCAACCCGATATAATCTTTCTAAAATTTCATCTGCAATCCAGTAATCTCCTCCAGCAAATCTTATTATTTTCTTAACTCCTCTATTATCGATTAATTGTTCTATTTCCTGTTTTATTATCTTTAAATCTTCTTCTATATAATAATCATTTTCTTCTATCTTAGTATTTTCTTTATTAATATCCATATAGTATATAAATGTTCTTTACATTTATTTAAATTTAAAAATTTAAAATAGAACATAATCTTTATAAAGTTATAACCTATAAGATATATTATGGTAGATTTACAAATTATGCCACAAACGTATGAAGATATACATAATAAAATAAACGATATGATTCAAAAATTAACAAAATTAAAAGACGAGTTATTAAATAATAAAGATAATGTTAAAAAATTATATGAAATATTAGATAAAATAGAAAGTTTACAAACCGATTTAAATTTAGTAAAGGGTTTTGTTATGGCCCAAATTTATTTAAATTCTGAATATGTTTATGAATGACATATTAAAACAAGAAGAAAGTTTAATTTTTAAAATAATACTTAAAATAATAAAATTTTTGGCTTGGGTATATCTAGCAATTCTTTTATTTATTGCTATAAGTCTACCATTTTATAATTATATTTTAGTCCCATTAGATAAAAAGATTACTTCAGATGTATCTAAATATTTAGAATCTGAATTGATACAAGCATATAATCTAGATATAGATCCCACTGTAAAAGAATCATATATATCATCAGTAGAGGGGATATATCAAACAATTAAGGAAAAAGAACAAAAGATTACACCAATACCAACTAGAGAACTTATTGAAATAGAGATAGAACTACTGATACGTATATTTATAGTATTATTTATATTAGCATTTATATATAAACTTGAATCTAAAAAGGATGATTGAAATAAAATCAGATAAAAAAAAGAAATTTATTATTATTCTTTTATATATTATTGCTGCGATTTTTCTTTATATAGGAATAACACTTCCTATAAACCCTCAAATAAGTTTAGATGCAATAATATCTAATACAAAAAAAGTTATATTTTTATTATTAGCAGCAATGCTTGGTTTTTTAGTAGATAAAGTATCCAAACCTTTCTTAAGTTATAATTCAAGAATAATATACTTTAAGCTTATTTTTAGCTTAATTTCTATAGCAGCAATGATGTTTGCATTAAAACATTTAATATTTAATATGGAAGATGGTATATCAGGACTTATCTATCTTCTTGAAATTGTTACAATAACAACATTTACTATAAGTGGCTTAACTTTATTAAATTTGCTTATATATAAAAATTATGATGGCTGAAGGATCTCCATATATAACAAATATTTGGTATTTTTTAGAACCAGGTCTATTAGAAACACTTGGGCTATATATTATATTGGTAGTAGCAATGGTAACTCTTTATATAATTTATACAATAATTACTAGAGTAAGGAAAAAAGAAAGCTCAAAAAGTTCCGATTTTATAATTAATAAAGCTGCTATATTCTTAATACTTATAGCAATGCCAGTATTGTTAGTTGTGTCTTATTTAACTTTTTCTATATTTAACATTTATATCGCTATGATTTTAGGAATAGCTCTTTTATTTTTAGAAAGCAGAAACGATGATTTGCAATTCTTAAAAGAAATTGAGAATAATGAAAATATTAATAAGTTTATAAAAATCTTTATAAAATTAAGCATAAAAACAGTACCTTTTATATTATCTATAATATTAGTGTATAGTTTGGCATTATTAACAATATTCCCATTAAATATGTCTTTAGTAAATATAATAGTCGGTAGTATAATACCAATATACTTTCTTATGACAGTAGGAGGTATGCTTATTTTTATTTTAGCAAATTTCCATATTGGGGATAAAAAACAACAAGTAGAAGTAAAAGCATAATATGAATCAAGAAAATAAATTTTAAAACATAGCTAAAATATCTTTTTTAGTATACTTCTCTAATCTATTACCTAAAAAGGCCCATATTTCAACATTAACATTATCTATATTTTCAAATCTTTTAGCTAATTCATAGATCTTAATGAAATCTTCTCTATTAATGTATAAACCATTTACATTATAACTTTTTCTTTTAACCTGGATTAATCTTACATGACCTTTATCATTTATTGCAATTATATCTATGGGGGATTTTGACGCTGGCGATCGCCATACTAAATAACCCTCCTTTTCCAATATCTTTTTAACCTTTTTTTCATAATAATAACCTATTCTATATAATCTATTCATAATTATATTTATAAGTAGAAAAATTAATATTTTATTATGGCAATGGTATCTGAACTTTTTGCAGTAGATGTTGAACAATTTATGAAAACATTACAAGTATTATATTCTCGTGCAGATAATTTAATGGCAAATATAGAAAATAGAACATATAGAAATATTAATATTTTATATGAACTAGATAATCTATCTACATTAGTAAGTGAATTAAAAAGGCTTAATACATTAATAACCATAAAAGTAGAAAGACATAGACCAAACAACACAGCTCTCCGTAGCCTTTTAAAACAAATTAATGGATATATTAGTAGATTGGGTACAATCTTTTGGATGGCAAAAAACTTTTATCAAAAAGATCCAAATTATGGTATAAGTGGTTTATATGAATCTTTATATACTGTTAGACAGGTTATAGAAGAAATTGATGATCAATTAAAAATAGCTATAGAAAAAGGATTATTTATATAACTTTTTCTTTTAAAACCCCACTATCTATTAACCTTGCTAAAAACCTCGCAAAAACATATTCATCTAATTCACATTCTCCGTTATTATTCTCTAGACATAAATCAACCCAACTATATGTAGTTATATCATAGTATAAATTTAATATAGCGTTAGTGGTTATAGCAAATATTTCATATTTTTCTAATTCATCAATATCTTTTATTCCATCTTTTTTAAAGTCTTTTATTGCTTTTTGTATTGCATAGCTTTTTATTTTATATACACTTTCCGCATTTTTATAATCAACAAAACCCGGTTTTGCATAAAGAAATATATAGATTCTTCCATTTTTTTGATTAATAACTTTTATATAATCATCATAATCCATATATTTTACATCATTT
>JBMSAQ010000019.1:0-4677 GCA_049414405.1 Candidatus Nanopusillus sp.
AGACAGGTTGGTAAAACAACCGGAATAAAATTATTAATAAATAAATTATTGGAAAATAATGATCCTTGGTCTATATTTTATTATGATTGTTCAAATTTAACAAATTTTGAAGAGCTAAGAAGAGTAATTGATTATTATTTAAAAATAAAAGAAAAAAGAAATATAAAAACATCATATATTTTCTTAGATGAAATTACACATGTAAATGATTGGTGGAGAACAATTAAATTATATATAGATATAGGAAAATTTAAAGATGATGTTATAGCTATTACAGGTTCTTCTTCTATAAAATTAAAAGGAGAAGTAGAATTATTTCCTGGTAGAAGAGGAAATGGAAAAGATGTATATGTTTATCCATTAAGTTTTAGAGAATATTTAAATATAAAAGGAATAAAAATAAATAGATATGAAAACATTTTAGAAGTTATGAATAACTTATCCGGATTAGAACCAAAAATATTTAAAGAATTTGAAAATTATCTAGAAACTGGTGGATATCCGTTATCAATAAATGGTTATAAAGATGCGAGTTTTCAAATTATAAATTCTATTGAAAATGAAATTTTAAGATCTGGAAGAAATCTTGAATTATCTAGGGCAATTATATCTACTATCTTATCTAAAGCTCCATCTCCTTTATCTTTTTCATCAATAGGAAATGAAGTTGGAGTTTCTTATAAGACTGTTGAAGATTACATTGAAATTTTTAGAAGGTTATTTATATTAGATTATGCTTTATTTAAAGAAAAACAAATAATTTGGAGAAAAGAAAGAAAATTTTTTATATTAGATCCATATTTAGCAAAATCTTTAAGTATATGGACTAATACAAAAATTTTAGATAGCGCATTATATGAATGGATTGTACAATCACATTTAAAAAAAAGATTTGGGGAAGTATATTATTATAGAAATAGTTATGAGATAGATGTTATCGCAGGTAATTTAAAAATAGAAATTAAATCTAAAAGGGCTCATAAAAATTATCCAAAAGATGTAATAATTTTAGATGAAAATAATTTACCATTATTTTTAGCTGTTATATAAATTTGATAAAAAGGAGTTTTAAATGATAAGAATTATAAATCCTTTTTGGTTGCTATATATTAATGGCAACAAATAAACCTAGTTTAGTAGATGTTATGAGAAAATCTTATAAAAAATCTAAAGAGTATCTTAAAAGAGCTGGCATAGAAATTGAAGGCGGCATAAGATTTAGAGTATTAGAATCTTTAGATTTATTAGATGAATTATATGACATGATAAAAACATCTGATATAAATGAATTAAAGCAAGAGCTTAATACAATTGATAAAAGTTTATTGGAGAAAATATCTAATTATGATGATATATATAATAAAAAAAGAAAATCTTAGAGAATTTTATAGAGGTGAGATATATTTATTAAGTCAAATATATAATACAGACGATATAGAAGAATTAAATAATAAGATACTTAAATATATTGTATTTCCTATTAAAAAGATCGAACGTGCTGATGGATTAACTGTATCACAAACAGAAGAAATTTACATTATAGAAGATCGTTTAGAAAAACATATAGATGAAGCATTAAAATTATATAGATTAGATTCTATAAATATAAATGGACCATCTATTATTAGAGTAAAATCACCACTATTTGCAGTCGTAGATACTCCTCTATATACAAAAGGAGAAAATATAGAAAAAGATATAGCGGAATTTTATGTTAGTAATGTTATACTTCATGAAATGGGACATTATATTGTTAATAAAAATAGGTGGGATGATGATGAATTCTCAGCTTCTGCTTTGCAGTATATAATGTACATTGATATGCACGATTTATTAAAATATCCAGAAACATATAAAATCGTAAAAGAAAATATAATAGAATGTAAAAAATATGTGAGGACGTTTGCATTCCTGGGTTATTTTATGGTTATTGGAGATCTTCCACAAAATCTGCCAAATGCTATTAATGAACTTAGAGGAGGAGCTCCTTATGAGTTGGGAGGGTGTTATGCGAATATTATTATAGATAGAAATAAAAATATAAATATAAAAAATGTTATAGAAGAAGTTAAAAGATTATCTCCATTAGATGCTATAAGAGAAATTATACTTTATGAGCCTAAAAGATAATGAAGTATATTTTTGAATGTACTAAATTTTGAAATAATAAAAGTTTATAATCTTTTGCTATTGTCATATAATAATGTTAGAAGATAAATATGATTTAAATAATATTATAGAAAATAGTTTTAGGGAAGCTGTAGAATATTTTAATAAAAATGGTATAAAAGTTGAAGGACTAAAATTAGTAATATTAGAATCACCAGAATTATTAATACAGAAATATGGAAAAGATAAAGTAGATGAAAATACTGGCGGAATGTACGATTCAGAAACAAAGGAAATTTATATTATAAAAAACACAATAAAAAATCTTACAGATAAAGTCTTGAGTAATCTGAATGAAATTTCTATTGGTAATCTATTTACTATATCGCGTAACGGAGTATTATGGCCGGTACTTATAAATGATAGTGATATAGAAAAAGTTATGGCAAAAACTAGAGCCGAAGCAATATTAATTCATGAAATTGGGCATCATATAGTTGGTGCTGGTAACTGGAAAGCTTCTTTTGTTGAATTTTTAGTATATTTCTATAAAAATGAATTATATAAATATCCAAAGGTATACAAGATTATGGAACAAAATATAGAAAGATGTGAAAGATTTGTACAAGAAAAAAATAAATCACCATATTTACCCTATTCTTTAGGATATTGTTTTGCAAATGATATTATATATGCCTATGAAAATATATTAAATAAAAACAAAGAATCTCCTAAATTAAATATTAAAGATACAATAGAAAAATTTAAACATTTTTCTGAAGAGGATGATATAAAAATAACTGAAATGGTTAACACATTACTTAAAGATTATGTAAATATTAAAAAAATGCTCAATATAAAAGCTAATATGTTAAGTTGTTTATTAGAAAAGCTACCCAATATAATGGGCAGTATAAATGAATAAGAGAGTTATGCATATTTTAGATAAACTTCTTTTGAGAAATTATGTAGCATTCTGATTAAGACTAGCTGAAGAACTGGAGAAAGAAATTAAAGAAATGAGAAAGAGGAATGATGAAAGTATTAATAGAAAGCTCAGCAATTATTGATTATTTAGATAGGATTATTGACAATTAAAGAGCTACATCGTATTTTAACATTAACTTTGCCATAGTCTTAAAAAGAGTATAAGATCTATAGTTATTGCTGGCTTATTTGTGTCGCATAACTAACGTTATCCGACATAGAACTCATATTTTATTATATTTTTAGATGATTAATCTAATTTCTTCATAAAAATTTTATATAATTTAATTATATTAAAGTTTATTATTGGATAACGTTCTAATTTTTCTTTATGCGTAAGTTAAGTATAAAATATCTATCCTAAAAAATTTAAAATTTATAAAAAAAGTGTTAATATTAAATTAATGAAAATCGCTATATTTAATTTACCGCATTTATCCTTTAATAGGGGTGGGGAGAAATGGATAATAAAAGTTGCATCTTATTTATCTAAAAAACATGATGTTAAAGTCGTAACTACAGACTTTAATAAAAAATATGATTTAAATAATTTAAATTTTGATTATATAGTAATTAAATATAAGAAGAAATATGGTTTATTACATGATATAAGTGAAATAAAAGATTTTTTAGAAGATGTAGATATAACTTACGCATTTTATGTTTGGTTTGGAACACAAATTGATGTATTAAAGCATTCAGAGAAAGTTGTTTTTGGACATCATTCTCCCTTGGATAAACCTATTCAAAGAGTTTATTATTCTTTATTAGAAAATGTAATTGCTAGAAAAATAAAAGATTCTTATCATCATTTTTTAACTGAATATAGAGCAAATATATATAGAAAAAAAGGTTTTAAGAATATATTTGTAATTTCAAATTTTATTGAATTAGATAAATATAAACCAAAGGAAAAAAGATATGATAAATTCAAGATAATTTGTCCGGGTGTTGTTAATATGGAAAAAGGATTAGATACTTTAATAAAAGTTGCTGAAAATTTAAAGAAATATAATGATATAGAATTTTACATTACTGGTAATAAATCAATATATGAAAATTTACCAGCAAATGTTAAATATTTAGGAATGTTAAATGAGGAAGAATATATTAATCTTATGGGTATAGCTAATATGATGTTCTTACCTACAAGACATGAAACATTTTCTTTTGCTGTATTAGAAAATTTAGCAGTAGGAAATCCTGTAGTTGTATTAAATCTTCCAGATGTAATTAGCGCATTTGGGGAATCCGAATCAATTTATTATGCAAAACTTAATAACATAGAAGATTGTATTAATGGAATATTGAGTTATTATCAAATATGGAAAAATAATAGAGACAAATATAAAGAATTATCTAAGAAAGCTAGAGAAATTGCAAGCAAATATGATTCAAATATTATATTGTCAAAAATAGAAGAAATGTTTAAGAAAGTTTATGAATCTTCATAATTATTTTTTATTATGAAAATTTTATTATTTCATCCTTGGTTAAAATCGAAAGGTGGTGCAGAAAGGGTTGTTTATGAATATTATAAAAGATCTAAACATAAAATAAAAATATTAACTTGGAATTATA
>JBMSAQ010000020.1:0-2106 GCA_049414405.1 Candidatus Nanopusillus sp.
AACATTAACTGTTACTGCATCACCATCAATTACTCCAGGAACATATTCAGTAACAATTTCAGGTACTGCACCAAATGGAGCTACTAATTCAACCACTATAATAATTAATGTACAACAATTATATAGTAATCCACAAATATATATTATATATCCATCTAACAATTCAATATTAAACTATTATCAATTAAATATATCATTTTATACAAATTATCCGGATGTAAATGTAACAATAAATGGACAGACGTATAGCATAAGTGTAACACCTGGTAACAATATTATTCAATTGAATTATCAAAATTCATCATATAACTTACCAGGATTATATGACATTATATCAAACGGAGGAAATATTACAATACAATTATCAACGTCTAATCCATTGGGACAAACAAATTCAACCGGAATATATGTATATACATTACCCCCACCAATATTTAATGTATCATATGTACATCCTACACCATCAAATAGTACACGAAAAAACATATGGTTATTAGAAATTAATGCAAATATATATGATAATACATTAAGTCGATATTATTGTCAGATACAATTCTTGAATCAAACAAGTAATCAATGGGTAACAATAGCAAATTCATGTTCGGATATATTAAATAATGGAATATTGCAACAATATGCAGTATTGGGTGGTGACGGATATTATTCCATATGGTATAGAGTATATGCATATAATAACTATGGATTATATCAATATACAAATCCACAAGTAATATATATAGCACAAAGTGCATATAATGTATCAGTAGTAAATAATACATTAAGCAATACACATATACAGGGAATAATAAATTCTGCAATTAATAATTCAATACCAGTAATAGTATTCTCTCCAGGAGTATATTTAGTAAACTTAGTAGTAGATCCACAGGGTAAAAATATAACATTATTAGGACATAATACAATATTTAAACCAGCAAATCCAGGATTGCCTGTTATTGATGTAAGATCATCAAATGTAACAATACAAAATATAAATATTAATACAAATCTATTTGCAATAAATGTAAATAACGGAGCATTGAACATAATAAATTCAAATATAAATTCAGGATTATTTGGAATAAATGTAAAAAATCCATCAGTAGTAAATGTATATAATTCTACAATAAAGGGAAAGATAGGATCTATATATGGTTATATACAAAATTCAACAATAAATAATACCAATATACAATCTTCTGTATGGGGTGTGTATATTAATAATCCATATAATGTAATAATAGATAATTCAGACATAAATGGACAAATATTTGGAGTATATCTCGACGGAATTTCAATAAATAATACAATAAAGAACAGTAATATAATGTCTAATATATTTGGAATAAGAATAAATAACGGAAATAATAATACTATAATAAATAACAGTATACAATCAAACATATTTGGAATATATTTAACATCATCAGGAAATAATATAGAAAATGTTTATATAAAGGTAGGACAAGTATTTGGATTGTATACAACTCAACCAAATAACATAATAAATGTAACAACATATGGTGGATTGTTTGGATTTTATTTAACAGGTAATGCGATAAACATATCAGTATATAATTCACAATTAGGAATTGTAATATATGGAAGTGGATATATAAATAATTTGACAACATCTACGGGAAGTGTGGACATATACTATAACAATTCACAAGGATTCATAAATAGTTTAAGTAGTATAGTATATAATACAAGAGTAAATAACACAGTATATAATTATTATGCAGGTATATCAATAATAGGAACTATAAATGGAAATATTACATTTATTAATTTGCCACCCGCTACTAGTTATATTGTAGAAAGGATAGTAGCAAGTAATAGAAATATAATATCTACAAATAATACATTTATACCACAAGGATTTGGAAATTATCAACTATTTTATTCATAAATTTTTTTAGATAATTTTTTCTTATGAGTCTGGATACTTTAATATTGGCAGGAGGTTTTGCAAAGAGATTTAGACCATTATCAGATTATGTACCAAAACCATTATTTCCAGTGGGGGGAGTACCATTAATATATTATGTAATAGAAAAGGCATTAGAAACTGGCTCAGATGAAATAATCATATCTACAAATAAA
>JBMSAQ010000021.1:0-2209 GCA_049414405.1 Candidatus Nanopusillus sp.
ATTTCAAGAATTATAAAAAAGAATAGTACTACTTTATATTTAGATGTTTTAACCTCAGATAGACGTTTTATTGATTCATATGAGACTATACAATCTGCTTGGTCATCTATAACATGGACATGGGTCACTTGGCAATTTCATAGTACTAATGTTATGTATGATTGGGTTTTTGTTAGAAAATATACAAACCCAGAGCCAATTATATTTGTGGGTCCCGAATATATAGATTTTTATGCAATTGCAATAAGAAATACTCAAAATATCCCTACACCAGCTCCATTTCAACAGCAGATAGCAATATGTAACGGAACAATAAATATGGGTCCTAATTTTGCTTATGTAAATAATCCGATATTATTTAATCAAATACGTCCAGATGGTGGAAATGTATATTTTACTACAATCTATAATGGTACTCCAAATATATACTCATGGTATGCAGGGCAATTAATACATGAGAATGTATATTGTAAAATTTGGTGGATAAGATTAGATGATGGCATACCTGCTAATAGTAATATTATAATCCATATAGCAATTAGTGATTTTAGTACAAATTTTTATTCATCATATTACCCATATGTTGGCGCTTCTCCAAATGTATTTCCATCTAGACAGTATGATAATGGAAGACACGTATTTATAGTATATGGATATTTTAATAATACATTTGATGGATGGACAGGACATATTTTTTATGGTCTTGTAGGTCCTACAGCAACTTCAAGTGGTATTCAAATATTAAGTGGTTTATATAATCAAGGTAATTATATTTTACCTTATAATAATTGGAATATTCCTTTAATACCTTTAATTGTTGAAGAAGCATGGCATTTTACAAGAGTATCAAACTATCATCTTGCAGATGCAAACATAATATCGTTATTTGGAAATACAAACCACCTAATTCGTGGTTCTTCTATTGGAAGTACTTGTGGTGACGTACCAGCATCTAATTCATCTACATTTGTACAATTTGTATATCAAAACTGTTTTTATCCATCTGGTTTAGCAGTAATGTTAAAGTCTGCAGTAACAAACCATTATTTAAATCATACGAGTTTTTCAATATCTGAAGGAACTATTTATTCATATCTAATTGTTAATTCAACATATGCACAGGCAGGATATTATATTTATAGTTCTAATCAAGTATGGGTTCCTTTAACATTATTAAATACATATACTATAAACTATAATAGACATACATATGCTAATTTAAATTATAATCCATTTCGGCATGGTACTCTATTAATAGGTGCAGGAACTAATGGTGGTTATTCACATCAATTTATACAATGGGTAATTGCTAGATCATATCCTCCAAATGGTGTAATGCCTTTACTTGCTATAGGTCCTAATGTTAATATTTTAGTAGATACATCAACAAATTTACAATTTAATGTTTCTATATTAAATTCAATTTCAGAATATGTAAATTATACAGTTTACTTAAATAATTCGGTATTAATATCAAATAATATTTCAATAGCTATGGAGCAATTATTAATAATTCCACATGAATTTCGTTATTTATTTAATCAATCAGGTACTTATAATTTAACTGTAATAGCTTATGGGCAAACTTCAAGAATTACATCAACCAGAACAGTTATATTTAATATTCAATTAGATCACTTAAATGTTTCAATGGTTCCAATACCTTTTATTTATAACAATATAAACTATACAAACCTCTATAATACTACTTTAAATATAACTTATTATTGTATGAGACCTAATAATACTTTAATAATTTACAATAATATAACAAATAGAACGTTACAATTTAACTTATCATGTAATTACATACAAACAATAAATAATTTGATGGTTAACCTTACCCCAATCTTACAAAATAATACATTGAATTATATTAACGGATCGTTATTATATGGCAATCAATCATTTAGAAATATAAGCTTTATACCATTATGGAATACATTAAATGTAACTTTAACTACAAATATACCACCAATTTCTATTTATACATCGCCATTAAGTTTAAATTATTCTATAAACGTAAGAGATGTTTTACCAAATGTTAGATGTGATATTACATTATATGATAATAATACAATTGTGCAAACACATCAAATAACATCAACAAATTCATCAGCATCATATTCATGGACTATATCACAAGCACCAATACATAACCTTAGGTGGTATATTTATTGCTATAATCCAGTAAATTTAACATATATTA
>JBMSAQ010000022.1:0-65639 GCA_049414405.1 Candidatus Nanopusillus sp.
TTCTTTCTAATTCTACAAAATTTGATGGTGCATTAATAACTTTATTTGGATTTTATTGGGATTTAGTTCCAAATCCTGCTCAAGAAATATACGAACAATTAATGAGTGGATTAACAGACAATTTTACTTTTGATGAAAACACAGGTATGAGAGGTAATAATATATATATGTATGGATCTTCTGGATATTCTGTATCATACATAGAATTAGGTCAATGTATTTTTATGAGCATTTATGCTGCAAATATAAATGCTTCTATAAATCAATTACATAAATTTGTTTCTGAGGTAGAGTATTTTTTAAAATCAACATTAAGATAGTAAAAATTTTTATGTAGGTAATAATATTTATATTTCTGTGTTTTTTGAAAGCTTAAAATCCGATATTAAATTTATTTAATCTGGAAGATAAATACTTATTTTGGACCCGCCGGGATTTGAACCCGGGATCTCTGGCTAGCGAGGCCAGAATCCTACCACTAGACTACGGGCCCTAAAATATAATTATCTAAAAAATGGTTATATATTCAATATGATTTGAAGAAGTGTTGATATATCTAAAACAACAACACCTCCAGCTGCAAATTTTATATACTCATTGCTAAAAAAAACGAAGGATTCCATGATAGATACAGTTCTATCAATGTATTTACTGTCTATATATTATATATGGCTTTGGAAATATAGGCTAATGCTTATCAAATATGGTTTATAAATATTATAAAAAATTTATATTATCAATTTTCCCTTTCCTGGAGATCTTATAGATTTCGCGATTTCTTCCCACTTTTCTCCAAAGTTTTGTTTATATAACTCTATTATTTCACTTGTTAATAAATTCTCCTTCTTTAATTTCCAATATGATACTGGTATCTTGTTTTTTAACATTTCTTTTATTAAATCTTCAGTTTTTATTCCCTTATTTATCTTTAATACTTTATTCGTAGGTTCTAAATGTTTTATATTTACTCTTCTTCTTCTTATATCTCCATCTACTAATACAAAATTGTTATCAATTATATCAATTACTACACAATATCTTCCTGCTTCCCTTCCCTTTAATTTTATACATACTCTACCAATGTCTAGCAACATTTTTATTGATTAGAATTTAATACTTTTATTTTTTCCCTTACTTTTTCCTTTAATAAATTTTCTAAGCATTTATGACATAAATACCCCCCATACTTTCTGCTAATCCTCTTTTGCGATAAGTTTAATCTTCTATATCTTGAAGGATGCAATGATGGCAATCCTTGTAATCTTCTTCCACATATTGCACATCTTGGTATATTTCCTTTCTTTAATTTGACAATTACTGATATTTTACCAGAGGGTGTTTTTCTGATTAAATATGTCTTAGCCATTTTTATTATCTATTTTAGATTTTTTTATAAATCTTGAGTAAATAATGTTATATACTAATAAAGAAATTTGCACTAGAATATACAATACTATATATAAGAGTAAAGGATTCAACCAATTTATATTTATTATTGGTAAATAAAATGGTAAAGTGTTTGTTATAACGTTTACAGATAATAATTCTGGTTCATATGTTCCGTTTAAAGTTATTATATTGTAGTTTGCACGATAAAAACCTAGAAAACTATTATTATAATATATAGCAAAATCTTGATTATATAATATTGGATTTGTTATTAATATACTTGTTGTATTATTTATATTTGTAATATAAAATCCTGATTGAAAAGCAAAAATAATAAAAATTAAAACAAAAATTCCAAATATAGTAATAATTATTATGTATTTCATTATTTTTGAATATATTTTAGTAACTTCCCCCATAATACTATTTAATTCTTCTAATTTTCCAGATTTAAAACTTTCAATATATCTTTTTTGTATCTCTTGCAATTTTTTTTGATGCTCTCTTATTCCAAGCTTCTTTTCAATTATTTTTATTACTATGGTTACTAATATAACTAAAAAAAGTACATAGAAGAATAGCGTGTTCATCATTTTAGATATTTTCCAATTAATGGTATTAAATATAACGCATCTGCCCTCTTCAAGTCGTTATATATTTGTCCAGCTATTACTATTAATAGCAATATACTCACCCCAGATATTGCAGAACTTAATATATCACTCAAAGATGCTAATAATCCCATTAAAAATCCAGACAAATATCCTATAGGATCTATATATTTTCTTAACATATCTTCTACAATTCTTGGATCTCTTGTATATAATGGGGAATTTGGGTTACTTGTTAAATAATTTGCTAAATTTTTTGGATCTAAACCCGTAGAATATATCCAAAATTTAGATATTAGCATTCCACCAACTGCAAATAATAAAAAGTAGAATATCACATGAAATATATTGAACGGGACGTATAAATATTCAATTCCAAATAGTCCGATATTTATTATTAAGTTTGGTGGGGATAATAATTGTACAATTGGATTATTAGGATCAAATCCAAATAAAGATTGTAATTGAATTATTAATGCATAAATAAATATTGCGGGAATAACAGAGGTATATAATAATTGTATTGGATATTTAATAATTTCCCCGTTAATGTTTAGATATAATAATGGAACATCTATTTTTAGTGATTGTAAATATACTGCAAATATTAAAATTCCAATAGTAATAATTGCAGCAAATAAAAATGCAAGACCTAAATTAATATTTCCTTGAGATAAATATAAAATTCCTTCTGGTATGTATCCTGTTGGTTGTGTAAACAGACCTGTTGAAGCAGATGGTGGGGAAAGAGGATTAAATAGTCTTAGAACTAATGCAATACTTATTGTAGTTAAAATAATAACATTAATTCCAGATGTAATTCCATACTTATATGAAAAATCATCTAATAATAATATAATGATACCACCAATAAATAATTGTAAAAATAAAATAATGTACAAAATTATTGGATCTATTCCTAGAAATGTGTTTGGCGATATATTTCCACTGGCGATTAAAATAATACTTTCTATTATAATAAATGTTAATGCAATAAATCTTGCATAATTGTCAAATTTGGTTTTTCCTTCATCAGTACTTATGTCAATATTTATTATCCTAAGACCAACTAGCAATTGCATAAAAATTCCAGCAATTACTATTGGAGCGATTCCTACACTTGCCAAAGTTCCTAAATTAGATCCAAATAACCATAAAAGTTGTTCAAGTCTTGTAGAAACTTCTGGAGACATTCCAAATAAAGGTATTGATGCTAGAACAGTATATAATGCAATTACTAATAATGTATTGTATACCCTTTCTCTTAAAGATAATGTTTTTTTTGGTTCTTCGACGGATGGTAAGTATGAGACTACTTTATCTATTGTGTTCATAAATAAAACTAATTAAAAACATTTTTAAATTATTAATCAACTTTCTCTCCAGAAAATGTTTCTTGCCTTCTGCCTGTTCCTCCAAGATCCATTGGTAATTGTGAAAATATTGAAATAGAATATGGAGAGTATCTTGTATATTGAATATAATCTGGAATAATCTGTGTTCCTCCATATGGCAAGATTGTATTAAATTGGTTTATAATATTTCCATATATATTATAAGGTCTAGCACCAGTAATTAAATTATAATATTCATTTCCATACATTGTATGAAATTGATTAGCATAATATCCACCAGGTTCATGTACAATTGTTACTTTTTTATTTTCTAATATATCTCTAATTTTCTCTAATTCTGATGCAATAACATCATCCCAACCCATTCCTAATGGTAAATGTGTATCTTCTCCAGCTTGTGCCTCATGGACGTGTAAATGCCTAATTTCTGGTTTAATTTCTTCAACCCATTTTAATATATCTTCTTTCTTATATCCATACTTTTCAAACATTTTTATATGTCCAACATCCAATGTAGCTCCTACTCTTTCTTTAACAAATTCATCTACACTACCATATTTTTTCTCAATTTCTTCTTTTAATTTTTGATAATTATTTATTACTTTTTTTACTTCTTCTCTTATATTATTTAATAATTTTTTCCATATGTCTGGTCTTGTAGCAGGTGCTCCAGGATATGATCCTTCTATATATATATAACCCAAATACTTATCAAAATCCTTATACCACTCATCTTGATTTTTATTTATTTCCCTTTCAATTAGCATTCTAATTCCTTCAGCTATTACTTCTGGAGCTGTTTTTATTGCAACTTCTTGATATGGTTTTACAATTGGAATTGGAAATTCTGAAAATACTGTATTTTTTAGCTGTGATAATAGACGATTTGTATATTCAATAGATGATATCATATCATTTACAAAATCAAACGTTTTATTCATATAATAATCTTTATATGCTGGGCTACTATTATTCTGTACAACTTCTTTAGCAAATTTTGATATTTCATTTTCATAGTTTTCTATTCTCTTTAAGCTATCTTCAAAATGTTGTTTGTAGAAGGATATCTTATTTCTTACAGCATCTCTTAAATTTGGATCTACTATATCATTTATATTATTTTCTATTGCGTCAATATATTCTTTTACCTTTTCTAAGAAAGATCTATATTTCTTTAGATCGTATAGAAATTCTCCTATTTTTTCTTGATCTATGCTAGTATATCCAAAATAACTTGTTAATTGATAATTGTCTAATAATCTTTTTTTTATTGAATAAAGGTCTCTATCAATATCATTAAATATATTCATCCATACTTTTTCATTTTCTTTATAAATTTCATCAACAACAGAAACCGGTTTTCTTGCCCTTCCTACAGCACCAGCCAAATATTTTTCAGGCATAACAAATCCAGCATATTCATAGTTTCCATTTAGATGAATATATGCAGCTTCATGTTTTGCAAAGGCCCAAGATGGTACATTTTTTTCTAATGTTTCCATATCAACATTATTACTAACCAACCTATTATATTGTTCTGATGTTATAAATCCCAATCTATATAATTTCTCTGCAAAAGATTTTCTAAATTCATAATTATTTAATAGTTCTTCTTTTAATCTTTTTTCAAAATCTTTATCCCATTGTGTTAATGTAAGATCTCCAGCATGCATGTTTACCTTAATCGGTTCTCCATATATTTTTGCCATTATTCCTGCATTTTCCAATATTACTGATGTTTTGTAAGCCATCTGCTTTATATTATCTATCCTTATATTCCCTCTTTCATCTGTTGCAGGTAATTGGAAATCACTTTCGGGAGCATGGATTGTAACTTCAACATTATTTATTCTTGCATTTCTTGCAATTTCTTCAAATATTTGTCTTGGTATATTTGCCCATCCCTTTTTTCCAGAGAAAGTAAATGTTTGTATTTCTACTCCAGGATATCCAGCAGATATTTTTGATAAATATGCTTGTAGTTGATTTACAAGTGTAGGATCTGTGCTAGTAGATATTCTCCTATTATATAATTCCTCTGGATATTTTTTATCTTCATTATCCATTATACATAAAGGTATTTCTGAATTTAATAATTTAACATATTGAATGTTTTTTTAAATGTCATATATGTTTTCCATGCAGTATCTATTGTCTTTTCTTTTGTTTCTTCTATTATTAATTTTCTTTCTTCTTCAATACTTTTTCTTTTTATATTTTTTTCAATATTTGATAAATCCCTACCAAAAGTTGATATAACTTTAAGTAACCACATTATAATATTTCCTAAAGTTGGAAATATTAATGAAATACTGGATTCTTTTTTTTCTTCCTTCTTTTCCTCTTTTTTATCTTCTTTTTTTTCTTTTTCTTCGCTATCAAGATATTTTTTTATCCATGCGATACTTGATAATGATCTTTTTATTCTCCCATCTTTTTCTAACTCTTCTATAAGTTCTCTTGTCCATCTTATTTTATAAGGATCATTTCTTATTTCTTCTGGTTTTGCATCAGATTTTTCAGCAACTATTTTTAATAGTTTTTCATCGCTTTTTATTATATCGTATAAAAATACTTCTAGAATTAAGCCAGACATACTTTTTATATAATCATCTGTTAATCCTGTTATATATGCCAAATCTTCACTTTCTTGATTTATTATTATAGAATCATATTCTTCTTTTTCAACTAAATATGCTCTAATTACTATATCTATCCTTCCTAGGAAAGAATACATTCTTGCATACGTATCCGTTCTCCCAACCACAGTGGGTATCGCTCTAGTTTTCATATTTATTTCATATAACGGTATGTAATATTTTTCTATTTCTTTTCCTTCTTTTTCATCATATTCTTTTACTTTTACCTCTTTTTGATTTGCTATTAATGAAATATTTATAATTGCCGTTTCAAATGCATTTACAACATCTACAGGTTGATCTGGATTTTGCAATAATTTTCTTGCAAATTTAAAATATGGTTTTGCAAATTCAACATAATATAATAGAGAGCTCAATTCATGTTTTAAATAAGATTTTAATAAGATTATTCTATCATACAAAACTTTTTTATTATTTTCAAGCCAACTATAAAAGTCTATTAATCTACTACTTAATAAATTATATATTCTTCTATTTATTATTCCATTATTAAATAATTCATTTAAATCTCTTGGAGTAGTGTTTGCTTGATCATTAAATAATTTATTATATAATTCTTGACCTATTAATTTTTTATTCTTAAATTTTTCAAGTTCAGATTTCAGATCTGCTAGAAAAAATAGATCTACAATACTTGGAAACCTTGATGTTTGTAAGTTAATTAAAGCACCCGTACCTCTTTTATAATCAACATTAGATAACCACCTCTCTTTTAGTGATAAATAACTTACAAGAGCCTCTTCGGAATTTTTTGATAATAAATTTTCGTATAATACATATACTGAATAGAGTTGTTTATATTCATTCAAAATAGAAATAATTGTTCTTGTCAATGCATTAATTAATTCTGCCAACGATCTTGCATTATTTAATACGTTTGTTAACCTTTGTCCCATATCTCCAAAAAATGAAGATCCGACGGATGATGTAAAATCATCAGATAATTTATTAATATCCATCTTTAAACTATCTCTAATAAAATCTACAAGCCAAAAATATATTTGTTCCATCCTTATATTTGGATTATCTAATATAAGTTTTATTTCTAATATTTTATGTTTATTGTCTTCAATCTTTTCATTTCTTAGATCATCAATTTTTATATTTTTCATATATCGATATTAAAATATGTTGGAAAATAAAAATTTTAATATATCAAAAGATATCTATATTTAAATGAAAATGAATTTAATAATATTATCAAGTAGAGGGTTTGATGAAGACGATCTTTTTAACTTTTTAGATATATTGGATGGTAGAACATATATTGCTATAAGAAATAGAAAAATTGGAATAGGAAAATATAAAAGTAAAGTATTACCAGATTTTGATATACATGAAATATTCTTAATGAGAGAAAATCATTTTGATAGGTTGATATATATTTCTGATGAAGGATATAAAGAATTTTTAAACGTAGAATCTCAAGCTATATTTACAAGATTTATAAATTCATACAGGACGGTTATATTATCTTCTTTATCACAAATAGCATTTTTAAAATCCGGATTATTAGCTGGAAGAACAATAACATATAATTATGATGAATATCCACAATATTTAAAATTATTTCCAGATTTTGGTGTGAAATTGGTAACAAATGCAGATTATGTAGTAGATAGAAATCTAATAACTGTAAAGGGTAGAGACTCTATATATTCTTTAGGTGAAAAATTGAAAGATATAGAAGAAGAATTAAGAAAAATTAGTAATATGTAAATTATATTTACGTAATTCCTCATTAATATAATAAAATCCAATAAATGATAATATTAATAGTAATGGAAATGTAGATCCAATTATGGATATTCTAAAGTATTTATTTATATTTTGATTCTTTAAATGAACAACAATATTATATAATTTTTTTAGTATTAAATAATTTGATACTCCAATGATTATTAGCCCAAGATATGTAATAAAAATGGATATGAGTATTCCTATATATATCATTGAAAATAAATTATTTGGATAATATTCTCCATTTATCATTTTTTCAATTATCCTAAATATCTTCTTTAAGTATTCTATAGATAAAAAATATGAAATAATAGAAATAATAATTAATATAATTAAAATTGCTCCAGGAGTAATTAAATTAAGGGAAATATACAGTATTGATAAAGATAATGATGGGCTAAATATTAGTGTAAATGGACTCATAGTACTATTATATGTAGAAAAAAAGGATAGAATTACAAATAATAAATATGATGAAAAACCTAAAATACTAGATATGTATGTAATTTTAGAATAACTATTTAAACTATTTATGAACTCTGATAAATTTTCATTCATTTTATATTTTTAAACTTAAATTTTTATAAGCGCCGCGGGTGGGATTTGAACCCACGCCCCCTTTCGGGGATATGGTCTCGAGCCATACCCCTTGGACCACTCGGGCACCGCGGCATATTTATATAATTAATTTTGATATTTGATAAATGAATGAATATAAAAATATTATAAATATATATGACGTAAATATAAAGGAAGAAAAAGATTATGAAAGATTAATAAAATTTTTTGGTGTAAAAGAACTTGATGATATTATATTGAATAGTTTAAAATATCTAACTGGAGATTTACATGTTTTATTAAGGAGAAAATTTTTTTACGCACATAGAGATTTTGATTTATTATTAAGTAAATATATTGAAGGGAAAAGGTTTTTTCTATATACTGGAAGAGCACCTTCTAAAAGTAAGATGCATATCGGTCATTTAATCCCATTTTTATTAACTAAATGGTTTCAAGAAAAGTTTGATGTAAATGTATATATACAAATACCAGATGAAGAAAAATATTGGGAAAAGAAGGCAGATAATTATGAAGAAATAAGGCAATATGCGTTGGAAGATGCAAAAACAATAGCATCTTTAGGATTTGACCCAGATAAAACATTCATATTTATAAACTCTGAATATATAGGAAATATGTATAAGGCTACAATTTATGTTGCAAGAGAAATAAATCTAAATACTGCAAAGTCGGTTTTTGGATTTGATGATAACACAACAATTGGTTTGCCATTTTATATTGCATTACAAATTGTTCCTACATTCTTTGAAAGAAATATTCCATTAATTCCATGTGGAATTGATCAAGATCCATACTTTAGATTACAAAGGGATATTGCAGAAAAATTTGGATATTATAAAGCCTCTACAATTTTATCAAAATTTGTATGGGGATTACAAGGTCCATATACAAAAATGAGTGCATCAGATCCAAGATCTGCTATATTCGTTGATGATGATTATGATACAATAAGATATAAAATATTTAAATATGCATTTTCAGGTGGGAGAAGTACATTAGAAGAACATAGAAAATATGGGGGAAATCCAGATATTGATATTTCATATTTTTGGTTATTTGTATTATTTGAAGAAGATGATTATAAATTGAAAGAAATAAGAGAGAAATATATAATAGGAGAATTAACAACGGGAGAATTGAAAGAATATACCGCTAATAAAATATGGGAATTTTTAAGTAACATACAAGAAAGAAGAAAAAATATTAATATTAATAAGTTTATGTATGATGGAAAATTGGCTAGAGAAATGTGGGAATGGGGGTTTAGAATATAAATGAAAATAAAAGAAAAACCAGAAGATTTTATTGTTAAAGAAATAATTGATTTAGATAAAAAGAAAGAGGGAGAAACATTTAGATATTTTTTAATGAGAAAAAGGAATATAAATACAATAAACGCAATTAAAATAATTGCAAGGAAGCTACATATTTCAAAAAGAAAAATATATTTTGCTGGGGAAAAGGATAAAAATACAATATCAGAACAATATATTGCAATAAGGAATTTTAATGATTTTAAGGATGAATATAATTTTGGAAATGTATATCTAAAATATATAGGATCGTATGATGAACCATTAAGGATTTCTGATATAAAATATAACTATTTTAAAATAACCATAAGAAAATTGAGTAAAGAAGAAATTAATATATTCAATAGAAATATAGAAATATTTGATAAATATTATTTTAATTATTTTGATGATCAAAGATTTGGAAATAGAGGAAACAACCATATAATTGGGAAATACATAATTAAAAGAGACTATGAAAATGCAATAAAAACATTTTTAACAGATTATAAAAACGAAAAAAATGAAAATGCAATAAAAGCCAGAAAATTCTTATATGAAAATTGGGGTAAATTTAAAGAGGCACTGAAAACATTTCCAAATTATTTGGATGTCGAAAGATCATTATTAATTTATTTATCTAAGGAGGAAAATTATAAAAGAGCGTTAAGATATATACCAAAGAGATTGTTAAAGATGTTTGTCCATTCATATCAATCATATTTGTGGAATAAAATATTATCTAATTATATAAAAAATAATTATGGAGAAAAATATTTTATAGAAACAAAAATTGGGAAATTTTATATAATTAAGGATAAAGAAGAAATTGAAAAATTGAAGGATATGGGATTTCCACTAGTTGGATATGATATAAAAGATAAGAATATATATAAAGATATTTTAGATGAAGAGGAAATAAATTATGAAGAATTAAAATTTGAAGATAAATCATCTTTAACATTATTATCAACGGAAAGGAATATTTTATCAGAAGTAAAAAATTTAGAATATAATATAAATAACGATATTATAGTAATTTCTTTCATTTTGGATAAAGGATCTTTTGCTACAATGTATATAAAACATTTGTTCTCAAAATAGAAAAATGATAGAAAAAGAATATATTGAAAATTTAAAAGAAAAATTTAGAGAATTTGAAAATAAAAAAGATAAAATAATTGAACTGGGGGTAAAATTAAATAGGACATCAAAATCAATAATATATTCAGTAATAAGAGGTGATATAAAATCTGCAAATGAATATATGGTTGAAATGAATAAATATAAGGAAGAAATAGATAAGATTGTAAGAGAAGAACCAAGATTGTATAATAATGCTCAAATAAGTTATCAGGAGTATGTAGAAGCAAAAATATTCTATAATTTTATGTTAAATAATAGAATACCAAAGAATGATGAATTAAAGGTTGATGAGTATTCATATGTTATGGGATTGATGGATTTTGTTGGAGAATTATATAGAAAATCTATAGAAGAAATGTTAAAGAATAATGTAGAATTTGCCTTGAGGGCTAGAGAAATCATATATGAAATATACAAAAATATGTTGTATATGGAATTTAAAAATTATGATATAAGGAGAAAGGTAGATTATGTTGGAGATATATATAATCTATTAACAGATAAAATATTTATAAGAAAAGTTGCTAGAGAATAAAAGAAATATTATATAATATTAAGATTAGCAATATTATAGATATTAATAGAGTAATTTTTCTTGACCATCTTTCATTTAAAAATATCTCCAATATAGATTTCACAGTTTTTCCTCCGTCTAGTGGATATATTGGTATCATGTTACCAATACCAAGCCCAATATTTATTACAAATAGCCAGAATAATAATGATCCAAGGAAATCGATTCCAGGAACTTTATAATCATATTCTTGTTTAGTTACAATTCCTATGAATGGTTTACCATCTTTATCGGATAATTCAATATTAAATAATCCTGCACTTGTGTTTAACAAAACATACTCTCCTGGTTTTGTGTTATTTAAAACTTTTTCAATTTGATTTATATATAATATTTGATTTTCGTTGATAGAATATAAAATAGTATTATTTGGAATAACATTGTATGCATGTGTGTCTGGAAGAGTATATAATATTTTTACATATGGTAATGCTAAATTAAAAATAGAAATTAAATATGAATAAAGTAAAAATAAAAATAGGAAAATTAGCCCAGCGATTATATTTATAGCAGAACCTGCACTGTATATTTTTATCTGCTCTTTTTTGTTTAATTTTTCTATTTCTTTTTCATCGGGTTCAACAAAAGCACCAATCAAAGGTCCTAAATAGAAGAATCCCCAAGATTTTAAATTTAAGTTATTTTTATACACCAAAATACCATGTGCAAGCTCATGTATAAATGCTGCTATAAAAATTGAAATTATTGTTTGTACTATAGGTAATGTTATTGGACCGTATGATACACCTGGCAATGCTGGAACATATGTTGGTGTTTTTGTTAAAATTCCAAAGAATAAGAAAAAAACAGCCAATATTATCAGTATAGGACCTAAGATTAATGATGATATAGACAAAACTTTTGAAAATTTTGAGCTGGACAATTTTTTCATCATTTCTAATAGTTTTCTTGTCCTAAACATTCCATAAATAAATTTGTAGTCAGTATTCTCTTTTTTAAAGATTTTTAAAAATATAAATAGTACATTAATAGCTAAGAAAATTATTAATATGCTAAGAATACTGCTATTAGATATGTATAGATTATATTCCATCTACTTAGTTGTTTTTCCTGCTACTAATGTAATCTCTGATTTCTTTGGTCTTAATGCTGTTGATTTACATTTTCTACATCCAACAAGTCCTGCTCTTACTTTATCAGGATTTGCTCTAATCCTAGCTCCACATTTTCTACATATAAATATCCTATCAAATTTTCTTGCTTTAATCTCTGGTAATAAGTTTGATGCCATTATAGGAATAAATTATCAATAACATTTATAATAGTTTGTATTCTGCCATATTTATATATAAAGGACCTTGAGGTCTCAATATACTCTGTTTTATATAAAATTTATCTATCAAAATATCATCAGATATATATTTAGATAGTTTTTCAATAGACTCTTTAAATTCCTTTTTATTTATTATTTCTTTTATTCTATATATTGTAATATGTGGAGAAAATTTATAATCCCTATCGATTTTTATTTTATATAGTTGCTCATCTATCAGATTATGTAGATTAATGATATCTTCATATCCTTCTTGTATACCAATCCAAACCACCCTTTCTCCAAATGTTCCAATATTGCCAATTTTTATACTAAATTTATTATACTTTATATTATTTAATTCTTCTTTTATTTTTTCGAATATATTTGGTTGTACATCACCAATAAATTTTAACGTTATATGAAAATTTTCTTTTTCAACTGGTTTTCCATATATACCTCTTAAGCCCTTTTTAATTTTCTCTATTTCGTCTTTTATCCTTTCTGGCAAATCTACTGCTATAAATATCCTCATAAGAGAATTATTACAAAAAACATAATATAAATCATATAAGATAAATATTCTTGTAATTTTCTATTTTCTTTATTGTTTAAAATTGGTATAGCAAATTTATAGTTTGATATAGGATAAAGTGGTGTTATTCCAGATACTGTTAATGAATCTTCAATGATATGTAATAAAAATGCTAAAGAAAATAAATAAAATATTTTCATTATAAATAATCCCATAAGGAAAAATATTATTATTGGGAATATTGAATGTGTAAATCCTCTATGTTTAAATAATTTTAATAAAAATAAAATAAATAAGTAATATGGATATGATAAATATTTTAGAATTTTTGATTTGTTTATATTTTCATATTGTTTATTCGCCCAATTATAAATTTTATAATCATAATCGGGTATTATACAAATAAGCCCTACCATTATTGATATAATTATTGAAGATGCTTTATCAAAATTGAATATATAGAAAAATATAAGATATGTTATAAATGATGATAATGCTTGATGTAGTCTGATTATCATAATTCTTATCAATACTTAAAAAATTATTAAATTATATGGGTGATATAGATTATGATAAAATAATTAACAATTTACTAGAACTTGAAAAGTATAATGAAGTTTTATTTGGTTTTAAAAAATATTTGGATAGTATAAAAGAAGACATAAGTAAATTAAAATCTGAAATTGAAAATAACAAAGCAGAGAATAAAAAAATAGAAGATAGATTGAATTTATTGGAAGACAAATATAATAGTATTTCAAATGATATAAAGAACGTATATAGTTTATTAGATGAAATAAATAAGAAGATAACTGAAATAATCAAGAGATTGAATGAAGAATATATAAATGAAAAAATAAATAACTATAGATATAAATTACTATTGGAAAAATTAAAGGAATTAGATGGTATATAAATTAGTAGTTGTAGTTAGAAAAGATTTAGATATTGGAAAAGGAAAATTATGTGCTCAAGTAGCTCATGCTGCTGTTGAGGCAGTTTTAAATCAATTAGAAAAAGATAAAGATATAGTAAAAAAATGGAGAGATGAGGGTGCAAAGAAAATTATTGTATATGTAAAAAATTTAGATGAGTTAATGAGCATATATAATCAGTCTATATCGCTAAATTTAAATACCGTTTTGATAAGAGATGCAGGATTAACACAATTAGAACCAGGAACTATTACTTGTATAGGTATAGGCCCAGACATTAAAGAAAAGATTGATAAAGTAACTGGTTCATTAAAATTATTATGAGTGTAGAATTAAAGGATGTATGGGATGTAGAGATAAAAACATCTTTTGATGTAAATAATATACTTTATGAAAAAAAGGTTTTAATCATAATTAAAAATCATTCACCTTATGTTAGAAAATTCGAAATAGGAACTAAATATATAAATATAGAAGATCAATATGAAGCATTAAAATTTAGAATGCATTATAATTTAATTTCTCCGGTAGTTATATCTATAAACAAATATAGAAAGGAAATTATTGAAGTTTTAATACCAAAGATAAACCATCATTTAGGAGACAATATCATATTTTATGTAAAAAATCTTGATAAGAATGAAGAAAAGGAAATACAATATAATCTATAAAAATATAGCAAAAAGAAGAATTTTTGAATTATATAAATTGGCTATAGAAAATATAGATAATGTTGATTTAGCTAGAAGATATATATTTATACTGTGGAAGATAAAGAATAAGGCAAGGATAAAATTACCAAAAGAATTAAGGAATAAATTTTGTAAAAAATGTTATACTCCATGGATTGTGGGAAAAACGCTACAGATAAGGGTAAGAAAAGGTAGAATTATATATAAATGTTTATATTGTAATGGGGTAAAAAGGTTTATAATAAGAAAGGTTTAAAAAACATTTATTTTAAAGATAATTCTAGGGCGGCCAAAGTGGCCGGGAAACACCCGTACCCATTTCGAACACGGAAGTTAAGCCGGCTTACGTCCGTGCGAGTACTGGCGATGGCCGGGAAAGCACGGAAGCCGCCCGACTAAATTTATAAAAATCTTTACGCAAATATAGAATTTTTATGGACTCGGGTCGGTTTGGAGGAATGCGGTATGAGATCTAATGGATATATAAAGTTAAGTTTAGATGAGATTTTACATATATTAGAAGAGAGGGGAGGGAATTTGAATTTTATGTTTGCAAGACAAATAGCACCATATAATATAGAAACAATATTAGCATTACTACGTATTAAAAATATAATAGATGCATATCCAGGTAAGGTAAAAGAAGTAATTGTGGATTTTTTGCAGTGGGGGGAAGATAAGTTCTCTTTAAATAATATTGAAAAGGGAATATTTGCTGAACCTCAAATATTAGATAGTAATGGTTTAAGATATTATATAGCAGTTCAACCAAAATCTAAATTGAGAGAAGAAAAAGATATTAAAATAAAGAATATATATTTAGATACTACTGAAATAAGAAAAATGATAGAAAAGACGGGATTAAAATATATGGAAAAATCTTTAAATCATTTAATAGATAAAGGAAAAGCAGAATATAGTAGAGTAAACATATTAGACTTCTGGGGATTAACAACACTATATTATATATCTGAAATATCTAGTTATATTTTTAGAATTAGTAATTATGAAATAGAGGAATTTGAAGATGAAATAAGGTTAATAAATGGTAGTAAATATCATATATATGGATACAAATTAGAATTTGAATATAAAGGAGTAAAATTGAGGTTTAGAATATATGATATAAGTCATATCCACGAAAAGGAGATCGAAAGATATGGAAGTAAAAAGAATGGATATATAGTCTTATCATTATATTCTGGAAGTGGATATATACTATTTGAAGAAGATCTTGAAAAATCATCAGCAGCTGAAAAAATAATAGAATTCTCTAGAAAAGCAGAAGAAAGAACAAGATATGGTATATTATTATTTGAATTAAGTGAAGAAAAATTAATAAAAAACGGAATAATTGATAAGAAAGATTATGTAAAATTTATAGGTAAAAACTATGATGTCATTATAAATACCATAATGAAAAATATATGAAATATAAAATAATAAATATAATTAAAGATTTGGAAAAATTTTCTCCAAGGAATAATGAAGAATCTCTAAATAATATATCTAAATACATAAAAGAAAATTTAGAGAAAGTTGGAATAGATTTTTTTGATCAATATTTTAAAGTTTCTATACCATTTGATGAAGGATCATATATTTTATTAGATAATGGAGAAAAAATAATTGGAAAGGCAAATTCTTTTGTTTCTGGATATTTTGAAGAGAAAAATATATATTCAAGTCAAAATATAGATCAAGAAATACGTATACCGCATATAAATTATAACCAATATTATGATGCATTTTCTGGAGTAATTTTCTATGATTTCCCAGTAATAAATATAAAAAAATCAGACTTAATTAAGATTATAAATTCAGAAGAAATAAAGGTTTATGTTAATGTAAAAAGAAAATTAATAAAAACAGAAAACATATTAGTTGGAAATATAAAAAATCCAAAAAACATAATTTTTACACATTTTGATACGATATTTAATGGAGCTTTAGATAATTCTTCAGGCATAGCAACCTTGTTATATGGGGTAATGAATAATAAAATAAATATTAATGAAAATTTAATAGTATTTTCCGGTTGTGAAGAATTATCATACGATAGACCATATTATTGGGGACATGGCTATAGAGTTTTTGAATATGAATATAAAGAGATATTAGAAAAAAGTAAAAAGATTATAGCATACGATATGCTTGGACATTCAAAACCAATATTAACGAAAGATTATATTAAAGAAGCATTTCCAATAATGTCTGAATATTTATATGAAAAATCTATACTTATATCAGAATCTAATAACGATTGGATAAAATTTTATCACTCTGATGCGGATACAATTGATAAAATAAATGAAGATTATATTGAAGAGGGTTTGAATCTATTATTAAAAATTTTATAAATTTTCAGTTTGCCCATCAATCATCATTATTCAGATCGTTGATCCATCATCATCTTTCTAGAAATATTATTTTTAAATCTATTTATAATTTAATCATAAAATGGTACAGAAGACTTATGTTAAGGATATTGGAATTGAAGGTATAAATCCACCAGAAAAGGTATGTGATGATAAAAAGTGTCCGTGGCATGGAGAAATAAGGATTAGAGGATTCTTATTTGAAGGAAAAGTTGAGAGAATTAGGAGAAGAACAGCATTAGTAACCTTTTATAGATATTATTATGTTCCAAAATATGAAAGATATATGATAAAAAGATCGAAAATTAAAGCTCATGTTCCAAAATGTTTGGATATAAAGGAAGGGGATGAAGTTATTATTGGAGAAACAAGGCCATTGTCAAAGACAATAAACTTTGTTGTAATTAGTAAAAAATGAAACCAATTAGTGCAAAAGTAACTAGAGGAATTACTGTTGGTACTGTTTTAAAGGTTGCAGATAATTCGAAGGCAAAATTAGCAAAAGTGATTGCTGTAATTGGATATAAAGGCGTAAAGAGAAGGTATGCAAGAGCAGGAGTTGCTGATATGGTTTCTGTATCAATAATAGACGGTGATTTATCATTAGTTGGAAAGGTAATGAAAGCAATTATAATTAGGCAAAGAAAGGAATATAGAAGGAAAGATGGTACAAGAATAAAGTTTGAGGATAATGCATGTGTAATTATAAAAGATGAAAAAACTGGAACGCCAGCAGGTACAATTATTAGAGGACCAGTAGCAAGAGAAGTTGTTGAAAGATGGCCTGAAATTGGAAAAATAGCAAGTATGATTGTATAAAATGGTTCTAAAAATGAAAAATATCGATTATGAAGATTGGAGTGCATCTTGGAAATCTTCTAGAAGCTCTAGAAAACAAAGAAAATATATAATTAATGCACCTCTACATATTAGAGGTAAATTAATTTCTTCAATGTTATCAAAGGATATAAAAAATCTAATTAATATAAATTCCCTACCTTTAAGGGTTGGAGATTATGTTAAAGTTTTAAGAGGTAAATATAGAAATACTGAAGGATTTGTAATTTATATAGATAGAAAAAGATATAAGGTATATGTGGATAATGTTAAATTTACAAATAAGGCAAATAGAGAAGTATATAGACCTCTTCATAGTTCAAAATTATTAATATTAAGGTTGAATTTAAAAGATAAAAAGAGAATAGAAATTATAAAGAGAAAAATGAGAACAAAAAACATTGAAGAAAACAAAATAGAAGAATTAATAAATCAATTAATAAATAATTTTTCACTAAAGGAAGATGAATTGGCAAAAGTAATGGAAATGAACAAAAAATTTAAATAAGAAAATATTTTAAAAATAATTATCAAAAAATAATAAAATGGCTCATGTTTCCAATAAAAGACATCTAAGAAATATTACAATACCAAAAACATGGCCAATAAGTAGAAAGAAATATTATTGGATTATTAGGCCATCAACAAACGGATATAAATTTGAATATAGTATGCCAATATTATTATGGTTAAGGGATTATTTGAAAATTGTAAAAAATAAGAAAGAAGCAAAATATTTATTAAGAAATGGAAAAGTTTTGGTAAATAATAAGAAAATAAAAGATTTGGGATATAATGTCGGTCTATTCGATGTTATATCGGTAAAAGATTTAAATAAAAATTATAGAGTTGTCATGTCTAATAATTTAAAATTAAAATTAGTTGAAATTTCTGAACAAGAAAAAGATTTGAAAATAATAAAAATTGTTAGGAAGAATCTTGTTAAAGATGGAAAAATACAAATTACCGGAATTGATGGTAGAAATTTTATAATTGATGATAAGGATATAAAAACAGGAGATAGTATTTTATTTAATACAAAAGAAAATAAAATAGAAAAGATAATAAAAATGAATAAAGGAAATCTAATATACATATTCTATGGAGCAAAAGTAGGTGTTATTGGAAAATTAGAAAATATAAAGATATTTAGAAAACCTTTTGGACATACAAAATTTATAGAATATATAAATATGGATAGTAACAAGAGAGAAGAAACAATATTTGAGTATTCTATTGTAATAGGCGAAGATAAACCTTTAATTACTGTAAGATGAACTCTAATAAAAGTAATATAATGAGAAGAATTATTATAGATAAAGTTACAATAAATATCGGAGTAGGTAAACCTGGTGAACCATTGGAAAAAGCAGAAAAATTATTAAAAAAGATGTTCTCAGATCTAAAACCTGTTAGGACAAAGGCAAAGAAAAGAGTACAAGCTTGGGGAATAAGGCCAGGATTGGAAATTGGGATTAAGTTAACAATAAGGGGTAAAAGGGCTGAAGAAACATTAAGATGGTTGTTGAAAGCTGTGAATAATACACTAAAAGAATCACAATTCGACAAGTATGGAAACTTTGGATTTGGAATAAAAGAATATGTATGGATACCAGGTATGAAATATGACCCATCAATTGGAATATATGGTATGGATGTTATAGTGACTGTCAGGAGACCTGGATATAGAATAATTTACAGAAGAATTAAGAGGTCAAAAATGCCAGAAAGACATAGAACTACAAAAGAGGAAGTTATAGAATATTTAAAAAATAATTTTGGTGTAAATATTGTAAAAGAATAATTTTTAATACTTTTTATAATATAAAGATAAAATGAGACTCTCAATTATGATAGATTATGTAGAAATACCAAATGGTGTAAATGTATCAATAGAAGACGGAAAAATATATGTAAAGGGACCTAAAGGAGAAAAATACAGAAATATAAATAACAGAAATATTGTTATCGAAATAAAAGAAAATAAGATAATATTTAAAGCATATTTTCCTTCAAAGAAAATAATTAAGGATATGAATACAATGGTTGCTCATATAAGAAACGATATTGAAGGTGTAACAAAAGGTTTTGTATATAAATTAAAGGGTGTTTCAATACACTTTCCATTGAAATTAAAATTACAAAATAATAAGTTAATAATTGAAAATTATTTGGGTGGAAGAGATATAAAGGAAATAGAAATACCTAGAGGAGTAAAAGTAACATTGAATGAAAATGAAATTACATTGGAAGGACATGATATAGAATTATTAGGAAATTTAGCTGGATTGATAGAAAATTCAGTAAAGCCAAAAGAAAAGGATTTAAGAAAGTTTCAAGACGGAATTTATATTATTCAAAAACCATGATGAACAAATTATTAAAATTAAGAAAAATAATTAAGAGGAAAAAACCAGATTATCTTAGATTTCAGTGGTGGAAAGTAATAAAATTGAGAAACAAAAAAGAATCTTGGAGAAGACCAAGGGGTATACATAATAAGGTAGGGAAAAAATTGAAAAGTAGAGTTTCTATGGTGGAAGTTGGATATGGTTCTCCTAAAGAAGTGAAAGGGTTATTACCAAATGGTAAGAAACCTGTATTAGTACATAATGTAGAAGAATTAGAAAAAATAGATAAAGAAAAAGAATGTGCAATAATTGCTTCTAGTGTTGGAAAAAGAAAAAGAGAACAAATAATAAATAGGGCAAAAGAACTAAATATTGAAATTTTTAATATCTAATGTTTGTATAATTTGAAGTAATCTAGTATAAAATTTCTTATTTTTTCAGAACTATTATACAAATCTCTTCCAGATATATCTATTAATTTCTTTTTTCCTCTGACTTTTTCTAGATTAGATTTCATTGAACTTAGCACATTTGAAAAACCCAACCTTAATAAAATTTTTTCAATTCTATTAGCTTTATTTATATCGAAATCTTTAAATTCTTCTACATTATGAAAACTTTCTATACTTACATCCAAATCGCCAACAGATGTATTTATGTTATAAGCATTAATTATTATTGTTAGCTCAATTTTCCAATTAATTTTCGGTTCTTCTTTCCAATAATTTTTATAAGCTTCCCATTTGGCTTCTACAAACAACAAACCTTCTGGAGTTAATCTATGAAAATAGTATTTTTCATATCTATCTTTTTTAAATATTCCTTCCCATTCATTGCTTTCAAGAAATTTTTTGAATTTTTCATAAAAATCTTGCGGAATAAATTTTATTTTTGATTTTACTCTCGCTTTATATATTGTTTCCCAAGTCATAATTTAAATGATGCTGTAAAGTCTTTTGCTAAATCTAGAAAATCATCTGCAATTTTTCCAACATTTTTTTTATGATCTTTTAATTCACTGTCATATAAATATTTTTCAAATAATCCTCTAAGAAATATATTAAATGGTTTATCTCCAAAATATTTCTGATAATCTGTTATTAGATCTCCATTTATTTTTATATTTAAATTTTCTGCATATTGTTTCATATTGTCAATTAATTTTAAACTGTCTACGCTAATACTTATATCATAACTATATGTTACATAGTCGGTTATTTTCTTTTCTGTGTGCCACTCTAAATTTATAGATCTAGAACCATCATCTTTTACCTTTTCTTCATGTTTATTTTCAAGGAAGTCAAATCCTTTATTATCCCAAAATTCTTTCAATGATTTATAGAATTTTTGAAAATCAATTAGTCCAGTATACGAGAATGTTTTACCATCAACAATTCTTTCCTTTGGTGGCATAATAAATAAAAAAACTTTAATAATTAAAAGTTAAACTTTCTATAATGTATAAGGTAATATCTTTTTTGTATAGGCTAAGAGAGAAGAGTGGTTTAATTATAATTGTAGAAGGTAAGAAAGATAAAGAAGTATTAAAAGAGTTTGGATTTAATAATGTATATACAATATATGAATTGAAAAAGGATGGTCGGGTATTTTTAAATTATAGAGAGGCAATTATATTAACAGATAATGATAGTAAAGGAAGAATGTTATATAAATATGTAAGAAATTTATTAGAATCTGATGGGATAATTGTAAATGATATTGAAAGGAGAAAATTCTTTAAATATTTTAGAGTAAGAGAAGTTGAAGATTTAAGGAAACATATTGAGAAAATAAAGTTTTATATTAATTATTTTGAGAATCTAGAGAAAATTTTGTACTCTTGATTTTCTTGATTGGGTAGGATGAAGGGTTTTTAATCAATGAACAGATATTATCTGGAGTACATACTCCAATATCTTTATAATATATTTCATTATTGCAATTTGGAGTTAAATATTTTTTATTATTTTTATATAATTTTTTGTGCCATTCTAGTTGATATTCTATATATCTATCTTTTAACGGATCTTGTAAACTTTCATTCCACTCTTTTATATATTTTTCAATTTTATTCCAATCCCACCCAATATTTGCGAAGAAATTTATTAATATAAATAGAGATCTTTTTCTACCATCATCCATTTCTTTATTGTTTAATATATTTTTTATACATGGGGGAAATAAATCTTCATTTATTTTTATTTTTCTTTTCTTTATTTCTTCTACATCTTTTTTTATTTCTTCAAATCCTTCCTGATTTTTGTAATTTTCTGCTAATTTGCTAAATTTTATTATTTCAAATTCATTTTTTATTTTCCATAATAATGAATCATTGATTAATTTTTTTAATTCCTTAGATTCTTTTCTTTCTAAATCTTCGGTTAAATATGGTATGCCTTCATACGAATAATTGTTTATATTAGAATCTTCGGGATTTAACTTTTTTATATAATTCTCTTTTATCGGTATGGATAAATTTTCCGTTTTTTCATTTATCGAATATAAGCATCTAATTAAGTGTCTTGATGATATTAATACTGTATCTATTTCAATAATATCATATGGATTAAATTCTTCTATATCATTTACCCCATATTCTTTTAATTCATCTTCACTAAATTTTAATAATATTACCTTCTTTAATTTTTCTTCTATTTCTTTTGATATATATGATGCTAAGATTCTTGCAAGATCAGGGAATAATTTCCTAGTTTCTTCTTCTACAAGATTATCTTTTTTGTATACATTTATTATTTCTGGAAATATTTCCCAAGGAATTGCTATATGAAAACCTTTTCCCCCAGAATATTTTATATATACGGGATTAATATTTTTTTCTTTTAAGTAATCAAATATAATCCTTGCAGCAATTTTAGATAGATCTAAAGATTTTGCATCTATATCTATTATGAAATCCCATCCTAATCTATATTCATTTAAATCCTTTTTTGAAACTTTCTCACTTAAAATATTTAAATCAACCCATCTTTCAATCGATATATGAAATGAAATAGCACCTTTTTTGATATAATTTATTATATCTTCTTTTGTTTCTATTTTTGATGGCCTATGTCCAAAATTATTATTTGATAATAAATATCCAACTTCTCTATTTTGTGAAATTTTTACCATATCTTCCAAAATCTCTTTGTTATTTTGATAAAATTTAATTAAATCATTTATCATTATGCTCATAATAATTTTTTATTGTAAAAAAATAAAAATTACAAAAGTTTATAAAAATTTATAAAATCATTCTAATAATGTTTTATGAAGTTCAAATATATGATGTAGTAAGGGTACCGCCAAATGAAATAACAGATGATGTAAAAGAAATGATAGAAAAGATATTATTAAATAATTATGTTGGAATGGGTGGGAAAGAATATGGAATAATCGTAACAATAAAGTCTATAGATGAAATATCTGAAGGTATAATGGTTTTTGAAGATGGGGGGGTGTATTATAAGGTGAAATTTACTGCAATTTCATATTTTCCAATTATTTCTGAACTAACATATGGATTTGTATCATCTATAACAGAATTTGGTGCATTTATAAACATAGGACCCGTAGATGCATTGGTTCATATTTCTCAAATAATGGATGATGAGGTATCTGTTTCTGGAAGGGAAGCATTAATTGGAAAAAATAGCAAAAGAGTATTGAAAGTAAATGATGTGGTAAAAGCAAGGATAGTTACAGTAAGTTACAAGGGCGTGTCAAATGTGAGGATTGCAATGACAATGAAACAGCCAGGATTGGGAAAATTAGAATGGCTTGAACAAAAGAAAAAAACTGGTAAATAATGGCATATAGAAAACCAAAAAGAAAAATATGTAGAAATTGTAAAGCAATAATTGATAAAGATGTGGATAAATGTCTATATTGTGGTTCTACAGATTTATCTGAAGATTTTTCTGGATTTATTATAATTGTAAATCAAGAAAATTCTGAATTTTCCAAAAAGTTAAATTTAAAAGAGGGAAAGTGGGCAATAAGAGTGTTATAAGATGGATATAAATAAATTAATAAAAAAATGGATACTATATAATAAATATAAGTATGGAAATGTAGATTTAAATTCAGTCATATCAAAAATAGTATATGAAAATCCAGATTTAAAGAAAAATATAAAAGAACTAATTCCAAAAGTTAAAGAAGAAATTAATAATTTGATTAATATATCTAGAGAAGAAGCTTATAATATATTATTAAAAGAATATCTGGAATTATTGGAAGAAAAGAAAAAAGAAGAAAGAAAAGGATTACCACCATTAAAGAATGCAATAGAAGGAAAAGTTAGGACAAGATTTGCCCCAAATCCTTCAGGATATTTACATATAGGTCATGCGAGAGCAATTATATTGAATTATGAATATGCAAAAATATACAAAGGGAAATTTATATTAAGGATTGAAGATACAGACCCCAAGGTTAAAAAACCAGATCCAAATGTATATGAATCAATAAGGGAAGATGTTGAATGGTTAATAAATGATAGGGTAGATGAATTTTATATACAATCAGAAAGGTTAGATATATATTATAAATATATAAAAGAATTAATTGAAAAAGGGTTTGCATATGTGGATCTTTCTCCAAAAGAAATAATATCAAAATATAGAGCAGAAGGAATTCCTACAGAATATAGGTTAAAAGAACCAGAATGGCATTTAGAACAGTTTGAAAGAATGTTAGATGGATATTATGACGAGGAAAAAGCAGTAATAAGAATTAAAACTGATTTAAACCATCCAAATCCATCTATAAGAGATTGGATTGCATTTAGAATTATTGATCCAAATAAAAATCCGCATCCATATTTATTAAAAAAATATGGAAAAAATTATGTAGAAAGATATTGGTTATGGCCAACTTATAATTTTTCTGTATCTATAGATGATCATTTAATGGGGATAACACATGTTTTGAGGATGAAGGAACATGAAGTAAATACTTATAAGCAAAAATATATTTATGAATATTTTGGCTGGGAGTTTCCAACAGTAATAAGTTATGGAGCTTTGTTAGTAAAAGATTTACCATTGCATAAATCTGAAATAAGAAAATTAATAAAGGAAGGAAAAATATCTGGATGGGACGATCCATTTTTACCAACATTGAAAGGATTGAAGAGGAGAGGAATTGATAGAGGGGCAATAAAAAAATATATTGTAGAAATGGGTCCAAATCCTGTAGATGTGATTATAAATTGGGATAAGATATATACATACAATAGAGAAATATACGATAAAAAGGCCAAGAGATTTTTTATAATAAGAAATCCAATAAAAGTTATAATAAATAATTTACTATTAAATAAAATAATAAAAGTTAAGAATCATCCGGAGGTAGATTTAGGATATAGAGAATTTATAATAAAATCAAATATAATTTATATAGATAGAAATGATATAAATAATAAATATTTAAGATTATTTGAAGGATTTAATATTGAAATAGTAGATAGAAGGGAAGATTACATTATTGCCAAATATTTATCAGATAGTATAGAAGATATAAGAAGATTAGATACAAAAATTGTACAATGGGTGCCCGAAGAATATAAGATTAATATAAGAATATGGGAAAAAGACAGTATAATAGATGCAATTGCGGAAAAATATGTATTGGAATTAACAAAAGATGGAGAGATAATTCATGGAATAAGGTATGGATTCTTTAAAAGAGAAAAAGATTATCTAATATATATGCACAAATAATTTTTAAATAAATTTTTTAATATAATAAAGAATGGTTAGTGAAGAAGAAATTGCATCAAAGTATGAAGAGTTTGAAAATTTAAGGCAAGCATATTTATTAATAGAAAATAAAAGACAGAAGGTTCTACAGGATTTGATTGAGACAGAAAATGCATTAAAAGAATTATCAATCTTGCCGGATGATAAAAGGGTCTATTATATGATAGGCAATGTACTAATAGAAAAAGATAAAAAAGAATTAATAAATAAGCTAAATGAAGATAAAGAAATATTAAAAATTGAAGCAGAAAAGTTAAAAAAACAGTCTGATATATACAAAGAAAAGCTAAATTCTTTAACTAAGGAGTTAAACGATCTATTAAAAAGATCAAATTTATCATCTAAATAAATAATATCATAAAAGATAATCAAAAACATTAACCAAAGGCATAAAAATGATGGAGAAATATATATTTATATGGTATCTTTAGGGAGCATATTTAAGTCAAAGAGGAAAGAAACTTCTGATCAGTATGTAGAAGTAGTACCAACCCAGAAAGCTGAGGAAGTGAAGATTTATGTTAGAGTATTTAGAATAAAAGATCCATCAGAAGTTAAGGCTGTTGTAGATTCATTAAGGGAAAGAAATTATATAGTATTTGTAGATATATCTGGATTAAATACTGGTAAAGACCTTGTAGAAGTAAAGAAAGTTGTATCTAGAATAAAGTCTGTTGTAGATGCAATTGGTGGAGATATAGCTGCTGTAAGTAAAGATTGGATCATTGCTACACCTTCATATGTGAAAATTTGGAGAGGACATCAAATGTCCGCAGTTGAAGAAATAAAGCAGGAAAATCAAAGATCTTAATATATTTTTGATAGTCCTTTTTCATCTTCTATTATTATAGTTAATTCCTTCTTATTATTCAATACATCTTCTATATAATTTATTTTTTCAATTATTTTATCATATTTCTCTTTATCATCAGAATATAATATTTTAAATCTTTCTAAATTATTTTTTATATTTATTAAAAAATCATCTATTGCTTTAATTTCAAATTTTGATTCAATACCCGGGGTTATTTCTATTTCAATTTCTTTTAATATTACTTTTGCATAAGGAGATTTTAAAAATAATTTTCTAGCTTTTTCTTTATTATCTATCTTATATTCTATTTTTATATAACCTTTATCTTCTAATGGTATTATTTCAAATGTTTTATAATCACAAGAATTACATTTAAATACATAAAGTAATGACTTACCAATTTCTGGAAAATTGTATTCAATTGTTTTTATTTCAACATCTTTTGAATTACAAACCGGACAAGAATCTGTTAAGATTATCATGTATTTTTAATAATCTAAATATTAAATTCATTTGAGCTCTTGCTTTTGATAGATCTCTTTTATTAATTATTATAATATTGTTTTCAATTTTTATTCTCTCTTGAGATTCTAAAAATTTTAGTATATCTATTAACTCTTGATCTTCAATATTAATTATTATCTTCATATAGCTTTTATTTTTTTAATTGTGTTTGATCTCAATTTTACCAATATTTTTGATCCGCAATAAATGCATTTAACTTTTTTTAATGCAGTTTCTCCATCTATTATTCTTTTACAGTTTATACAAATATACCGGGTCATTGTATATTATAAGCTTTTCCAGTAAATTTTTTACCACAATGTATGCAATACCATATTCCATAAGATAACCTTTTTACCGATATATTATTACAAAATGGACACTTTAATCTCTTATTTTTATATTTTTTTTCTGTTTCAGCTACAAGCGCTCTTATCTTTTTTCCATATCTAGAACCAAATCTTGCAGCAGGACCTAATAATTTAGTATGACTCATAATTTACATATATTTTAAAAATGTTTTATAAATATTGCATATTATGGTATCTGTAAGAGATGTGAATGGTCAGATGCTTGTAGAAAGATTAGCTAGATATTTATTTGAAAATTATAGAGATATAATAAAACCACCTAGCTGGGCATTTTTTATTAAAACAGGACCGGATAAGGAGAGAAATCCAGATTTTCCTCCAGATGTAGATTATGATGGTGGACCTGGATGGTGGTATTATAGAGCAGCATCGATTTTAAGAAAAGTATATTTATATGGACCTATTGGGGTTTCTAGATTGAGAAGAAAATATTCTGGATTAAGAAAAAGAGGAATGGAACCTGGAAAGGTTGTAAGAGGATATGGAAAACTAATAAGAGAAATATTACATCAATTAGAAAATGCAGGATTAGTTATGGAAATAACTGAAGGAAAGAAAAAGGGAAGAGTTGTAACGAATAATGGAAGAAGTTTATTAGATAAATTGGCCAATGAAATATATAAAGAATTAAATGACGAAAATAAGAATTTAATTAATTATATAAAATCTGTTTCATGAAAAGTATAAGCTTATGGGTTGAATTTTTGATATATACAGCATTTGCTATTTCTATACTTTCTTTTGTAATATACTTTGTTCATTTAACAGCTCAAAATAAACAAGATGAATTAAACCTAAAATATATTATAAATTTATTGACAAATTTGAACTATCAAATAGAAACAATTGGATCTTGTTATTCATGTAATTATAAAGTTTTTGAAAATTTACCACCAAAAACAACCATATATATTTATCAGGGAAAAATAATGTGTATATATTATTCTACTGCAAATTATTCTCTACAAGTTCCCCCATATATAGATTTAAATATAACTAAATTATCCCCAAATAATTATAAATATAATTTTACTATTAATACAATCCCATTTAATTTATTAAATGGATCCAACCTTACAATTACAAATAATCTATGTTTATTATTAGATAAAAATCAATCAGGTCTATATATTGGTTTATGTTAAATACAAAAGAAATTAATATAATAACTATTGGAACTACTTACATTATAACAAAAACAAATCCAATCTGGAGGATTATATAAAATAAAGTTTTCATTACAATATTTTAGTATACTTTTATTTACAATAAAATATCCATTAAAATAATAGCAACAATTTATATTATTTCCAGTACATTCTTGGATAAATAAATTATATGAAGATATACAAATGAAAGAAAAATTATAATTAATATATTTTGTGTAATTCTGAAAATGTAATGTATAATTAGATATGTAGATGTATCCAAAGTTTTGATATATGTATATTATTTGATCTTTAAAATTTTTTCCTATTAAATTCGGATTAATGTTATCTATTGGGGAAGGATTATAATATGTAATGAAAGATAAAATAATAATAATTATAATTGTTGCTAATAATATATATTGAGATCTCATTTAAATATAATTAGTATATATGGATCAAAATAATCTTGGCCAGCATATAAATATTCAAATACCGGTCTATAATTTTGTATATATGTAGAATCTACATGTTTTCCAAAATAACATACTGTAATACTATTATTTGTTAAGTTTATTATCTTATATACATATAGATTATTGTTGCATGAAGAATTTAAGTAAATTAAATTATTAGGATCAAAAGTATAAATATTGTAATTATTATATTTACTATAATAAGTATATAAAAAGAAAAATGTTAATATTGTTATTGAAAATGCTAATTCGACCATAATTATCCAACCTCTCATTTTATATATATTATTAATTGATCTTTATATAATGCATTTATTATCGTATTATTTAATACATATATATTAAAGCTTTCAGAATATCTGTAATTATTCACAATATTCCCTACGTATACTGTACCGTTAAATATTGTTATATTTAAATTATTAAAATAAAAATATACATCTTGATAGTTTTTAGATATATTAATTAAATTATTTAAATTAATTACATTTATTGGTTCAATATAATTTATTTTGATATATGGAATTTGGGTAGAAAATGCTAAATATAATGCTGTTTGTCCATCTAAATTTGGGTTTGAATATAGATAAAAATAATAATTTAGATAACTATATTTATAATTTAATGTTGCATTTGTGAAATAAAGATTATTATAGTAGTCATACGATGAAACATAAGAAATATTTATTATAGGATTATAATTTGTGTATAATATAGAATTTAAGTGTCCTGAACAAATAAAAGTTTGTGTGTAGCATCTTCTTAATATTATACCATTTTTATATTCATGATATAGATATCCATTATATAAATCGTCTAGATCAAATATCTTATTATAAATGTTTGTAGATTTTAAAATAAATCCATATTTGGGTTGAAAAGTGTTCCAAAATATCATATTATTTGAATAATAATATTTTTGCGTATTAAATATATACCAATAAGTGTTAGAAAATATTATATTCTTTATTGATAAATTTGTAGAATTATATAAATACAATAAAGCTAATGAGGCATTATAAATATAGGGAGTTAAATTATAAGGTCCATATTCAGAAGTATAAAATGAAAATCCAACTTTAATATATGAAAGAAGGTTTGTAGAATAAGTTGTTGGAATGGAATAATAGCTTCTATTATACATACCTGTTATGTAAGAAAAATATGCTAAATTATTATTATATATTGCAAGATTATTATAAGAATTTGGTAATGAAATTTTTCCCTTATCTAGATCGTTATATTGAGAAAAATCATAAGTTATATTTGGACCTATAATAAATTTATAATTTTTAGTTAAATTTGGTTGATAAATTATTCTTGTATTTGGTATTACATTATATGGAATTAAATTTATATAATATGCATTAATATTTTGACCAGATACTTGTAACTTAACCTTGTCCCCATCATTATAACAATAATAAACATATAAAGAATCTGAATTTCTAGAAGATTGTAGAGTTATATTACAATTATTTCCCAATTGCATATAGGCATTATTAGATGGTATTAAATTTTGAATATTGTTTTGAATATTAAATAATATTAAATAATTGCCTTTTGGAATTCTATTATTATAAGTAATTGTAAAGGTATTATATCGTATGCAAAAATTACCGTAATATAGAGAACAAGAATAAATATTATTTCCCGGATTCATATATGAAACATTTATAGGAGTATCATTTCTCCAATATTGGCTGAATTGTTGATAACTTTGATAACTAAAATTATCATATACTAGGAATATTCTTTTTCCATCAATTGAATAAATACTTATTTCATTTATCGGAGAAATATTTAATATTATATAGCCATATGAAGATATATTTAAACCAACCCAAATTCCATAGGCACCATTATTAAAGCTATCACAATTTAGATTATTGTTTAAATAACAAAAATAATAATTATTTTCATTTAAATCTTTTACAGATAAATTGTAACCATTTTGTAGCCAATAAAGTATAACAGTAGAAGTTATGAATACAGGATAATTGATTAAATTTTGGTTTGATGGATTTGAAACATTTATTAAAACATATTGGGGTTGACTATTATCTATATTAAAATTTAGAAAATTTGCATAAAAAAACACCCCGACATTTGGATCTAGATATGTATTATTTGTATTATTTAATACCCCAGAATACTTTGTTAAAAAAGATATATTCAATGGGTAATAAATTGGAAATGATGTACAAAAATCTTTGTATGCATTTTTATAAATTAAATCGTCATATATTGGAGAATTTGGTAAGCATTGATAATACATAGATAAAGGTATTGAAACATTTAGAGATAACAAATAATATTTGGTTTTGATAGAATTCATTATATCATTTATATAATTATTATAATAGTTTATTTGATTATAATTACTAATATTGTTTATTAAATATCCTTTATAAACTGTTAAATAAAATGTTAAAAATGAAATAAAAATTACAATGGCAATTATACCCTCTACTTCTTTTATTATCCCTCTAACCATAACCTCTTTCTAATTAAAGTTGGATCTGAACCCCCATGCCAAGAAACCCTAGGTTTCATTTGAACAGGATATATTCTTTCAGATTTATCATCCAAAATTAAGGCAGCACCTTTTTTCTTTGGTAAATTTTCATTCATATATATATCAATATCTTGTGCAGTAAAATTTTTCATTATTTCATTTAAAGATTTTAGATCTCGTTCTGCAGTTACTCTATGTGATAAGACTATATCACTTTGGGTGATTACATCTGTATGCATTTTACCGGGTTGCTGAGTTGCCAATACTAATGTTATACCAGGTTGTCTTCCTTCTCTTATTATTTGTATTAATGGTTCTGTTGCTGGTGTAATTGATTCATTAGGAATTGCCTCATGTGCTTCATCAATTGCAATCCATATTAATGGAAATTCTCTTGTACCCAATTCTTTTGAAATATATATTTCTTCTAATTCCTCTACTTTTCTAAATATTAATCTTTGATAAAATATTTTTTTAGATATTAATCCAATTACCAGATTTTTTATTGACCATCCACCAGTTATTGCAGTATATAAAGATATATCTAATATATTTATATAACCAGGCTTTGTTAAATTCTTTATACCTTCAGCTTTTTCGGAAAATAAACCCCAACTATCTGCGTTTTCAAAGTATGTGGTTATAGCATTTTTCATATTACTATCAATGTTTAATTTTTCTGTATAATTTATTATATCTTGTATAGAATATCCATTATTATTTTCTTTCATTCTTTTTATAATTTTTTGTATATATAGTGCAATATGTGATGTGGGATCTAAATTAAATGTTAAAATCCATTCGATTCCAGATAAATCTGCTGGATTTAATTGAAAAACATCATCTATAGGAATATTTATTTTTCTATATTCATTTAATAAACCTTTTGGAACCAGTATTCTACAATTTTTTATTGATTTTGGCTTTAAACCCCATCTTTCTAATAATTCAGCATCTCTATAATTCGGAAATTTCATTGTCCAAAATATTCCCATTGTATCAAATATTAATCCTGAGAAGTTATTTAATAAATCTTTTTCTAGATCTGATAAACTTTCAAATATTGAAGCTAATGTATAACTTTTTCCTTGCCCTCTTTTTCCAGCAATTAATATTAAATGAGGTAAATTAACATCTAAATAAACTGTATTTGCTAAAGATAAAGCGTTTTCCATTTTTATATATTCTTTTCCTATGAAAATTGAACCTTTTAATCCATATTTTTTTAAATCATCTAAAGATCTTCCTATAATAATATCCATAAATTTTATGTAGACTTTCATAATTAATAAATTAATAATGCAAAGAAAATGTGTAGCTCTACTAATTGGAAGGTTCCAACCATTCCATATTGGTCATTTAAGTGGCTTATGGAAAATTTTAGAATATTATGATGTAGAAAATATAAAAACCATTGTTGTTAGAAGAGAGAATTCTAAATTAGATAACGATCCAATACCATTTAATGTTACAATGGATAATATATTAAAAGGTTTAGGAATGATATATGGGAAAAAGTATAATATCGAAGTATATGGTATTTACTATAAAAACTTAATTGACCTTCTTGTCAAAATTGGAAATATTATTAATAATAATGAAGAAAGAGATTATATAATAACAACCAGTGATATGGAACGTTTAATAATGTTTAAAATAGCTGGAATATTTTATAAAATTGTGTATGGTGTTAATTTGAAAGTTATTTATAATCGTAGAATTATTAGTGGGAAGGAAATTAGGGAAAATTTAAGAAATGGAAATATAGAATATAGTAAATATATGGTTTATCCAGAAAAAGAAATGATAAATTATATAATGCACCCGCCGGGATTTGAACCCGGGTCGCGGGCTTGGAAGGCCCGCATCCTGCCACTAGACGACGGGTGCAATATATATTCTTAATAAAGTTAATATTATTAAACTTTGTAACCTCATTACATAGTATTTTAATAATATAGAATGATGATGATTTTAAGTATATAATTCTGTAATTATTGAAGTTATTTTATACTTTATAAAACATATTAAATATAATTAGTTATGAATGGTATCCCAAAACACATAGCAGTTATACCGGATGGTAATAGAAGATATGCAAGAAAATATAATTTATCCATATATGAAGCTTATAGAACAGGTTCTGAAAGGATTTTGGAATTCATAAATTGGTGTATGGAATTTGGTATAAAGGTTGTTACATTTTTTGTTATTTCATATGATAATTTCCTAAAAAGATCGAAGGAAGATGTAGATGCTGTATTAGGATTATTAGGAGAAAAAATAAAAAAGATAAGAGAATATAAAAATATTATTGAAGATAAAGTAAAAATAAAGATAATTGGTAGAACACATCTTTTGCCAGACGATATTCAAAAAGAAATAAAATTAGTAGAAGATCTAACAAAAAATAATTCTAGATATTATTTAAATTTAGCAATTGTATATGGGGGTAGGCAAGAAATAATTGATGGTATTAAAAGATTATTTGAAGATTTTAAAAAAAGCATTATAGATATTAATAACTTGGATGAATCATTATTTATGAGATATTTATATTTTGGTGATGAAATTCCATATCCAGAGCCAGATTTAATAATAAGAACGAGTGGGGAATATAGAATAAGTAATTATTTATTGTATCAAGCCGCATATTCTGAATTATATTTTATAGAAAAATATTGGCCAGAAATTACAAAAGAAGATTTTATAAATGCAATTGAATGGTATAAGAAAAGAGAAAGAAGATTTGGGAGATAATGGACCCGCCGGGATTTGAACCCGGGATCTCCGGCTAGCCAGGCCGACATCCTACGACTAGACTACGGGCCCAATAAACTTTAAATATTCTTATAAGTTTATATATAATACGTTGAAATGTTATATACTTTTGTATTATAAACGTCTTTTATCTTAAATTCATTTAGAGTTACTATTAATCCTTTTTCAGGATTATATCTCTTAATAAATGTGTAAAAACCTTTATTAATTCTTTCAGATGTTTTACTTCTATTGGAATAATCTTATCCTCTTTTGTTAAAATAAAATCTATTTCTAACTTTCTATTTGTCCCCAATAATTTATTTTCCAATCTGAAAAATTTTTAACAATTCAATATAAACAAAAATTCTATAATAATTGCTCTTTATCCGTTCTTTTATCATAATGACTCTATTATTTTGTCAAACACATATAATTTTTAAATATTAAATATTTTTTAAGTATGAAAATAACTATGATTTATGGTTTATGGATATATGGGGAAAGTTTTGAGAGTGAATTTAACAGAGGAGAAAGTTTCTATAGAACCTTTACCTTCAGAAGATGTACTAAGAAAATGGTTGGGGGGAAGAGGGATTGGCACCTATTATATAATAAAGGAAGTACTACCTAACATAGATCCTTTAAGTCCTGAAAATAAATTAGTCATTGCCACAGGACCTGTAACTGGAATTGCAGGAATTCCAACTGCTGGAAGATGGTCTATTATTACAAAATCCCCCATAACAAACACAATTTATGAAGGAAATGCTGGCGGAAAATTTGGTGCAGAAATAAAATTCTCAGGTTTTGATTTTATAATAATCGAGGGAAAAGCAAATAGGCCGGTATATTTATGGATATATAATGGAAAAGCAGAAATAAGGGATGCAAAACACCTATGGGGAAAAACAGTTTATCAAACTGTAGATTTAATCAGAGAAGAATTATCATCAATTGTAGGAAAAGATGATGCAAAAAATATTAAGGTAATTAGTATAGGACCTGCTGGTGAGAAGTTAATTAAAATAGCAGCAGTAATGGAAGATAAAGGAAGAGGTGCTGTTGGAAGGGGTGGAATAGCTTCAATATTTGGAAGTAAGAATTTAAAGGCAATTGCCGTAAGGGGAAATTTAAAACCACAAATTGCAAATCCAGAAAAATTTAAAGAAGTCATCTTAAAATCTTCACAATTCATAAGAAATTCGGCTATTACATCTACAATATTGCCAAAATATGGGACTGCAGGATTCTTAGCAAAAGCTTTGGGAGAAAAGGGCATGATACCCGTAAAAAATTATCAAACAAATGTATTTCCAGATTTTAGTAAATTATCTGGAGAAACAATTGTAAAAGAATATTTGGATCAAGAAAAAACGAGAGAATCAATATGTTGGGGATGTCCAATAGCATGTAAAAAATATACAAAGGTAGATAAACCATTATTTAGTACAGAAGGAGATGGTCCAGAATACATGGGTATATGGGGATTTGGATATAATCTAAATAATGATAATTTACCTTCTGTTCTAAGAGCTTATCATTTATGTAATGAATTAGGTTTAGATATAGTTGGAACAGGTCATGTCATTGGAACATTTATTGAATTGGTTGAAAGAGAAAAAATACCAAAAGAAAAGTTGGAGGGATTAAAAGTTAGTTGGGGAGATCCAGAATTAATTATTGAATTAATATATAGAATTGCAAATAGAATTGGAATTGGAGATGATTTATCAGAAGGTACGAAAGAATTTGCAAAAAAATATAATTCGGAAGAATATGCAATAACAAATAAAATAGGAATGCCTTTATTTGGTTTTGATCCCAGAGGAGCACAAGGTTATGGATTATGGTATGCAACAAGTAATACAGGCGATTATGACCAACTTGGATTATTCAAAGAAGTTACAGAACCGACATATTTAGGAAATAACAGTATTAATAGATTTGAAACAAAAGGAAAGGGGGAATTGATAAAAAAAGAACAAGATTTAGCTGCAATAATTGATAGTATGATTGTATGTAGATTTTCAAGATATGCATTGAATGAGGAAATATATGCTGAACAATTATCTTTAATTACCGGATGGGATATTAGTTCTCAAGAATTATTAAAAATCGGGGAAAGAATATGGAATGCGGAAAGAGTATATAATATTTTAGTATTTGGAGATAATACAGAATATGATAACTTGCCAAAAAGATTTTTAGAAGAACCATTTAAAGAAGGATCTTCTGCAGGTTACGTAGTAAAAATTAGCGAAATGTTACCAGAATATTACAAAGTAAGAGGTTGGGTAAATGGAAGACCTACAAGAGAAAAGTTAGAAGAATTAGATTTAAAATGGCTAGCAGATCTTTTAGAAGAAAAGCAACTATTACCTTGATTTTTAAAAATTTAAATTAAATAAAAACCTTAAATTTTTATGCTTGTAATTTATCCCCTACCTTCTTTATTGATCCTTCTCTTGATAATCTTGATACTAATGCCTTTATAACTCTAACTCTTGTTCTTGGTCTTTTAGATTTTACTGCTTTTATTACTTCATCAAGTGTCTTTGGAGTTTTTAATAATTCCAATAAAAGCTCCTTTAGTGTTTTTCTTTTTCTAACTGCCATATATTAATATTGTTAAAATTAATTTATAAATTTATATCAACAATTTTTAAAAAATATATTATTTTATATTTCTGCAAAATATTTTATATTATGAATACTAAAATAAAAGAATTAATAAATAAATCTAATATACTGCTTGAAATATTGGATGCAAGGTTTCCAAAATTATGTAGAATAAAATATATAGAAAAATATATAAAAGATAAAAATAAAGACCTAATATTGGTTTTAAATAAATCTGATCTGGTAAGTAAAGATTTTTTAAAGAAAGTAGTGGAAGAATTTAGCAAAGAATATATAGCAGTGTATATATCCGCAATATATAGAAAAGGAAGTAGAAAATTAAGAAAAGCAATTAAAAAAGTTGGAAAAAAATATGAAAAAGCATATATTGGAATATTCGGATATCCAAATACTGGAAAATCTTCAATAATAAATGTATTAGTCGGAAGAAGAAGTGCTGGTACATCTTCAAAACCAGGATTTACAAAACATTTACAAATAATCAGATTATCTAGAAAATATTATTTAATAGATTCTCCAGGTATTGTTGAGACAAAGAATAAATATCTATTGACAATTTTAGGGGCATATGATGTAGATAAATTGGAACATCCAGAAAAGGCAGTTTTTTATTTATATAAAAAGATAGGTAAAAAACCGTTTGAAGAATATTACAATATAAATATAAAAAGTATAAAAGATCTATTTATTAAATTAAGGGAAAAGTATAATATAAAAAAAGATTCTGATTGGATAAAGAGAGTTTCAAAGGTTATATTATATGATTGGCAAAAGGGAAAAATAAGAGCATTTTTCTTCTGACCGCGGTATCACCAGCCTCATACTCGGAATCCCTCATTGATTAGGAGGTGCGATAATTATTATATATTTTTAGAGATTATAAAGTTATATATGAAGAAATCGATGTCGACTGAAAGATGATGAAAAGAGGGTATTCAGATCATAAAAATTCAGATATAATTATTGGCAATATAATTGTTATATCACCCCATATATTTACATGTTTTGCATTTTTTTTAATTTTTTTCCATGATATAGCTTCTTTTGTCTTTGCTCCAGATAAACTTCCATCCAATTCATTTGCAGAACTAATATATACTGCATATTCTAATCCTCCAGAGAATTGAGCCCACCATATTGTATGATGTTTTGAAATCCCACCACCCAAAATCAACGCTCCTACTTTTTTTTCTCCAAAGAATTTTGACGCTAGGAATTTTTCATCTTCCCATACAGATACCTGTATGTCTGGATAGTCATATTCTTTCATCAATATTTGTGTTCCAACTGCACCATCTGTAATTCCAGGTACAATTATTGGTATTTTATTTTTATATGACCAGTATATTATACTTTCTTCCTTTTTATCAAAATTTTCTAATCTTTTTCCAATTTCAAATATTAGTTCATATGTTGATATTAAATTCTTATTTCTATTTTTTAATTCTCTAAATATATCATCTAAAATTGATCTTAATGTATTTTCAATTGCTATACCATAATTTTCTTCTGGTATATAAATATTTCCTAACCTTAATATTCCTTCTTCTCTTAATTTTATATCGTCAGAATCAAAATATCCTAAATAATAGTCTTTTGTCAATCTTGCAATATCATGATCCAATGTTCCGGCTGTTGTAATAATTATGTCAAATAATTTATTTTTAATAATATCTTTAATTATACCTCTTATTCCAGTTGCAATAATATCTGCAGGAAAACTTAATACTTTAATTGTATTCTTATCATTTAGCATTTCTTTTAATATTTCATATCCTCTATATAATTCTTGTGCTTGAAATCCTCCAATATATCTAAATTGTTCAATTAAATTTCTTATTTTCATATCTTTATTTATTTTTAAATCTCTTACAGGATCCATTTATAAAGTTTATATAAAAAGTTTTTAAAATGGATTACATAACAATAGATGAATTTTCAAAAATAAAATTGGTTGTTGGAAAGATTATAGATGTAAAAGATCATCCAAATGCAGATAGATTATATATATTAAAGGTTGATCTGGGAAATGAAGTAAGACAAATTGTATCGGGAATAAAACAATGGTATAAAAAGGAAGAATTACTAAATAAAAAGATAATAATTGTTTATAATCTATGGCCAAAAAATTTTAGAGGAGTAGAATCTCAGGGAATGCTATTAGCTGCGGAAGATGGAAATGGTAGTTTATCATTATTAACTGTTGATAAAGATATAAAAGAGGGGTCTTATGTACATTAAGAAAAATATCAATCATTATTAAAGTTAAATAGTTCATAATAGCTTTTTTTGCTTATTTCTCCAGCAATGTTTGTTAAAAACATTTTTTTAGCTTCATCATAATTTTCTGTATGACCCAAAACGTACATTAATTTTACATATGCTGTTTCTGGATGCATATCTTCTGCATATATAACTCCCAAATTATATAGTAATCTTGCATTACTATATACAAAAGGATTTGTTCTTCCAAATATTGTTTGAGATGTCATAACAAATATTGTACTTCTTTCTATTCCATATTTTATGTTTTCAATCCATGAATATTTTGTATCTATTGGATTTGTTGGTACATGACCAAAACCAGTTCCTTCTATTACTATTCCCTTATAATTTTTATCTACATAATATTTTATTATATCTGGATCTGAACCAGGATATGCTTTTATTAATGCAACTTTTTTACATATTTTATCATCCAAATATGGATTATTGTTGTTTTTTTTTCTATAATCACCATCAATTATTTCTATATTTTTATCATATGGAAATATCTTTGCTAATGGTAAAGAATTTATTGATTGAAAAGCATCCCTTCTTTCTGTATGCATTTTTCTAACTTTTGTTCCTCTATGTGCATATGAAAAATTGTCAGAACTACTTCCATGCATTACAACCGCTATTTCTGCAATGTCGGAATTATCATATATGGCAGAGGATAATAGATTAAAAAAAGCATCTGAAGATGGTCTATCAGAAGATCTTTGGGATCCAGTAATTGAAACTGGTTTATTTAAATCTTTTATAATAAAAGATAATGCTGCTGATGTATAATGCATTGTATCAGTTCCATGTAATATTGTTACTCCATTTACATCATCATTTAATAATCTAACCAATATTTTTCCAATTTCTATCCAATTATCGGGTACCATATCTTCTGAAGCAATTGAGAATGGTATTTCTGTATTTTTAATTTCAACATAATCTAATAGATCTGGTGCAAGATCAATTAATTCTTCTGGTTTAGTTAACATATGGACCCCGCCAGTTCTATAATCTATTTTTGATAATATTGTTCCACCAGTAGCCAATATTGATATTTTATTATTTTTATTTTCTAGCTTTTTATATTCTTTATTTTCATATTTTGATTTTATTTCTTCTTTATTTAATTCCAAAATGTCATCATTTCTTATTCCAATGTTATAACCATTTTTTAATTTTATTATAATAAATTCTGACGTTTCATTCACTAAATAACCTTCAAACACTTTGTTATCTTTTGTTTTTACTTTTGCATATTTCATAAAAAGATTTTATATAAAAAATATTTTAACTTTTTTGCTATAGGGGTAATAATTAATAGAAATTATCTCAATGAATAAATATAATTTGTTCCATTTATATTGCATATAATATTCGTCGAATTATAATAACAATTTACATATGTTTGATTTATGCTATTTAAATAACATTGAGAAAAATTATAAACTTGTCCTAGAAATGCGTAATTCATCATATTTTGTGCACAATCAGCATATGCTATAATATTTGAATTCATACGAATGATATCTGTCGATAAATATTGAATGGTAGCTATTATCGATGCTGCTATAATTAATGCTGGTAATATAATCATTGGAAAGGTTGATTCTAACTTCATAATAATAATGGTTATAAAAAATTTTATAAATTCTATATTTTTTGATTATCTTATAAGTTATTTAATGACAATAATTTAAACAATATTTAAAAATTTTTCTATTAATGATTATCTTAACATGATTTTTTAATTATTCAAAAATATTTGTTAGATATTTATATAACTTATAAACATATTATTTCATGTTAAAAAATATCTTAACTTTATGGAAATTTACTAAAATTTTCAAAAAACACTATTTTTTTATAGAAATATTTTTAATATATAAAATTCCATAACTATAAATGGCAGAGGTTAATAGTAAAATGGAAGAAGAAATAATAGGAGTATCGCCAGGAGAGGAGTTTAAATTGTTGCCAACAATAAAAATAATAGGTGCAGGTGGGGCAGGAAGCAATATGGCGGATTGGTTATATAGAATGAATATAAAAGGTGCAGAAGTAATTGCAGCAAATACAGATTATGCTCATTTAAAGATAGTTAAAGCTCATAAAAAGATTTTATTAGGTAAAGAAGTTACAAGAGGACTGGGTGCTGGAGGATTACCATCAAAAGGAATGGAGGCTGCAAGAGCCTCTCAATCAGATTTAAGAAAATTATTAGAAGGTGCAGATATGGTTTGGATACTATTAGGTTTGGGAGGCGGAACTGGAACGGGAGGAGCACCAGTTGTTGCACAAATAGCAAAAGAAGCCGGAGTACCACTTGTAGTGGCAGTTGCAACATTACCTTTCTATAATGAAGGTGTAGTAAGAAGAGAAAAAGCAGAAGAAGGTTTAGTACAATTAAGAAAATATGCAGACAATGTTATATTAATTGATAATAACAAAATATTACAATATGCTGGTAATCTACCATTTACACAAGCATTTGGGTATGCAAATAACTTAATAGGACAAATGATAAAAGGTTTAGTAGAAACATTTGATAAAGCTTCATATATTAACTTAGATTTTGCAGATGTAAAAACCGTATTGGGTGTAGGTGGAGCTTCAATAGTAGGTATTGGAATTGCAGATGATGAAAAGAGGGCAGTAACTGCAGCAAAAAGAGCATTAGAATTACCATTATTAGATGTTGATTATAATGGAGCAGCTGGTGCATTGGTACATGTTGAAGGTGGACATGATATGACATTGAATGAAATAAATGAAGTAATGGAATATATAAAGCAACATCTTGGAGAAGATGCATTAACAATAATGGGTGCAAGACAATCTGAAGATATGAAAGGAAAGATAAAGGTTACAGTAATTGTATCTGGAGTTAAGAGTCCATATATATTAGGAAAATGGAAGGAAGAATGGGAATCTGGAGGATTAACAAAGGTAAGGAAAGATGTAAACCTAGGTATTGATATATTACAGTAGACTTTTTTTAATTTAATTTTATATATTTTTTAATGGAGTTTGCAAAGCTAGCTGAAGTTTTTAGGAAATTAGAATCAGTTTCTGAAAAAAATCAAAAAACAGAGATATTGGCAAGATTCATTAAAGAAATAGATAAAGATTCTTTAAAAGAGACATTTATGTTATTACAAGGAATAATTTTTTATCCATGGGAAGATAAAGATATAGGGATAGCTGAAAAATTTACTATTAGAGCTTTATCTTTGGCTACTGGCTATGATAAAAATTATATTGAAGGTTTGTTTATAAAGACTGGAGATCTTGGAGTTATTGCAGAGAAATTAGTAATGGAAAAAAAGCAAAAATCGATATTTACAAAAAAATTAACTATAAAGGATGTATATAATACTTTTAGAATGATAGGAGAGCTTGAAGGGGAAGGAACACAAGATAAAAAGATCAGATATTTAGCTAATTTATTTATTTCATCATCACCAATAGAAGCAAAATACATTGCAAGATTAACATTAGGAGATCTAAAAATAGGGGTTGGAGAAGGAATTATAATTGATTCTATAGCCACAGCTTTTAGTTTACCATCAGAAAGTGTAGAAATTGCATATTCAATTTTGAATGACTTTGGCGAGTTAGTAAAGCAAATTTTAGAAAAAGGAAAGGATATTGTATTTAAATTAGAACCAATATTAGGAAATCCAATTAGGGTAATGCTGGCAATAAAAGTGGAAAATGCTAAAGAAGCTTTAGATGTTGTTGGAAGACCTGCACAAGTTGAGTATAAATATGACGGATTTAGAGTTCAAATACATAAAAAGAGAGATCAAATATCTTTATGGACAAGAAGATTGGAAAATGTAACGAAACAATTTCCAGATGTAATAGAATATATCAAAGAATGTTTTCCAAATGATAAAGATTTTTTAGTAGAGGGGGAAATTGTTGGATATGATAAGGAAAATAAAAAATATTTGCCATTTCAGAGAATTTCTAGGAGAATTAGAAGAAAATATGATATAGAAAAAATGGTTAAAGAAATACCAGTTGTTGTTAGAGTTTTTGATATAATTTATTATGATGGGAAATCTTTAATAAATACATCATTTAAAGAAAGAAGAAAGATATTAGAATCAATAATAAAGCAAGATATAAATAAAATATCTCTATCAGAAAGCATAATAACATCTTCGGATGAAGAAGCTCAAAGATTTTTCGTGGAAACAATCAATAATGGCTTAGAGGGCGTTATATTTAAGAAATTGGATGCACCGTATCATCCTGGAAGAAGGGTTGGTTATATGGTTAAATTAAAACCTGTGAAAGAATCCCTAGATGTTGTAATAGTTGGTGCTGAATGGGGTGAAGGAAAGAGAAGTGGATGGTTAACATCTTTTGTAATTGCTGTTAGAGATGAAAAAACAAGAAAATTATTAGAAGTTGGCGAAGTCGGAAGTGGATTTAAAGAAAAAAAAGAAGATCCAGATGATGTAACGTTTGAAGAAATGACAGAAATGTTAAAAGATTATATAGAAGAACAAAGCGGAAAATATGTAAAAGTTAAACCAAAAATTGTAATAGAAGTATTGTATGATGAAATAGAAAAAAGTCCAAAATATTCTTCTGGCTATGCATTAAGGTTTCCCAGGTTTGTTAGACTTAGACCTGATAAATCTGTTGAGGAAACTGATACCATTGATAGGTTGATAGAACTATATAAAAGCCAAAAAAGATAATTCTATTTTTAAGTTTTTTATTATATATAGATAAATATGGTTATAAGTGAAGAGTTGGTAGAAAAGATAAAGTCATCTTTTAATTTGAATACTTATGAGGCCAGAATATGGTTGGCCTTATTAATGAAGGGTGTTGCAACGGCTGGTGAATTAGCAGATATTGCAGATATACCAAGATCAAGGGCTTATGATGTTTTAGAATCATTAGAAAAGAAAGGATTTGTTGTCATGAAACTTGGTAAACCAATAAAATATATTGCTGTTCCACCTACAGAAGTTGTTGAAAGAGTAAAAAGAAAATATGAAGAAATTATGTCAAGAAGAATTAATGAATTGGAAAAAGTAAAAGCTTCTGATTTAATAAGAGAATTAGATGCATTGCACAAATCTGGTGCCGGATCTATTGATGTTTCTGAAAAATCTGGAGCAATAAGAGGACAACAAAATATAATAAGTCATTTAGAATCTATGTTAAAAGAAGCACAAAAACATGTAAATATTGTTACAACTCAATTGACATTTGTTAGGGATGCAATTGCATTAAAACCAGTATTTTATGAATTAAAAGAAAGACAAATACCGGTTAGAATTGTAACACCAATCGATGAAAGAAATGCAAAATATGTTCAAGAGTTAATGAATGTAGTTGAAATATACGATGCTGGAAATTATAGGGGAAGAATTGTTACAATAGATTCTGAAGAAATATTAATGATGTTATTTGATGAAAAGGAGGTTCCATCTTCAATGGATGTTGCCGTTTGGTTATATGCACCAGCATTAGCAAAATTCATAGATGAAATGATTGAAGTATTATTACCAAAATTAAAACCAGCACAACAAAGTTTGGTTGAAAAGAAATTAATAGTATAGATTATATTTTTTCAAATACTCTTTTAAAATAATTCGTAATGCTTTTTATATTCTTAAACAGAGGATAAAATTGTGGTTTATATACTTTGTTTCCCCATTTTTCAAAGAATGTTATATCATATAAATTTGGTCTAATGGGTTCTTTTGGTTTTTCATTTGGATATCCCATTGCAATTATGATATGTATATTTTTATCTTTTGGTATTTCTAATAGATTTTTTATACTTTCTTCATTAAAAGAACCTATCCAACAAGTTCCAATGTTCTTATCAGTAGCAGCTAATAAAATATTTTCTGCTATTGCCGCAGTATCTTGTATTGCAAATATTTGTCCTTTTTCTCCATATAATGATTTTAGTTTATTGTCATCAGATATAATAATTATCAATGTATTTGCATCTTTTATAAAATCTTGATCAGCAAATTCGGAAATTTTCTTTATTTTTTCAGGATCTTTTATAATGATAAAATAATAATGCGATATATTTCCAGCTATTGGTGCTAATATTCCTAAGGATAGTATTTCCAATATATCTTCGTATGGAATATCATCATCTAAATATTTTCTAATACTTCTTCTATTTCTTATAGCATCTTTTAATTCCATAATATTTCTTTATTTTTTGTTTTATAAAAGATTTTATTTTTTATATGAAAATGAAGAAATTATTGTAAAGAGCAAGAGTATTGAAAACACATAATGATCATTTGCAGTATTTAATAATGTTAGAAATATTATTATTGATATCTGTAGTACAATAATAAGATTTTTGTAATGTTTTCTATAAATTAATATATAAATAAAAGCAAATATTATCATATAATAATTGAAATAAACAAGAGAAATTAATAATATCAATGAAATAATCTGCATTTTTTTATAATATTTTTCAATATCATCTTCTATATATCTTCTTGTATATATAGATATTATCAAAGCAAACAATAATATTAAAAATACAAATGTTTGATCTAATGATGGGATTATGTAATTTTCCATTTATATTATATTCTATGAATAATAATTATAATACTTTGCTTATAACTGAAAAAGGTTTGGAGAATATTACAATTAAGGAAATAGAAAAGATATTAAATAGAAGTGTAGATTATAACATAATTGAAAAGAAAAACAAAATTTTAATTTATATAAATTTGAATTTTGAAGAAAGATTAAATTTGTTGTTTAATTCTAGAACAATAGATAATATATTATATATGAAAGGAGATAAATATGAATATTTTCTATTAAAAAATCTATATGAAAGAGGATATCAGCTAAAAAAGATTGAAAAATTAAAACCAACATTGGTAAATAAAATTATATATTATTCAGATATTAGGGAAAATGAAGAAATATTAAACATAATGGATGATGGTTCCTTTTCTATAGAACAGGGCATATATATAAAAAACATATTACCAATATTCTGGAGAAGAAAGGAAATTTCTAAATATATGGATTATTTTGAAAAATACATGAATATAAAGAAAAAAGTTAATATTAAGATATATTGTGTTAATAAAGATAAAAATAAATTATTATTAATGGAGAGAAATTCTGAGAATGCTTTAGTAAATGACATAATATTTTTTAGAAAATTGAATATAGAATGGATTGACTTAAAATTCAAAGATGGATCAATTGATAAAATATTTACTTTTAGAATAAAAAAAAATCCAGAATTAAATATAAAAGATAAATATATTTTTTATCATTCAGACAAATTGCTAAAAGATAAGGGAAAATTATATTTATTATTATATAGTTATGATTATAAAAAAATCCTAGAGAATATAATAAATTATATTAAAAAGTATTCGCTAATATACATTGATTCATTTTATCTATATAATTATAACAAAAAATTACTTTTAATTGTATTAGAAAAAATTTAAAAATGGTTTAATTATGAATTTTATTATGGATATAACCGAATTAGAAAAAACAAATGTATGGAGAAACTTAATAGTAAGTGATACAGTAGTAAGATTTATATGTCCAAATTGTGGTCAAGGAGTAATAATAAGGAGTAATAAAGAGAAAAAATTGGGTTTGGAATGGAAATGTCTGGTTTGCGGTTATACTGGACCATAAGATGGGAAGATATGTTGTTATAACATTAAAAATATCTCCAAATGATGTTGATGTAGATTTAGAAAAAATAAATGAGAAAGTAAAAGATATAATAAAGAATTTTGGTGGTCAATATTTATCTCACGAAATACAACCAATAGCCTTTGGATTAAATTCTCTAAATGTTAAGTTTTTATATCCAGATCAAGAATTTAGAGAGGAAGAATTATTAAATCAGATAAATAATATAGAAGAGGTGAGTAGTTCTGAAGTTATTTCAGTATCCTTGGCCCAGTTATAATGTATATTTTTAAAGAATTTTCAGAATTAAATATAAAAGAATTAAAAGAAGAAATAGAAAAAGAGAGAGAATTAATCAAAGATATGAAAGCTGGAAAAATATACAAAGAACAAAAAGAATTAATAAAGGTTATTTTATTTATTGTTGAATCACCAAATAAGGTAAAAACAATTTCTTCGTTTTTTGGAAGACCATCAATCAGAGATGTTGGTGGATTAAAAGTTTATGAAGTTTCCTTGGGAAACACATATTTACTAATTACTGCATCAAAGGGTCATATTTTAGAATTGACAACGGACAATATTGGTTTATTTGGTATAGAGAGGAAAGATGGGGTATTTTATCCATATTATAATACAATTAAAAGATGTTTATCTTGTGGAAACCAATTTACCGAATATAAAGATGGAAAATGTCCATATTGTGAATCTAAAAATGTTGATGATTCAATAAGTAGGATAAAAGCACTACAAGAATTAGCTATGGAAGTAGATCAGATTATAATTGGAACAGATCCAGATACAGAAGGTGAAATGATTGCATATTCTTTATATTTAATACTATATCCATTTAATAGAAATATTAAAAGAGCCGAATTTCATGAAGTTACAAAAACAGCAATATTAAATGCTTTAGAAAATTTAAGAGATATTGATTTAAATTTAGTAAAATCCCAAATTGTTAGGAGAATTGAAGACAGGTGGCTGGGGTTTAGTTTATCACAGATTGTTCAAAGATATTTTAATAAAAATTGGTTATCTGCTGGAAGAGTACAAACTCCCGTTCTTGGTTGGATAATTAATAGATTTAATGAAAGAAATAAGTCTAAGTCATATATTTTAGAATTAAAATTAGAAAACGATAGAAAATTGTATATTGATGCTGAAATAAAGAATAGAAGAGAAATAAATAAAATTTTAAAAAATATAAAGGATAAAGAAATAAGTATAGTTGACTATAAAGAGGAAAAAGAAGAAATACAACCTTTACCTCCATATATTACTAGTACAATTCTACAGGATGCAAATAATATATTAAAAATTGGTATAGATAGAATAATGCAAATATTACAAGAATTGTTTGAATCTGCATTAATAACTTATCATAGAACAGATTCTACAAGAATATCTTCACTTGGTATATCAATTGCAAAAGATTATATAAACCAAAAATTTGGAGAAAATTATTTTATAGCAAGATCTTGGGGGGAAGGAGGAGCACATGAAGCAATTAGACCAACAAGACCTTTAGATGTTGATACGTTAAGAAATTCTATAGAAAATGGAGAAATTGAAGTATATATTAATATGACAAAATATCACTATATAATTTATGATTTAATATTTACTAGGTTTATTCAATCACAAATGAAACCTGTTTCTGTAATTAAATATATAGAAAAGATAAAAATACCAGAAATAAATAAGGAAATAGAATTAAGCGGTGTAAAAGATATAATAGATCACGGATGGGATTTAGTACTTCCATTTAGAATTAATATTATGAAAATACAACCACTACAAAATGGAATAAGAATTGTTGAGGTTATAGGTAAAAAAGTACCTAAGGTTAGATTATATTCTCAGGCAGATATCATCAATTTAATGAGGGAAAGAAGGATAGGAAGACCATCAACATACGCGATAATAGTAAAAAAAGTAATGGAGAGAGGTTATGTAATAAATAAAGGTAATAATCTAATTCCAACAAAATTGGGAATAGATGTATATAACTTTTTAGAAAAAAATTTTAAAGATTTTGTTTCTGAGAAAAGAACAAGAGATTTAGAAGAAATTATGGATAAGATTTCTGAAAATAGAGAAGATTATAGAAAAGTACTCGAAAGTATATATGAAGAGACAAATATGATAATTGAAAAAGGAAAAAATATACAAAAAGAATAAACTTATATATAAGTTATTTTAATATTATTTAATGGTTGTTAGGGGAATAAAAGTTGGAGATGTATATGAGGTAGAAATAAAGAGTTTGACACAAAAGGGAGATGGATTCGCTAGAATAAAAGGAGTTGCGACTTTTGTAAAGAATGTAAATGTTGGTTGGAAAGGTAATGTAAAAGTTATTAAAGTTGGTCCTACTTACGTAGTTGCTGAACCTACTACAACTGAGAAATCTAAAGATTCAAACCAAAGCAATTTTTAAAGATTTATAAAATATTTTTTAAAATATTTTTTATCTAAATGACGATATCATGATGACAACTCCATATGTAAAATGGCCCGAAGATGTGTTGAATACATTTATACAAAATTACGAAGCAAAGGTATATGAATTGTTTGAAAGAGCAAAGCAAAGTGGAAAAATTAAAAAGGGAGTAAACGAAACTACAAAGGCAATAGATAGAGGACAGGCAAAATTAGTAGCAATTGCGTTAGATGTAGATCCTCCAGAAATAGTAATGCATATACCAGCATTATGTGAAGAAAAAGGAGTAACTTATGTATATGTTTCTTCTAAACAAAAGTTGGGACAGGCTTGTGGTATAAATACACAAGCATCAACTGCCGCAATAATAGAACCTGGTGAAGGGAAACAAATTATGGATGAAATAGTAAAGGCAGTTAGTACATTGTTAAAGAAGTAAATTTTATAAATTTTTTTATTATTATATGTAGGTTAATATAAGTAAAGAAAAATTTATAAAACTTTATGTAGATATATATAATATGGCGTTAGCAACCTATGTTAATAATACACTAGATCGATTATTAAATCAATATGAAAATGGAATGAATAGATTAAAAGGATTTGCTGAAAATGATCTTGAAAGAGAATCACTCGATGGAAATAAAAAGACATATTCTGAAATTATGGGAGCTATGAAAGAAGTTTCTCAACAATTTGGAGGACGATTGGATCCAAAAGTTAATGAAGATTTAAGGCATACACTTGAATATTTTATAAGTAAAGCATTAAAAGATAATGAGAGTCCATCTCAATTATATAGAATAATTTTAGATGCATATAATCAAGAAATATTTAGTAAAAGAGATGAATCTCAAAAAATTAGTGAAGGAGAAAGGGCTCTTTTGATATTATTATCTAAAATATATTGGGAAGCTCTTAAAATTCTAGGCAATCCAGATCCAATAAGAGGACAATACTATCGTAATGTAGGTAGAGAAGCTAGAGAAAATGCAGCAAAGATTAAAGGCATAGTTGAAGAAATATTGGGAGAAGCTCTATATAAACATTGGTCATCAAGGAATAAGAAAGTAACAAAAGGAGAAATTATGGCTAATTTAGCAAAACATGCATCTCCATTCTATGGAGAGTGGGAAGGAGTAAAAGGTAAAATAATAAGTGGTGTAAACGTGTTAACACCAGATGAAGAAGTACAAAATGCAGTCATGAGGTTAGTAACAGAATTAGAGAATAGCTACCTATCATTTATACAAGGATTAATAGTGGCGGCATATAATAGACGTCCAGCTCCAGAGCATATAATACCAGTGCTAAAATACCTTAGTGGTAAAGACTTCTTTAAGAATGTATTTAGTGAAATATACAATGAAATTGGAAGTTATATAAATCAATTACAACCACAAATAGCCCAATATTTACAGTTAAATCAACTAGCTAGTCAGCAACAAGGACAGCAAATTAATCAACCTAATATACAGCAACCTGCACCTATACAACAGAATCAACAACAGCCTGCTCAACAAGCTAATCAGCCCCAACAAAATCAACAAAATAATCAGCAAGGTCAGCAAACACCATAGATAGTTAAAAAATTTAGAAATTTTCTATTGGTGTTCTTTTATCCTTTTTTAAGACTAAAAGAATTACTTAAATTATCTTTGGGGATGTTGAAATAGATTTTTATGTAATTACTTTTAGTCCTAATGACAATGTAGAATATTCTAAGGTTGATTTTAATGAATTATACAAACTATATAAAAATAGGGATATGTCGATATATCTAAACAAATTAAATTAGATGATATACTGGAAGGATTAAATAATTCGGATTTTGTATTTATTACTAATGTTGGTTTTGCTGTTTATAATAATAGTTTAGATAAGGAAGATTTGGACAAAATATTATCTAAATAATAGATAAAGATATTTATATGTCAATGTTTTATACGCATTAATCCAGCATATACAGAATCATATGGTCTTTCTACTTTAGAAGCATTAATATTTGTAAAACTTTTAGCAATATATATAGATGTTAAAGGATTAAAAGAATTAAAAGAAGAGAGATATCTAAATAATCAAACAACATTTAGAACATATGAAGATCTCGTTAATCTAACTAAGAAAATTATTAAAGAAATTAAAAATGGAAAATATGATAAATATGTAAATAAAGAGGCAATAGAAATGTTAGAAAAAGAAGTAGATCTAGAAAAAGATGCAGAGAGATATTCAGAAATAATATATGAAGTAATAATATATAATGAATTGAAATTAAAATATAATAATAATAATTTGGAAGATCAAAGTAGAGAAATTGAAGCAATTGAGTAGTTTTTATTTTTTGGTGGTTATCTAATTCTTATAAAGATCAATATTTCTTTAATTTTTATGGTATATATAAAGTGGCTTAATGAGTTATCTAAAGATGATGTAAATATTGTTGGTGGAAAAGCTGCAAATTTAGGAGAAATGACAAAAATAGGCATTCCTGTTCCTCCAGGATTTGCCATAACTGCAGAAGGATATTGGAAATTCGTAGAATACAATGGAATAAAAGGTAAAATAGAAGAAATATTGAAATCAATTGATATAAATAATCCAACACAATTAAGGAAAGCTGCTAATCAGATACAAGAATTATTTATACAAGGAAATATACCAGATGATCTAAAGAATGAAATATTAGAAAATTATAGAAGATTATCAAGCATGTTTGGAAATGAACCAATATTTGTTGCTGTAAGATCATCAGCAACTGCAGAGGATTTACCAAACGCTTCTTTTGCAGGTCAACAAGCTACATATCTAAATGTAAAAGGAGAAGACAAATTATTGGATGCAGTTAAAAAATGTTGGGCATCTTTGTGGACGGCAAGAGCGATTAATTACAGATCGGCTATGGGATTTGATCATAGTAAAGTAGCATTATGTGTTGTAGTACAAAAGCAAGTATTTTCAAAGAGATCCGGCGTTATGTTTACTGCAGATCCTATTAAAAATGATTTATCAAAAATAGTAATTGAATCTTCTTGGGGATTAGGTGAAGCAATCGTTTCTGGAGCAGTAATACCAGATGAATATATTGTAGATAAGAATACATTAAATATATTAGAAGTAAAAATAAATGAGAAGAAAGTTATGACAATATACGATCCTGATTCGTTTACAAAAGAAATTGAAGTTCCAAATGAATTAAAGAATGCTAAAGTATTATCTGATGATGAAATAAGAACTTTAGCAAATTATGGAAAAATATTAGAACAACATTATGGAAAGCCGCAGGACATTGAATTTGCAATTGATGATACAGGTATATACATTGTACAAACAAGAAATATAACAACAATTAAGAAAGTAAAGGGAGATGAAGTAGAAGTAAAGGGTGAAAAAATATTATTAAAGGGTATTGCTGCTTCACCAGGTGTTGGTACTGGAAAAGTAAAAATAATATTATCTCCAGAAGAATTTGATAAATTTGAAGAAGGAGATGTATTGGTTACTGTAATGACAAATCCAGACTTTGAACCATTAATGGCAAAGGCTTCTGCAATAGTTACAGATGAGGGAGGTCATTTATCACATGCTGCAATTGTTTCAAGAGAATTAGGAAAACCTGCAGTTGTTGGAACAAAAGATGCAACTAAAATATTGAAGGACGGAATGATTGTAACTGTAGATGGGACACACGGTATTGTATATGAGGGAGAAGTAAAATTGGGAGAATTAACTAGAAAGGAAGTTGCAATAAAAGTAGTAAAGTCCACACCATTAGAAATTACAGCTACAAAAATTATGGCAATCGCCGATTATCCAGAAACAGCAAGTAAAGTAAAAGATTTAGTAGATGGAATAGGATTGTTAAGGATGGAATTCTTGATATTAAGAAATAGAAAACATCCAAGATGGTATCTAGACAATAATAATTTAGATGAATTTACAAATATGTTGGTAGAAAGATTGGAAGAAATATTAAGGATTATGTATCCAAAGCCTGTAATAGTTAGGACATTGGATATGAGGACTGATGAATATAGAAATTTAGAAGGAGGAGAAAAAGAACCAAAAGAAGCAAATCCAATGATGGGATGGCATGGTATTAGAAGGGATTTAGATCAGGAACAACTATTTAGAGCTCAAATAAGAGCTTTTAAAATATTAATAAAAGAAAGAGGATTTAATAATTTATGGGTAATGTTACCATTTGTAATATCGTGGGAAGAGGTATATAGAGCAAAAGAAATAATTAAAAGTGAAGGATTAGTGCCTGGAAAAGATATGAAGTTTGGAGTAATGGTAGAAACACCTGCTGCGGCATTAACAATTGAGGATATAATTAAAAATGCTGGTATAGACTTCGTATCTTTCGGAACAAACGATCTAACTCAGTTAACATTGGGAGTAGATAGAAATAATGAAATGGTACAAAAACTAATGGACGAAGGACACCCCGCAGTTGTCAAATTAATATCAAGAGTAATAAAAATATGTAAAAAATACAGAGTGTATACATCATTATGTGGACAAGCTGGTTCCAGACCGGATTATGCAGAGCTATTGGTAAAACTTGGCATAGATTCTATATCAGTAAATGTAGATGCAGTAGAATTGGTAAGGGAAACCGTAGCAAGGATGGAGAAAAAACTTTTATTAGATAAAATAAGAAAATTATAAATGAATAAAAAGGATATATTATATATATCTTTAATAACTATTTTTTCCATATTTTTCATATTTTTACCAATAAATATCAACATATTTGTTAAAATTGGAATAATTATATTATTATATTTAATTTATTCATTAAGATATCTTCAAGAATATTTAGAATATGAAGAGATGGTAAACAATTTTCCATTATTTTTAAGAGATTTATCCCATTATTTAAAAATAGGACAGCCGTTACCAATTGCTCTAAAAAGTGTGTCAAATAATTATTATGGAAAAAGATTGAATAGAGAAATTAAATATATAATTTCTGAGATGGAGTATGGAAAAACTTTCAATGATGCGTTAAATGATTCTGCAAAGAGGATAAATAATTTAGAAATATCTGAAGTTTTATTAAATATAAATAATGTTTTAAAAAGTGGTGGGGATTTAAGTAATTTATTAGACACATTATCAGAAAGCATAAGAAATTTAGAAATGATTAAAAAGGAGAGATTGTCTCAATTAAAACTTACAACATATACATATTACGGATTATATCTTGGAGTTCTATTATCAATTATTGCGGTATACTATTTAATAGTTAATATAAAATCATTGGGTCTTTCATTTAATAAAGATGCATATTATGAATTAATAAATGTGTATAAATTTCTATCTTTTTTATTATTATTAATTAATGCAATTTTTACAGGTTTAGTTATTGGAAAACTTGCAAAAGGAACTATAAGAGCTGGTATAATTCATAGTATAGTTTTGACAACTATATCTGTAGGCTTTTTCTTTTTATTATAATTTTAAAATTTTTTTATTATAAGAAAATATAATGGTATTCAAGAACTATAACATTAAAATAAGAAAAATTAAGGAATCGAGAAAATTTATGAGGCCACCCTTTTGGGCAGCAATTAAAAAATTTGGTAGAATAGTCTCACTTTATAGATTAAAATGATTATACATTTGGTTCTACACTTTTTATTATAAGATCTATATCCATTCCTGGTCTTTTATTTTTTATTAATACAACTCTTGAATCAACATCTTCATCAAATATCTCATAACCAGGTAATTTTTCTACTAATCCTTTTGCAAAATTTCTTATATCTTCCATGCTTGGAACATTTTTATATTCTAACTTCAACCTTGAATATCCTAAAAATGAATAAGATTTTACTTCTATAAAGTGGGGATTATATATTTCAATTAATTTAGCCCATTCGTCAAAATATTTTAGATCATCATTTACTCCTTTAATTAGTGTTATTCTTGCAACTCTTCTTGTTTTCATTTTTGATGCAATTTCTAATGATTTTAGAAATCTTTCCCAATAATCCTTATATAAAGGTACAGATATTTTTTTGTACATTTCTTTATTTGGAGCTGTAAATGATATATACAATTGGGTTGGTAATGCATTTTTTTCAATTAATCTTTCCAATGCTTCTGGAACCTGTCCGGAAGTTACTATAAATATTGATTTTATCCATGGCCAATTTTTCTTAATGTATAATATACTCTCTGCGACATATGGGTATAACAATGGTTCTCCGGATAGCGAGAATGTAACATGGGTTGGCTTATCAATAAACTTATCCAATAATTCTTTATTTGCCTTTGGGTTGCCATAATATCCAATTAACAGTTTCCTTCTTAATTCTCTAAGTTTTTCCATTACTTCTTCTGGCCTATCCACTTTGTTTTTTGGTAGTATATCATGATAGGATTCAAATTTTGCGTTTGGTCTCCAGCAAAATATACATCTATTTGTACACCAAACTACTGATTGAGTCATTTCCATACATCCTGCAGTGTCTATTCCATAGAATTTATTTTTGTAACATACTCTTTTATTTACAATTGATTCTTTTGTCCAATGGCAAATTTCAACAGCAGAATGATTATAAATTCCATATCCAGCTTTCTCTAATTGTTTTGAAGTCTTTAGATTATGTACTTTCCATTTTTCATCATTTTTGATCATATGAATAATATATTATATAACATAGTTATAAATATATCAGTGAACTTGGCATTCATCATTCATCAGCTGAGAAGGCTTTCTTCACCCAAGTAATTGTATATTTTAAAGGATTTTATTTCATAATTTTTAAAATATTTCTTAATCAATTCTTCAAATTTTTCTTTATTTAGGTTTTCTCCACTACACCATGCAGCATCTATATCTATATAAATTCCGTCCTCTTCGGTATAGCTACTTATTACTATATGAGATGTTGTTAAAATTCCAATAAATGTTATATCTTTATTTCCTTCAAAATCTGCCGGAAATAAATAAATTTTATGATATAATAATTTACTATTTAAAATTTTTGCAAGATCATTAGAAAATTCTTTAATAACATCAATAAAATTTTCATTTTTACTTATCTTTACTATTGTTAGCAACCTCTTCACATCCCTAACAGATATTTTTTTATATTCTCCATTCATTTATGGATAAATCTATATATTTTTATCTTTAAAAATTTATATTTAGGAAAGCCCCGTCGTCTAGTGGCCTAGGATGCAGGGCTCTGGTCCCTGAGACCGGGGTTCGAATCCCCGCGGGGCTATTCTTATAAAAATAACTATTTAGTGATCTTTAATGTCTAATAATCTTGAATCAATAATAAGAGAGGCTAAATATATAATAGATAATGCTGATAAATTACAAAATCCTATGGAATATTTTTCTATACTTTCAGAATTTCCGCGTATACTTTCCCAATTTGGTGCAAGCTTTTATGAAGGAATAGAGAGGAAAAGAATACCTTTTGAAGTAATAGAAGGACATATGGATCTAGATAGTATAATTATCAATGGATGTTCAACGATTGGAAATATAAAAATAGCAAGAATATTGGGTTATGAAAAAAAAGATGTAAGTAATGTAATTGATATAGTATGCGTAGATCAACAAAGAACTATAGAACAAAAAGATAGCATAATAAGATATTTAGAAGTGAGAAAATATGAATATTCATTTTTACAAAACAATGTTTATGGATTTAAATTAAATCTAAATAGAAAAGAAGTAAAAATTCCTAATTTATATGGAATATACTATTATATAGAAGTAAAATTACCAAATAATACAGTATTATATATAATGATTGATACAGTAGGAAATATAACTATTAAAAAAAGTGGTTTAAATTATACACTATATTTTGACAATTTTGGATTATTTTCTATAATTTATAAATTTTTTAGATATAAAAGTAGAGATAAAAAAGATTTAAGAGAATATGAAAAATATAGAGATAGAATTAAAGAAATAATAAATAAAGGATTTAGCGATAGAGATATTAGTAATTTAAGAAGACTGTTCAGTAGAGAAGATATTGATAAGATAAGAAAAAACTTAGATAAATATATTGAAGAATATCCAGATTCAGTATATAAGAGTTTATATAAGGTTATTGAATATATCTTCTAATAAATTTTTTGGGCGAATTAATTATTATAGACTTTTCTAGTGGTATATTTAAATAAATAGAGTCTAACAAAATCTTTATTAATATATTTATCCTATCTGGAACATTTTTTATAGATCTATATAATTCTATTCTCTTATGTGGTAAATCAATATTTCTATATAAATATTTGGTTGCATATTGCCAATTTAGATCAACATCAACAATTCCTCCAAGAATAAACAGATCATATCTCTCTAAATCTTTATCATTAAGTACATCATCTCCGTAAGGGTCCAATATTACTGCTTTATACTTATAGAAATCAAAATCTTCTTGTTTTTTATATATATTTACAAGATTATTACTTAAAAAGGAATAATCAATATCTCCAATTAATATTAAATTACTATCAAATAAATATTCTCTTATGACTTTTAATGATTGAGAAATTTGTGTTTTTAAACTAATTTTTCCTTTATTCGGTAATAAATTGTATAATGAGTTATCTATCAGAAACTTTTTTTCATTTTGAATATTGTTTAATATTTTTTCTTTTGGTACATCCACTTCCTCTTCTGCATCTTTATTATGTTTTACTTCAATAAAGTTCTTGTATATTATTTCTCCATCATCTTTATATAATCTTTTCTTATTTAATAAATATTTTACAATGCAATCTTGTCCGACATATTTTTTGCTTTTATCATAGTTTTTTACAGTTATATAATTAACATATTTTGAAGTGATCTTTTCTAATATCATAAAAAAATATTTTCTAAAAATATTTTAAGGCCCGTAGTCTAGTGGTATGATGCCGGACTCACTATCCGGAGGTCCCGGGTTCAAATCCCGGCGGGCCTATATAACAATATTATCTTAAAGATGGAATGATTTGTAGAGTTTGAATATATAATGTTAATATATTAGAAATTTATAAACGAGATAAATAGTTACATTAAATTTTTATTAACTCGGTATTAAGTCATCAATTTTTCTACAATTGATGGATTATTGCATATTTGATTTTTATCGATTTTTAAATTTTATTATATAACATCATTATATGACACTGAGATGTGAACTATTTGTAAAAGAGATGCTTCCGTCAATTAGAAGAGAGCTATCAAAAATATTGTATGATAATTACAAGATGTCCCAGGAAGAAATTGCGGATAAATTATCAATAACACAATCTGCAGTTTCTCAGTATTTAAAGGGTATAAGAGGTAAATATTATTTCGAATTTGATCAAGAAGATAAAATTATATTAATTAGGATGGCTGAATTGTTAAAAGAAGATAAAAATATTAAATTGCCAGATCTACAATCTATGTTATGTCAATTATGTGAAAAAAGATATAAATACGTAAAATGTTATATTAAAATATGAGTATATTTGATGCGAAATCTGTTGCAATTGTAGGAGCAAGTAATAAAGAAGGAAAGGTTGGAAATATAATATTAAAGAATTTTGTTAAAAGATTTCCTGGAAAAATATATCCGATAAATCCAAATTATGATAATTTATACAATTTAAAATGTTACAAAAATATTCTTGAAATAGATGATAACATAGATGCGGTTGTAATAGCAATACCTGCAGAGGGTGTTCCTGAAGTTATAAAACAAGCTGGAGAAAAAGGTGCAAAATTGGCAATAATAGTTTCTGCTGGATTTTCCGAAGTTGGAAGAAAAAATCTTGAAGAAAAAATATTAGAATATTCGAAAAAATATGGAATAAGAGTATTGGGACCAAATGGTATGGGTTTATATGATCCATACAATGGTATAGATACATTTTTTGTTGATGATAAAAGGTTAATAAGACCAAAGAAAGGAAAAATTGTTTTATTATCCCAATCAGGTGCAATTGCCCTGGCGGTTATGGAATGGTTATCAAGTAAAAATGTTGGCGTATCGAAGATAATTTCTTATGGAAATAAAATTGATTTAGATGAAATTGAAATATTAAAAGAATTAAAAGATGATCAAAATTCTAAGGCAATATTTATATATATGGAAGGATTAAGAGAAGAGAGGGGTAAAGAATTTTTAGAAGTTGCTAGTCAATTAAATAAACCAGTAATAGTATTAAAATCCGGAAAGACAAAGAGAGGCTCTGTTGCAGTTTCATCACATACAGCTTCTATGGCAGGAGATTATGAAGTATACAAAAATTTATTTAAACAATATAATATAATTGAAGCAAAAAGTATGGGGGATTTTATGATTTATTTAAAAACTCTAGCATTTTATTTATAATAATGGTAATTTATGTATATACAAATGGAGGAGGTGAAGGTGTTTTAACAACAGATGCTTTAGAAGAAAATAATATTAAAATAGAAGAAACACCTGATGATATTAAAGAAAAATTAAAAAATATTTTACCTTCTTTTGCATCATTTCATAATCCGATAGATACTACAGCTCAGGCAAGCGAAGATCAATACATAGAAGGATTAAAGATACTATTGGAAGATTCTAGAACCGAAGGAGTGATTGCAATATTATTACCACAATTACCTTTTTTTACAGAAAAATTTCCGAAAAAATTATCAAAAATAATAAATAAAAATATACCATTAGTATTTTTAATATATGGAGGGGGATTTACAGAACAAATAAAAATATCTGTTGAAGAATATTTACCTGTATTTGAATCTCCAGAAGATGCTGCTAAAGCATTATCCTTTTTATTAAGATTGAAGAGAAATAATTGGATATAAAATTTTCATAAATATTTTCTTTATAAAGCTACATTGTAATAATAAGAATTTATTGAAATTATATTCTAAATACTTTAATAATATTTTATACTAGATATAGTAAGAAATTTCTAACTGTACAAAATATTACTAGACGGCTTTGGTATAAAATATAAAATGGTTTTTTATCGGAATTAAATATTATAAAAGTAAAGCAATTCAATAATTAAGCGGACCCGGGGGGATTCGAACCCCCGACCTACGGCTTAGGAGGCCGTCGCTCCATCCATGCTGAGCTACGGGTCCTTTATTAAATTTTGATTAAAATTAAAAAATTTATAAGTATCGATATTCTACTAAATTATTTATGAAGAGTATATCGCCAATCATTGCGACAATACTATTAATTGTAATGACAGTAGCAATAGCAGGATTAATGTATGCATGGTTGTCTGGAGTGTTTTCTACTTTAACAACATCCACCTCACAACAAATTAGCGGGGTTACTCAAGCAGTATCCTTTAGGGTACCACAATTATATGTTTCTGGTGGTAATGTACATGCAATATTATACAATAGTGGAAATGTGCCAATTAATACTGCTAACCTAACTATAATAGCTCAAGAATATTGGTCTGCAAACAATACATATACTCTTACTACATATACTTGTTCAGCACCATCGGCTATAATTGCACCGGGTCAACAAAGCACATTAACTTTATCATGTAATCCCACAGGTTTAGTTACTAGATGGAGTTCTAGAATTTATCATTATGTATTTACGTTTACATATAGCGGAATATCTGTTCAGATGACATTACCTCCACCATAGGCTTAAAGATTTTTTATGATCATGATAAAAAATAAAATTTTTATAAAAAATTACGTCTTTGAAATTTTACGCTTATGTGTTTCCCAAAGTTTATGTATTTCATTTAATATTATATGATATTCTTTTTCAAGATGAGTTGATGATCCTTTCTTTTTAATTTCTTCTAATATTTTGTATAGCTTCTCAATAAGCTTTTCTAATTGAATAATTTCTGGATAAACTCTATTTAAATTAGCTCCATATAATTTCTTTAAAGATTCTATATATTTTTTTATTTTCTTTAAAGCCTTCTTTACTATCTTTTCAATTTTTTTAATATCCTTTAAATATTTAGCTTCCCTTAAAAGTTTTTCAGTATCTATATTTACTTCTTTAAATTCCTTTCTTGCCTCTTTTATAATTTTTTTCTTCTTTTTTTATCGACGATAAGTTGTTTATCAATTCTATTCACCGGCTTATTCGGTGATGCTTCGCCTTTAGATAATCTTTTAAAAGTAGGATTACCATAAATTTTAAAAGCATTTTGGCAATCATAAATTTTTTGAATCTTACTTTATAAATAATCGAAACCCAACTTTTATTTCAATTAGGTAAAATGTTGCATGACAAATACAAATATCTATTTTAAAACATTATCCAAAATATTTTTAACATCTTCTTCAGAAAAACCTAAAAATAAAATTTCTCCATGTTTATATACTAATACATTTTTTTCATCCAACTTTAACCATATGTAATCCCTATCTTTTTCTTTTATTTCAAAATTATTTAACAAATTTATTAACTTATCAACGAATTCATCATCAAATTCTTTATCAAACCTTACAGATAAGTCATTCATTCCACAGAGTTTACTTATTCTATATTTCATTAATGATAAAATATAATTAAAAAATATAAGAGTTTAATATAAACTTATCTTATGATAAATCCAAAAGAAATAAAGAAAGATTTTCCAATTTTTGAAAATAACCAGAATTTAATATATTTTGATAATACTGCTACAACTCAAAAACCTAGACAAGTTATTGAAAAAATAAAGGAAGTTTATGAAAAATATTATGCTAATATACATAGGGGCGTATATAAAATAAGCGAAATATCCTCTGAAGAATATGAAAATTCTCATAAATTGGTTGCAGATTTTATAAAATGTAAAGAGTGGAGGGAAATAATTTTTACAAGAAATACTACGGAATCTATAAATCTTGTTGCATATTCATATGGACTAAATAATATAAAGAAGGATGATAAAATTTTGATATCTTATATGGAACATAGTTCAAATTTATTACCATGGAGGTTTGTATGTAGAAAAACAGGAGCAAAATTGGAATATATTAATGTTAAAGATTATAAATTAGATTTAGATGATTTTGAAAGGAAAATAGATGAAAAAACGAAAATTGTTTCTATAACCCATGTATCAAATGTTTTAGGTACGATAAATCCTATAGAAGAAATAATAAAAATTGCTCATGAAAAAGGTGCTTTGGTTTTGATTGATGCTGCACAAAGTTCTGGACACTTACCTATAAATGTTAGAAAATTAGATGTTGATTTTTTAGTATTTAGTTCTCATAAAATGCTGGGACCATCTGGAATTGGTGTATTATATGGAAAAGAAGAATTATTAGAAAATATGGAACCTTTTTTATGGGGTGGAGATATGATTAAAGATGTTGATTTTGATAAAGAATATTTAAACGATTTACCATGGAAATTTGAAGCAGGAACACCGAATATTGTAGATGGAATTGCGTTTGGAGAAGCAATTAAATATTTAAATAAATTAGGAATGGAAAATATTGAAAAATATGAGCAAGAATTAACAAAATATTTCTTAGAGAGATTTGAAGAATTTTCAAATAAATATAAGTATACAATGTTAATGGGATTAAATGATTATAAAGATAGGGAAGCAATATTTTCATTATTATTTAAAATAAACCCACATATAATTGGGAAAATGTTAGATTCTTATAATATTACTGTTAGGACAGGATACCACTGTTGTTATGTATTATTTAGACATTTGGATTTGTATAAATATGGGGGATCTGTTAGAGCTTCATTATATATTTATAATACAAAAGAGGAAATTGATTTCTTCTTTGAAAAATTGGAAGAAATTGTTAAGAGATTCGGTTCTTAAGTAAGTTATTTTAGATCTTAGATTCTTATTAATAATGTTAGTATAATAAAGTTTATTTACAGTTTTTTAATTCTCTGTTTTTGTTTATAAGAGTATTCTATAAGTGTTTATTTACATTTTTAATTAATTAAAAATTAAGAAAAAATAATTATGAAATGCATTTTATTAAAAAATTAAATTTATGTAAATTTTAAAAATTTAGATTAATCAAAAAGAATCTGTAAATTTTTTCTTAACAGTTGTAAGTCATAATCACAGTATAAATTTGGATTATTTTTTAATATTTTCATTGCAAAATCTGATATATTTTCATAAGGTGGTGACTTTTCCATTACACAACATCCGTATGAACAATGGCTAGCTCCGAGCAGATGTCCTAACTCATGTGCAGCTATAAATAAAAATAAATCTATCCAATTATTAAAATATTTCAATGGTCTAATAGATATGGTAATACTTCCAATGTCGGAAATTATCTGACCATCACGAGTAATTACATAATGTGAAACTCCATATATTGTGTTAAGCGGTGGTGAAGGTTTGCCAGGAAGATATATATCATAGTATATTATATATACATCATAATGGGGTTCTTTTTGTTGCCAAGGCTCATTTCTACTAAGATTATGCAAACATTTGGCATCTATTAATAAGTCGTTAGAAACCCAACATTTTTCAATGTAATAATTAGGACGACAATAAGGTTGATTTGGATCTTCACACCAAGGCTTATCAAAATAATATCTAGCTATTTTAACATTTGCTAATCTTTCATACATATCAAATATATATTCTAGAACAGATTTAATTTTATTTTTCTCTTCTTCAAATAATATTTCATCAAGAATTATATGAAACGGTTTTCCTTTGGGAGGATCAAACCAGAAATTTATAGTAACCATATGATAGTAACAAATATAGGAAATTCTTATTAATCTTTTATGATAAATAATTCAATAAAAATTTACAATGTTTAACCCAGATTAAACTGTGATTAAACTATCATAAAATATTAGGATTTTGGATTATGTTAACCATTACATAAGATCGTGCATTAAGTCGGATAATCTTGGTTATGCGACATGGTCCTTGGGGTGGGTATAAGTTTGATGTAATTTTTGACAAGGATAATCTTGCTCTCACTCTCAAAAATTTAATTTCTCATAATAATTTAACTAGAAAACTAGGTTTTGTGATAATAAATTTTTTTCTTTTTTGATTATAATATAATATTGATATGGAGAAGATGTACGAGGATTTTGATGATGTTAAATACGACTCCAAAGAATTCCCAGCCATTACCGTTTATTATTATATTTCCAAAGATTATAAAATAGCATTTAATGTATTTAAGGATGGTAATTTTATATGTGCAGGATTAAAAGGCGATTTAAATAACTTTTATCAACACATTAATGAAATAGTCAATTCATTCCAGGAAAGTATAATAAAGAAATTTGCAAAACAATAAAGATGGACTTAAAATATTCTTTAGACCTTTTTAATGTTAATACTAAAAAAATAAAGTTTGCAATTATCGGATTATTATTAAGTATTTTATTCATTAATGTTTTTGTTTTACTTACCCATGTAAATAAACCACCCAATATATTTGATTACTTAAAAATAGCATGGTTAACCCCTCTATTAGCGAGTATTAGCGCACTTATCAGATATTTTTCTATAAAAGATGATGATTTTAAGCTTGAAAAAAACCCTAAAAAGATGATTATAAAGTTATATTTCAAATAACAACACGTGGTTTTAATGTTGATGCTTTAAAAAGATCCGTTGAAAGTATAAAATATTGGGCACCGAAATATATTAAAAATTATGAAATATGGATTGTAACCGAACCTGATGCAAATCTCGAAATAGATAATATTAAAGATGTAAAAATTATTAAAGTACCTTATGACTTTTCTACTAAAAATGGGACTAAATATAAAGCCCGCGCATTGGAATATGCAAAAGAATTAAGAAAAGATTATGATCATGAAAATACATGGATATACTTTTTAGATGAGGAAAGTATTGTTGGCGAAGATACAATATTAGGAATAATAGATTTTATAGAAAATAAAAGGGGTGAAATAGGTCAA
>JBMSAQ010000023.1:0-32048 GCA_049414405.1 Candidatus Nanopusillus sp.
TATTTTTATATGGATAATGAAAAATTTATATAAAAATCATAAATATAAATTAAATATTGCTGGGCCCGTAGCTTAGTCTGGTAAAGCGTCGGGCTTTTAACCCGAAGATCGGGGGTTCGAATCCCCCCGGGCCCGGGTTCGATTATCATAAATGATTAAGGTTATTAGCAATCATAATTTTATATACTACAATATCTTTTAAATATATCATGAAGATAAAGAAGATATTATACTTTGACTATAATAAATTTTCTATTGTTAATTTCTGCACCTAATATATATTCACAAGTAGGAGCGGCTGTTGTTGGAAGTAATAGTGCTGCAGCTAATAGTATAACGTTACCTACAGCAAATTTATATTATTGTGTTGCTTCTTCTGCTGGTTCAACTCTTACTCCAAGTTTTAATATAATGGTAAATAATGGAAATTATGCAGTAATAGGAAATTCTAGTACAAATTTATGTTCATTTACTACTACAGCTACAAATCGTGTAATAGGCGGAATTTCTGTAAATAACTATTCGGTTTCAGTTATTTTAGCTACTTTTACAAATACATATACTGCAACACGTACGGTAACAATTTCATTTACGGTTTCTGGACAAAATAATACAGTATTAATATTATTATCTTCGGGAGGAACAAATAGAGGAGGAACTATTAGTGGAGTATCATTGCCTGCTGGATGTTCTCAATTATTTTTAACATCTTCCGGAACTGTAGCTAGTGTATATGCTGCGGTATGTAATAGATTAGCTCCGGGTACTTATAGTGTCTCATTTACTGTTAATCGTGGTCTAGCATCAACAGTATATGTTTCTGCATTAGTATTGGGATTCCCAGTATTTACCTTTAATATTACAGGACCCAACAGTATAAGTGTTTATACAAATTATAGTAATTCAACAACAATATATGTAAATCAACTAACAGGAAATACAGCTTTGTCCGTTAATTTATCTTGTTCAACAAATAGTAGTTATTTATATTGTTCACTATCAAATATTACTGTACTCCAAATGCATCAGTAACATTAACTGTTGCTGCATCATCATCAATTACTCCAGGAACATATTCAGTAACAATAACTGGTGTTGCATTAAATGGTGCTACTAATTCTACTACTATAACGGTTAATGTACAATAATTATATAATAATCCACAAATATATATTATATCTCCATCTAACAATTCAATATCAAGCTATTATCAACTAAATATATCATTATTATACAAATTATCCAGAATGTAAATGTAACAATAAATGGACAGACGTATAGCATAAGTGTAACACCAGGTAATAATATTATTCAATTGAATTATCAAAATTCATCATATGATTTACCAGGATTATATAATATTATATCAAATGGAGGAAATATTATAATACAATTATCAACGTCCAATCCATTGGGACAAACAAATTCAACTGGAATATATGTTTATACATTACCTCCACCAATATTTAATGTATCATATATATATCCTACACCACCAAATGGTACACGAGAAAATATATGGTTACTAGGAATTAATACAAATATATATGATAATACTCTAGGTCGATATTATTGTCAGATACAATTCTTAAATCAAACAAGTAATCAATGGGTAACAATAGTAAATTCATGTTCAGATATATTATATAATAAAATATTGCAACAATATGCAGTATTGTGTAGTGACGGATATTATTCCGTATGGTATAGGGTATATGCATACAATAGTTATGAATTATATCAATATATGAATCCACGAGTAATGTATATAGCTCAAAGTGCATATAATGTATCAGTAGTGAATAATACATTAAGTAATACACAAATACAAGGAATAATAAATTCCGCAATTAATAATTCAATACCAGTAGTAATATTCCCTCCAGGAGTATATTTAGTAAACTTATTAATAGATCTACAAGGTAAAAACATAACATTATTGGGACAAAATGCAATATTTGAACCTGCAAACCCAGGATTACCAGTTATAGATATAAAATCCTTAAATGTAACAATACAAAATATAAATATTAATACAAATCTATTTGCAATAAATGCAAATAACGGAGTATTGAACATAATAAATTCAAATATAAATTCAGGATTATTTGGAATAAATGTAAAAAAATCCATCAGTAGTAAATGTATATAATTCTACAATAAAGGGAAATATAGGAGGAATATCTGGTTACATACAAAATTCAACAATAAACAATACCAATATACAATCTTCTATATAGGGTGTGTATATTAATAATCCATATAACGTAACAATAGATAATTCAAACATAAATGGACAAATATTTGGATTATATCTTGATGGAACTGCAATAAATAATACAATTAAAGAACAGTAATATAATATCTAATATATTTGGAATAAGAATAAATAACGGAAATAATAATATTATAATAAATAATAGGATACAATCAAACATATTTGGAATATATTTAACATCATCAGGAAATAATATAGAAAATGTTTATATAAAGGTAGGACAAGTATTTGGATTGTATATAACTCAGCCAAATAGCATAATAAATGTAACAACATATGGTGGGTTGTTCGGATATTATTTAACTGGTAATGCGGTAAATATATCGCTATATAATTCACAATTAGGAATTGCAATATATGGAAGTGGATATATAAATAATTTGACAACATCTACGGGAAACGTAGACATATATTATAATAATTCACAAGGATTCATAAATAGTTTAAGTAGTATAATAAATAAAACAAAAGTAAATGATACGCTATATAATTATTATGCAGGTATATCAATAATAGGAACTATAAATGGAAATATTACATTTATCAATTTGCCACCCGCTACTAATTATATTGTAGAAAGGATAGTAGCAAGTAATAGAAATATAATATCTACAAATAATACATTTATACCACAAGGATTTGGAAATTATCAACTATTTTATTCATAAATCTTTTGGATAATTTTTCTTTATGAGTCTGGATACTTTAATATTGGCGGGGGGGTTTGCAAAGAGATTTAGACCATTATCAGATTATGTACCAAAACCATTATTTCCGGTAGGAGGAGTACCTTTAATATATTATATAATAGAAAAAGCATTAGAAATTGGATCAGATGAGATAATTATATCTACAAATAAAAAATATGAAAATCATTTTAGGCATATTTTAGCATCATTGTATTCTTTTTATGAACCATCTCAAATTGGAAAAATAAGATTAGTAATTGAACCATCAAATTCTGAAGAAAATAAGCTGGGATCAATTGGTGGTTTACATTATGCAATAAAAGAAATGGGTATAAATAATAATCTATTAATATTGCTGGGAGATAATCTGTTTAGCTTTAATTTAAATAAAATAATTAAATTGGGAAATGAAAATAATTCTATAGCCTTGGCAATATATGATATAAAAAATTATGAGGATGCAAAAAATTATGGTGTGGTAAAATTAGAAGATAATATAATAAAGGAATTTTATGAAAAATCTCAAAATCCTCCATATACCACAATATCTACCGGAATATATTATATCCCAAAAGAAAAATTATATCTATTAGATGAATATATGAAGTCTAATTATAGTAAAGATTCTATGGGAAATTTCTTCGAATATTTAATAAAAAGGGGAGAAAAATTGTATGGATATGTATATGATGATAATGAATATTGGTTTGATATTGGTACGGTAGAAGCTTATCAAAGAGCGAATAATTTTGCAAATGAAAAAGGTTTATATAGAAGATGGATATGGCCATAAATAAAAGTTTTTCTTATAAATTATTTTTAGATGATAAGATCTCCAATAATTGTTGTTTTAGGTCATGTTGGAGCTGGCAAAACTTCTCTATTAGATAAGATTAGAAATACATCTTATGCAAAAAAAGAAGCTGGTGAAATGACTCAACATATTGGGGCTACGGAAGTATCAATTGATATAATTAAGGAAATCTCAAAACCATTATTAAATATGTTCAAATTTGACTTAAAAATTCCCTCTCTATTATTTATTGATACCCCAGGTCATGAAGTATTTAGTAATTTAAGAAAAAGAGGAGGATCTGTTTCAGATTTAGCAATTATTGTTGTAGATATATTAGATGGTTTTCAGAAACAAACATATGAGGCAATAGAAATATGTAAGCAATTAAAAGTACCGTTTTTAATTGCTTTAAATAAAATAGATAAAGTAGATGGGTGGAAATCATATGAAAATAAACCATTTTTAGAAAGTATAAAATACCAAGATCAAAAAATAATAAATAAATTAGAAGAGTATACATACAATATTGTAGCTAAATTATATGAATTGGGTTTTGATTCCGATAGATATGATAGAATAAAAGATTTTAGAAGACAGGTTGCGATAGTTCCAGTTTCTTCAAAAACTGGAGAAGGTATTCCAGATTTATTGTTATTAATTGCTGGGCTTTCTCAAAGATATTTAGAAGAAAAATTAAGAATAAATGTTGAAGGAAATGGAGTTGGAGTAACATTGGAAGTAAAGGAAGAAAAAGGTTTGGGTAGTGTAATAGATATAATATTATATGATGGTAAAATAAAGAAAGGTGATAAAATTGCATTTTTATCAAGAGATGGTATTAAAACAACAAAAGTAAAATTAATATTAAAACCAGTACCTTTAACAGATATTAGATTCGCTGGTAGAAATAAATTTAAAGAAATAGATATTGCATATGCAGCAAGTGGTATAAGAATATCAGCAGATGGATTGGATGATGCTCTACCAGGTTCTACAGTTTATGTATATAATGATGAAAAAGAATTAAAAGAAATAGAAAAAAAATTAAAAAAAGATATTGAAAACATAATATTTCAAACTGATAAAGAAGGTATTATTGTTAAAGCAGATACTTTAGGATCTTTAGAAGTATTGGTAAAAATGTTAAAAGATAGGAATATTCCTATAAAAAAAGCAGATATAGGAGATATAAATAAGGAAGATGTAAATATAGCACTATCTATGAAAGAAAAATATCCACAATATTCTGTTATAGTCGGATTTAATATTGGGATAAATAAAAATGATGAAGAATATGTGGAATCTTCAAATATAAATTTGATAATATCAAATGTTATATACGATCTAATTGAAAAAATAGAGAGATATATTAACGATATAAAATATAATAAAGAAAAAATATTAAAAGGATTGCCACCAGTAGGAAAGATAAGAATATTAAAGGGAAATATATTTAGAAGATCAAATCCTGCAATTGTTGGAATTGAAGTTTTGAAAGGAGAAATAAGGAAATATGTATATTTAATTAATTTAGATGGAAAAATAATTGGAAAAATTTTAGCAATACAAAAGGAGAAAAAGAATATAGATGTAGCTATAAAAAATGATAAAGTAGCTATATCCATAGATGATGCAATAGTTGGAAGAAATATATTTGAAGATGACATATTATATACCTTTATATCTGAAAATGATTACAGAAAATTTAAGGAAAATAAAGATCTCTTAAGTGATGAACAAAAAGAAATATTAAAAGAAATAGCAGGTATAATGAGAAAGGAAAATCCCGCCTGGGGGTTATAATTTTTTAATTCTACGAAATTTTCTATCATATTCTCTATTTGTAACTTCTAAAACGTGAGAAGATTTTGATAACGAAATTATGGAATCTGTATCAAAAAAATCTTTTAATATATTTTCAATACTCTCCTTATCTATATTTATGTTTTGACCAGGTAATCTTGAATAAATTATGTTTATCGTAATATCTTTAGGGATTTTAAAAAAATGTAAAGGCTCTAATTTTAATAAATTAAATATATTAAATTTTTTATTTGAGAAAAAAGAGAAAAATAATGGAAAATTATCGATAAAAGTTCTTGGAATAAATCCAAAATAGAACGGATATGATACTTTTAAATTTATGTAAGTATTTATATTCAAATCAAAATCTATTACATTTATTGCATTTGTATCTGGCAAATTTAATATTATTCCATTAAAAAAGTTTGGAAATTCATCACTTTGTTCGATATGTAACAATTCTCTCATAATAAATTTAAGATATTTTGTTATATAAAAATTTTCATTAAAAAATAAAAATATTTTCCTAAATTGATATAAAATGGTAAATAAGAGAAAAGAAATTATATTTAAAGTTGTAGTATCAGATCCGAAGACTGGAAAATCCATTCAGGTGCAAACAAAAGATGAATCTTTAATAGGTAAAAAAATTGGGGATATAATTGATGGATCAATAGTTAATTTAGACGGATATAAATTAAAGATAACTGGTGGCTCTGGATTCGAAGGTGCCCCAATGGTAAGTTATGTTGAAGGAATGAATAAAAAATATGTGTGGTGGTATGATAAAAGTAAAAAGGTAAGAGTTAAAAAATTGGTTAGGGGGAATATTATCTCTCCAGAAATTGTACAAATAAATACCAAAATAGAAGAATACGGAAATAGAGATTTTAATCAATTATATGAAGAATTTAAATCTCAAAAATCTCAATGATAACTTCTTTAGGAATAGAATCTACTGCTCATACTTATTCAATTGGAATTGTTGATGAGAACGGGAATATATATTCTAATGAGAGGATAATATACAAAAGCGAGAAAGGAGGAATACATCCGAGAGAGGCTGCAGAATTACATTCAAGGGAAAGTATTAATATTTTAAAAAATTCTGTATGGAAGGCTGGATTTGTTTTTAAGAAAATAAATGGCAAATTTTATATTGTAGATGCATTATATGAAATAAAAAATAAATTAGAAGGATCAAAAGAAATATTTTTTGATGAACCATGGAATAGAAGAAGATATATAATATATAATGATATTAGAATATGGATTGAAAATAATAAAATAGTTTCTGATAATAAAGAATTAGAAAATAATTTAAATTTATATATAAATAATTTAAATAATTTTGAAAGAAAAATAAATTTGATTTCATATTCTGCTGGACCTGGTTTATATCCAACATTAATTCAGGCATATTTTAGCGGTAAATTATTTTCTAAAATATTTAATTCAAATTTAATTGGAGTAAATCATTTAATAGCACATGTAGAAATTGTCAAGTTATATAATAAATTTACCAATCCTTTAATTTTGCTAGTTTCAGGAGCTAATACAATGTTATTGTCATTTGAAGGAAATAAATATAGAATTGTTGGAGAGACTTTAGATATGGGTGTGGGAAACTTTTTTGATAAGATTGGTAGATTATTGAATATTGAATTCCCAGCAGGTCCAAAGATTGAAGAATTATCAAAAAAAGGAAAAAATCTAATAAAATTACCATATTCTGTTAAAGGAATGGATATACAATTAGGAGGGGTATATACGTATATAAAAAATCTAATAAAAAAGAAAAATGTTAATATAAATGATTTGGCCTATTCCATTCAAGAATATGTATTTTCAATGTTAGCAGAAATATCTGAAAGAGGATTATCAATATTGGATAAAAAAGAATTTGGATTAACTGGCGGGGTTGCTGTAAATAAAAGATTACAGGAAATTTTATATTTAATGTGTAATGAAAGAAATGTGAAATTTGGAACTGTTCCTCTAGATTTAGGAAATGATAATGGTGCAATGATTGCATGGACTGGAATATTATGGTACAAAAATAATATGAACATAATTGATGGAATTAATCCATACTGGAGACCAGAGGATATTGAATATAAAATTTAAATATTGTATTGTAAATCATTATATTATAATGGTGGACCAGAACACTTTGTTGGAATTAATAAAATTGAGGAGCAATGCAAAAAGGAAGAATTTGGGAAGTAATACAAAAGCAATAAGGAATTTAAGAAAGAAAATGGCCAGAGAAAATATTGTTGTGAGATGAAAAAGAAACTTTTCTCAGGTCTTCCAATAGATTTAGAGAATACAACAAAAGAAATAGAAAAGGAGTTTCAGAAGATTATTGTAAGGGCTGAAAAAAGAAGTTATGGAAAAATTGTTACAATTTTGGAAGGTATAGATCCAGCTATTGCAAAAGAAACATTGAAGAATTTAAAACAAAAGCTAGGTTGTGGAGGAACATATAAAGACAATTTAATAGAATTACAGGGGGATCATAGAGAAAAAATAAAAAGATTATTATTGGATTTGGGTTTTAAGGAAGAAAATATAGAAATATCTAATGAAATTGAATAAATATTTTTTATCTTATGAATTTATTGGATTAAATGTGGAAGTATATGATTGTAAGATAAAAAGTTTAGTAGGTATTTATGGAGAGATAATAGATGAAACAAAAAATACATTTTATATAAAGAGTAAAGATAGAGTATATATAATTCCTAAGAGTATATCAAAATTTATTTTTTATTTCAATGATTATTCATTTTTTTTGGATGGAAAATTAATTAATATGAGACCATGGGAAAGAATAAAAATAAATATAAAGAAAAAGGTATAAGGTTTATATATTACTGAAAATTTTAATTATATTATGAAAATAAAAGCTGTGTCACCTCTGATTGCAACAATTATATTAATCGCCTTAACAGTAGCTTTAGGCGCAATTATAATTGGATGGGCAAGAAATTATGTTAGTAGTGAAGTTTCAAAGTTAGGAGCCCAAGTTCAAATATTACAGGTAATTTATGATAATTTAAATGGCAATATAACCATTTTAGCTCAAAATATAGGATCTACACAATTAGTTGGAAATAATCTTTTAGTAGAATTTTCTTTGATTAATGGAAAAAGAGAGAGGTGTCCTTTGGTTTCAGGTAGTGATGATACAAGATATTTGGCATGTTATATTTATAATATAACAAATCCTTCATCTACCATTTCATATATAAATGATACAATACCTCAAAATTCTTTATTTCTTATAAATATGATAGTTAATAAGAATAGTTTTGGAATAGCTTCTTTAACCGGTTCTACTATTTATATATATCATTCCAAAAACCAAATATCTGAGGGATATACATTATCATAATTTACTTTTTAGTAGTTAATTAAAAGAATAAATGACATCTATAAATATTTTTATATGGAAATTAAATCTGCAAAAGCAAGGGTTGTTTTAAATTCTAGAGGAGATCCAACATTAGAAATTGAAATAAATGGTTATTCAGAAGCCGCTCCAGAAGGGGCAAGCAAGGGGTCTGGAGAAGTTCCATATTTAGATCCTAAAAAAGCTGCTGAATTGTTCAATAATGAATTGGTAGACTTTCTTAAAACATTTGATATAATAACTTTAGATGATTTAAAAGAATTTGAAAGTGAATTTGAATCAATTGGTGGAATAAAAAGATATGGGGGCAATACATTAATTGCTACTGAATATGCTATATTAAGAGCATGGTCTCGTTATGAAGGAAAACCCATTTACAAATTTTTTAATAAAAATCCAAAAATGAATATAAGAATATTGGCAAATGTTGTTGGTGGTGGTGCACATTCAAAAGGTAGAAGTACAAATATTCAGGAATTCTTAGTTTCTCCAGATACAGACAATTTACTTTTATCTATTTTTGTTGCATCATATATACATAAATTATTGGGGAAGAGATTGGAATTGTTGGATGATAAATTTTTATATGGAAGGAATGATGAAGGTGCTTGGACAACATCGCTTGAAGATGAAACAATATTTAATATTATAAAAATGGTCTTTGATGAGGTTAAGATAGATTATAATATAAAAGTTGATCTTGGAGTTGATTTTGCTGCAAGTCAATTATATAAAGATAAAGCATATAGATATAAAAATAAAGTATTTTCTAGAGGAGATCAAATAAAATATGTAAAATTTCTTATAGATACGTATGATTTATTTTATGTTGAAGACCCATTATATGAAGAAGATTTTGAAGGATTTGCAGAGATAAATAATAGTACGAAATGCTTAATTGTTGGAGACGATTTAACAGTAACAAATGTAGAGAGAATAAAGAAATCTTTAATATATAAATCAATTAAGGGTGTTATAATAAAACCAAATCAAATAGGTTCTGTTGTTAAAGCATACGAAGTTGTAAAATTTTGTAAAGAAAACAGTCTTATACCAATATTATCTCATAGATCTGGAGAAACAGAGAGCAATATATTAGCCCATTTAGCAGTTGGATTTGAAGTTCCATTTGTGAAGTTTGGAATTATAAATGGAGAGAGAATTGCAAAGTTAAATGAATTAATTAGAATATATGAAAGCTTAAATAAATAACTTGAACCATTTTTTATATTCTTCAGGTACCTCAATTAATCCTAAATTAATTAGTGTATCCAATATTCCCCATATATAATTTTCTAATTCAAATGCTTTTACAAAATCTTTATTTTCATAAAAATACTTCATGTCATTATAATAAGATATAACAAATTCTTCAAACCTCTTATCTAAAAATCTTATGTTTTTAAATATTAATTCTAGTTTTTTATATTCTTTGTTTAGATAATAGAAAAACTCTTCTTCATTTATTCTCATTTATATATCTTATTTAAAAGTTTAATAAATGGATCTTAGAGATATATTATCTAAATTTGATGTTGAAGAAATATTATATTTTGAAGAAAATTATGATTTACAATATAAATATTTAAAACTTTTATATAAGAACATAAGAAATCAAAATTTATTTCTAAAGATTATTGTAATGAATTCTTTATTAGCGTTTCAATTATCGTATAAAGGAGAAAAATTCTGGAAAATATTTTCCATATACTTTTCTAAATATGATAATAATGATATATACAACAATTTTCTATCTTTCATAAATTTATATAATAAGAGATATAAGGAAATAAAAATAAAAAGATTAAGTAAAATTTATAATTGGATAAAGGATAAAGATTTATTAATTTATAAAGATGATTTAGTTAAATTTAATTTAGAAATTGCAGAAGTAATGAGACAAAATATCTATGACAAGACAGTAGTATTTTCAACAAAGATTTATGGTTATGGATTAAGAATTATTGGATATAAAATAATATTTCCATTTGAGATATTCATACCAATAGATAATAGAATTAGAAAAATTAGTAAAGATAGAAATTATTGGATAAGATTATCAAAAGAAGTAAATATACCATTATTACACATAGATTCTTTAATATGGATTACTATGGGGTTGGATAACGATAAAATAGAAAGAATAAGAAATGAAAAACTTAAAAATAAAATTAAATTATTAAAAAATTATCTAAATAATATTATTAATAATTAATAGACCATCTGTAATGTATAATATATCCCTAGCAATTTTTTCTTCATTTATTATTTTTGAGTCGAAATCTGACCCTATTTTTCCATTTCCAACAGATATTTTTTCAGTTGGAGATAGCAAGTATTTGTCATACTTTAATATGAATTCTTCAGATTTCTTTAATAAATATCCTAAATATATTAGTTGATTTAGACCATAAATTTTATTTTTATCACTCAAATCATTAAAATTATATATATACAAATTAATATTACTTTCTAATAATTTTATTTTATTGTCTTTTATTAATAATGTAGCTTGCCAATTCTTTTTATAATCTTTATAATTCAATGATGTCGTTGTTTTATTGTTAAATTCTAATATCATCTTTTCTTTTTCCTTTTTTATTGTTACTTTACCTTCTTCTAAAGATAACTTTATCCCTATACCCAATATATCCATAAAACTATTTATAGAAAATGAGATATAAAAAGGTTATTAAAAATTTACCAAGTAATCTATATATATGCCGCCGTAGCTCAGTTGGTAGAGCAGCCGGCTGTTAACCGGCAGGTCGTGGGTTCAAGTCCCACCGGCGGCGCTATTCATTATAATATTTATATAATAATTCTCTGTTTGCTTCCAGTTGTATATTTTTAATATTTAAGTAATCTGCAGCAGATAAAAACTCTGTACTAAAATTTTTTCCAATTTCGTTTAATTTATTTAGTATTTCTCTATAGTTTAAAGATCTAGCCATATGATGATCAATTATTATTTTATTAATCTTTGTATTCTCTAGTAATCTTTCAATATTTTTGTAAAATATTTCGTTATGTAAGGCATCCCACTTTGTATGATAAAAGGGAGAACCTGATAGTATCATATGATCTGGGTTTTTTTCTACTATATAATTTAGTGTGAAATCTGTTAAAATACCTTGTATATCAGATCCAAAAAATAAAGATGAGTTTTTATATTCAATGTACACACCAATAACATAACCTAAAACTGAATTTTCTGTTCCATGAAATAATGGGGGAGAAATTTCTATATATGTATTATTAAATTCAAATACTTTATTATCCCCAATATATATTTCAGATTTATTCTTTAATTTTTCATATACATTTTTTCCCCTATTTTTTTGGGAATTATTTATGTAATTATTAAAATCTTTTATGATTAGTTTTTTATTATATAATATCTTGAAATGTTCTTCTTTTGGATTTGGACAATGATCCCAATGATAATGTGTAATAATTATTAAATCGACATCTTTTGATGATTCAATTATTTCTTTTCTTTTGTTTTTTAATTCTTCTAATTCGATTTTGTGAGGTTTTAGACCATATCTATAAGGAGCAATTGCAATAGACGGATCTATAAACATTTTAATATCAGTTTTAACAATTGTTGCCATAGATCTTGTTGAAAAAGAATCATATGCAACCGGTATTATTATCATTAAAAAATATTAATAAAAAATTAATAAACAGCTTCTCCAATTTCTTCAATAAATATCTTTTCATGATAATCAAATATATTCCTATCTTTTGATGGATTCATACCATATAGTCTAATTCTCCTATCTTTACCTATCTCAAATATAAATTCAGAATATTCTTTGTATTTTCCATTTATAATTTCAACAACCTTTCTTACAAATAGTTCCCCGGGTATTTTTGGATAATCTTCTAATTTACTTCCCATTCCTTCTTCTCCAGTTTTTATAGTATCTGGAGATAATGCAATAAGTCTTCTTTTTCTATTGTTTACTTCGTCATCATATTTTAATGCAGCTACATATCTATCTAAAGCAGCTTTAGTAATTTGATATATAGGATCCCAACCACCGACATAATGTGCAGAAATAGACACCATATATATGGTATCTAAAATAAGTTTCTTATTTAATAGTCCAATGTCCAAAGCCATTATACCTTCTAAATTTGTCTGCCAAGCTTTTCTTATTTCTTTTATACTATATTTTGATATATCTCCTCTATAATCATATAAAATTCCAATATTGTAAAATACTGATACTTTATATCCTTTATTTACATATTCTATTATTTTTTCTATTATTTTTTCTCTATCACTATCTTCTGTTAAATCCCCAACTACGTAATCATCTATCTTTCCTTTATTTTTCATATCAGCTAATACATTTTCTCTTCTTCCATTTCCAACAACAATATATTCATTCTTTTTTAATCCTTCTGCTAATATTTTTCCAATTCCGCCAGTAACTCCTAATAAGGATATAACTCCTTTCTTTTCTTCGTTCATCATAATCTTATCAAGGCTCATAGTGTATATAAACTATCAATATATTCTAATATAGTTCTTTTCATTTCTTCTTGTCCCAAATCATTAAAGAATTTTTCAAATGGTTCTTTTACATTTTTATCTATTTTACTTGAATATGCATAGATTACCTGACCATTATTATATAAAAATCCTGTTAAATAATATCCTCTTTTTTCATATTCTTCTATATTTGTTGTATATATTAATTTTGGATATTTCTCATTATTTTCTTTTCTTTTATATTCAGATGAATAGATTTTACAATCTAAATTATTCAATATACATATTTTTTTAAAGAATTCTTCGGAATATTTTGGTATCTTTAATTCTAATACTTTATCGTTTGATCTATGTCCAATAATTGTTGTATATGGATTATTTTCATTATCTCTATATATAAAAGATGAAGCAAAACCAAAAATTCTTATTCTATGATTTTCCCATATTCTAAATATCTTGATTGAAGTTAGTAAATATATAACAAAATCTGTGGCTACAGGTATGTTTTGTTGTAAGAAATAATAATAAAGTTTTTTTGCAATTCCTTTATTAGAATAATTACTATCAACGATAGTGTAAACATTATATGGTATTCCACTTTTATATGTCCAGTGAGATAATCCAGCTATATAATTATCTATTATGTATAAAAGAATAATATCTCCTTTATTTATCAAATCTTTTACATATTCTTCTTTATAAATCTTATATGAATTTTCTCCATTTTCTCCAAAATCAAAATAGAATCTATTTTCTTTAATATTTTTTCTAATAAATTCCGTAATATATTTTATATCATTATAATCTGCTATTTTAGTATATTCACCCGTATCCATAACTATTATATAGTTAAGAGAAAGACCTATAAGTATGACAAAGTTATATATATTTTAACATTTTTGCAGTTTTTTCGTCCATATAATATGCTTCAATTCCTTTATCTCTTAATCTTTTAGCAAAATATTTAGAGAGTATGCCATTTTTACATATTAACAAGTATTTTTTACTCTTTTCGAAATTATACTTAGAAAATTCTTCAAACTTTATAATTATTAGATCTTTTTTATCCGGAATTTTTAAATTAAACTCTTCAATATTTATATTATTAATTTCTCTAATTTTTTCAATTTCATTATCAAAATCTATATTTAATTTATTTAATTCAGAAATTAAAAGATCTATTTTTGGTTTTGTTGTTGGATGATTTTCAATTTTACATATTTCAGGTGCCCTTATATAATATACGCCAATTTTCTTTGATGATTCTAATATTTCGTTTCTATTAAAACCAATTAATGGTCTTAATACCAAAATATCTACAAGACTATCTAATACTTTTAATGAATCAATCTTTTGTGAAGAGACTTGTCCTAAAGATTCCCCTGTAATTATACAATCATAATTATTTTTCTTTGCAAATTTTTCTGCAATTTTATACATTATTGCTTTAAATAATATTTGTCTATATCCTTCTCTTACATTAAATAAATATTTTATATCTAAATTATATACGTATAATTTTGAATTTGGAAAATATTCCTTTAATTTATTATATACATTATATACATATTGCAAATAAACATCTCCGGCAATATTAATAAATAAAAAATCTATTTTTAATCCTCTTTTTGAAATAATATATGCAGCTACCGATGAATCAGATCCACCTGAAAATAATAAGATCCCTTTACCTTCAGACCCTTCTGGTAATCCACCAAGTCCTTCGATTATTTTATCATAAATAAATGTATAATCTCTATGTATTTCTATATATAATATTTTTTCAGGATTTTTTACATCAACTTTTAATTTATATTTATTTAAGATTTCTTCTCCAATAATTTTATTAACTTCTATGGATTTATAAGGAAAGCTTTTATCAACTCTCTTTGTAGATATCTTAAATTTATTAATATTTCCAATAAAATTGCTGAAAAATTCTAAAGAATATTTTTTTATATTTTCTATAGATGTCTCAAAATAAATAGATGGATATATATTTTTTATCCCAGGAATCTTTCTTAATATGTTTATCCATTCCTCTTTATAATCCCATATTATTATTCTACCTCTTCTATTTTCTATTTTATTAAAATTTATTCTATTTTTAATATCATTTATTAATATATTTATCATTTTTTTCTTTACTTTTTCAGATTTTGTCCATATTTCATCAACACCAATCAATATACAATTATACATAATATTTTTATTACTAAAAACCATTATAATGTTATATGTTAATACTATATTCTGGATATTTACTATACCATAATGATCCAAATCATATAGAAAATAATAGAAGATTGTTGGTAATAAAAAAATTGATAAAAAATAATTATAGGAAAATAGGAAAAATAAGAAAAGATATATATAAGTACATAAATTATGCACATAGTTGGAAATATATTAGGATGATAAAAAGGATCTGGAAAGATTCTTATAAAAATAATAGAATTATTTATTTAGATTCTGATACATATATATCTCCTTTATCATTTTATTCTATTCTTAAATCTGTTGAAGGTGTGCTAAAAAGTATAGAAATAAATGAAAAATATATTTTTATACCTACAAGACCACCAGGTCATCATGTTCCAAAAAATCCATTAAATAGTGATAAAACTCTTGGATTCTGTATATTTAATAACGTTGCAATCGCTGGTATGTATGCAAGGAAAATATACAAAAATGTATTAATTTTTGATATAGATTTACATCATGGAAATGGGACCCAACATATAATTGAAAATAAGAAGAACATTTATTACATATCCACTCATGCAAAAAATATATATCCAAATACTGGTTTGGAATCTGGAAATAATTATTTTAATTTTCCATTAAATTTTAATATAGATGATAATTATTATATTAGTTTATTAAATGTTAAAATATTTCCATTAATTGAAGAAATAAATCCAGAAATTGTGTTAGTATCTTTGGGATTTGATATGCATAAAAATGACCCATTATCGGTATTTAACATCACATTGAAATCATATGAATATATCTTTAATTATTTAAAAAGGTTCAATAAGGTTGTATATATATTAGAAGGTGGTTATAATAGAGAAGTAATTTATAATGGTATAAATATATTATTAAAAGTATATGGATAAGTTTTATTTAGGGTTTTCAATATCATCATTTCAAACCGAAGGAAATTATAATAATCAAGATTGGTATTATTTTATTAAACAAAGAAAATTACCAGAGATAGATAATGCTTGTAATTTATGGGAAAAATATTTGGATATAATTCCGATATTAATTGATTTAAATGCAAATGCTTTTAGATTTTCAATAGATTGGGCTAGAATATATCCGAATAAAGATAAAATAGATTACCATAGTACAAAAAGATATGTAGAATTTACAAATAAATTGATAAAAAATAATATAGAACCATTTATAACCTTATGGCATTATGTTAACCCTCTATGGTTTTATAATTTGGGAGGATGGGAAAATAAAGAAAATATAGAATATTTTGTTAATTATTCATACTTTATAATTGATAAATTTTCTAAATTAGGAGTTAAGTATTTTATATCATTCAATGAACCTTGGATATATATATTATCCTCTTATGTTTTCGGTAAATGGCCCCCATTTAAAAAAGTAAATAATATCGAAGATGTGAAGAATGTGATAGTAATATTAGATAATATATTTTATGCGAATAAAAAATTATATAAGATAACTAAAGAGTTCAATGTTTATTTAATATATACAGAAAATTTATCATTATTAAAACTACCGTTTAACTTTTTATTAAAGGATATAATAAGTTCAAATATTCATTTACTATTTCCAAAAGAAATAGATTTCTATGGAATAAACTATTATGGTGTATTTAAAAGCTTAAAAGATATAGATGAAAGAAAACCATCTTTTAGCATATCTATATTAGATAATATTTTAAAGAATTTGGACAAACCTATATTCATAACAGAAAATGGAATAAATACTGAAGATGAATTTTTAAGGGTTAGAATTATTAAAAAATATCTGCATTATTTTGTAAAAAATAGAAAAAAATATAATATAAAGGGATATTTTATTTGGTCTTTAATGGATAATTACGAGTGGGATTTTGGATATAATGCAAAATTTGGGATATTAAATAGAAATTTAGCAAAGAAAGATTCTTATTATGAGATAAAAGAAATATATAAAAGATTAAATCAAAAGCTTAATATATCCAAGTAAAGGTATTCTTAGTATTCCAATCCCAATAATTCTATTTGGATCCATATTATTTTCATCTTCAAATATTATTGGTCCGAGATTATTATCCCCCATAATAATAAAGTTGCCATTATTATTATAACCAACTATTCTATGAAAGATATATTCACCTTTATATAATGAAGTTCCTATATATAGAATTACATCACCCGGTTTTAAATATTGTGTATCAATGGGTAAAATCATTACTATATCTCCAACGTATAACCCATTTGGATATGGAAATTGAAAAAATTCTTGCTGTGTAATGTTATATTGTTCATATTTTTGAAAATTAAAATTATGATGCTCCATACTTGGAGATACTATTACAGAAAATAGTGGAGGATAAATCAACTGAATAATAAAATATATAATAAATATAAATATTATAAATAGTACGTCGCTCAAATAATCATCTCCAAAAAATATTCTTATTATAATTTTTTTTATTTTTTCAATCATATACTCTCCATGTATATCCGCATTTTACACATCTATAAAATTTTGTTTCACCTTCATCCCCGGCTCTTGTTTGAATAGACCAGAAATATGCTCCTTTATTTTCACATTTTGGACATAAGACTTCATCATCAATTGGATATAATTTATAATCCTCCTCCATGATTTTAATTTCTGAAGATTTATTTATATTTTCTTTGAGCAATAAAGAATTTGCATCTTTTATTTTTTCTTTATACCCACAATTTGGACATACTAATTGGTTATTTTCTTTTTTCATTAAGCTCCCACATTTTAGGCAAAATTTCATAAAAATATTTTATATCGCAGAAATGTTTATAAATTTTCTACCTTTTTATTTATTTCTAAGAATATTTTAAGTAAGGTAATAAGTAATATGGCAATTGATATATTAATTTCAAATGAAAAATTATTCATAATATTCTCTAATTTATAATTGATAGTTTGGTTATATTGATTTAAATATTCATTTATTGTTGAATTTAAGTTATTTAAGAATGTTTGATTTACATATGGTAAACTATTATATAATATATATGCTCCATTTGTATCACCTACACTCTCTAAAATACTTATTGCAGTTTCATAACCACTAATATATGCATTTAGCAATTGATATCCATATATTTGGTATATATCATATATGTATGAAGAATAAAAAGTTTCTAACTTACTATGAATAAATTGATTCACTATATTAATAAATATTGAATTATTTAGAACAACCAACAAAATCGATAAAAAATAAGCTATCATTGCAAAAAAAGAGTATTCTATTTTTATTATTTTAAATATAAAGAACATCGAAATTGTTAAATATATATTTATAAAATTATTGAATAATAAAAGACCAATAACGTAATATATAATTCCAATAATTAAATAGAAGATTTTATTTTCTATTTCTCTTGAAAAATACGTTCCTAAATAAAATGTTATTAAAAATGATAATAAACTAATTGATAATATAGGTAAAAGACTATAATTTGCTATTGAGAATAATAAACTATTTACTAAATCTAAAGAATATATATAAAGAAAGTATAAAGCTATAGAAGAGCCTATATACAAAATTAATGGTAATATATAATTTTTAATCATAAAATAGTTTTTTTAGTAAAATTTTTAAAGATGTTACAGCAAAGTATGAAAAATGGATTTTTATCCAATAGTTTTGGGAATAATTCAAGGTATTAGTGAATGGTTGCCAATAAGTAGTAAAACACAAATTCTAATAGCTTCACATTATTTATTAAATATTAACCCATCAATTGGCTATACATTTGGATTATTTATGGAAATTGGAACTGTATTATCTGCTTTATTATACTTTAAGAAAGATATATATCAAATATTAAGAGATAAGAAGATGTTATATTATATAATTATTGTAATATTTTTTACAGGATTGGTTGGTGTTCCTTTATATATAATTTCTAGTAGATTATTAGAAAATGTATACAACCCATCTATACCAATGATAATTTTGGGATTAATACTTATTTTAAATGGTATTTATATATATTATACGAGGAATAAGATAAAAATAAAGGATAAGAAAGATCTTAATTTAAGAGATATAACTATTATTGGAATCGTACAGGGGTTGTCGGTTCTACCAGGTGTTAGTAGATCCGGAATTACAGTATCTACTATGTTATTAATGGGATATGATCCAAAATTTGCTTTTTCATTTTCATATATTTTATATATACCAGCAGCTATCGGAGCATTTTTTTTAACTATGCTAGCTTCTAAATCTAACATTATTTATATAGAGTCTACTATCGGATATTATGGAATTTTAACTGCAATGGTTGTTTCTTTTATAGTTGGCTATTTAACTATTAATATCTTAATGAGATTAGCAAAGAGTAAAAAGGTATACTATATTAATTTTATACTTGGTAGCATAGCAATAATAGTTAATTTGATAGGTTTAGTATATGGTTAATATAATAATTTATATATTTAAAATTAAAACATAATATACATGGATTGGAAGAAGTTTTTACTAGGTATGTTAATTATACCAATTATGTTGGAGATTTATGCACAACAGCCAATAGTTGGATATCCAACAGTAATAAGTAATCAAATCAATATATCCAATCCAAATAGCTATGCAATATATGAAATAAATATATATAATCCTACAAATTATACATATTATTATTATGTTTTTCCATTATCTTCTCAATGGCTATTTATAGTAGGAGAAAATAATACTATGGTTTTTGGATATCTATATCCCAATCAATTGAAGAACATAAAAATATATATGAGACCTTTAGGTTTCGTTAATCAAATACCTGAAATCGTTTTATATTTGTATAATATAAATGCCACCTCTGAACGTTATTCTTATGTAATCCAATTTACTCCAATATTATTTTATAATCAACCAACTACAACAAATTTAACTACTACCTTACCTTTACCATTATCGATAAGCTTTGAATTATCCAGTTTGACAGTAACACAAAATAGCTTTATATATTTAATAGGAATAATAAACAATCCAAATAATTATAGTCAAAATTTGATAATTAACATAACTTCGAGTATTAATTTTTCAGCACTTTATAACGAAACATTGAATCCGGGAGTAAATATATACCAAATTCCAATATTTATATCGAGTAATGTTTCTATAGGAGATCATCAATTGATAATATATGCAAATAACAATATATATTATCTAAATTTTACAGTTTTTCAGCTAAATACAACTCCAATAATAGAAATAACTAAAAAAGGATTAAAATATACAATAAATATAACAAATCCACATAACTATCCAATCAATTATACATACTATTTAAAAAATCACTATGGGATATTTTCTACATTTTATCCAAATCAATATTATGTTAACAATATAAATGGATTGGAATATATTGTATATGATGTATTCTTATTACCAGGACAGTCTTATATAATATATGAAGATTTCAATTACTTACTGTTAGCAGAGATAATAATCGCAGTATTAATAATACTATTTATAATATTCTATTTATTATTTAGGGATAATATGGTAATATCAAAAGAGATATTGAAGATAGATTTAGATAAAGAAACAATAGATATAACAATAAATATAAAAAATAAAAGCATATTTTCATTAAATCAAGTTAAATTGGTAGATAGAGTAAATGGACCAATAAAAATAAAAGAATATAAAATTGTAGAACCATCTTCAATTTATAAAGTAGATAATAACTATAACTTAAACTGGAAATTTGATAATATAAGAAGAAATGAGGAAATAGTTGTTTCTTATACGTTAGAAGTAAAAGATCTAAAAGAATATAAAAATATAGAGTTACCAAGAGCAGAATTAAGATATAAGTACTTAATTTGGGATAGAGTTAAATATTCTAATGGTCTAATTATAAGAATTACAAAATAATTTTTACTTTTTAGTTAATCTTTAACCTTTTATTTTTAGGTATACATTATTTATATTATGGACGATCTAAGGACTGGTTATCAAATTACATGGTGTCCTGGATGCACAAACTTTGGTATATATACAGCAATAATTTCTACTCTAAAAGAATTAGAATCTGAAGGAAAAATTGATAGAAAGAAAGTTGTATTTACATCTGGAATTGGGTGTGCAGGGAAGATACATAATTATTTAAATTTAAGTTCTTTTAGTGGATTACATGGAAGAGCATTACCATTAGGGGTTGGAATAAAAATGGGAAATCCAGAATTAACTGTTTTAGTATTTCAAGGAGATGGAGATACATATAATGAAGGACTTGATCATTTTATTTCTTCATGTAAAGAAAATGCAGATATAAAGTTATTTGTTCATAACAATCAAGTATTTGCATTAACAACTGCTCAACATACATTTACAACTGAAGAAGGACATTATTCAAAATCACTTGGTACGAAAGTATTTTCAAAACCATTGAATCCAATTGCATTAGCATTAATATCTGGTGCCACATTTGTTGCTAGAGGGTATGCATTATGGGTAGATCATTTAAAATATATAATGAAAGAAGCAATATTACACAAAGGATTTGCATTTGTAGATATAGTACAACCATGTACTGTTCAGCATGATACAAGAAAATATTATGAAACACATATGTATAAATTAGAAGATGTCGGACACAATCCAACAAATTTTGATGAGGCATTAAAAAAAGCTTTAGAATACGATTATTCATTAAAAGAAGATGCGAAAATTCCTGTTGGTATATTCTATAAGGAATCGAGAATTACTTTACATGAGGGATTGAAAGTACAACCATTTTATAAAATAATTAAAGAATTAAATTTGGATATTTTAAATCAGATAACCGTATAAAAATTTTTTACAATATATATTTTTATGTATACATATGAGTTTGATGTAAATGATATAAAAGTAAATGAACTTGAAAAGTTGTTGAAGGAGAGAAATATAAAGTATAACAAAAATAAAAATAGAATAATTGTTTATTATGAAGATTTTTATTTCTTATATAAATTTGATAAATTTATAAAAGGATTAAAAGCAGGTTTTGATATTAAAAAATTATTAAATGTATTGGATAATGACTGGGATATATTAGAAATTGATTTAAAATTGGTATTCGAAAAGAAAATAAACCATATAATTAGAATAAAAGGAAGGATTATTGGGGAAGAAGGAAAAATATTAGAAGAACTAAAAAAGAGGACAAATGCTGATATAATTATTAAAGATAAATATATATATATACTTGGAGATAATGTTTCTTTACAATCAGCATATGAAGGAATAAAAAGGATAATAAAAGGGGAAAAACATGGCACAGTATTTAATTATTTGGATAAATATATAAAAGATTTAAAAAATAAGGATAAAGAATTTGCAAGATATATCAAATAACATTTTAAAATATTTAAATAAATATTTTTTAAATGAAAGAAAAAAGTAGACAAAATATTCAAGAAATTGAATTATATAAAAAATTTAAGAGAATATCTGTAGCAGAATTTTTTGAGAGAAATAGACATCTATTAGGATTTGATAGTCCTAGGAAAGCACTATTAATTGCAGTTAAAGAATATGTTGATAATTCATTAGATGCATGTGAGGAATATAAAACATTACCAGATATAAAAGTTGAAATAAGTAAAATAGAAAATGATATTTATAAAATATCTGTAGAAGATAATGGACCGGGTATACCATATGAAAATGTTCCAGAAATATTTGGTAGTTTTTTATTTGGTTCAAAGTTTCATAGATTTATATCTACAAGAGGAAAACAAGGTATTGGGGCTTCAGCAGTTACTCTGTATTCACAACTTACAACAAAAGAACCTGTAGAAATTATTACGAAAATAAAAAATAAAGAAAAGGGGATAAAATATAAAATAAAGATTGATGTAAAAACAAATACTCCGATAATTGTAGAAAAGGAAGAAATTGAAATAAAAAAAGAGAGTGGGACAATTGTAAAGGCAAAAATAATAGGTCAATATGTAAAGGGTAAACAATCTGTCGATGAATATATTAGATTAACTGCATTAATAAACCCACATGCTAATATAACTTATAAAAATTCAGATGGAGAAAAATTTGTTTATAGAAGAATAATAAATGAGATACCGGAGCTAAAGGAAGTAAGACCCCATCCTTATGGTATTGAAATAGGGTATTTTGAAAGATTAATAAGAGAAACAAATGAAAAAATATTATTAAGTTTTTTAACTAAAACATTTTCATCTGTAGGACAAAATACTGCAATAGAAATACTAAAAAAAGCAAAATTAGATCCAAATACAGATCCAAAGAATTTGGATGATGATCAGATTATAAAATTATATAATGCATTGCAAAATGCAAAATTAAGAGCAATACAGTCAAAATATATTGTAACACTTGGTAGAGATATTATATTAAAGAGTATGGAAAATATACTTAAGCCAGAATATATGGTTGCGATAAAAAGAAAACCAAAATTATACAGAGGTATACCATTTATAGTGGAAGTTGGAATTGCATATGGTGGAGAAATAACAGAATTTCAATATTATAGATTTGCAAATAGAGTACCATTATTATATAAACCAGGAGAAGATGCAATAACGCATGCTTTAAAAGAAATTAATTGGAAACATTATGGATTTGAAGTTGAAGGGGAATTTCCAAAGGATCCAATGGCAATATTGGTTCATGTTGCATCTGTTTGGTTACCATTTACTTCAGAATCAAAAGAAGCAATTGCACCATATGATGAAATAGTAAAAGAAATTGAATTAGGAATTAAAAATGTATTAAGAGAACTATCAGTATATATTAAGAAAAAGAAAGCTTTAGAAACGATTGGTGATAAATATAAAAATTTATATGGATATGGATTAGAAGTTATAGATTCATTAAGTTCTATATTAGATATTGAAAAAAAGAATGTAGAAAAAAGAGTAAAAGAAAGAATAAAGAAAGAATTGGTAAATGATATATATGAAATATTAAAATCGGTTAAGGAAGTAAAAAATTTATTAAAAGAAGGAAAGGATGATAAAGCAATAGCTTTGATTAAGAACATGTTAAAAGATACAGTAAAAATTAATCTACTAAGTGAAAAAGAATTGGAAAACATAATAATAGAAGTAATAAATGATGTTAAAAAGAATAAGTTGAGCTTATTAAATTAACTTACAATAAAATAAAATGGTCCAATATATAGAAAAATTATCTAAAGAGGAAGTTTTAAATAGAATAAAAAAATTGGCTGAAGAAATTTATAATGAATTTCAATCTGGAAATCCATCAATAAAGCTTGCTGTAAGAGGTAATATAAAAAATATTGAATATGATGAAAAAAGAGATATAATCACTTTAAAAGAGAAAATAGGATCTAGAGAGTTCTTTAATTTGGGTCATGTACGAAGATTCATGCAAACATTATTGGTTGCTTCTTTAGCAAAAAAATTAGTAGAAAAGGATAAAACAGCGAGCTTGAGAGAAGTTTACTATCAGTTAAAACATACAATACCTATACTAAATGTAAATACAATAGAAGAACAGGAAGAATCCGATGCTGTAATTGAAGATTTAGAAAGAGCAATAAAAGCAATAAGAGAACAATTTCATATAAAAGCTGAAGGTAGGGGTGCAATATACGGAGATATATATTTAAGGGATAAAAAGAGAGGTGATGAATGGAACTGTTCAAGATTGGGGAGAGGTGGATGGAGTATACCATCAACAATTGAAGATCTTGAAATTGGAGATGTAAATGCTGATTTTGTTTTAGTGGTTGAGAAAGAAGCTATGTTTGATAGGTTAATTGAAGAAAGATTTCCAGAAAAAAATGGTGCAATATTAATTACTAGTAAAGGTCAGCCTCCAAGAGGTGTTAGAAGATTGATTCACAGATTAAGAAAAGAAAAAAACTTACCGGTTTATGTATTTACAGATGGTGATCCATGGGGATTTTATATATATTCTGTAATCAAAAGAGGATCTATGAATTTATCACAATTTTCTCAATTATTGGCTACTCCAGATGTTAAGTTTATAGGAATGACAATTGATGATGTGGATGAATATGATTTAAGAAAAAAAGGAGCAGTAATAAAACTAAATCAAAGAGATATAAAAAGAATAAATGAAATTGCAAATTATCCTTGGTTTAAAAAATCTAAAGATTGGCAAAGACAATTTAAAAAAATGTTAAATTATGGAATAAAAGTTGAACAGGATGCATTAGCAGTAAATTCATTAGAATTTGTTGCAGAAAAATATTTACCAAATAAATTACAACATCCAGAAAAAATATTGAGTTAACGTATAAATTCTATATAAATTCTATTTTTGATTCTCTCTTTTCAGACAATTTTGATAATATATTTTTTAATAATTCATCATCTATCTTTTTTATTTTACCAGTTTGTATATATTGATATAAAATTAAAATAACTTGAATAAATTTTTCTGGATATACAGCTTTTATATTTGATAATCTATCAATTGCTTCTTTTGTAAGAAATGGTAATATTGATCTATATATTTTTTCTATTTCTTTTAGTTTTCTATTATCTTTGCTCATAATTGAATATTTTTAAGACAAAATTTTTAAGTAAAATTAAGATATGTTTAATATGGAAGAATACAACAATATGAGACAATGGGGGATATTTTTTATACTATTATTAGTGTCATTTTTGCTAATAAAATTTCTTGGAATATTTGGAATGATGTCTGGAATAATTTTATTATTATATACATTGAGTGGAATAAGAGTAATATATAATTATGAAAAGGCAGTAATTTTTACATTAGGATATTATTCAGGAATCCTTTCTGGAGGTTTAATATATATTTTACCAGGTCTTCAAAAATTGATTAAAGTAGATATGAGGATTATAAATTATGAATTGCCCGAACAAGTTTTATTGTCTGCAGATAATGTAAATATTACTGTGAAGGGTACCGTATTTTATAGAATAGTAGATCCTGGAAAAGTTGTTATGAATATAAGAGATTTGAATAAGGCAATATTAAACTATGCACAAGCAAAATTAAGGGATATATTTGGAAAATATGATTTAAATGATATATTACAGAAAAGAGAAGAAATTGGAATAGAATTAAGAGATATGATTCAGAGAGAAATTGGAGAATGGGGGGTAGATATTATAGCAATAAAAATACAAGATATAATTATTCCTCAAGAAATACTATCTGCATTGACTCAAAGAGCGATTGCAGAAAGGTTGGCACAGGCAAAAGTTATAGAATCACAAGGCGAATTACAAGCTGCAGCAAACTATAAGGAAGCCGCAGAAATATTGTCTGAAAGCGACTATGGTATAGTATTAAGGTTTTTAGAAATGTTAAGAAGCAGTCAAAATACAAAAATAATTGTAGTACCACCAGAAATATTTAATTTATTTAAGAAACATAATAAGTAGAATACTTTTTTATTAAAATATAAATATTTTTATACATAATAACAAATAAAATCATTGAATAAATTAAAATAAAGATTTTATATTCCCAAAATTGTGTTATAAAAAATGAGAAAATTTTTAGTATATTGATTATAAAATAGGAAAAATTTAACGTATTAAATATCTTATAGAATTTTAAAATTTTCAAAAATGATAAGATCTTATATAAATCTTTGTAAATTAAATAATAAATCAGAAAATATGAAAAAGATGCAATTAAAAATAAAATATTGTATATTATAAAAGAATGTGAAAATAATAACAATAATAAGTTCATTAAAACATAAACTAATAGCAATATAATTATTTTTGAATTATATATAAAATTTAAATATATTATTATCGATATTAAAAATAAAGAAATTGAAATTAATAAAAAAATAATATTATATAAATGATTAGATAATAGTATTGGATTATAATAAATAATTAAATATAGAATAAGACTAACAGAATTATAATATATGGAAAACAGAGAAAAATATAGCAAATTATTAAATCTTTCAATATTTTTCTCCATACCAATATCCTTTATATGTTTCTTTTGATTCTTTTTCTAATTTAATAAATATTAATTGTATCCACGCCTCATTTATATTTATTTTTGCATTAATTGGAAAATAATATGTTTGAGTAAATTCTCCTTTATATCCGGGATCAAATAATGCACTTTCAAATTTCAATATTCCCAATCTATTAAATGTAGATCTTGGCAATGCTATTGCAATCATATCATTTGGGATTTCAACTTCAGGAAATACCACATAATATAATCCTTTATTTAATACCCAATAATTATTTTTTGGTTTTATTTCAATAAATGCATCGGGAATTTTCTTAAATGAATTTTCTAATAATTCCCTTCTTTTATTTTCATTAATTGCAATTTCTAATAAATCTTCATAATCTAAATTATAATTAAATATATATCCTCTTCTATCATTATCAATTAATATATATTTTATTTTTTTGATAGGTATTTTATATATTTTTTTAGGTTTTATATCAATTCCTGCAGGATTTATTTTTACATATTTTCTTACGAATTTTTTTGTATCTTTCCCATTTATAACACTCATATAAATATATTGAATATTTGTTATTTATGAATATAGAAGCGTATAGGGATTATATAATTAATTTATATGAGAAATTTATACCAGTTAAATCTATTGGGCCAGAAAACAATGGAGAAGGTGAATGGGAAAGGGCAAAAGTATTATATAATATTGTGAAAGATTTATTTGATGAAATTAAAATAATTGAAGCACCTGACGAAAGGATAAAAGAAAAATCAAGACCAAATATTATTGCAATAAAATATGGAAAAAATAGAGAAAGAACATTCTGGATAATTGCTCATATCGATACTGTACCAGAAGGGGGTTTAAATCTATGGAAATACGATCCATTTAATGTTACTGTTGAAGGTAATAAAATATATGGAAGGGGCGTTTTAGATAATGGAAATGGAACTGTTTTAGGAATATTATTGGCAAAATATTTTAAAGATAATAATATTTTACCTAAATATAATTATGGATTAATATTGGCCTCAGATGAAGAAACTGGAAGTAAATATGGATTGAAATATATTTTGGAAAAAGAGTCTAGTTTATTTAAAAAAGATGATTGGATTTTAGTGCCTGATGCTGGAAGTTCAGATGGTTTAGATATTGAAGTTGCTGAAAAAGGAATATTATGGATAAAATTTAAGGTTATTGGAAAGCAAGCACATGCAAGTACTCCAGATTTGGGTATTAATTCAACAAAATTGGGGTCTATGTTAATTTTACAATTATATGATTCCTTACATGAGAAATATGATAAAGAAAATAAATTATTTGATCTCCCTAAAAGTACATTTGAACCAACAAAAGTTGAAAAAAATGTAGATAATATAAATACAATACCCGGAGAATTTATATTTTATTATGATTGTAGAATATTGCCAGACTATAACTTAGATGAAGTGTATCAAACAATAGAATATATATGTAAAGAATTTGAAAAAAATTATAATTGTAAAATTGATATTGAAATTGTACATAAAGATTATCCATCAATATTAGAAAATATTGATAATAATGAATTCTTAAATAAATTAAAAGAAGCAATTAAAAAATATAAAAATAAGGAACCAAGATTGGTAGGAATTGGTGGTGGAACATATGCAAAATATTTAAGAGAGAAGGGTTTAAATGCAATTGTATGGAGTACATATAATGAAAGTGCACACATGCCAAATGAATATATAGATATAAATGATATAATAAATGATGCAAAAATATTGTTAGAAATTCTTAAACTTTAATGCCATATTAAAATAATGGTTGGTATATTTGATCTTGCAAAATTAATGACTGGTTTTAATTTATTTAAGAAGGTACCTCAAGAAAATGTAGAATATTCAAAAGAATTAATAGAAAATGCCAAGAAAAACTTATCAGATTCGTATGATTTGTATAACAAGAAAAATTATAATTTAGCAATATATTATTTAGAACAATCATTGTGTTTTTCTATAAAAAGTTTAGTATTATTATTTCAAATGGTAAAATTAAAAGATGTTAAAGAGAAAAGTTATAATTCATTTGAGGATTTTGTAAATAAAAATAAAATATTTGATAAATTAAAGAAAATAGTTAATCAGAATTCTATGATGTATGAAATATTATTATCTGAAGAAAATAAGAAAAAATTTAAAGAAGATTATGAAAAATATAAAAAAGAAGTTGATGAATTTTTGAAAAAATTAAAGGATAAAAATGAAAGAAAAAAGATTATTAGGTATAATGAAAATGAATTAAATAACTTATTTTCAATTAATGAATTGGTTAATAAATATCAAATGTCTGAAGAAGTTGTTGAGAGTTTAATCAATTTTGCTATGAATTTATTTAGTAGAATGGGTGGAAAAATGAGTAATGTATTAAATACAGGAATGGCTAGAAGTTTAATTAAAAGAGAACTGGAAAAAAATAAAGATACACTAAATATATTTGGAAATATATTAATATTGACTGGAATATTAATGTTACATGAAAGATCAACAAAAGAATATGATAAAGATTTAGATTTCTCTCCAGATAATTATAATCAAAATTTGGGAGTAGTAAAATTATATAATAAAATGTACGATATGGTTAATGGATTAATTAAATTTAATGAGAATTTTGTAAATGTATTAGAAAATAAAGATAATTTAAAACTATTTTAGATTAATTTTTATTACCTTGTTCGGATCAAAAACTTTGTTATTATATTTTAGAAAATTAAGTAAATATTCTTCAATTGTTTTATAATCGTAATAAATTATTAAATAATATTTTGCTTTATTTTTTCTTTTAATTCTATATAAATAAACATAATCATAGTATTTTGATAATTTTTTTAATATTTTTATTAAGTATCCCGGATGATATGGAATAATTAAAAATAGTAGATTTTTATCTAAATTCAATTCTGGTGGTACTAAAATATCTTTTAGGTGAGTATGTAAAATTCTTTCTGGATCTGTTATTGAATTAAATTTTATCCAAGTAGCTAATAATTTATGTAAAGCATAGTCTTTAAAGTAAATTTTAAATAATCTATTTATATATTTTAATCCTTTTGCATATTTTCTTTCTCTTTTTGATCTTTCTTGATTAAATGATATTGGTAATCCTAAAAAATATAAATCAAATCCTTTATATATTGTTTCAACACTATACATAAAATCTTCAGTAACATTCATATCTCTCCATCTTACTTTTGTTAATATTTTTTTATAAGTATTTAATGAAGCAAATCCACCAAAGCCAATAATTTCTTTTTCTTTATATATCCTTATAATTCCTTTTATTAATTCATTCAAATAATTGGGAAATATGACATCAAAATCTATGTAAAATATATAATCTATATCTTGATGGCTTTTAATCAAATTTTCTAATGCATATTGTCTTCCCAACCCTCTTGTAGATTTTCTTTGAAATGTATCAATAAAATCATATTCTTTTAATATTTCAAATGTTCCATCTTTTGAAAAATTATCACAAACAGAAATTACAAAATCATATTTTAATTTTTTCTTTAGGTCCTCAATCGTTGTTCTAACAGTATCTGCAGAATTATAGACAGTTCCATATATACCAAGTTTTACCATAAAAATATCTTTTAATTAAAAATTATATAAAAATTATTGCTTTGCAAATCTTATATCTACTGCATATGATTCTTTTTCATTAATTAATAATGGATTAATCTCAATTTCCAGTAATTTTTCTTTTTTATACAATTCATACAATTTCATTATATTTTCATATAATAAATTAATATGTACTCTTGGTCTACTTCTAAATCCATTTAGCATTGGATATAATTTTAAATCTCTTAATCCTCTTTCTAAAATATTTATATCAAAAGGTAAAGATAATATAATAAAATCTTTTAATAATTCTGTATATATTCCACCGATTCCTATTAAGCATATATCTCCAAATATTTTATCATATTTTATTCCAATTATTACTTCATTAAATTCTCCAATCACTTGCTCTTGTATGATTATGTTTGTATTAAATTTTTTTCTAAATTCTTCATAATATTTTTTTAATTCACTATAATTTTGTATATTTAATTTTACTGCTCCTAAATCTGTTTTATGATTCAAATCGGCTTTTATTACTAATGGAAAATTTGAATGCAATGGTATTTCATTTACCCAATATCTAGGAATCTTTATTCCATATTTCATCAATAATTCAAAACCTTCTGATAACATATTTTAAAATAAGTTTATTATAATTTATAAAAATTATAACTATCAAAAACTGATGATTTATATTATTTCTTTATAATGTAATAATGATAAAGTATAATATATGGCTTCTTCAGTTCTA
>JBMSAQ010000024.1:0-2458 GCA_049414405.1 Candidatus Nanopusillus sp.
TATTCATCAATTTATTTACTATTACTATATTATGAGATAATTTTGAATAATATATATATGTATATGCCAGGTCTTTTTTCGATATTTAGCTTAATCTTGGCAGAAATATATAGAAATATTGAATTATTTGTCATAATATACGTAATAACTATAATAATAAGTACTATTATGATACTTTTTTACGGATTTAGAGAAATATGTCCTATAGAAACACTTAATTTTGAAAAATATAAAGAATATATTATTAATAAAAATAAAAAATTCTTCATAGTAGCATCGGTTCTATCTATTATATCTGGACTTATGTACCTCTTTCTTATATTAAAAACTTATTCTAGCTATTTTATAGGGGCTTTCTTTTTATTAATATTATTAATAGCATCCATATTGTCATATATGTTATCATATAATCAAGAAAATAAAAAAGATAAAGCCAATCCATTATCAGAAGAACATATTGGAACAATAAGTTCTTGGTCTTCTCTATTAGGATTGAACTTTTTCGAGATCAAAAAGTCTATAGCATATATATTTGAATTTTACTCCCTTCCATATATATTAATTACCTACAGTATTGTTGTAGCAGCAATTTTCTTTTTAATGTTTATAATGGCACTCTATGTATACATAGTAAATACAAATAGAAATCTAGAAAATATGGTAAAATGGACTATATCGGCAGGATTTTCAATTTCACTTCTTACTGTTTATCTTTTTGGATATAGATCAATTTGGTATATAATAATAGGATTTTTAAGTTTTTTTATTCTTATGTATCTTTTTTGTCGCATTCATTTACATATCTTGAAAAATATCAATAAAAAAAATTGGAGTAATATTTTAAGTAGAATTTTAGCAGTATATGCATTTTCAACTTATATTATCTATTTTATTGAAAACGCATCAGTTTTATTTATAGCAATAGGATATATAATTTTATTTATTGTTTATCCATATATTGTTATGAAACATAATAAAAATGATGACCATAATAGAAATAATTTAATACCAGAAAAATAAAATTATTAAATTATTAAAAATGACATTAACCAGATTAACCTAGATTAACCATATCAAAATTTATATCAAAATTGTAACCACCCTCAAGATCCATGTCGGATAATTTCTGTTATCCGACATGATAACCACACCCTAAATACAGTAGAGGAATAATAATAAAGAGTATTATTAATTTTCATTTTTAGACACTTATTTATATCTCCATTGTCCAATTTTTATTTATAAACAGTTTTTGTATTAAAATTATGCAATACAATTTAAAATAAATTTATAAATTTCTTTAACGTAACATAACACATGGACAAACCAGAATTATATAAAAATTCCAAAAAAGGAGAGATTATATTAAAAGTAAAACCCTATTTACATAATTTAGATGAATTATTGAACGAAATGTTTGGAAAAATAGTAAAAGGTATTAAGGCCGATAGGGCAGCTTCTTTAGGAGTCTATATTACAATAAAATCTTATGGTGAAGAAAATTCTGCTATCATTGGTCAGATAATAGTGACTGATGATGATGGAAAACTTATTGGAAGATGTCTTTTATCGAATGGTCCTATCGATAGTACAATTTTCTGCGAAAATATACAAGAAAATATTAAATATAAATTACCCAATCCCGACTATTACCTATCAAATATCATTATTATTACCAAAAGAGTATTAAACACTGTACATGATATAAGAAGACAAGCAATTGAACTTCGTGCAAATATAAATCTAAACTCTACATCACATGATCCAGAAATATTAGTATATAGATCACTAGAAACAATTAACTATATTAGAAACTCATCTGAAATAAGGCTATATAATCCAGAAATAATACCATTAGTTAAATATTAAAGATCTTTTAATTCTTACCTTTTTTATATTGCTTTTTATTCTGAAATAATACCCTGTATTTTATTATTTAAATCTTAATATTTTAACCTAGATTAAAGTTCTGAGAAATATTGGTTAAATCAGATAATGAGGGTATAAATGATTGCAATTGGGAGCTAACAAGTAAATAGAAGATACCAATACCAAACAAGGACAATACCAGATTAAAGATAAGTGCTATTATAATAGATATAATTATTATACCGAATGCTGCTCCCCAACCCACATTAAACATAGATTTATATACGCCCAAAACAGCTATAAAAGCTATAAATAATCCTAAAATAGCTAATGTGAAGCTTCCATATGTAGTTGAAATAAATGCAAAAATTATTATTATTATCCCAGCTAATATTCCAGCAAGTAAAACAGCAACCATGGCTCTTAAAAATGACGCATCACTACCAAAAAGTTTAGCAGCCAAATAAACAGGTATTGTAATAATGATCCATCCCAATATGAGAAATATTATTATCATAGCACCAATTCCAGCTAATAATGCTCCTAAATCAACCATTTTATAATAATTTATCATAAAATATAAAAATAT
>JBMSAQ010000025.1:0-4133 GCA_049414405.1 Candidatus Nanopusillus sp.
TTTTCTTCAATACAATGTGATACCCTAATTCTTAAATCTTCTTCTGTACGTGCTTGAAGAACCCCATTTCTAATGCATATTAATATGTCGTCAATATCAAATTGATTTAGAGAGTTATTATTAGAAGACATACATATTATAGTTTATAAATGATTTAAGAATTTTACTTTATAGCTTTTAATATGATATAATTAAGGGAATTATATTATTTTATTATAATTGGATTTTTCTTAAATAATATGCAATAAAGTAATGATAGAAGACAATCTTATTAATCAGATAATATTGAAAATTTTTGAATACATGCTATATTAATAAAATTTTATTTAAATTCATAATAATGGTAAAATGTCTTTTTTGTAATTCTGAAGATTTAACATTTATTAGTTCATGGAAGTATCAGGTTTTTGACGTATCTAGATATAAATGTAATAAATGTGGAAATAAGTTTAATTATTATAAAGGAAAAAATACAGAATTCTATATACCAAAACCAAAAAATCAAAAAATGAATAAAGAAGAAAATAAAGAAATTAATTATAATCATGAAGAGGTAAAATCTTGGTTACAAGAGATTGGTGAAGTATTGGGATATTATACATATCCTGAATTTGGAGATGAACAATATAGATTTGATATTGTTTATAAATTGTTTAATAGTGAAAAACAACCACCTGTGGCAATTTTTGAAGTTGTAGATAGTAATACTGTTGATACATCACTCTCAAGATTATTTTATGCATATAGAAATTTTAGACCTAAGGGATTGTATTTGATAGTTTTAGATAGTAAATATCAAGAAAGGGCAAAGAAATTATTAGAAAATACATATCCAGAAATAAAGGATAAAGTAGAAATATTAGATGCAAATAAAATAAAAGAATTAAGAGATATATTAAATAAATATGGGAATGAAATAAAGAAATTAATAAATTTAGGAAAGTAAATATTTCTCAGTAACATAATCCTCATATTTGTGTATATTTCAAATATTTTAATAATGGTCTTTAATAATTTTTAAATTATTTTTCGTCATCCATATAATTACTTAATTTATCAGACTTTATAATCTATCCGAAATTATATTTCTTCTTTAATAATTATAATATAACAAAAATTAATTTAGAAGATTTATAACTTTAAATATCCTTTTTTACATTATTTGTAGACTTTTCCAATCTTTCCAAATAATCTTTTATCTCGTTCTTAGATTTAAGATATTTTAAAACGTTATTTTCAGTTATTTTTTCTCTTATTATTGACGATTCAATATAAATACGTTTTGTATTAATAGCTCTTTCAATATCTTTAATATTTTCTACTTTTTCTATTTTTTCATCATCAGCCAACTTTCCAATATCATCTTTTGAATATCTATGATAACCATAATCATAAGGTTCAAATATTCTAAAAGTTTGTTCATCACTTAAATTTATTTGGGACTTAATAAGTTTAAATGGAATACGTCTAAATGGAAAAGAAAAGGAAGTTATACCCTGACAAAATGAAAGTATATCTATTGCACTTACTATTTCTTCTGATTTTTTAGCTAATCCTTTATTTACATTTATTCCATGAATAATCGTTCCTTCTCTTTCAATTTCTTTTTCCATTAATAATACAGTCGTTATTAGTTTCTCTAAAGTAGGACCATAGCTTATTGGATTAGAATAATTAAATTCAACAACAAAATTAGTTATATTATATTTAAGATATATATCAATTACTTGTGTTATTCTTCTATGGGATATTTTTGGAATATATCCTAAGAAATATTCAGATATTCTTTCTTTGTTATAGGAAAATATATGTTCAAGAAAAGGCTTTACAAAATTATTAAGATAAAAATCTAGATCGATATCTTTTGATCCATATTTTATAATAGGTATTGATAATATATCAATGATATTATTTCTAAGTAAATTTAAAAGAAAATCTGAAAGATATTCAATTTCATCTTTTGAAATATTCTGATTTTTAATTTTATATATTGGAATTAATAAAATCACATTATTATCTACATCTTCTAATTTTTTTCTTATTTTATAAATAAATCTGCTAGTTAGATTTATATCATTATCCATCTTTATTAAATTATCTTGAGTAATATTTAATCTAAATTCAATTAATCCCTTATTTTCTTTTGTAAAATTTTTTAACAAATCAAATGGAGAAGAGTCTTTACTTGATAATAATTCAAAAACTTTAATAGGAGTCTCAAATTCTTTTCCATTTACTTTTACTTTAATTCTTCTTGTTAATAATTTCTCATCTTCATGCATAAGTTCTAATTTCATGATATAATTATATTATATATTAAATATTTATATATGTATCAAAACAAAAATTTTTTTATGAAAATAAATGTTACCAATATTTTCGAAGCTTTAAAAGAAGAATTTACTTTACTTGAGAAAATAATATTGGTTTTACTTTATCTTAATAGAAATCAAAAAATCGATAATTTAAGACTTACAAAGATGATATTTCTAATATCTTATGATATAAAAGAATTGAGAGAAGAATTAGATTTTAAAATATACAAGACTAAAATATATGATCAGAATATAAATGATATACTCGATGGTTTAAAACAAGACGGTTTTATTAAAATTAAAAATAAAAATAAATATATTGTATATATTGTACTTACTGAAAGTGGCATTGAAGAAGCGGAAAAAATTCTTAAAGATTTTTCAAAAAAAGAAATAGATATCTTAGAAGAAGTTTTAGATTTATTTAATGGTACTACAGATGATGAAGTTTTGGCAGTATTTTATTTTAAAATTCCCGGATTTTCAGAATTATCCGGTCCTTTGCCTAAAATAATTAAAAATAGGAAAAAATTAGCTATAAGTTTATATAAAAAAGGAAAAATTTCAATTGGTGCCGCTTCAGAGATTGCTGGTATGAATATAAAAGATTTTATGGAAATGCTAAAGAAAGAGAATTTGATATGAATGAATTTGTAATTGATTCGTCTTCTTTTATTTTATGGTCTGAGGTATCTTTTATGGAAATTATTATAAATAAAAAATTATTTTTAATTATATTAACGAAAGATGTTGTTAATGAATTAAAAGATGAAAAATCAATTTTTTATCTAAATGAAGGTATAAAAAATAGGGTTATTAGAATAATAGAAGTATCGGATAATGAGAAAGAAGATATTGCATATGTTATAAAAACCAAATTAGGAATCGGTGAGGTATCATGTATGGCTTTTTGTATGAAAGAAAGAAAAATTTTTATAACAGATGATAGAAAAGCAAAGAAAAGAGCGGAAAAAATAAATATAAAAGCATTTGATACAATAGAATTTATAAAAGAATTTATTAAAGATGAAGATTTATTAAAAATTATTAGAGAAAAATTTAAGGCAGCTTATCCTAAAAGATTTGAAGAATTATAATTTATTTAGTTAATTATGATTATTAAAAACATTCTAATTATATTTGGGCGATATTTATATATTAGTAAACTTTATATAGTATAATTACAATTAGTATAATTATGATTATACAAAATTTCAAAGATAGAAGAGAAGAATTAACCATGCTTAATAAATATCTAAATAGTGAAAAATTTGAGTTCATAATAATTTATGGTAGAAGGAGAATTGGTAAAACAGAATTGGTATTAAAAGCTACTGAAAAAATGAAAAGAATATATTATTTAGCTTTAGAAAAGAATAATTTAGATAGATTTTATAATTTATGTTTAAATTATTTTCCAGAATTAAATAAATATAAAAAAGATTGGGAAGTATTGTTTGATTTTTTAAAAGATAAAGTAGATGTTATAATTATTGATGAATTTCAAAATTTAATAAAAGAAGATAAAAATATATTAAATATTTTTCAAAATATTGTTGATAATATATTAAAAAATTCTAAAATAAAATTAATAATAATTGGATCTTCAATATCAATGATAAAATCAAAAGTCTTAAGTTATAAGAGTCCTTTATATGGTAGGAGAACATTATCATATAAATTAAAACCAATATCTTTCTTTGATTTAAAAGAATTCTTCCCAGATAAAAATGTTTTAGAATTAATAGAAATATATGGGTTTGCTGATGGAAATCCTTACTATCTATCAAAAATAAATGGAAATTTTTGGGAATGGTT
>JBMSAQ010000026.1:0-36292 GCA_049414405.1 Candidatus Nanopusillus sp.
TAGATATATAATTATATATTTATCATCCACTTTAACCCCAACAATTCCTTTTCTTATCTTACTGATAAATAATGAATTCGTATCTCCTATAACTTTGATTATATCGTCATTTCCAATAATTGTTTCTTTCATATTTTTATCCTATCTATTTAGAGACTCCATTACAAGAGATCCAAATCCGATAGGTATTCTTTATTATATATCCAAATTGTCTAAATATTTATTGCCAACTTTCGGATTCTTTTATTACTTATCAATAATATCTTTTATTTCTTTAGAATTATTATTGATAAGCGATTATTTTAAAATAGTAACTTCTTTCTCATTTTTAATACCATATATAATAATGTTTACTTTTTTAGTATTTAATTTATTCAACATAAACATTGAAAGTAAAATACAAGAAATTATTTCTTATATTTCTGTTATATCTCTTATTATTTTAATTTTGCTTTTTACATTTCCAATAGACATAAATATTCAATATAATCACATAGATCCTAGTCATATAGATCCTTTTTTATTTATAATAGCATATAATATATCGGTATTTTCCGGTCTGGATATACTCACATATTATTCCAATCACTCAAATAGTAGAAAAACCGGAAATGCTACTTTTTATGGAACAATATTTTTGTCAATAATTTCCATATTTTTATACATAAGTCTATTAAATATCAAAATAAAAGATCTTAGCAACATGATTCTTTTAATATTTTTACCAATTAGTATATATTCTACATATATATGGTTTTATACTGCAAACAAAATATTAGAAAATATATCGGAAAATAGATTATTACCATATTTCTTTAGGATAAAAAACAACAAGAATTCTCCAATTTTTAATATTTTTCTATCTACATCTATCATTTTAATATTTCTATCTTTAAATGACTTTGGCGATTTGTTATCTTTTTTCTCCTCCTTTACAATTATTATATACGTACTATATGTAATATCTTATATAAAAATTAAAGTAGAAGGAAAAAATTTACATAATTGGAGGTTAGTAAAAATATTTATTGCTGTCTTTTCAATGACAATTTTATCCTATATGTTATTATATAATTTCCTAAATAATATATATGCAGTTATACTTACCCTTTCTATATCTCTTATTGTATTAATAACGACATTAAAAATAACATGGAAAAAGGATACAAAACTTACAGAATTATACTTTTCTAAATTTCATTTTCTTCCATATTTAATTAGAAAATTGTGGTATAAAGAAGATATAAAAATAATCGAATATTATATAAAGGATGGATATAAAATATTAGATTTTGGTCCATTCCTTGGTGATATAACTATACATATTGCAAGAAAATACAATGTAAAAGTTTATGCTTTAGAAATATCCCAAAAAATTGCAAAAAAATTACAAGAAAAAACAAAAAATATGAACAATTTTTTTGTATATATTACAAAAAAGGACGAAATTCCAAAGATATTTTATAATAACATTGATTTAATAATTATATATGAAACATTAAAATTCGTTGTAGATAAAAATAAATTCGCAAAAGGTATATATAGAGCATTAAAAAATAATGGGTATTTAATATCAATAACTTATGCAGACTTTCTAGAAAAAAAAGATACGGAAGATGAAATTAAAAAAATGAAAGAATTACTTGAATATCATAATATAAAGACATTGTTAATAAAAACTCATAAAAGATTGTATACTAAATATATATTAATAGGCAAGAAAATTTAATATTATGATAAATTATTTCGAATTGGAGAGATGGTATAGCGACAATGCTGAAAAAATAAATAATTCCATAGTAAAAAATATATATAATATTGAAGATGGGGTTGTTTTTGAATTATATAAACCGGGTTTAGAAACTAAATTCCTATATATAATCCCAGGAAAAATTGTTTTTTTATACAATATCAAAGAAAGAGAAGAAATAAATAAATTTACACTAAAATTAAGGAAAGATTTCAATGAGACAAAGATAAATATAGAAATTGATAATAATGATAAAATTATCATAATAAAAAATAATGAAAAAAAACTATATATAGAGCTTTTTCCAAATGGGTTATTAGTTGTAACTGATTATAATGATATAATTTTATATGCAAATCAATATAAAAATTTTGGAATAAGGAAAATATTTAGAAATGAAAAATATGTAAAGCCACCAGGTTCTGTAAAGATTATAAATAATATAAATGAATTTTTTGAAAAAGTAAATAATACAAATAAAAAAGATGTTGTAAGATTTTTAGCAATAGATCTATCATTGGGAGGAAAATATTCTGAATACATAATAAAAAAAGCAAATGTTGAAAAAAACAAAAGTCCAAAAGAATTAAATAAAGAAGAAATAGAAAGAATATATGGCATTTATAATGATATAGTAAACTTAAAGATCATAATAGATGAAAATGGAAATATTATCGAAAATATCAATAAATATTTCACAAATCTTTATTTAAATAGAAGAGAAAATAAAAGAATTAAGAAATTAAATGAAGAAAAAGAAAAAATAAAAAGAATAATAGAAGAACAAAAAAAATATTTGGGAGAAATTAATAACGAAATTTATAAATTGGAGAAAATTGGTGAATTTTTAAACGTATATTCTTGGGTATTTAAAGACTATGACGTAAATAATATAATAAAAAATTTTAGAGAAATTAATATTGATATAGATATTAAAAAGGATAATAGATATTTAATTATTAATATAGATGACAAATATTTAGAAAATAAATAAATCCTTTTTTATTTTATTTTTTATAAAATTTTTTCTTTTAAAATTTATATATTTACCCAATAAATATATAAATTTTTTCAGTAAAAATTATTAATGGCAGAACAATATATGGCATATTGCGTCAGATGTAAGAAAAAAGTATCGGTACAGAATCCACAAAAAACTACATTAAAGAATGGAAGAACAGCAATAAAGGGAACGTGTCCACATTGTAAGGGAACTGTATACGTATTTGTTAAGTCTGAATAGGTTATTCATAATATATTCCTTTTTCTTTTTGTATAAGATCTAATCTACTATTTTGTTTATTAACTCTTGGTCTTTTTGTTTCTTCATCCGTTCTCATTGTTATATCTAATTGTTTTAAAAATATATTTAATCCTTCCTTATTTTCATATATACCTAAAGCTTTCCCATATTTACCAGGTTCTCCCACAAATACTAAAATTCTGTCAGAAACCCAATTTAAAAATATTAAATCATGATCTACAACCATACAAGCCTTTCCCCTAATTTTTATTATATCTCTTATAAATTTTGATAATAATAATCTTTGTTCTATATCTAGATTTGCAAACGGTTCATCTATTAAATATAAATCTGCATCCTTTATCAATGTACCAAAGGTATATACTGTTTGTAATTCTCCTCCCGATAATGTACTAACTTCTCTATCTAATAGATCAGAAATACTTAACATAGATAAATATTCTTTATAATCATCTTTATATTTTTCATTAAAATTTTTCAAAAACCGATCTACAGTTATATCATAATTAGAAAAATCGTAAAATTGCTGTTTATACGATATTATTAAATTTTTTGACATATCTCCTTCATATTTTATTTCTCCAGCCAAAACCTTTACAAAAGTACTTTTTCCAATTCCATTTCTCCCAATTATTCCGATTATTTCATTTTCTCTAACAAATCCGGGATTTGCCTCTAATCTAAAATTATCCAATTTTACTATGATATTTCCCCACCCAACAATCTTTTTTCCAAATTTTACATCTGTATAGCTTTTTACATCCAATCTTATTGGTTTATCTCTTATCTTTAAATTTTCTCTTTTTATAAACCCATCTAAGTATTGATTTATACCTTCCTTTGACCCAACGGGATATGAAAAAGCACCATATGCTTTTTGTACTCCATAAACAATATGTATAATATCTGAAATAGAATCTAAAAATAATAAATCATGATCTATTATCAATATCGTGTCGTTTTCTTTTATTTCATTTAAATTATTCAATATTCTCAATCTTTCATATATATCTAAGTAATTTGTAACTTCATCAATCAATAATAAATTATGCTCCTTATATAATGAATATATATATACTACTTTCTGAAATTCTCCTCCAGATAGATCTCCAATTCTTCTGTCCAATATATTTTCTATTTCAAATTTTTTTAATATCTCCTCTAAATTGTTTACAACCTTTGATAAAAATTCCTTAACTGTTTTATCCTTTAACATATTTTTTATTTTAGTAATATTCTGAGGTTTATATGAAATTATTACCTTATTACTATATAATTTTTCAAAATAAGATTGAAGTTCAGAACCTCTAAATTCTCTTATAATTTCTTTATCATCATATTTTTTATTAAAATCTCCAAAATTTGGTTTTAATAAACCCGCTATTATATTTATTGCTGTACTCTTTCCCATTCCATTTCTTCCAATTATTCCAACAACTTTTCCTTCCTTAATTATTGGTAATCTATACAATCTAAATGTGTTTGGACCATATTGAAATACTGGTCTCTCATCCGGCTCTTTTGTCAAATTTATAATTATTATTGCATTAAATGGGCATCTCTTTACACATATGCCACATCCGATACACAAAGATTCATCAATAGATGGTTTTTTATCTTGTAAAATATTAAATATTTTTAAATTGTTTTTTTGAACTGGACATACTTTCATACATATATAATCACATTTTTCAGGAGCCTTACATCTATCTCTATCAATTACTGCAATTCTTTTCATACTAATTTAAATTCTATTTTACTTTTATTATTTATAGCTTCCAATATTTCCTGGCCTATTTCAGAATTTAGGTCTAAAACAATTTTTCCTTTTTTATTTATCTTAAATTTTCCAATTAATTTTCCATTTATATATAATTCTACCTCTCTTTTCCTAAATAAATTATTAAACATTATTGTAAGATAATCTTTTGATATTTCATAATCAAAATTTATAATTTCATTTAATTTTTCGACATTTTTTGTTTCAATTCTCAGATTATACTTATCCTTTATACCCATTAAATATCTTTTTTCATTTCTAATAAACCTCTTTTTAAGCTCTTTTGGAATATAAAATGTTATTCCATCATCTAAAACTTCTGCATAAACATTATTATATTTTCTTCCGTATTCTATATTTAACAAATCTTCTAAGAACCTTTGAATTCCGGATTTTTGTCTATATTTTTTAATTGGAACAACCATTATCTCTTCTCCAAAGGTATATATTTCATACTCTAAATCATTTGTTATGAAATCTCTTACTTCAACAACCGGTCTTGCAAGATCTTCTTCTTTTAAACCATGTGGAATTTTAACAATTAAATTTAAATAGTATACCTTTTCTATCTGTCCTTTATCTATATATATTATTGTATCAATTATTTGTGGGATCAAACCAAGTTCTGTCCTAGATAATAGTCTATGAACAATGTCTATTGGTCTTTCGGCATGTGCAACACCAACCATTCCAATTCCTGCCAGTCTTAAATCTATATATAATTTAAAGTCTCTGGTATCTCTCATTTCATCGAATATTACATAATCTGGCCTTGATAATAATAATATATCATGTATTTCTTCATCTGTAGAATAATTTTTTGAGTATTGAACAATATCTGTGGATAATATTAAATCTCTTGGAGATTCTATTGTTTTAACAATCTTCTTCATACTTAAGTAATATTCTGCAAGAGCTTGAGCAAATGTTGTTTTTCCAGAACCTGGTTTTCCAACAATTATAATTCCTTCCGATTTCTCTTTTAATCTTTCAACTATTTTTTCATTCAAATTGTAATCTTCTATTCTTAATATTTTTGAAGGCTTAACAATTGTTATTTCATATGCATCTGATAGTGGTGGTTTTACAATTACAATTCTAAAAATTCCTAATTGAATAATCAAACTATTCTTTTTTTCTTGTTCTATGAACGAATCTCTTCTATTTCTAGTAATATATATTATCTTATCGATTAAATCTTCTATATCTTTATTTCCATATGTTTTATCTATCTCTTCCAAATACCACTCGCCAGGTTTTCCTCTTTTTCTTTTTACTTTTGTATTTTCGATAATATGAACAGATATTGTATCATTGGTAAATAAATCTAAAAAGGGTGGGTTCTCTATTGAAAGACCTTCTTTTTCAATAAATAAACAATCAACATTATATACTTTGGCAGTTTCATATAATACCCTATCGGATGTCAATAATGTAGATTTTGTTTCTCTCGCAATTTTAATAATTAAATAATCTATATATCCATGTTTAGCCAATCTTATTTGTTCTAATGTTGGTTTTTCTCCCAATATTGTTACCTTATAATTATATTTTTCAGATAATTCTCTAATTTTTTGCAGTTCTTTCAGACCAATCAATCCCTTTTCAAGACCTTTATTTGCCTGAGCTTGTAATTCATCAATTACAGGTGTGGGTATTATTACTTCATTAAATAAAATACTACTATTTAATAACGATCTTGAAATATATTCGTCAATTACTACAGACGTATCTAATGTTATTTTATCTAATTTCATCAATTATTTTATTATATTCTTTATCAAAACCATTTAACCTATCTAAAGCCCTCTTTATTGCATCTATTAATATTTCTCTTGGTTTTCTTTTTCCATTGGTTCTTATATATAAGTAAATATCTTTTATTAGAGGATGATTTTCTTTCCATGCGGCAATTATTACATCTGGATCTTTATCCAATTCTTCTTTTAATAACATAGACATAGTTGCTTTATCATTTTCAAATATTATTTCCATTTCTGTTTCACTTTCCTTATTTACTTTCATTCCTATTATATTATATAAATATTTTATATAACTTTATCTCTTATCTTTTTTATCTCAAAATTAAATAAATTAATACTCAAAACCCCTCCATTTTTTATATTTCTCAAAAATAAAATACCTGGTTCTGGTTTATGACCCAATTCTTTCTGATATGGGGTTATATCCTGGAAGGTGGATGAATTAATTAAATCTATCCCTCTATATTCGCTATAAGATGCTCTATGTATATGGCCGGTATGAAACAAATCTGGTACAATCTCTATTACAGATGGGTCGTCATTTATATATGGAACGTACGGATTTGATCCATGAGATGGAAATATTAACCTAAACATTAACATAAATTTCATTAATTCTCCGGGATTTTCATATCCCCCTCTCTCTCTTAAAAAAGAAATGTTTGATACTAACCAATCTAAAACGTATCCATGGTATAATAACCCAATAATCGAATTATGTATTTTTACATATGATGGATTTGACAAATAATGTATATTTTTCATTGAATAGGATTCTCTTAATAAAGATCTTGGCAATTCTGGTTGTGGTTCTGCCAATCTTGGTATGTCGTGATTTCCTGGTATAATAATTGTCTTTATACTTTCCGGTATTTTTAATATATAATCTTCAAAACTTTTATATTGGTCCTCATATGTTTTTAATACCAATTCTTCTTTTTGATCTGGATAAACACCAACCCCATCCACAACATCACCAACAATTATTACATAACCTATTTTTCTAGTAATTTCATTTATTTTTTCATTTTCTGTTTTTCCATTTACAAATTGTAAAAATCTATCAAATAAATTGTAAAATGTATGTTTATTTCCTATTTGCCAATCACCAGTAAATAGTATATATACATCATCTTCCCCAAATGTTTTTGATTTTTTTATTGGTACATTTGGTAATATCACATTATTTACAAAAAACATGTTGTTTTTATATATACCAACTAAACCAATAACAGAATCTGACGGTATATCTTTGACTATTTTAAAATCTATGTTTTCGTTATCTTTGCTTATAAAAGCTTTTATAATATTGTTTTCATCTTCTATAACAAGAATTATTCCTTTTTCGGTTATTTTCTTATCATAAACCAATCCTGCAATTGCAACTTCTTTGTTTTCTGGTATTTTATTTAACGGATATAGTTCTCTCATTTCTGAATGATCTCTTAGTATTTTTTTTATCTTATTTAATCTTTGCTTATAATATGATATCCAGGATATAATGTCTGGTTTATTTTTTTGTATTTCAAATTTCTTTAGAATATTTATTTCTTTTGCTTCTTTCATTTCCTTTACAGATAGTTCTATTTCTTCTCCAACGTGTTTCTTTGTACTTTCTATAAGAATTACATTAGTACTTTCTTTTTCTATATTTTGTTTATTTTCATTTATATTAAAAAAATCTTTTATATTTATAATGTTTCGTTTTTTATTGATGTTCTTTTCACTTTTTTCAATGTTTTTATTATCATTACTAACATTTTTTTCAAGTATTTTATTAATAAAATCTTCATCTATCTTATTTACATTGTTTTTTACTGCTTCTTTAAATATAATGTCTAAATATTCATCTTTTAAATTGTTTAAAAGATCATATGCTCTTTTTTCAATAAATATATTATTTTCCCATAGCAGTTTTATTAGATCTTCTTTATTCATATATCTTTTTTTATTTTTTCATATATTTTTTTAAGATTATCAACATCTGATATAATCTTTAAAACCTTGTTTACTCCGTTTTTTCCATTAGATATTATTTTTGATTCTATTAATTCTCCAAATATACTTTCTATTTTCTTTAGATTTTTATATACTGCTGTTTTATCTAAAACAGATATTCCAAAACTATTAGATAAATTTACGTATTCTTCGTATAAATTGTTAAATGTTACAAAATCTTCTTTTTTTATTTGTTCTTTTATTAAGGCTAGTAAAATTATTTTTTGTGTTTTGTTTAAAGTGTTTACTATAGACTCTAATATATTTAAATCAACACTTGAAAAAGCTTCATTTATGTCGTCTTTATCTATTTTTTCCTTGTTTTTATTATATGAAATAATTGCTGATAATCTTAGCACATTTATTGCAATTCTTGCGTCTCCAAAAAATTCTTTAGAAACCTTTGCAGAAATATAATTTATATCTTCCTCTGATATTGAACCTGGTTTTAGAGCTTTTATAGCTCTGTCTTTTAGAATTTCTCTCAATTCATAATAATTGTATGGAAGAAATTTTACTTGAATTATCGATGAAAATGACGATTTTATTCTTTGATCCAATTGAGATATAAAAGATGGGGAATTTGAAATGAGTATTATCCTTATTCTACTTAAAAAGTTTATATCGTAATTTCTTAATAGCAAATACAATATTTCTGTATTTTCCAACTTTCTAAATATACTATCTACTTCATCTAATATTATTATTAGCTTATAATCATTATTGATTATAAATTTATATATATTTTCATATATATCATTCTTTCTAACTCCGCTTTTTATATTTGTATTTGTTAGTTCTTCATATATTTTTTTAAATATATAATAATCTACTTCGTCCGACAGTATTTGTTTGCAATTTATATATGCAACTCTTACTTTTAGCTTATTTTTTGCCGAATAAAATGATATACCTTTGCTTAAATACCTTGCCATTAAAGTTTTCCCAGTACCGGTAGTTCCGTATAAAAATAAGTTACTTCCTGTATTTCTATTTAAAAACAAGTTTATGTTTGATAATATGATTTCTTTTTCTTTATCTCTAAATTTGATTTCGTATGGAATGAAATCTTCTTCAAAATATCTTCCATCTACAATAAGGCTTTTATTTTTATTTGATATTTTTTCAAAATCTGATAAAAAATAGTCTATTATAGAATTTGTCATCATAATATTTTATATTATAAAAAATTTTATAAAATGTCTTTGCATTCACTTTAAAAAAATAGAAATAAACCTTCTTATTCCTTAAAATAATAAATTTTTTGTGATTTTAAAAAATTTGCCCTAAAATTTTTTCCATAGATAGTTTTTCCCTCTAAAGATATCTATAATTTTTCTGTTTAAAAATGTTGTTTATCAAAAAAATTTATAAACAATATTTATAAAATTTTTGATACACATACATCAAAATGTAAGCTAATTATATTATATTTGCCAGATTTTTATATACTACTAACTAGTAGTTAATTATTTTATTGGTATCTTCTTAAAAATAATTATAACATATTTTGAAGACGGTGTTCTCTATAATCTTTTAAAATTTTCTTTAATCTTTCTCCATCAACGTTTTTTTCTAATACGTTAGACTTTTCCTCATAAAATTTTTCAACAATAACAAAATTTTTTAATTCCTTGAATCTATCTACAACATAAAATCTTGGAAAAACACTTTTAACTTCTACAAGATTCTCTTTTTTTACAAAAAATTTCACATCATTTCCTTTATAATACGAGATGTATTCTTCTTTAAATTCATCTATAAATATTTTATTATAATAAAGTTTATTCAAATATAAAAAAGAAATTTTTGGTATAACATTATCATTAATTTTTAATCTTTCTATTAAAATCTTGGATAAAGTATTATAGTCGCTTAATAGATCGATATATTTTTTATTTAATTCTTCTAATGTTTTTTCCTTTTCTTCTTGATATTTCTTATTCTTTATGATAATTTTTATTATTTCAATGTCTTTTTTATCTATAAATCTTTTTCTTCTTTTATTATGTTTTTTTGTTTCTTTTTCTTTTTCTTTTAAATTATTTTTTGCAGACACAACCTCTACTTTTCTATTTTTTAGTATATATCTTAATATTTTAACATATTCTTCTTGGCTTTTAGAAAATCTTTTAGCCTTTTCAAATATTTCTTTTAATTTTTTTAATGCTTCAATTGCCGATATATAAGCATCAAATTCATGACTATTTTCAAATATATTCTTTAAATTTTCGTTTTTATAATATTTATTTTTTATTTCTAAACCAATATCTTCCTTAGGCTTATATACACCAATATTTAGTTTTGATGCTATATCTAAAATTGTCTTAGGTATGTCTTTTTTATCTGTAGCAATGAGTACAACATATTTTAAATTGCTTATATACCTAATTATGTCTTCATTTTGTATATTCTTTCCGCTTATTTTATCAATTATATTTCCATTATCGTCTATAACAACTAACCCTAGATTTGTACCCGGATCTATCCCAACAATTAATGATTTTAGCATTATTATATTTATTTTATTCTTCTCCTTAAAAGTCTATATCTTTTTTTAAATCTTACTAATATATTATAAATAAATGCCGAATGATTGGTCATATTTAGTAGAATTGCAAAAGAATAAACCAGGTACTTTGGCAAAGATATTAAAACATAATGCACCAAAATACATAAAGGAAGAAGTAAGAAGATTAATTAAAGAAGGTAAAATTAAGAATATACAAGAATTAATACAAAAGGCAGTAAATGAAAAAAAGAGTTTAATAAAAGTATTAGAAGAATATGGAATAGAAAATAAGGAAAGAAGGTTTGGAAAGGGGGGTATAAGATGTATAATATGTAAATCTCATGATAGGGTTATTAGAAGATATAAAATAAAGATATGTGGAAGATGTTTTAGAGAAATGGCAAAAGAACTAGGATTTAAAGTTTTTGGAGAATAATGGTAGATATAATTAATGATTTTTTAGCCCATGCCACAAATTGTATAAATATTGGAAGAAGAAATGTGGAATTTAATTATTATAATAAACTATTATTAAATATTTTAGAAAAGTTAAAAGAACATAAATATGTTGAAGAATATAAAACAGAAGGAAAGAAAATAATTGTTAGATTTTCAGAATATTTCAATTTTGGAAAAGCGATACATCCAAAATACCCCATATCATATAAAGAATTAGAAAAGTATGAAAAAAGATATTTGCCAGCAAGCAGTTTTGGAATATTATTGATATCTACTAATAGAGGCGTTAAAACAAATGAAGAATGTAAAAAAGAAAAAATAGGTGGTGTTTTAGTTGCAGTTGTCTATTAAAGTTTTCTTAAATACTCTTCTAATTTATCTCTTAATTCTTTATTATTTATTATAGATTCTATTTCGGATAATTTTCCTTCTATAGATAATAATTTTCTATATAATATACCCAATGCAATCCATATCTGTACTTTTGAAGGATTATCAGAATTTTCATATACATCCCTATATTTTTTTGTTTCTTCTATTAATGATTTTATAAAGTCTCTAAATACAAGATCTACGCTATCTTTCCAATCAGAGACCATATTCTTTTAATATTTTGTCTTTTACTTCTTCAAAATGTTCTACTATTTTTTCAGGTTCTAATCCAACTTTTAAATATCTTGAAAATTGTTTTTTATAATTTTCAGGATCTTTTTCTTTTAGCATTAATGCATAATTTTTTATATGTTCACCTCTTATTCTATCTTCAGAAGGTAGAATTTCTTCACTGTGTGGTATTTCTAATCCAGCGTCAATAGCACCTTTTAGTGCTGCATATAGCGAATTTCCCTTTGTAGAATGAAATCTTCCAATGTCTACTATTGCTTCTTTAATCCCTCTTTTCTTTGCTTCTAAACCCGCTAATAAACCAATTAGATATGCTGTTGGTAAATTTCCTCTATGACCTTTCCATCCATATTTTTTTTCTAATACTTTTGAATGTATTGTGAATAATGTTTTATCTCCGTTTTCATTATATAATATTATTTGTGCTGATATATTATTTAAAAATCTTCTAACGACAAATCTTGGTTTTTTTGATTTTAATAACTTTAATCTCTTTCTGTAATCTGTAATATTCTTCCTTCTTCTTCTAAATTTTACTACATAAGTAGGACCTGTAGCCATTAAAGATATTTTTATAAGTAATTTTTTAAATTTAATTTAGTTAAATTTTAAATTAGTTTATATTCGAAATAGATTACAATATTAAAAATAATTCTTTTGGTACGTATAATATATTATCTCTAAATTCTAATTCATAATCTCCGATAACAATTCCATAATTTGATTTATACCTTTTCATACTACTTTTTACTTGTTTTTCACCTTTTTGACTTTTTCCAAATTTAACTTCTACAGGTATTATTTTATTATTGTTAGTCTTTATTAAAAAATCTGCACCATTTTTATTAGGATCGTAAAAAACCTTTATATTTAACATACTATGAGTTATTTGTATTTTATATAATGTTGAAGCTATATATTCTTCAAATAATAACCCAATATCTTCACTTTCCTTAAAAGTTCCTAAATCATCTTTTATCATAAATCTTATTGTTGGAGTTATAAAGCAATATTTTCTTTGTTTTCTGCTTATTTTTTCTTCTCTTCCTAACGGTTTAATAGAAAAAATTAAAGAAGACATTTCTAAATATCTTAAAATATTCTGTACAGAATCTTTATTTATATTTAAACCTTTTGAAATATTTTCAATGCTTGTTTTTTCTGCTCCTGCCAAATAATTTATAATTTTTATAGTATCTTCTATACTAGAAGATTTGATGTTCCCGATCTTAGGGATATCTAAATAAGAGATTTTTTCGATTGTTTCTAGTAGTAATTGTTCAGAATCTTTTTTATATAATGCTGTAAAAGGAAAACCCCTAAATTTTAGGAAATCTTCAATTTCAAATGAATATAATTTTATTTTTTTATAGAGTTTTGAGATTTCAATATTATTAAAAAATTCTTTAGGAAATTCAGGAATAAATGTATCGTTATTTAATAATTTTAGTATTTTCTTTTTAAGTATTGCGGTTTTATGATATTCATCCGACTTTTTTAATATTTTCAAATATTCAATAAAGCTTAAAGGAAATAAATATTCTTTTTTAGCCCTTCTTGCCAAATCTGCACCAGTTTCTTTTTTTAATTCTAATGCGGAGGAACCCGTGGCAATTATAAATATATTTGGATATTCATCATAAATAATTTTTAATGTTAAAGCCCAATTTGGATTATGGTTTACCTCATCTAATAATAAAAATACGGATTTTTTAGAGGTTGCTAAATCTTCAGATAAAATCTTAGATTCATAGACTTCTATACAAGACATTAAATCAGAATTGAGACTTTTTAATTTGTCTATAGATATAAACAGTATTCTTTCTCTAAATATATTCTTTTTTTGAATTAAATACAAATATATTTGATATAATAACGTCGTCTTACATGTTCCTCTTAATCCCGGTATGATAATTAATCTATTAATTTTTTCTTTTTTTCAAGAAAATTATCTATGTGGTTTTTTATTCTAGAAAAAATATGTCTTGTTGGAAGAGGTTTATCATTAGGGTCTGTGGTATACTTTAAAGCCAACTTTTCTGTATACAGTATTCTTTTTTTTAGGTAGGTTTTTAGTATATCAATATCTATGATATTGTAATAACATTTAATATTATAAATATTGTTATGTGTCATAATAATCGGTATTAACACGCCAATAACAACATACCGGTGTTTAGTATTTACATATATTGTTTTTTCATAGCTGTTGGTATATTAATATTATATTTGTATCCTAAAAATCAAGATGAAAGTATAAATTATTATTGTACTAAATTTTGAGATAAAGAGAAAATTATACTATCTTATTTAGTTCTTTTAAACTTCTTTTATCCAAATCTTTTAATATTATCTGATACAAATTATCATTTTCATCAACAAACAAAATTTTATCATCAAAATTAAATATGTTTTTTGGAGAAATTACCTTTATTTCTAATTCTTTATTATTTATAAAACTATTTAAAGTTATTGTTTCCCCTTCAACTTCTATTTTCTTTATTTTCTCTATTTTATATATTATAGAATTATATCTAATTGCATTTTCTAGTATTTTCCTTGAATTTTCATCTAAAATTGTATAATCTTCTAATAAAAATATTTCATTGAAATTATCATTATAAAATCCTATAAATTTTGGATTTGATATTGGAAATAACAATTTAGGCATGATATTTTCATATTTTTTACCGTTATATATAATATTTACTCTACTAGGTCTATCAGTTGATTCTATTTTCATATTTTTATCCTTTATTATATTTAAATTAAATATTTGGGGTTTTTCATTAACTTTTTCAATTCTTTCTATATTTTCTATTTGATTCTTAAACAATTCATAGAATTTTCCCTTTTTCTTAATTAATTCGTTAGGTTTTCCCTCTTCTACAATTCTTCCATCTTCTATAACAATAACCCTATCCATATTTAATATTTCCGACAAATTATGCGAAATATATATTAAAGTTTTATCCTTTGAAATATTTAATATAGAAGAAAAAATTTGTTCTCTACTTTTTGAATCAATATTCGATGTTAATTCATCAAATATAAATATATCGGAATTTCTTATTATATTTCTTGCAATTGCTATTTTTTGTCTTTGTCCTCCAGATAATTTTGTTCCTTCTTCTCCTGCCAGAGTATCATATGCAAATGGTAATTTAATTATATCATCATGTATATTTACGATCTTACATACTTTAATTATTTCTATCTCATTTATGTTTTGATTTCCATAAGATATATTATATTTAATAGTATTATCAAAGATTTCTGGATTTTGAGATAAATAAGAAATTTTTTCTCTAAGATATTTTAAATCTATATCTTTTATATTTGTATTTCCAATTAATATTTCTCCATCGGTTACATCATAAAATCTTAATAATAATTTCGTAATTGTCGTTTTTCCTGCACCATTTTTTCCAACGATAGCAACTTTTTCTTTTGGTTTTATTGTAAAAGAAATATTTTTTAATATAGGAAAACCCGGTTCATATCCAAATGTAACATTAACAAATTTTATTTCATCAATAATATTGGGTTTTAAAGCGTTTTCTTTATTTAATATTTTTGGTTTATCTTCTAATAATTCTAATATTCTTTCAGCGGAAATTAGAACGTTTGGTATATCTCTAAAAAACCTTTCGTATGTGATAAGTGGACCATAGATATTCGATGTATAAGTTATAAAAGCAATTAATGTACCCAACATAATCAAATCATTAATTACAAAGATTCCACCCATGTACCACAAAAATACAGTAGTCAATTCTAATATAAGAAATGAAAAATCACCTCTCATTGTAATAAGTTTTCCCACTTTAATATCTATTAAATACCAAGAGTTTATTATGTTTTTTGTTTTTTCATATTCTTCCTTTTCTTTTGAGAACAGTTTGATACTGTAAAAATTCCTTAGAATATTATTTACTTGAGTTTCAACATCTACAGACTTTATTCTGGCTTTTTTACTGGCTATTCTAATTTTTCTTTCATAAATTATAAAAATTGTAAAAATAACTGCTGTTGTAATTATTACAGGTATTGCTAAAAAAGGCAATAGAAAGAAAAGTATAATAAGACTTCCAATAAGTAATAAAGTATCCATAATTACAATGGGCAATTTTAAAATAAGACTATTTATCTCTTCTATATCAGATTGATATCTAACAATTAATCTAGAAGGAGAATATTTTTCTACAAAGGAAACATCGTTAAAAATTATGTGTCCTAATAATAGCTCTCTTATTTCTTTTGTAATTTTTGTTTGTATAATATTTGATAAAAAATTTCCTATCAAATATAAAAGCCTATAAGCAACGAATGATATTAACATTAAGAAAATTATTGTGATAAATATGTCTAGTGATGGCGTTTCTGATATAAGAACTTTATTTATTAGTAGAGCCGTTAAATAAGGAGGAACCAGGTTTATTATAGTACCCACAATAAAGATAATAGTAATTAAAGCAAGTTCTTTCCTATATTTTTTAATAATTTGTATTAAAAACCCACATATTTCTTTCTTTGATCTTTTCTTTTCTTCTTCCTTTTCAATTATTTCTGTTTTTACTTTTAAATTAAATTCATCTACAATTTTTTGTATGTTATCTGCCTTTTTCTTTGTAAAATATGCAACCTCAAAAACATTTTTATCTTTATCTATTGCAATTAATTTACATATACTTATTCCATATTCTATATCTAACTTTTCTACATTATCAATTTCTAATATTTTATTATTATTATTATCATATACAGAAATTTTATCATCTAAAATTTCAATAGTTTCTTCAGTAAAATTGAGATTTCTATCAAGATTGGTTTTAAATATCGCTTTAAAATGATAAGTCATAAAATATAAAAACCTTAAATGAGTTAAAAATTTTATCGTTATATATTATAAAACTTTATAGATAAATTTGTATAGATAAAAGTATATTTATAATTTATGCCTAAAGGACGGAAAATGGTTTCAATACAAGTAAGAGAGGAAGAATATAAAAAAGCAAAATAACCAGGTATTAATATTTCTGAAGTATTAAAGAAAGCACTAAGAGAAGAAATTAAAAGAAAAGAAGAAGAAAAAAGATTGGAGACAATAAAAAGGTTAGGAGAGTTATTAGAAAAATCAAGTATAACTCCAGAAGAAAATATAAAGATAATAAGAGAAATTAGAGAAGAAAATTAAAATGAAATATACAATCAATACTTCTGCTTTAATAGATGTTGTGTTGAAGTTCTATAAAGAAAACCCAAATTTTATAAACGGGTTAATTGAAGAGAGTATCTTTCCAGATTTAATATTTTATGAAATTGGAAGCTATTTAAGAAAGTATAAAGAAATAAAGAAAGTTTCTAATAATGAAATAAAAGAAATAACGGAATTATTTAATTATATAATCGGAAAAGCCAAAATAGAGGGCAAGATTAAATTATGAAATTCTAGATTTATTAACAAAAGAAAATTTATCATACTATGATGCAGTATATTTATATTTAGCTAAGAAATATAATTTAATTTTAATTAGTGATGGTAAAGGTTTAATTGAAAAAGGTGCTGTAAGTTCTGATAATTTATTAAAAAATTAAAAATTTTGTTTATCTGAAATACTAGAAGAGTTGTTTCTGATTTTTAAAATTCTTTTATAGTGTTTTAGTAATCAGACATGGAATTATCCTCTACCCTAAAAAAATTCATATAAGAAACGATAATACAAAAGAGCTCTACTAACATAAATGTCTTTATTTGGATCTGTGTCTATTCCTATGCGGTTATTGATAATTCCTGCTTCATTCTTAATAATATAATAATTCATGTTCCCGCTTGGACGTATTATTGATTTTTTCCCCTTAACGTTGTTTAGCTTATAAAGTAAATAACCCACTATGTGTGGGGGTATAGATTTATGAATGAAAATTCTTATGTGGGTACGATCTGGATAGAATTCCATATAATATTGTATTGAGGGGTTATTAGTTCCGTTATAATAAGATATAGGCAAGCCTCTAGCTCCAACGTTTCCTATTGGCTTTTTTAATATATCAATCAAAGTTTCTTTTCGTTTTTCCGGATTTCCGGCTACATCGAATGCAATTTCTATATAATAATTGCTATTTGGATTTACTACATTATTATGTTTTGGTAAAGAATTAAAGAACTCTTTTCTTATTTTTTCTATTTTATCATCAAGATCTTCTAACATGTTAAAATACTGAGATACAATATGTAAATTTACAGAAAATCCTCTAAAACGTGCAAATCGGTCAATAGAATTTAGTACCTTATCAATATTGTTCTTATTGATAGTACTAAAGTAAGGTTCTATTTTTTCTTTATTATGCTTTATATATTCTGCTATCTGTAATTTTTCATCATCTGAAAGATTCCATCTATTACTTATTGGTTTATAATAAGGATTAATATGCTTCTTAAATTCGGCCTTTATTTTATTTAGTACCATATAATAATAATAGTAATAATAATATTTATAAACATTATTTCTTTAAAATTCTAGTTTGTCTCCGAGTAGTTACTTATATGAATGCAAACCACCAGGTTTTATTAAAAATATTGAAAAAATGTAGTTTAAACAAAATCCGCCGCGGGTGGGATTTGAACCCACGCCCCCTTTCGGGGATATGGTCTCCAGCCATACCCCTTGGTCCGCTCGGGCACCGCGGCATAAATGTCCCCCGCCCATCGCTACCAATATTCATCTTTTCATATTGGTTCGTCTAAGCGGGGATACATATTTAATATAATTTAATACAAAAATATTTTTATGTTAACAAGAAATCTATTGGAAAAGATAAATCAAAAGATAAATCAAATAAAAAGAGGTGAAGAAAATTATGAGGAAGAAAAAATTAATATTGAAAAGTTAGATTTAGATAATTTTGAAGTAAAAGAAAAGAAAAAATATGGATTTATAGATTCTTCTCATGTAAATGGGATTGTTGGACCTTATAGTTATATATATTCTAGAGCAGTAATTGTTTCTGATGACATATATGAAATTATAGATGATATAGAATTTTTTGAAACATCTTTTATAAGATCAATGAATAATGAAAATTTTGATATTCAAGACATTTCAGAATTATTATCGAAAAATTTAGAATATAAGTTGGCGAGAAAATATTCTGATAGGTATATATTTATAGATGGATCAATAATATCGGATTCTATATTATATTCAAAATTTTTTGATAATTTTTATGATGAGAATATTGAAAATAGGAGAAAAGAATTCTTAGAGAATTTCGAATATTTAATGAATGATGGAAATCTATCGGCAGTCGCAAAAAGAATATTAAATTTGGATATAATAAAAACTGGCAGATCGGATTTATTAACATTGATGAAAGTTTTTCCATCAGAAATATTTTATACAAATATTAAGGAAAAACAATTAAAAGAATTTTTAGGTTTTAAAATTCCAAACTGTTCATTTTGTAATAAAAAAATATATATGATATATTTCAGGGCTAGATATAATGATCATATATATAGATTGGAAGGAATGGAGAAAATTGGAAAAGAAAAGTTCAAAGAAATAATAAAAGAAGTTGTTTATGATCAAAAATCTTATCCTAAATGGTTAAAGTTAGCTCACAACTTATGTAAAATAACAAATAAGGAAAAATTAAGATTAGAAAGTTATATTAAGAAAAATTTGGGATTTGAAAAAACTATTGGTTGGGAAACTCATTAGGGTCCGGGGCGGGATTTGAACCCGCGATCTTCGGGTCCACAGCCCGACGCCTTACCACTAGGCTACCCGGACCATAAAAAGTATTATAAAATTCATATTTTTTTAACCAATATAAATTAAAGGCATTACACCATTTGGAGGATATGCTCTAGCTACTACCCATTGTACATATTGAAGTGATGTATAGCCACTGGTTCCTGCACTTATTTGTAATGTACCATATTGGAAAGGATTATAGTTTAAATTATAATATGTATAATTTCCATAATTTGGATTATATGATAAATGATACATGTTTAATAAAGTTAGTGGAACCCATACTTGATTAGAATTATAAATATAGTATCCTGCTTGTGCATATGTCAAATTAACTATTAAATATGAATAAATAGTTCCTGCATTTGGTGGGAAATATGTATAATTCAAATATTGATAAGTTACTGCGGATTTTAACATTGTTGCTCTGCTTAGGGGTGGATAAGTACCGCCCCAATACTGAAATTGTACATATGTAGATAAATTAGATGTTGTTGTAGCACCACCACATGTAGTATAACTTCCTCCTGTTATATTTGTCCCACCGCAGCCACTAGAAACTATGGGAGATGCAATACCACCAGCAAAAAATTGTTGATTTGTATTTCCAAATAATGCTATTACATTTGCATCTGCACTAAGTGTATGATACCACACTTCCTCAACAATTAAAGGTATTAAAGGAATATTCCAATTGTTTGGGGGTAAAATATAAGTACCCTGATAATAATTATTTGTCATTTGAATACCATTTGGAGTTGCTGTAGGGGAAAATGATCCATAAAAAATATATCCGATCCATCCATCCATTGTATTATTAAAATATCCATATACTATAAATACATATTTTCCATTATCATATTGTCTAGAAGGATCTACATTTGGAGAAACACCTACATATGGATAATATTGTTGATAATAATTTGAAGAACTATTTCCTATATACATGTATATAGTTACATTACTATTTGCAGGAATACCACTATCTAATTTTACCCACCAAATTTTACAATATATACTTCCATTTATTAATTGACCTAAATACCATGAATATATATCTGGAGTACTATTACAGGTTGTAGTAAAATATACATTAGATCCATTACTATTAATTAAATTAAATAAAGTTACATTGTTTACATAAGCAAAATGGGGACCTATATTTATACTTCCATTACATATTGCTATTTGTTGTTGGAATGGTGCAGGTGTTGGGATATTTTGAGTATTGTATAATATTAAAGTTAAATAAGATGGTTGGCAGATAAAGGTACTTGAAGTAGAATCTGATATATTAAAGACAATTGGTGGTTGAAAATAGTTAATTAAAGGATTTGAAATATATTCTATATTAAATGATCCAATTATATTATTAGCTATCCCAACTTCTAATTTATAATTTCCATTTTGATTTGGAGGGGTTTGGGATAAATTTGCAACAACAATTAATAGACCATTATCATATGGATTTACAATCGATCCATTCGAATTATAAGGATAAACTTTTACTAATCTGCCATTTAGAATTGCAAATACTTGAGAATAATTAACAGGTTCTGAAGGTTTTACATATGCATATAAAGTATCATTTGCTATAAAGTAATCAAGTAATTGGAAATTTAACTTTATAGATTTTGAAATTTCCTGCCCAGTTGGATTTATTATATTTAAATTGGGAGAAATTATATTATATATTGTTATAGTAACAAAAGCGCCAATCACTAATAATAGTAATGCTGTAACTATCTCAGATTGTAATCTCATATTATATTAATTAACTAGCATATATTAAAGTTTGAAACTTAACCCCATAACAAGATACCAGTATTATATAATTCCATGAATTGTTTACTAAATAACTATTATTAAAATATATTGTTGCATTTTCACCTGGTAAAAATAGATTTGATGGATACAAATAATTTATAGAATAATTAAAAGGGGAAAAATAACCATTAACATATAATTGAAAACATGACAGATCTAATGCTTTATTTCCGTTATTATAAATAATTAAATATGGATTTGAATAGTTTGTTTGATTATTTAAAAATTTTATATTTTCTCCGACAATATTTCTTATTTGGTTAGCTACTGAATTTGCAGTATAATAAAAATTCCTATAATAATTATCTAAAATTAAATATAAAACAATTGCAGAAATAATAAAAATGACAAATCCAACGATTGCTCCAACAATTGATCCTAAATTGGATTTCATACTACTGTACACGTACTCGCGGTTCTATTAACATATATCAAATTCTGTGTATATGCTCCAGTAGATGCCACAATCTTTACTTGATAAAAGTTTGTTGTTACAGAAATATTTGTAACAATTACAATTGTGTCATAAGGCCCCCAAGCCGGAGTGCCAGTATAACTGTTTGCAATATAAATTCTTGTATTATTTATTAATACCCCATTAATAAACAATAATGTTAAATTTTGATTTAATACTATATTCCCTCTATTTGTTACATAGAAATATAATAAATTTGTTGTATTGTTATATGCACAAGAATCTAATGTAATGTAAGTATTTAATTGATTTTGTAATGATTGGGAGTTTGCAATTGCAGCATTACTTATTTCATTTAAACTATTATATGCAGTAGAAATAAATATATAAGCAGCAATGCCAGCAACTATAAATAATATGATTTCTACAAGAATTGTTCCAAATTGGTTTTTCATTAAAAATTATGATCTATTAAAAAATATAAATCTATTCTACTAATTCGTATCCGTCAATACCTCTTTCATTTATAATTTTTTTCCATTCTAACATTCTTTCTTGTCTTTTTACCTCAAGTTCACAAACTTTGTCTATTATTTTTAAATTCTGTATACCCTTTATTTCAACTTTTTCTCCCCCTTCTATTGATATATTTACATCCTGTCTAATAGTTCCCAACCCTCTTTTTACCTTTCCGGTTAATCTTAATATTAATCCAATATATTCAGCAACTTCCTTTACCTCTTTCGGATCTTTTAAATCAGGACCCGTAGATATTTCTATTAATGGTATTCCCAATCTATCCAATCTATAAATTATATAATCTTCTCCTTCTTCAATTTTCCTTGCAGCATCTTCTTCAATACACATTGTTGCAATGCTTATCTTTTTATCTTTATATTTTAATTCCCCATTTAATGACAATAGCAATGTTCTTTGAAAACCAGATGTATTTGACCCATCTATAACAATTTTTCTCATAACTTGTAGAACTCTTGGGATATACATATTAAAAAAAGTCGAAATTAATATGCCAAATTTTAATGTTTCAATATTTATTAAATGTGGTGGTTCTTCATCCAGTTCAACTAAACAAGAACAATCTTTAGAATACTCATAGATATATTTTTTATCTTTTAAAGTTTCGTATTCTGCTGCAATATCTTTTTTTCCAATTTCGCTCAATGTTGCTCTTAATTTTCTTTTAATTCTATAATCATGTTTATCACTTAAATTTGTAGGACAATTACAAAATAGCTTTTCTTTTGTATCAATTTGTTGATGGATCTCCAATCCAGCAATCATGACAATAAAAATATTAAAAAAATTAATAAATCATAATTTCAAAATAAAATTATGCAATTTATGAGAGCAAAGGGGTTCTATTCATTTGATTCTTCAGATTTACTTTCTCAAATCGAACAATACTTCATGGATAAAAGATATGGGCTTGGGTATATCCCGAAAAATATAAAAAAGGAAAAAGACATAATTTCTGGAATTGTTCCACACACAAGTTATGAATATCTTTTGCCAGTTTCTGTAAAATTATATAAAGAATTATACGAAAATTTTGATTTTGACACAATAATAATTGTTGGTCCAAACCATTATAATATTGGTCAGAAGATAAATTTAATAATTGACGATTGGTATACACCGTTTGGTGTAATTAGAATAGATGTGGAATTTGCTAGAAAAATATTAAACAATTATGATGCATATGAAAACCCCATGTTATCTAGATATGAATATTCGATTGAAATACAACTACCCATACTTAGGTATTTATTTAAAGATAAAGTAAAGATTGTTCCAATAATTGTAAAAGATGTGGAATTATACATGATAAAAGATTTTGTTAAATTATTAAAGGAACTATCGAAAGAATTAAATAGAAGAATAGTATTAATATCTACTGGTAATTTATATCACCATGGAGAATTTTATGGAAATATCATATATAAAGAAAATATATCTGAAAATGTAAAAAAGGAATCTGAAAAAATCATAGAATATATATTAAATTTAGATTCTGAAAGATTATATAAATTGGAAATGGATAGTAAAATATTTTGTGGAAAATATCCTTTTTTATTTTTTATAGAATATACAAAATTGTATAAGGGAAAAATAGAATTAATAAATCATATTTTATCTTCTGAAATAAATAAAGATGAAAAGAATATAGTTAGTTATGCATCTCTATTATCTTATAAATAGTTAAAGAAATAGTAATATTATGAATGACTTTGATGACATATATAAAGAAATTAGGAGAGAATTTGCTAGACAGATGAAACTATGGAAAAAAATAATCAATAGAATAAATAAAAAATTCAGATTTGATTTTGAATACGAAGAACCAACAGTAGATTTAGTAGATAAAGGTGATAAATATTTAATAGAAATCGATCTACCAGGGGTCGATAAAAAAGATATAAACATTACTTTAGTAGACCATCATCTAAGGATCGTAGCATTAAGAAAGATTGAAAAAGAAGAAAGAGGTGAGAATTATATAGTATCAGAAAGAACCTTTTCAGGATATAAAAGAATAATTCCATTACCAGAAGATGCTGATGAAAATTCTATAAAGGCAAAATATGAAAACGGGGTATTAAGGATTGAAATAAGAAAAAAGCCAGGCTATGAAGGAAAGAAAATCGATTTAGAATAATTTTTTAATTTTTTATAAAATAAATTTTTATGAAATATAGATTTGTGGAAGAATTATTATTATCCGCATTTAAAAGGGCAAAGAATAGTGGTAATAAATTTTATGATTTAAAGGAAAGAAATGTTGTAAAATTACAAACGATATACCAATACATAGATGATAAATTAGAAAAAATATATAATGATATAATTTTACCAGAAAATAAATTCTACAAGGAATTATATAGTCTATTATTCGCAGATATAAATATAAAGAAATTAAAAGAAAGGATAAAATATATAAGAAAAATAATAAAACAGGTTTATTTAAAGTATAAAAACAATATAAAGTTAACAAAGGATAAAAAAATAATAGAAAAATATAGAAGAGAATTTTATGGGAGGATATCTAGTATATTAAGAAGAAATTGGATTATATTTAAATATTATAATATTTATCTAAATAGAAGAAGAAAAATACCAAATATTAAAAATTTACCCACAGTTATTATTTCTGGCTTACCCAATGTTGGAAAAAGCACATTATTAAAAAATTTAACTGGATCAAATGTTAAGATTGAACCATATCCGTTTACAACAAAAGATTTGATGATAGGATATATTAGAACACCATATTTTGATATACAGGTAGTTGATACTCCAGGAATTTTAGATAGACCTATAGAGGAAATGAATGAAATTGAAAAAAAATCCATATTAGCACTAAATTATCTCGCGAAACTAATTATATATGTTCTTGATTTAACCGAAACTTGCGGATATAGTATTGAAGAGCAAAAAAATTTATTAAATATGATAAAAAAGATTTTTGATAAAGAAATAATATTGTATTTCTCAAAAAAAGATTTGTTTACTGAAAGAGAAGAGAGAATTTTTAATGAATTTATCAAGAATTATAATGATATGATTATTTTTTATGATTATGATAAACTAAAAGAATTTTTAATATCTTATATAAAAAATAAAAAAGAATGGTATATATAAATATATTTATGAAGTTAATAGTATCATCTGATATACATAATGATTTCGAAATGATATATAAAATAATAGAATTATATAAAAAAGAAAAACCAGATTATGTAGTAATTTTAGGTGATATAGCAGAATTGGGAGAAATAGAAAGAGGACTAATAAAAAAATTAACAGAACATATGGATCCAAACAAAATTTTGATAATACCCGGAAATCATGAAACGCCGGAAGATATAAAATTATTAGAAAAAATATACAAAATAAGAAACTTAGATAAAAATTATATAATAAAGGATAATTTTGTATTGGTTGGATTCGGAGGCGCAGATTTATTATTGAATGTAATTGATGAAAAAGAATTTGAAAGTTTCTTAAATGAATTGAAGAAAAAATTTAACAACAAATATATTGTTTTATTAACACATATTCCACCAAGAAATTCTATGTCATCCCTAAATATTTCTGGTAGTTATGTATTGAGAAAGTTTATTGAAAATAATGATAGAATTATTTTAAATATACACGGACATATACATGAAGCTGGAGGTTTAGAGGATATAATAAATAAAGCAAAGGTTTTGAATGTTGCTAAAGAGGTAAAATTGGTTGAAATATATGATAAGAAAGCAAAAATAAAGTAAAAACAAAGAATCAATTAGTAAGAAGAGAAAATTAAAAGAAAAGGCATTAGATTAAATATTTATAAAAAATGTTTGTTGATTATCAAAGAAATAAATATTTATAATTGTATTTTAACATCATAGACAAAGAATTTTTTTAAAAATTTTGTATAAGAAATTCAAATGAGTGATGAGAGATTTATAAAAGAGGTTTTTCGTGGAAAAAAGGAAGAAGAAATTGTTTTAGGACAAAAAAATCATAAAATAAAAAAAGTTATTAAAAGAGACGGAAGAATTGTGGACTTTGACCCTGAAAGAATAAAATATGCTATAGAAAGAGCAATGAAAGCTGTTGGTGCTTATGATAAAGAAAAATTAGAAAAAATTGTTGATTATATAATAAAAGTATTAGAGGAAAAATATGATGATATAAAATATCCAACTGTTGAAGAAATTCAAGATATTGTCGAATTATCTTTATTAAAATTTGATTTATATGATGTTGCCAAAGCATATATTTCCTATAGAAAAGAAAAGGAAAAAATAAGGGAAGAAAAGAAGAATTTACTGGGAAAATTCTATGAAGAAGAAGTTGCAAAAAGATTTTCTGTTAATTCAATTAGATTAATGGTAAATAGATATTTATTAAGGAATGAGAATAAAGAATTAATAGAGGGTCCAAAACAAATGTTTGAAAGAGTTGCTGCATTAATCATAATACCAGATTTATTATATGATGAAAGAATATATGATAAGGAAGGAAAGCAAAGAATACATCCAAAGGAAGAATTTGACTTCGTAAAAAATGAAAATAAATATGGATTACCAATAAAAGATCCTAAATTTAAATGGAATAGATACCATTTAGAAAGAATGAAATATTTGTATGATTATTTAAATGAAAGAGGTCATATGAAAGTTTCATGGTCAGAATTTATAAAAATGTTAGAAAATGGAGAATTTGACAAATATTACGAAAATTTCTACCAATATTATGATTTAATGGCAAGTAAAAGATTTATGCCAAATTCTCCAACATTATTTAACGCGGGTGCTGTCTTAGGACAGTTATCTGCATGTTTTGTATTGGATATTGATGACGATATGGAATCAATAATGAAATCTGCAACAGAAGCAGCTTTAATATTTAAATCAGGGGGCGGAATTGGAATAAATTATTCAAAATTAAGACCCGAGGGCGATGTTGTTGCATCTACTGGTGGTATTGCTTCAGGTCCAGTTTCATTTATGAAAATCATAGACACAATTACAGATGTGGTAAAACAAGGGGGAAAGAGAAGGGGAGCAAACATGGGTATTTTAGAATCCTGGCATCCGGAAATATTTAAATTTATTCATTTAAAGGAAAAAGAAGGTGTATTAGAAAACTTTAATATATCTATAATGTTTGAGCCAACATTTTGGGAATATTTTGAAAATAAAAAAGAATATCCTTTAATTAATCCAAGATTATTAAGGAGATATAATTTACCTTTTCCAGGAGATCCAAATTTTGATATAAATAAAGTACCAAAGGAAGCAATTGTTGGATATGTAAATCCTGAAAGAATACTACAAGAAGCATCATATGTTGCATGGGAAAAAGGAGATCCCGGATGCTTGTTTATGGATAATATAAATAGAAGAAATGTTCAATATAAATATAGAGGACCAATTAGAGCTACTAATCCATGTGTAACTGGAGATACTAGAATTTTAACTCCGTATGGTCTTTTGAGGGCCGAAACCCTACTTTATTTAAACAATGAAAATGGTAGCGATATCAACAATATAGAGCTTTTAGTAGATGGAGAAGGTGAAATTTTGTATACAACAGTTCATGGAAAAACATTGAGTGTAAGTTCTCCAATATTGGTTGATGCAAAAGTTTGGAAAGTTGGATTTAAACCAACCGTTAAATTAATTTTAGAAAATGGAATGGAGATTGAAGTAACTGAAGATCATAAAATACTCACAAAAGATGGCTGGATAGAAGCAAAATATGCTGAAGGAAAGGAAGTAAAGATAGCAAGAATTGATATTGATAAGTTAGAAAACTATGGATTAAAAGAAATTGATGGAATAAAATTAGATAGAGAATTGGGATTTTTATTAGGATGGTTGGTTGGAGACGGATATGTTGGGGAAAAAGTGTTCTTCTATTTTAATACTAAAACTGAAAAAGAAGTTTCCGAATATGTAAAAAAATTGCTTGAAAAGAAATTTGGAGTAAATGTTAGTAGGTTCGAAAGAAATAATGAGATATGGATTTATGTTGGTAAGAAGGAAGTTGTTGAAATTTTCAAAAAACTAATGAGAAGGAAAACAAGCTTGCCAGAAATTGTTTTCCTAGCAAATTCGGAATTTGTTAAAGGATTTTTGAGTGGGTTGTTTTCAGCGGACGGATATTTCGATAAAGACAGAGCAATAAGATTAATATCATCTAATAAAGATTTGTTGAAGGAAACCCAACTTTTACTAACTTTATTCGGTATATTTTCAAAGATTTATGAGAGACCATATAAGAGAAAGTTTGAGTATATTACTGTAAATGGTGAAAGAAAAGAATATGAAACTAGAGGTTATTTTGAGCTTATAATCAAAAACTATAGTAGGAAAATTTTTGAAGAAAAGATAAAATTGATAGATTATAAAAACAAAAAGCTTCCGGATGGACTAAAGAAAACTAAAATAGATGATAATTATGTTAAAATTTTAAGAGTAGAATATGTTGGTGAAAAATTGGTTTATGATTTTAGTGTTCCGGGATTTAATAGATATATTTCTAACGGAATAATAAGTCACAATTGTGGAGAACAACCTTTATATCCTTATGAATCTTGTAATTTGGGATCAATTAATCTATATGCTTTGGTTGAATTTAAAGATGGAAAGGTTGAATTTAATTGGAATAAATATATTGAAACAATAAAATGGGCTTATAAATTTTTAGATAATGTAATAGATGTAAATAAATATCCAATAAAGGAAATTGAAGAAGCTTCGAAAGCAGTAAGAAGAATTGGACTTGGATTTATGGGATTGGCGGATATGTTATATGCATTGGGAATTCCATATACATCTGAAGAAGGATATAAATTACTAATGAAAATAACAGAATATTTAACATATTATTCAATGTTAGAATCTGTTGAAAGGGCAAAAACAAGGGGTAAATTCGATAAATATGATCAAACAACATATAAAGATGGTAAATTACCTGTAGAAGGATATTATCATAGAGAGTTATGGACATTAGATTGGGAATATTTGAAAGAACAAATAATGAAATATGGAATAAGAAATATTGAAGTTACTTCAATTGCCCCTACAGGTTCTATATCAATGTTAGCGGATACATCTTCAGGTATTGAACCACAATATTCTTTAGTATATGAAAAAAGAGTAACTGCTGGTATATATTTTTATGTAGATCCAGAATTAGAAAGGCAATTGAGAGAAAGAGGACTATATAATAATGATATATTAAAGAAAATATCTGATAATGGTGGAAGTTTATTGGGAATAAAAGAGATCCCAGATGATTTGAAAGCAATATTCTTAACAGCATTAGATATGCCATGGTGGGATCATATAAGAGCACAGGCAGTTGCTCAAATATGGATAACTACATCAATATCAAAGACAATAAATATGCCAAATTGGGTTCAGCCAGATGACGTATATTATTCATACTTATTAGCATATAAGATGGGATGTAAAGGAATTACAATATATAGAGATGGATCAAAATCTGTACAAGTATATGTAGCTCCTGCTGAAGCAAGTAAGGCAAGATTTGCAGATTACTTTAGACTAATTAGAGAAGGAAAAATAAATAATAAAACAGTTGAAATATTAAAACAATATGGAATAAAGTTACCAAACTGGTATTATGAATTAAATAACAACGTTGAGATACCAAAAGTAAAATTGAATGTAAACATTAATAATACATTAAGGGTTGAAGAAAATGGAAATAATAAAATTGAGAAATGTCCTGTATGTGGATCTATGAGGTTAAAACATCAAGCAGGTTGTATTACATGTATAGATTGTGGATGGTCGGAATGTATAATTGCTTAATTTTTTATATTTAGTTTAAATAAGAATGGACCCGCCGGGATTTGAACCCGGGATCTCCGGCTTGCAAGGCCGGCATCCTACGACTAGACTACGGGCCCGATTATTAAATCTCTTAATATTTATACATATAAATTTGTTTTTGGATATATAATAGACATTTTCTATATAGTGAAATAAAAATCAACTATAATTGATTTTTATGATATTCTAATAAATAAAAATGGCAATATTATAATTAAAGAATACATAAATAACATGAATTATAATCTATATATAAAAATTTTACTATTTATTTAACTTATTTTCCTTTAATTTATTTAAAAATTCTGCAAATTTTTTAGCAGATTCTCCCAATAATCCTTCTTCATTATTTATTATTTCTACTATTGTACCATGTTCAAACATAAATATTGTAGTGAAGTATATTGTTAAATTTTGTTGAATTTCAATTCTTTTTAAATTTTCTATATCTCTTCCTCTTATTTGTATATCTCTTAATCTTCTAACAAAAATTTTATCAGGATCTGATATCATTACGATAATTCCATCCGGTCTTAAAATTTCTGAATATTCTCTTAACATACCCGGAATATATCCTTCATATGATTCTATTACTAAATGAGTATCTAATATTATGTCATTTTCTTTTTCCATTTCTTTTATTCTTTTAATAGCTTCTCTTTGTAGTTCTTTTTGTTGTTCAAAAGTTAATTTCTTCCTTATTTCATCTCTATTATTTATATTATATTTTTCTTTTGCCAATTCAAACATAATATCTCCTGTATTTACAACTTTAAATTCATATTTTAAGTATTTTTTAGCTTCATTAATCACCGAAGTTTTTCCAACACCAGGTACCCCAACAACTAATATTATCATAAACTAAATAACTATAAAGAAAAAATAAAAATTTTTGTTATAAAAAATATATTGGCTGCTAAAAATATTTAGAACAGTCTATTAAAGAATTATTTAATACTCATAGATTGTTTTTATCCTTTTATTTGATAATGTTAAAAAATCTAATCAATGTAAATTGAAGGCATTGCACCATTTGGAGGATATGCCCTAGCAATTACCCATTGTACGTATTGATATGAATAAGCACCACTAGTTCCAGCACTTATTTGTAATGTACCATATTGGAATGGATTATAATTTAAATCAGACCATACATATCCATCCCAATTTATCTTATATGTATTTAATAATGTTAAAGGTATCCATGCATAACCATAATAACTATATATATAATATCCTGCTTCTGCATATGTTGAATTAACTATTAAATATGAATAAACAGTTCTTCCATATGGTGAGAAATACACATAATATAAATATTGGTTAGTTACTGCAGATTTTAACATAGCCGCTTTACTATCGGGTGGATCAGATCCATAATAATACTCAAATTGCACAAATGTAGATAAATTGGGTGCGGGTGTAGCACCACCATAAGTAGATCCAATCGTACCAGCTAAAAGTTGCTGGCTCATATTTCCAAACAATGCTATTACATTTGCATCCGCGCCCTTAGTATGATACCAAGCTTCTTCAACAATTAAAGGTATTAAAGGTATATTCCAATTATTTGGAGGTAAAATATATCTACCTTGATAAGTTTGATCGGCTAACATTTCAATACCATACGGAGTTGCTGTAGGAGACCCTAATCCCGCATAAACATATCCAGTCCATCCATCAAATGTATTGTTAAAATATCCATATGCTATGAATACATATTTTCCATTATCATATTGTCTAGATGGAAATACATTTGGAGAAGCACCAACATATGGATAATATTGTTGATAAAAATTTGAAGAATTATCCCCTATATACATGTATATAGTTACATTACTATTTGCAGGAATACCATTATCTAATTTTATCCACCAAATCTTACAATATGTACTTCTATTTACTAATTGACCTAAATACCATGAATATATGTCTGGAGTACTATTACAGGTTGTAGTAAAATATACATTAGACCCATTTCTATTAATTAAATTAAATAATGTTGGATTATTTACATAAGCAAAATTAGGACCAATATTTATTGTTCCGTTACATATTGCTATTTGTTGTTGGAATGGGGATGGTGCAGGAATATTTTGGGTATTATATATTGTAATTGGAATATATTGATTATATCCTATATTAATATAACTGGAATAATTGGAATAATTATTTAAATAATTGTTAGAAGTATTTTGATAATTATTAGCACTTGTAGTATTAGAACTTATAATAGTATGTGTTGTAAGATTTTGATAGTTATTAGAACTGGTAATATTTGTTGAACTGTTTGTTAAATTTGGCTTATTAAAAAACATATTATATCCAAAATATATACCAACTATTGCAACTATAATTATTAAAATTATTATTAATAAAGCATTAGATTTCATACTTAATATCGACTTTCTAAAAATTTAAAAATATTTTTATATGATGAATAAAACTTTAAAATAAAAATAATTAAAGTACTCGTTTTCCAATACTTACAACTACAAAGATATATTTTTAATGCGGCGGAGGGGATTTGAACCCCTGACGGATCTACTCCACTGGGTCTTGAGCCCAGCCCCTTTGGCCTCTCGGGCACCGCCGCTTAATAATTATATTTTAGAAATTTTAATAATTTAAATAATATGGATAAAGGGGTATTTATTATATTAGATGGATTAGGCGATAATTTAATTAAGGAGTTAAGATATAGAACTCCTTTAGAAGATGCTGAAAAACCAAATATTGATAAATTGGTAAGATATTCTGAATGTGGATTACTATATACAAAAGAAAGAGGACATGTTCCAAGATGTATTGAATCAAATTTATCTTTATTAGGTTATGATTTTAAATATAATGAAATAATATTTAAAGCATTAATATATAAAGAATTGAAAGAAAATCAGTTTTTAATTGAAATAGAATCAAAAGAAGAACCAAAAATAGAAGGAGAACATGATATGATAAAACATAAAGATAATGATTATATTTTAATTTTCGATAATTATGATAAAGAAATAATTGAAAAATTAAAGAAATATAAGATAAAAAATAAAACCATATATAAAGGTTTAAATAAAAAAGATTTATTTGAAAATAAATATAAAGTAAAAGCATTATATTTATCATCAAGTTTTATTCATTTATCCATAGCAAAATATTTGAAAATTGATTATGAAAAACCATTGGGAACTACTGGAAAGAGTAATGAAAATTTATTTTCATTTTCAGAATATGCAATAACAAGTAGAAATAAATACGACATAATATTTATTCATATAAGAGCTCCAGATATTTTATCTCACTTAAAAAACCCATTTAGAAAGAAAAAAATAATTGAAGAAATTGATGAATATTTAGTAAAAAGAATAAAGGAATATTTTGATGCAATACTAATTACTGGAGATCATTCTACATCATCAATTAAAGGAAGGCATATTTCAGATCCTGTACCGGTTATGATATATTCAAAATATTCAAGATATGGTTTCGTAAAAAATTTCTCTGAAAGAAAATGTGTAAAAGGAACTTTGGGAATATTAAATTCGAAAGATATTATAAAAATATTTGTTGATAAATTAAAATGATTATTGAACTTGTTTAGCTAACTTTTCTAATAAAGAAGGATCTATTTTTTCTAATTTTTCTGGTTTTATTTCTGATAAGTCCTTTATTTTTATCCTATCAGGTAATTTATCTGTTGGTTTTAATATCCTAACCTGTACTCCAATCACTCCAGAAGGTAATTTAGCATGTCTTACGCTTTTTCCAATTATTTTATTTAATTCTCCAGATTTTTTAATATATCCTTTTTGTTCTCTTATTGTAGATGTTCTGTCTCCAATTATTTTTCCAGTAACTCTCACTTCAATACCTAAAGCGCCGGCTTGCATTACTTGTTCCATTACTCTTTGCATTATTCTTCTTATTGCTCTATTTCCATACCTCTCTATTTGAGATGCAATTAAATCTGCAATAATTTCAGAATCTAATAATGGATTTTCTACTCCAACAGCTTCGATGATTAGTTCTTTAACATTTGCAATATTTTCCACAATTTTCTTAATTTCATCTAAATTTTCGTTTGCCCTTCCCAGAACCAATCTGGGTCTTGCACAGTATATAACAACTTTTGTACCCATTGAAATTTTAAAATATTCGACTCTACTAATTAATTTACCTTTAAATCTATTTTTTAAAGTTCTATCTAAAATTGCTTGTATTTTTTGTTCTTTTAAAAGTTCTTCTATATTTTTCGACGCCATTCTTCTAATATTTGTTTAATAATTTGTTTTAAGCTTTTTCTTTTCAACTTCTTAGATGTGTCTAAAGATTCTAAGTGTAATCCATATATCTTAATATGAGATACCTTTCTATGAACAACAATTAAAGTTCTCTTTACCCCACCAGGACCTGTTTTTACTTTTACGACTCTTAATCTTCCTGGAAACTTATTTCCTTTAGAAACATTAACAGAAATAATTACAACTTTGTTAGGATCCAATCCCATATTTTTTGCATTGTTTTCTAAAGAATTTAATAATTTGATAAAATATTTTGAGACTTTGATTGGATATCTTCCATATGGAACTTTTTCCATCACATTTTTATGGTGTGCTTGTTTTTTGTGGTATTTATAATATGGAACTGCAATTTTCTTTTCAATAACCATTTCTAGATACTTTTTTGCATATGGTATTGTTAAATATTTAATAAATCTTCCAACCATTTCTGAATCTTTTCTAGATATCGGCAAATTATTAGATGATACAGTAACAATTTTTTTGTTTTCTTTTAATAATGATATAAGTTTTGAATCCATTTACACATCTATATATAAAAATGTTTATAAAATATATAATATATGCTAGACAGGTTTTTTGAATTATTCGTAATTGTTTTGGTAATATTTTTTGTTACTTTATTATTGATGGAGAAGGTTTCTTATATTTATAATGTTAATGAAAAATATCAAATTATATATAATCAATTTATGCATGGGCGGGTTTTGATTAAAGAAATAACAGAGAAATATACTGATAATATTTGTAATTTAACATCAAAAAATTTTGATCCAGATATAATGAATAATTTAGCGAGTTTTCCATATGTAATAATATATAAAGATTTAAGTAATACTAGCCAAGAATATATTTTTAGTAATTATAATATAACAGATATGCAAAACAATTATATAGCATTTACCAGGGTTTGTCATTATAATGGCTCATTATTTTTAGTTAGTGTATTAGTTCAATGAGAACCTTTAGTATAGCAATATTTATCGAATTGGCAGTTGTAATAATGGTTTTATATTTTATTCTAACTTCGACATATTATAGTAGTTTTTATATTAGAGGATATGACAAAGAAGATTTGTATGCATCATTGATATCAATAAATTATATGCATCTAAATAATACACAACAATTAAATGATAGTTTATATCAAATTGTTACAAATATTTTACCATACTATTATGTTGAAATAAATGGACAAGTAGCATTTAACAATATAGATTTAAATGAAGCTGAACAGGGAATCATAACTTTTTATATTATTAATGGCTCAATAAATTATGTACATATATATTGGAAATGAGATCTCAATTTATTTTATTATATCTAATATTAATATTGTTTATGATATTGTATTTTGTTTCAAATTTGCAAAATGATTTTTATTATCAACCAAATATTGGTAAATATATTGCACAAGATTTCTATGTCAAATTATTATTGTATCCAAATTATTCTTCTATCATAAAT
>JBMSAQ010000027.1:0-12858 GCA_049414405.1 Candidatus Nanopusillus sp.
ATATATTTTTAATGGATCATTTTCTCCTAGAGCGACTCCAAACGGTATCCAAATGCTAAATAATCAAACTGGACAAGGTACTTATATTTTACCTCCAAATAATTGGAATATTCCTTTAATACCTTTAATTGTTGAAGAAGCTTGGTATTATGGAGGAGGAGCTCCAAATGCGGATGCAAATGTAATAGCATTATTTGGAAATACAAGCCAACAATTTAAAGCTGGTTTGATTGGAGATCCATATGGTCATTGTGATAATACGATTACAAATTTAGCAGGAGGATGTGTCGTTACGTATGGTGGTAGTACCCCTGCGCCCAATTTATCTACATATGTACAATTTCAATATTGGCCTGAAGCTAGTCTTCCTTCTTCCCAAGCAGCAATGTTAAAATCTGCAGTAACAAATCAATATTTAAATTATACGTATTTCCCACCAAATGGAGGAACTATTTATTCGTATTTAATAGTTAATTCAACATATGCACAAGCTGGATACTATTATTATAGTTCTAATCAAGTATGGGTTCCTTTAACATTATTAAATATGTATCATTTATCATATAATCCAAATTATGGAAATTATACATATTATAATTTAAATTATAATCCATTCCAATATCCTACATTACAAATAGGTGCAGGAACTGGTGGTATTGCATCACATCAATATATCCAATGGGTAATTGCTAGAGCATATCCTCCAAATGGTGTAATGCCTTCAATTTCTACAGGACCTATGAGAACATGGCCACCTTAATATTCTCTACAATCTTGATATGGATAAGAGATTATATAAAATCCTTTTGTAAAATAATCCTTTCTCTTTGCCAATCTTATTCTGATTATTTGCTCTTTAAATATTTTATTTAAATAATTTAAACTGTAATAAATTCCTAAAACTTTATAAAAAGAATATAAATGATATCTATTTGGAACTTCATTTTTATTTTCTGCAAAAGATCCTATAAGAATATTTAAATATTTCTTTTGTGCAAATTCTAAAAATTTTTTAATTGCATAAAATTTTTCTATATTATTAATTAAGTTCTTTATTGAAAATAGAATGGATAGATTATTCTCTTTCATTTTTTTAATACTCACATAACTTATTCCTCCAAAATAATGTTTTTTATCATATTTAATAGGATCAAATAACCCATTTAAAAAATATTTGCATAAAATTTTATCATTATAGTCTAAATCTCTTCCAACAACAAATACTAAATCATTATAATATTTATCAGAATAGAATAATTCATTTGCAATTCCTAAAGATTTTTTAAAATCTTCATTGTTTACTAATGCACAATAAAATATATTTAATTTTTTATAACATAAGATATTATTTAATTTGAAATATTTTAAATCATTTTTATCAAAAACTTCATAACAAAATACAATATTCTTTATTTTATTTTTATAATATTCACCTGCTAATTCTTCTTCATTGTTATCCGGTAAACAGAAATCATACATAAAAAATATTTATCTCTTAACTTTATTTGTGTTTGCAAGTTTTTTATATTCATTCCAAAAATATTCTAGATCTTTACTTATTAACTGTGAGGGGCCTTGGTATTCACAATCTAAACATACCCAACTATTATCTTTTGCAAATAATGGTACTATATTTGCTGAATGACATCTTGGACATATGTATTTTGCCATATGACATTATAAAACTTCGGCATATTTAAATTATTCTTAAATAATATTGGTAATCAACAATCTAAAATAATATTGATTTATACCTACCTCTAGATTCTACAACTTTTAATCTGTGAAAAACTTCTTCATATTTTTCACTAAACGACTCTTTATATCCTTCTAATACCAAAGAAAATTTATTGAAAATTCTCCAATGATTAGATTCAAATAATTCTTTAAATAAATGTAAATCTACAGCATAATCTTCTATTCTATTAGAGAAGAAACTCAATCCAAAATCAATAAAATATATTTTTCCATTATTATATATTATATTTCCAGTGGTTAAATCTCCATGGACAATTTTATTTTTATGAATCAATCCAACATATTTCCCTATTTCATATAATATTTCTTCATAATTTAATTTTTCCAAATATTTTGCTAAATTATACCCTTCAATATATTCCATTACAATAATTCCACTTTCCTCATTTTTATATAATAATTTAGGAACATTAATATAATTATATAATTTTTCCAATATTTTTGATTCAATTTTGGTCCTATATTTTCTAAATTCTTTATCAATTAATTCATTTCTATATTTTTTCTTATATCTATACTTTAATATTATTTTATTTTTATTATCTTCAATTTTAAATTCTTCAGAATTAATTTCTAATTTATCTAAAAAATCCTTATTAAATTCAAATATATATTTCTCATTTTCTTTTTTATCACTTTCAATTAAATATATCTTTGCTTCTGCACCATGTCCAATCAATTTATATTCCATTTTAAATATTTAATTTCTCTTTATATTTTTCAAACCCATTTAAAAATTCTTTTAATAAATCTAAATCAACATTCCTAATTTCTCTATGTTCTATTTTCTTCATATATTCATAAACTCTCTTATAATAATTGTAAACTTCTGATGAAATTTTTCTTTTTTTCTTTAATTCTTCAAATTTATGTAATATATCCTCTGGGCTATATATATTTATATTGTTTTTAATTAAATAATATTGAGAAATTGTTACAACTGAATTATATAAACTTTCAAATGCTTTTATTAACATTAAATTAGCATAATTTATACCTTCTTTAGCCCTTTTTTTCATTATTTCTAAATATTCTGGTGATGTTTTTATTAATCCATTTTCTAACATCTTTTTAAGGGAACCAAAAATTCCTGCCGGATCTATTATTGGTTCACCCTTTCTTAATATATCTAAAACCAATGGATCTCCATTTAGTATCATTTCCCAAAATTTTGATAATGTTAATGTTGTTACATGAATTTTTTTGTATTTTTCATCTGTCAATATTTTATTTAAATTATCAAAATAAAAAGGAACTGTTATATTTAAGTCTTTTGCGTATACATCATCTATTATGATTAATAAATCAATATCCGATTTTTCATTTTCTTTATTTTCTACGTAAGATCCAAATAAAATAATCGATTTTACCAATCCATCAACTTTTTCAATTAAATCTTTTGAAAAACTTAATATTATATCATTAAAATTATTATCCATAAAAAATATTTATTCTTGTAATTTTTTAATATTTCTAGTATGTAATTCTCTTATATCATTAATGTTTAGGTATATTGTTGCAAGTCTATCAACACCAAGACCCCATGCTAATACAGGATGATCTATATTAAATTGCTTTAATAATTCTTCTCTAAACATACCCGCACCCCCTACTTCGATCCATCCCAATTTCGGATGTTCAGCATATACTTCAACTGAAGGTTCTGTAAATGGAAAATATGCTGGATAGAATTTTATATTTTTTGCTTTTACAACATTTACTACTAATTCTTTTAATATTCCCAATAAATCTAAAAATGTTAAGTTATCATCTAAAATAATTCCTTCAAGTTGATTGAATTCAATAAAATGTTTTGCATCAATTGTATCATATCTAAATACCTTTTCTATTAAAAAATATTTGCCAGGTTTTTCTGCATTTAATAATGTTCTTGCAGATATAGCAGTGTCATGAGATATTAACATAGTTCTTTTTGAAATATTTTCATCAAATATTTTAAAGTATTTTAATTGAGTATTTTTAACATTTTCAAATAAATCTCTTGGAAAATCTTCAATATATTGTATATTTTTAATATAAAATGCATCCATTATTGAAATATCTCCCGCAGGATGATCCTGTGGTATAAATAAACAATCTAAATTCCAAAAATGTGATATTATCATATTATATCTATCCATTTCCTTAAATCCCATTGATATTAATTCTTCTCTTATTTTATCTAAAAATTCTAAATATGGGTTATATCTTCCAATACTTTCTTCTTCAATATTAATTCTTACATCATATGGTCTGAATTTTTTATTTTTATATATCCTTTTATCGATAACTTCTTTTGTATATTTTTCAATATATTCTTCTAGTTTATAACTTTTTAATATTTCTTTTCCTCTTTCATTTATTTTTGCATAATAAATTATTTCTTCTTTTTCTTCAATAATTCTCCTTCTTCCTTTAAATAATTTTACAGTATTTTCATCAATATTTTCTAAATATCTTTCATATGTTTCTATATCTTTAATATATATTACTTTTCCATTTTCAATTTTTATTGCCCTGTTTTTTCTCAAGAATCCTAAAGAAAAGGATAGCTCATCTTTATCAAAATATTTATTTAATTCTTCTATATTTATTTCTTTTCTTTCTTTTAATAAATTTAATAATCTTCGTTCAGGCAATCCTTCCTTTAGATATTTTTTTCCAAGTTCTGATAGTTCATATCTTTTTATCTTTTCTTCTTTTAATTCTATTAATCCTTTTTCTCTTAAAAATCCCAAAGTTCTCAATATTTTATATTTATCAATATTTAATTCGTTTGAAATTTCATCTAAACTTTTCCAATTATCATTTAATATGGATAATACTTTATATTCTATTTCAGATATCATATTTAATGTATTTTATCAATTCTTTTATACTTATTTCAAAACCCGTTAATGGATATTTTATACCCAGTTTTTCTAATATATTTGGATTGATTTCTCCAACCCATCCAATATTTTCGTTATTTACAAATATATCTCCTTGTCTTCCATCTATTAAAAATTTATGATTTGAATTTCGTATATCAAAATCAATTCTTAATTCTTTAAATAATCTTTTTAATACCTTTAATGAATTATTTACAGAAACTTCATAATTAGAATAAATATATAATAAATCCAAATCTTCAATAATTTTATTATTTTTAATATATGAAACTCTATTTAATTCAAATATCTTTGCAGGAAACTTTAATTCATTATTTTCAGATAATAGCTGTAGAAAAGATGTTAATAGATATACTCTAATTGAATTATAAGATGATGATGCTGGATTTATTAGTTCAATAATCTCTCTATCATCATTTAATAAACTATTTATATCTTTATTAGATAATATTGGGGTATATATTTCTGTACATCCCATACTAACCATTATTTTTCTTATATTGTTCATTATTTTTCTTTCCTTACTTAATCCTCCTTTTGTATATATTTTAATTTCTCTTGGTTTTAAGTTATTATATCCATAAGAAATTAAGATTTCTTCAATTATATCGTATTCAGATAATATATCGTCTCTATAATTTAAATATTCAACAATTAATTTATTATTTTCAATTTTTGCATTCATCCTTTTTCTATTTAAATGTTTAATAATTTCGTCATAATCTAATTCTATTCCCAAACATTTTTTAATTTTATTTAAATCCATTTCCTTTTTAACAACTTTTAATTCTGGTGTTTTAATTTTCTTATCTGGGTATATTACATTGATTGAATATATTTCCCCCCCCAAATCCTTTAATGTTAATACAATTACATTTAGTGCTAATAATATTTTTTCTAAATCTGTACCAGAAACATCTATAAAAATATTTTTTGTATTAACATCCAGTTTTCCAATTTTATTAGAATTTATTATTGGGGGAAATGAGATAATATTATTATCAGAATCAATCAATATTGGGTATCTATTATATTTATTTAAGATATATGAATATTTTTTACCAGCTTCTGTATTTTTTAATATTTCTTTTAATGATAATTCTTTGTCAAATCCTAAAGGAATAAATCTTGTTTCAGGATCTGTTAATTTATAATAAACAGGAAATTTAATTAGATCAAAATTATGCGTCCCAATTGCAACTTTTTGTCTATTTCTACCAAATGATTGTGATATTTTTTCTTGTAATTGTATTAAATCCTTTAATCTATCTTCGTTTAATTTTACATTTTTAATAATTGCTCCAACTATATACGGTCTTACATTTAATATTTCTTTATCAACAATTAAATCATAATTTGAATCTTTCACTTCAAATTTTGGAATACCAATTTCAATATTTAATATTCCTTTTAATTCTTTTGCAATTCCAGTTAAACTATATAGATCAATTCTGTTAAAATCTTTTACTTCAATTTTTGCATTATTTCCATCAACTTCATCTAATTCGCATTTTATATTTAATAAATATTCATTTAATTCTTCTGCCGATAAACTTTTATTTAATAATTTATATAACTCATTTAAAGATACATCTAAAACAACCATTACATTTCAATGCCCAATTTCTTTAAGATTTCTTGTTCTTTATTTTTATTCTTTATATCTTGCTTAGAAATTCCCCTATATCTTGCACATGCAGGACAAATATATATTTTTATTGGACTTGACAAAATCAACGTGGGGCTATATTCTCCAGAAACATCTGGCTTAAGTTTTGGTGATATCGTTAGTTTAATTGCCTTATCCAATCTCGCCATTCTTCCACAATAATAACAATGTACATATTTGTATTTCTTACTTTTCATTGTTTTATATTATTTGATATTATCATATTAGCCATAAACGTATATTATTAGGATAAAATTTTTAATCTTAAATATTTAAAAGAGTAAAACTTTATTAATTTATAATGGCATATCGGTCAAATGGGCTTTCCGGTTGATATAGACTTTTTAAAGAATAATATAGAATTATATAAAGAAACATTTAGAAAAAGAGGTTTGGACGAAAACATTGTAGATAGAGCAATTGAATTGGATAATAGAAGAAGAGAATTACAGAAAGAATTGGATAAGTTAAGATATAAGAAAAATATGTTATCAAAATTTTATGGATCTATTATTCAATATCTAAATGGAAAAATAGATAGAAATACACTAGTTAAAGTTGCAATAGAAATTGGATATGATATACATGAAGGAAATGTTTCAGAAGAATTATTAAATAAATTAAAGGAAGATATAAAAGATTTGGATGAAGAAATAAAGAAAAAGGAAGAGGAATTTAATAATATAGAAAATAATTTGATAGATTTATTATGGAGTTTTCCAAATCTATTATCAAATGAAGTTCCTTTTGGGGATGAAAATAAAAATACACCTGTAAAATTTTGGGGAATTCCTCGGGTATATGATATAAATTTATTTAAAGAACAAACTGAAAAGTTTGGATGGAAGATTGTTGAATTAAATGAAATATTAAATAATAAAGAATATGAAAAATATATAAAAGATAGAAAACTTCTTGAAGAATTAAATAAAATATTAAATTATGAAGAAGATTTTAAGGAAATAAACTTTAATGATGTATTAGATTTTGATAAACTAAATAAGGATAAAATTGTCGTATATAAGAAGGTAAATCATGAATTAAAACACCAATATGATATATTAAAAGAATTTAATTTAGCAGATACAGATATTGCTGGAGAAGTTTCCGGTTCTAGATTTTATTTTGAATTTAATATATCATCTTTATTAGATTTGGCATTAAGTATAGAGGGTGTAAAATATATGATAAATAAAGGCTATAAATTTGCAATACCTCCGTATATGTTAAAAAAGGACATATTGGAAGGAATAATAACATTGGATGATTTTGCAGATATGATGTATAAAATTGATGGAGAAGATCTATATTTAATAGGAACTGCTGAACATCCAATAACCGCATTATATTATAATAGAATTATTGAAGAAGGTCAATTACCAATTAAGATTGTTGGTTGGAGTCCTTGCTTTAGAAAAGAGGCTGGTGCGCACGGTAAAGATACAAAAGGATTATTTAGACTACATCAATTTCACAAAGTTGAACAATATATATTTTGTAAACCAGAGGATTCTGAAAAATACCATATAGAATTAATAAAAAATGCAGAAGAATTTTTAGAGAAATTAAATATACCATATAGAACAGTTATAATCGCTTCAATGGATATGGGTAAAAGGAATTATAAACAATATGATATTGAAGGATGGTTCCCTGGACAAAATAAATATAGAGAATTGATATCTGGATCAAATGTAACAGATTGGCAGGCAAGAAGGTCAAACATTAGATATAGAAAAAAGGATAATAGTTTAGATTATGTCCATACATTAAATTGTACATTATCCGCAATACAAAGAACATTGGTATGTATATTAGAAAATAATTATGATTACAAAAATAACAGAATATTAATACCTGAGATATTAAGGCAATATATTGGAAAAGATTTTATAACAAAATAGCCGCGGAGGGGATTCGAACCCCTGATAAGAGGGTCTGCAGCCCTCCCCCTTAGGCCTCTCGGGCACCGCGGCATATTAGATTTTTAATATTCTCTTATTATAAAATTTCTTATTATTTATATCATAATCATATAAAATAGGAACTGCAGGTTCGACTTCTAAATCTAATATTTGTTCTTCATTTAAATTTTCGATATATGAAATAATTGATCTTAAGCTATTTCCGTGTGCAACAACCAAAACATTTTTATTTAATTCTAAATCTAATTTTATTGCTCTTTCAAAAAAAGGTATGGTTCTTTTTTGAGTATCTTCCAAGCTTTCTCCATTTGGAGGTCTAGCTTTTAAACTTCTTCTCCATAATTTTACTTGTTCTTTTCCATATATTTCTGCAACTTTGTCTTTATTCAATCCTTGTAAATCTCCATAATGTCTTTCATTTAAGCTAATATCTTTTATTACTGGGATATTATATCCTAATGTTTTTATAATAATTTCTAATGTTTCAATAGCCCTCGATAATAAACTTGTATATGCAATATCAAATTTTATATTTAAACTTTTTAATATTTCTCCAGCTTTTTTTGCCTGTCCCCTTCCTTCATCTGTTAATGGTACATCCACCCATCCAGTAAACCTATTTTCTTTATTCCATAAAGATTCTCCGTGTCTTATTAAACATAGTACAGGCATTTTATAAATTTCTTTATCAATATTTATTTACCTTAATAATAAGTATCATATATGAATCCAAAGGAAGATCTTGAAAAGAAACATTTTTATACATATTGCATAAGTGAAAAAGATTTTATAAAAAAGGGAGAAAAAGTAGAATTATTTATATTTTATGAATATATAGAAAAAACATTAAACGAATTTCCTAAAATAAATGATGAAATTTTTGAAATAATTAGACTATTTTTAAATAACATATATCTATTAATATCGAAACCGGAAGAAAATGAGAAATATTTAAAATATGTAATATATATTGAAGAAAAGGCTGAAGAATTGGAAAAAATTGGAAAAGAAAAAATAAAAAATTTTGTAGATTTTTCTAATATAGATGATGAAGAAATTAAGAAATTAAATAATTTAAGAATAAATATAAGAATATTGGAGGATTTGTTTTGGTTAGTAGTAAAAAATAAAGAAATACCAAATAATGGTTTATATTTAGTTATACCACATTTCTTAAATGTATCATCAAAATATATATTTTATCATATTGTGGTTAAATATTATGATAAATTAAAACCAATTAAAAGATTGGATGATATAATGAAATATAATGAAGAAAAATATAGAGAATATTTAAATAAGTATAAAAACAAAAAGCTCGATGAATATATATAAAAATTTTTGGAAAAAATTAGATCATGAAATTTAGTATAATTACTTTGGGATGTACGTTAAATAAAGCTGAAGGTGAGATAATGAAAAATATACTAATTAAAAAAGGATATCAATATATAGAAAATCTAGATGAAAGTGAAATATTAATAATAAATACATGTACTGTTAAAGGACCAACAGAATCAAAGATAATAAAATTAATAAATAATTATAAAGATAAAAAACTAATTTTGGCAGGTTGTTTAGTACAACATCAACCAGAATTATTTAAAGGATATCCATTAATTGGTTTAGATCATATAGATGAAGTAGATAAAGTTTTAGAAGATTATTTGAATGGAAAAATAGATGTATTAATTGATAGAAAAAATATAAATAAATTATTATTACCTTCTGTAGATCAATATCCAATAAAGACAATAATATTGCAAGAAGGATGTTTGTGGAGTTGTCTATATTGTGCTACAAAATTGGCAAGGGGTAATGCCAGGTCGTATCCACCAGAATATATTTATAAAGAAGTAAGAGATGCAAAACTAAAAGGATTAAAAATTATATATTTTACAGGAACAGATCTAGCAACATATGGTTATGATTTAAATATAGATTTAGCAGATTTATTATTTGGATTAAGGGATATTAAAGGAGAATATTATGTAAGGGTTGGAATGGCAAATCCAGGAATTTTAAATAAATTTATTGATAAATTATTAGATTCTTATGATAATGAAAATATATTTAAATTCTTTCATATACCAGTCCAATCAGGATCAAATAATGTATTGAAAACAATGGGTAGAGGATATACCATTGAAGATTTTTATGAATTAATTAAAAAAATAAGGAAAAGATATTATGAAGGAACAATTGCAACTGATATAATTGTTGGATATCCTACAGAAACTGAAGAAGATTTTAAAAAAACATTGGAATTAGTTGAAAATGTAAGATTTGATATAATAAATATATCAAGATATTGGTCAAGACCAAAAACATTATCATATAAATTATATAAACAATTACCGGGTCGCATTGTAAAGGAAAGATCTAGAAAATTGAAAATTATATTTGATAAATATGCATATGAAAGAAATAAAGAATGGATAAATTGGGAAGGATACGCAATTGTAGAATCAAAAGGAAAATATGAAAATACATGGATTGCTAGAAACTATGCATATAAACAAATTATAGTAAAATCTGATAAAAATATTTTGGGAAAGATAATAAAAGTAAAAATTAATAATATTACGTCAGTTGATTTGGGGGGAGAATTATTAGAAATAAAAGAAGAAAATCTATTAGAAAAAACGTTATATTGATAATTTACTACTAATTTGGTAAAATACTATTTTAAATATGCTATAGTTTATTAAAAAATATATGGTAGATATAAATATTTTAATAGGTGGTCAGGCTGGTCAGGGAATAGATTTTGCCGCAGATATAATATCACGAGTATTTATTAAATTAGGATATAATGTATTTAATTATAGATGGTATATGAGTTTAATTAGAGGAGGACATAATTATAATATCGTAAGTGTATCGAGAGAAAAAATATATGCACCATATTTTGAAGATTTTGATTATATAATTGCGTTTGATCAAAATACAGTAAATTTACATAGTAGAAAATTAAAAGAAAATGGATTAATAATTGGACCTAAAAATGTTGTATATAATAAAAAAATTGATGTGGATTTGGATTATTATTATAAAAAATATAATATTAATAAAAAATATGAAAATACAATCATTTTATCTACATTCTTTAAATATTTAAATGTTGATAAAGAAGTAGTTAGAGAAGTATTTGAAAAAAGGGTAAAAGATCCTGAAGAATCAAAATTAATTGATATTGTTTATAACGATTTAAATATTAATAGTAAAGAAAATATAGAAAAAAGAATATATAAGAGGCAATTTTATTTGTCAGGTTCTGAAGGAGTTGCATTGGGAGCAATCGCTGCGGGTTTGGATATATATGTTGCATATCCAATGACTCCAGCTTCTCCAGTTTTACATATATTAGCATCTCTAAAAGATAAATATAATATTGTAACATATCAACCAGATAATGAAATTGGTGTGATTAATATTGCTTTGGGTGCATCTTATGCAGGTGCAAAGGTAATGGTTGGGTCTTCTGGAGGTGGTATTGATTTAATGGCGGAGGCAATTAGCTTGGCAGGTATGGCAGAAATTCCCATAGTAATTTATTGGGCTCAAAGATATGGACCTTCAACAGGTATGGCAACACACACAGATCAATCAGATCTATTAGAGGCATTAAATATTGGTCATGGAGAATTTCCTAGAGTTGTTATTGCATCTGGAGATCCTGCAGAAGCCTTTGAAAAGACAATTGAAGCATTTCATATTGCATATAAATTTAATAATCCAGTAATATTATTATCAGATCTATTCTTAGCCGAATCAAAAATGAACTTTGATTATATATATGCACCAAACATGGAAATATCAAGATATATAGACTTAGAACCTCCAAAGAACTATAAAAATTATAAAATAAATGATCAAGGTTATCAATTAAGAGCAATACCTGGTTTTGATGCAATTGTAAAAGCTACATCTTATGAACATGACGAATTTGGTATAGAAACTGAAAATCATGAAATTGGGCAAAAAATGAGTGAAAAGAGAATGAAAAAATTAGAATCAATTGAAAAAGAAGTAAAAGAATTTGAACCATACCAAATATATGGAGAGGGAAATAAGTTAATTGTTTCTTGGGGTTCAAATAAGATGCCAATATTAGAATCATTAAAATATTTAAAAGGATGGAAATATTTGCATATATCTTATTTATCTCCATTTCCAAAAGAAATTAAATATTTATTAGAAGAATCAAGAGAAATAGTATCAATTGAACATAATCTAACAGGACAATTATCAAAATTAATAAGACAAGAATTGGGAATTGAAATTGAAAATAAGTTATTAAAACATTCTGGAGAACCGTTTTCAGTTAAGGAAATATTAAATTATGTAAGAAATCTATAAATATATAAAATATCTTTTTTAATATTTGAAGTTTGCTATGTATTAATGGGTTTGGAATTTAAAATAAATGATGATATAAAGATTTTTCTTCATCTAGTAGTATATTTATATTCCTATATTCAAAAATATTAAGATAAATATAAATATCAATTGTAAAATATTGTTCAATGTGTGGCTGGAATAATGGTAATGATTGGATTATTAATTTGTGCTTTTTCAAAATTTTCAAACACTACAAAGCATATTGCTAATA
>JBMSAQ010000028.1:0-10698 GCA_049414405.1 Candidatus Nanopusillus sp.
ATTGAAAAAGAAGTAAAAGAATTTGAACCATACCAAATATATGGAGAGGGAAATAAGTTAATTGTTTCTTGGGGTTCAAATAAGATGCCAATATTAGAATCATTAAAATATTTAAAAGGTTGGAAATATTTGCATATATCTTATTTATCTCCATTTCCAAAAGAAATTAAATATTTATTAGAAGAATCAAGAGAAATAATATCAATTGAACATAATCTAACAGGACAATTATCAAAATTGATAAAACAGGAATTGGGAATTGAAATTGAAAGTAAGTTATTAAAACATTCTGGAGAACCATTTTCAGTTAAGGAAATATTAAATTATGTAAAAAATCTATAAATATATAAAATATCTTTTTTAATATTTGGAATTTACTATGTATTAACAGGTTTGGAATTTAAAATAAATGATGATATAAAGATTTTTCATCATTTAGTAGTATATTTATGTTTCCATATTTAAAAATATTAAGATAAATATAAATACCATATGGTAAAATATTGTCCAATGTGTGGTTCTCAAAATCCAGATAATGCAATGTTTTGTGTAGGATGTGGTTATAGATTTTCGCAGGTTGTACAACCAATACACCATGGGCCACATATGCAACAACCAATGCAACAATACCCACAACAATACTATGTTCAGCCACAGTCAGTTCAATTTCGTCCCCCCCATCACCATATCCACCGAGTTATTTAATCTATAATAGAAAATATTTTTCAATGATAGCTGGAATATTTGCTGGATTGGCAATTATGTTTTTTGGATTGGGGGAAGTATTGTTCATAATTCAAATACTTAGTTCTGCTGGTGGCTATTTATCTGGTGAAGGATATGGACTTTTTGGTACAATGTTAGCAGCTTTTATTGTATCTATAATAATTGGAATTTTTGTATTAATTTTTGGAATAAAGAAATCTTATTCTATTGCTAAAATAGCCGGGTTTATGATCTTTATATATTTTATAATGTTTTCAGTATTCTCATTTATAGCCCGACTTACTACTGAGGGTATTTTGTTAGTATTGGGATCAGCCTTTATACTCTTAGCAGTTATATTATCGGGAATTGGGGGTGGGGGAAGCAATTATATGCAAGACTATTTTCAACAATCTGCAGGTTATTATCCACAATATAGTCAATCATCAATTCCAATAGGGAAAGTAATAGGATATTCATTTGGATTGGTGGGAATTATATTGACTTATCTAGGAATAAACGGGATTGTTGGCGCACTTTATAAAGTGATGAAAGTAGCCGGTAACTATCTGATTGCATCAATACTTTCATATTGGTTTTCAATTGAAAAATTTTATTTTGGCAATAATATTTTAGGTATGGTGGCTGGAATAATAGCAATGATTGGATTATTAATTTATGCTTTTTCAAAATCTTCAAATACGGCAAAGCATGTTGCTAATATTATATTAGAAGTCGGCTTAATACTCTTTGGTGTTGGACAAATAATAGTTGGAGCAGGTATAATTGCTAAAGGAGAATACCTTTCAGCAGCGTCGAATCTTCCAGAAGTAGTTTCAGCTTCCATATATATGATATATATTGGCGGTATTATAGCTCTAATAGCCGGAATATTTGCTATAATAGTTGCAATATTCTTCATGATAGAAGATATAATGAAAATGAGCGGAAAACTTGCCGAAGAAGCTATATAATTGTAATTTAGATATTTTTTAAAAATCATAAATTGTTTTTCTTTTTATTTAGAATCTTTTTATCTTTTTCCCATTCTTCAATATCTCCATCAATAATATAAAATATTGGATTTGGTTCTATTATTTTTTCATTTTTTATCTCTTCATATTTTTTATTATCCCTTACTTTAAGTTTTTCAAGTAGATGTTGAAATTCAAAATTTATTTGACCAATTGTTACTGGCATCTTTAAATGTAAATCATATTTAATTATTTTATTTTCATTAAAATCATATCCTCTATTCTTTCCTTCTAAATAAACGTAATATAAATATGTTCCTATATAAAGTATAGGATCATCCGTTCTCTTGAATCTTACTAATTGTGGATGATTTTTATATCCTTTTGTTTTTCCTAACAATACTTTTTGAGCTAATAAACCTTCTCTCCATAGACCTAAGAGGCCGGGTTTATCTAAATATTTTGGATGTAAAGACCAGAGTCTCATTTTATTTTAAGATGGTGATAGTATTTTTATTTATTTATATTATGATGATTCTATATCAACATTATTTAATGATTCTATACTATAAGATCTTGAACTAATATTTGTTATATTTTCAGGATTTATTCTTAATACATTAACATTATTATTACCCCTGCTATAAGTATTTGTAATATTATAATATATATTTCAATTATCTTGATCTACAATAAATGAAGGAACATATTGTATACTAAATCCGTTTTGATAATATATATTTACCATAATCGTTGAATTTATCTTATTCAAATTACTGTTATTTTGATTATTTTGGACATTTTGATCTTGTACAGAAATATAATATTGAGATGGGTTATAAATATTGTAATATTTAAATATTGAAGTTAAAATAAATATAACTCCAGCAAGAATTATGATAAATATTGGAAGATAATATCCTATAAAAAGCATAAGACTATCAAAAATTTTTCCTCTAATTTATATTTATAATACTTAATTTAAATATAGATTTTTATAGATTTTATAAATTCTTATAACAAAGTTACAAGATGGAAATAAAAAACATAATTGGTTGGGTTGGAATGTTATTAGCCACTTTTTGGGCCGGAATACATATGTTAGTAGCTGGAGCAATAGCAATAAATGTATCTTTATTATTAGGAGCATTTGTAGGAATGTTTGTAGGATTATCTATAATATCTGGGTTAATATTCTTATTAAATTGGAGAAAATACTATTTACCAAACATAATATTTTGGTTAATAATGTTATTAACATTAATTTTTGGATATGTTCATTACATTAGAAATGGTGATATAAATGCCTTATTTACAAATACACTAGCTGGAATAACATTGGTAATAGATATAATAGAAACATTATTAGCACTTATTATTTGGAAAATTGATAGAGAATAATTTTTAATATATTTTGAATATTAATTTTTTACTTTCTTCGTTTAATTTATAAAAATTAATTTACAACCATATTGTTATGGTGGATACTATTTCTACACAATCACAATCAGAAAAAATAGGTATAGATCCTAAAAACATACCATTAAATCCTATGGGAAAAAATGATATAAAAAAATTAGAAACATTTTTAATTATAGGAACCTTATATAGACCAGAAATATCAGAATTGATAAAAGATCCTAATGAAAAATCTACATGGGTTGATAGTTTAGCAATTGCAGCAGCAGCCTATGCAAGATATAAAGCAGGAATGCCTATAAGTTTAATTGCAGATGAATTGGGAAGATCTGAAGAAACTATAAGAAACCACATTAGTGGAAAAACAAAGGCAAGTTCTCTTATAATAGATACGTATGAAAAATTAAAATCTGGACAATTAAATTTAATAATATCATTTAATAGTTCTAAGGAACTAGAAGATCTAAAAAATCAAATAAAAAATTTAAGAGAAGAAATAGAAAAGTTAAGAAAAGAAAGAGACGATCTAAAAAATATCATAAATCAAAAAGATGAAATGATTAAAAATTTGCAAATAGAAATTGGCAAGATAAAATCCGATTTAGATAAAGTTAGTAAAGAAAAAGAAGAAATAATTAATAGATATAAATTATTACAGAACAAATTGTTGGAAATTAAAAGAATATTAGAGAATATTCAATAAATTTTTGATTAAATATCCAATATTAATTCTTTTAACTTCATATAAGTTTTTGTGAGATTTTTAAATGTCATTGACATATAATATATTTACTGTTATTAGATGACTATCGAGATAGAAAAATTTATAAAATGTTCTAATAATATTATTGTATGGCACAAACCCAAAATACAGGACAAGATACGGTACAAATTACTAGAAGAAAGTTTTTAGAACTCGTAGCTGGTAGTGGAGTAGTTGCAGCAATTACGTCAACAATTATGTATTTTGGTTTATCTGGTATTTTTAAAGAAGGATCAAAACAGTATACAACTAATCAAACATCACATATATCAAAATATGAACCAAGACAGGAAACTATAACTACAACATATACACAACCTCCAGCTACTAAAACAGTTACAGAAACAGAAACAGTTACTAAGACAGTTACAAAGACAGAAACAGTTACAGAAACTACTACTAAAACGGTTACAGAAACTAGAACAGAAACTTTAACAAAACCATCACCAACAACAACTACAACACAACGTCCAATAACTTTAGAAGAAATAGTATTTGGAAATAGTGATTTAGAATTTGTACCTTTAAAAGTATTAGATGTGAAGGTAGTTGGCGGTAATGCGGAGCTATATGTAGAGAGTCCTCTTACAGAAAAAAAAACAAAAATTAAAATTTCTAAAGAATATTTATCGAGAGGTAATATAAACATAGAAAAAATAGTTTCAGCAGTAAGAAAATATAATTCAGATAAAAAAAGTAATTATTCAGTATACTTTGTATTAGGAAGAGCAAACATAAACGAAGCTATTAAGCATGGTGATACATGGAAACCAAATGCTCCTAGAATATATCATAGTATAATAATTTCAAAAAGAGATTGGAAAGATGTATATAATGCATTAAAAAGTGTAAGAAGTAATGAAGCATTAGTATTAATGCCAACTTTATATAAGGGACCTTATTCAGATGCTTTTTGGGGAGGAAGTAATCAGCTAAAAAACAAGGATGATGATAGTAATAGTGTAATAATAATATATCAAAATAAACAACAAGTAGATGAAGCAACAGATCTTGTTGAATTAGCTAGCTATATTTTAGGAAGACCAGGTGATAAAAATCCATCAGGAAGTGGAATTTTAATTGTAGCTACTATTGCAACAGCAAATTATAAAGGCACATATGATAATGGTGCTCCAATAGTTGCTGTAGATAAGTATAAGGGTACGTATATAGCATTTATACCTCAAAAAGGCAATCATCTCATCTCAAATTGGTAATTTTTTATATTAAATGGTAAATATAAGTAGAAGAGATTTTTTAAAAGGGTTGGCTGGATTAGTTGGGGCTACTATTTTAGGAACTTTAATTTTTCAATATGGAATAAATAAAAGTTCATATGAAAATTTCCAAAATAATAAATTGAATGACTATTCAACAGAAATTTCAAATTTAGATTTACATAATAGTTCTTTCAATAATTTAATTAATCAACAATACTATATATTTTGGAATGTTCCATGGGGACCGAATAATGGAATTTATAAATTATTAGATAAATATTTTCAGACTAATTCAACTATAACAGAAGGTGTTATAATAACATTTGATAATAATTATAATCATTCTTTAGATCAAATATTACATTTCTATAAAAATAATAAAAATAATAAACCAATTTATATAAATTTGTTTGTTACAACTGATAGAAATAGTATTACAGATTTATCACAATATGATCAAGATATTAAAGATTTTTTGAAATATTTATCAAATATTACTAATGGTGGAAAAAATATTGTTATTGGATTTAGTGAAATTAATGCAGTTCCAATAGAGCAGTTAGCATACTATTATTCCTTAATGAAAGAATATTTGCCAGAGTCAGAATTATTTTATTATGTAGATATGGGAAATTCTAAAAGAATAACGAAATTATATAATTATTTGTTAAATAATTATGGAATAAGATTGGATATGGTTGGTTTAGAAGTATATGGAGATTATATTTACAATAATGGAAATATTTCAATGAGTGAATATATGAAAAATATTATTATGAAATATAAGCAATTTGCAGATAAAAATAATGTTAAATTTTTTATAGGTGAATTGGGATTTAGAAATGGGGATTTAAAAGGTTATATAAGTTCCGGGGGTTTAGGATATTGGAATGGTCCTTCTGAAGAAGGATATCGAGCTACAATAAAATATTATAAAAATATAATTAACCAATTACGTGATATGGGCATAGAAATAATTGGAATATATAATTGGAATGGATATTATGGTGATCCTTTTGGATTGTGGAATAATCCATATGTTAATGATTTAATAGAATATATGATTAATAATTCTAACTAAGAATCAATATTGGAAGATCATATAACTAATAATAATAAAGCAATAAACATTAATATACTAGCAATAGCTTTTTGAATTGTTATTTTTTCATTTAATATTAAGATACTTAATAAAATAACAAATAAAAGACTAGATTTATCTACTATACTAACATTACTAGCTTCTCCAATTTTTAGTGCATAAAAGAAAGCTATCCAAGAGAAAGCACCAAATAAAGCACTCAATATTATAAATATATAATCTTTATTAGATAGGTTGAATAGTGTATCTATATTTTTAATTTCTAACATAAATATAATAAATACAATAATCGCCATAATAATTGATCTAAGGGTTGTTACAGTAATAGAATTTAGTCCTTGTAACCCAATTTTGGCAAATATTGTAGAAAAAGCTGCAAATATTGCTCCTAATAAGGCATATATAAACCAGGTTGGTATTGAGATCATTTTTTATATTAAGTTTATGGAAATTTAAAAACAATATGAAAAATTTTATTAGTAGATATTGATTGAGATTATTTATGAAAAAAATTAGTAAATTTTTATGGATTTCCGAGTGGTTATTAAAGATTATCGTATATAATTATCTGAAGGTTTTTATATTCTCTAAAAAGGCAAAAGAATAATGAATATTAATTTAACAGATTTTATAAAAAATTATATAATTTATTTTTTGTTCTATATTCTATATTATATTTTAAGACACTGTTATATATATTAACAATAGGATTTTTAGGATAAACTGAGATTAGAATGTCTTTTTGATGTTTATTATTAAACATATTATTTTATTTAGTGAAATTAAAATGTCTAGTTTAATTTACTAGATTTATAAACAGACTTACTACTAAATAACAAAAATAAAAATTTTGCCAGAATAAATTTATGATAATGGAACACAATCTTGACAAAATTTTACAAAGACAAACAATAAATATTATAAGTCTTATGCTAATTACATTATTTTTATATTTTAAGAATGGTATCTATAAATCTAAATACTTATTAAATGAAATAGAAAATATAAAAAAGAAGATGAAAAATAACAAAGAAATTATGAAACACTTTAAAGTTGAGTATAAGTCAATAAAAAGTTTAGAATTTTTTCATTATTTCTGGTCAATGCATAATAAAGAAACAATTATTGATTATTCTAGTCATCAATCACCTGAAAATACTACAAAAATATGTATATCAGTTTATGAAGAGCTGGGAGAAATAATGGGAGTACCGTTTAATTATGAGTCTTTTGATAAGAAAGGATCTTTAGTCTGTATTGATAAAAAAGCTGTAGAAAAATGGGGGTTAATTCTTGCATTTGAATTGGACAATATTTTAATATATCAAAATTTAGATTTTGATTTATTACCATATAGAATGGGGAAGAAATTTGCAGAAGAAATAATTTTAAATATAATAAAAAAGAAATATTATGTAAATCCATTTGAAATAATTAATTTTGTTTTTGCTTCCTTTGTTAATGGATTATTAGATGGTTTCTTTGAAAAATATAGAAAACTAGATAAAAAAGAAATTGAAGAAATATCTAAAAATGTCTATATATTCAAAAGCGGAGAAGAATACTTAAACACTTTAAAAAGAATGTTGGAATTTATATACAATAAGAAGCTCCAGAATATTATAAGAAATACTATAAGTTTAATTGAAGAAAATAAAGAATTATTTAAAGAAATAGAGAATTATGGGAGGATATTGGGATATACTTTGGGAGAATATTTAGATAATAATCCAAAAAAGATTTATGAAATATATAATAAATATACAGAAATTATTGCTGCTCTTTAGCTTTCTTTTTTATTACCATTTTTTGTGAAATTATTATATTATTTGGGATCGTTACAATGTTTCCATCATTTCTTAATGCTTTTGTAAACATTGCATTTATATCTATTATTTTTATTTGTCATATTATATAGCATTTGTAATCCTCCTTAAAGAATCACTGTACAATTCCCATCGCTACTACAAATATTGCTAAATATATAATAAATCTTGTTAAAGCTTTACCTAGAGAATCCTCATTTGCCATACCTATAAATAAGAAATTTTATTATTACTTCTTGTTAAATTAAGACAAAATTTTTATAATTGATAATAGGATAACTGTATTTGCATATATAGTAGGATAATCACACTGCCTGTTTTTGTATTATATAAGTAAAGTTTTAATGTTAATAAAATTTAAAAGTAACAAGATTTTTATTCTTTTAATGGGGTCTTGGCTTATTGTTGTTATTATTTTAATAGTATTTCTAGTACTAGCAATAGGATTTTACATAGCAGTATACAACTCTTTAATAGCATTGAAGAAAAATGCAGAAAAGGCATGGTCTAATATAGATGTATTATTGCAGAAGAGACATGATGCGTTAATAAAACTAGTGGAAACGGTTAGTAGTTATTTAAGATATGAGAAATCTGTTTTTGAGAGGGTAACTCAACTGAGATCTCAATTTATGAGTATACCTCCAGATGATATACAGGGAAAGATAAATTTATCAAATATGATTACAGGAATGTTTAGGTATCTATTTGCAGTAGTAGAAAATTATCCAGATTTAAAAGCTAATCAAAATGTAATGCACTTACAACAAATAATTGTTGAGTTAGAATCGCAATTAGCAGATGCGAGACAATTTTATAATGAAGCAGTAACAATGTTAAATACAAAGATAGAACAGATACCATATAATTTTATTGCTAGTATGGCTGGTATAAAACCAATGCCTTTATATAGAGCACCTGAAGAAGCAAAACGAGATGTATCTACAAGGCTAGAATTCTGAAAATATGCAACAAAATTTTTCAAATTTTTTTAATCCTGTAAACAAAAAACGAGAAAATTTACAACAAACAAATATTCAAAACTTTCAATATCAACAACAAGAAAATGAACAGAAAAATAAAAAATGGACTTTTAAAGCATTTGAATTACCATATGCTAAAAATTTGTCAAGCACGAGAACCGAATATCATAATTATATACCTCCATATGCAAAAAATATCAAAGCAAAGAATTATATAGATTATGGAATTTATATAGTCATATTTATTTTCTGGTGGATATTTTCAGATACAATAATATTTCCAGTAGTATTATTAGTATCGTCTATTATCTTAATTATTTTGGGTTTTAAGAAATATACAATATATAATATTTTAGCTAATACTCCAATTTCTAAAATACATGTTGCAACTTATGGTTTAAATAAAGTTAGGGGAAGGTTTATACCATACGGACACCAACCTTTAAAATCACCAATTAGTGGACAGGATTGTATATATTATTCTATTTCTACTTGGTATGTACATAAAGTAAGTAGAGGGAATAGTACATATTGGGAATCTAAATTTATAGATGGCTTTGCTGCTGGAATACCCGCATTACTCATAGATGAAACTGGTTTTTTAGCAGTAGATTTAGAAAAGGCACCAAATATTGAAGCAAGAACTAATATAATTGAAATACAGCCATATAGTTTAGCAATAAATACTTTAGGTTTAATAAGTATGCTTGCTATTAAAAAGATTAGCGATGATGTACTTTCATATGTAAAACAAGCTGCAAGTATGAATACTCAAGTAAATTTATTTAATATGAAAAATTATGGTTTTAGATTGGAACATAGTAAAACAAGAGACTTAAAAAGATATGTAATGGCTGGAGAAGTATTGCCATCAGAATTTAATATTGGAGCAAAAATAGAGAGAACCTTTATGCCATTCAGGAAACACTATTATATATACTTAGTAGAACAATATATACCAATTAATGAAGATTATATTGTTATAGGAGGATTTACAGATACTGGAAAAATGATAAATATGAAACCAGTAAAGGTTACTGTTCCAGACATGTCTACAGGTATTTTAGGATTATTCTTAGCAAATACATATACTAAAGGTAGCATTAATATGGGTGGAAGAACAGTAAAAACTTCAATCCCAAGTTTGAATGATATTATAATGTCTTTATTATCAAAAAGAATGGAAAGTTATGGAGCCAAATTCTTTACATTAGCTATTGTGAATATATTCTTCGGAATTATCTTATTAATTTGGGCAATTCTATTGCTAATTGGAATTTTATTATAAAATTTTTATAATGAAATAGTTATAAAGAGTAGTAAGATTTATTTTATATAATATTCTTAAATATTATTTAGAAGTATGACTTCTAATGATTTATAAATATGTTAGAAGTATTAATTCTAATATGAATGATGAACTACTATATTACTTTAATCCGTGGTATATTAATCAAAAAGATATAGTAATAGAAAGATGGGAAAATATGAAAATAAGATGGATACCTGAATGGTTAAAAGATATTTCTTTAGAGTCATTTTCGCTAAATTTTATTATAGGACCCAGACAGGTTGGTAAAACAACCGGAATAAAATTATTAATAAATAAATTATTGGAAAATAATGATCCTTGGTCTATATTTTATTATGATTGTTCAAATTTAACAAATTTTGAAGAGCTAAGAAGAGTAATTGATTATTATTTA
>JBMSAQ010000029.1:0-3932 GCA_049414405.1 Candidatus Nanopusillus sp.
ATTTCCCTCTATTAAAGAGTCACATTTAGATATAACTTTTGAATTCTCAGAATCACTAAATATCTTTATATCTATTCTATTTATAGCTTTTCCATTTATTGATATTGATTTTGTTACTATATATCCTCTGGAATTTTTTCCATTTACCAATATTCTTCCACCAGTATCTATTATCTGATTTTCATTTGCAATCGATATTGTATAAATCTCTCCTACAGAATTCTCTTCCAAAATTAATCCAGGGTATAACATTGTTACTTTACTTCCGAATTCTGCAGATATCCATTTAATTTTAGCATTTTTATATACTCTTGCCCTCTTTGTTACTAAATTATATATATTTCCAGACCAGTTTTGTACTGTAGCATAAGTAACTTCTGAGTTTTCTTTTGCAAAAACCTCCACTACTGCTGCATGTAATGAAGATATATTATATATTGGAGCTGTACATCCTTCTATATAAGTTACTCTAGAATTTTTATCAGCTATTATCAATGTTCTTTCAAATTGTCCCAGATTTTCTGTTCCTATCCAAAAATATGCTTGTAATGGAAAGTCTATTTTAACATTTTCTGGTACATAAATAAACACACCCCCACTCCATACAGCTGTATTTAATGCTGCAAATTTATTATCTCCAAAAGAAACAATTTTTCCAAAGTATTCTTTTACAATTTCCGGATAATCTCTTACTGCTTGTGATAAAGGTATAAAAATAACACCTTCCTGATCTAGATATTTCTTTATTTCCTTATATATTGAGGAAGAATCATGTTGATATAATAATCCCGATAAAAATTCCCTTTCAAATTCTTTTTTTAGTCCTAATTTTTCTATTCTGTTTCTTATTTCTTCTGGTAGATCTTCCCATCTCTTTGGTTTATTCACTCTAATTATACTTCTATAATATATCATATTATCAAAGTCAATATCATTTATTTCAGGTCCAAATTTTGGTAAGTCTAATTTATTAAAGTAATTTAATCCACTCAGTCTTATATTAGTCATCCAATCAGGTTCATTTAATATTTTAGATAGTTTTTTAATCTTTTCTTCGTTTAAAGGACCCCTTATAATTGTTTCCTCCATATGTCTAAACAATATACATTATACTTTTAAATCTATAACGCTGTTATAAATTTAGTAAAACTTTATATAATATTACTTATATGTAAAATAAATACGCCCCCGTCGTCTAGTCAGGTCTAGGATATAGGGTTTTCGTCCCTATGACCCGGGTTCAAATCCCGGCGGGGGCAAAATTAGTTAACATCATTGATTAACAAATTCATATAAATGAGGATATTGTTTAATAAAGTATGAAGGGTCAGGGAGGATCTGGTTTTTCAGCAATGGTGTTATTTATAGCAGCAGCATTAACAGCAGCAATAGCAGCAACGGTAATTATTGGAGCAACAACTAGCGCACAGGGACATGCAGCAGCTACAGCACAACAAACAATACAAACAGCTGGTACAACTGTAGAAATTGTAAGGGTAGAAGGTATAGAAGTCAATACAACATCACAAACAGTACGAAAGTTTTTACTATATACAAGATTAGCACCAGGGTCACAGCCAATCTTACTAAATAGAACAGCATTAATATTCTATGCTCCAAGTGGTAGACAGGTATTTGTATATGGAGGAACTGTAGCTAATTCTTCATTAGTAACGACGTTTAATGGATTATATTATCTTGATCGAAATAATTCAATATCAAATTCTGGATCATTATTTAATGGAGTGTTGGGACCAAATGATTTGGCAGTTTTGGTAGTGTTTTCTAATGTATCATTAGGAACCTCACAGACATGGCAATTCGCCATAATACCACCAAATGGACAACCATATAGTTTAGTAGGTGTAACACCAGCAGCAATGATATATCCAACAGTAATATTATATGGCTGAAATGAAAGGACAAGCTTTTGAATCACTTTTTTTCTTTATATTTTTGGTTGCATTAGCTGCAATAAGTACATATATAATTGTTGATGTTTATCTAAAAAGTGCCGGACATTCAATTACAAAATTGCAATTAAATCAACAGCAATCCTCAGTACCACAATTCGCAGTTCATAGTATTGAATATTCTGAATATGGAAGTGTAGCATTGGTTTCATTTACTTTATATAATTTGGGATCAACAGATATACCATTAAAAGGGTGGTTTATTGACTTCACAACCCCAAATGGTGATATAATATGTACAACACCAATATTTTTAAGTTTAGATGATGCTGCGAAAATTGGTATAGCCGGATCTGTATACGATTTAACACGTAATGTAACATTAAGTTATGGACAAGTAATACCGGCAAATTCAGTAGCTAATGTTAATCTAACAATCATTGGGGGACCATGTTTAAATGCAACAAGAGAATATTCTTCAAAAAATCTACAGATGGGATTTAGAATATTAATTCCACCAACCAAATATTATGATATAATGCAATGTTCTGTAAACCCATATACAGGTTATTCCTCATGTAGCTCTTTGGGCTATAAAACATATCAATAAATTTTTGATCTTTAAAATTTTATCTTTAAATATTCTTAATGTTATGCAAACATTTTCCAAAATGTGGTGGTTGTCAAATCCAGAATTTATCATATAATGAACAAATAGAATATAAAATAAAGAAATTTGTTGATATATTTAAAAGGGAACCCGATGAAGTTATAAAATCACCAAAAATAATTTATTATAGAAATAGAATGGATTATACTGTCGGTCCTAACTATGAAATAGGATTAAAGGAATATGGAAAATGGTATTCATATGTAAATATTGAAGAATGTTTTTTACAATCCCAAGAATCAAATACAATAAGAAATAAGTTTAGAGAATTTATAATAAATAAAAATTTAAAACCATGGGATACAAAAAATTATACTGGATTTATAAGATATATTGTAATAAGAGAAGGAAAATTTACAAATGAGAGAATGGTAAATATAATAACTTATAAGACAGATAATTTTGAATATTATAAAAATATATTTTTAGAATTTTATAATGAGATTAAAAATTATGTTAGTTCATTTTATTGGTCAATAAATGATACAATTTCAGATGTTTCATATGGAAATATAAATTATCTATTATCTGGAGAAAAATATATTAAAGAAAAGGCTTTAGATAATCTTTATTATATTTCATCAAACAGTTTCTATCAACCAAATAGTTATACTGCAGAAATATTATTAAAATATGTGAAAGAATTTACAAATCCAAATGAAAATGATATAATTTATGATTTATATTCTGGTTCAGGTTTTTATGCAATAGAAATCGGAAAACATTCTAATTATGTATATGCTGTAGATAATAATAAGGAAAATTTTGAAATGTTTAATTTGAATAAAAAAATAAACAATGTAAAAAGTGTAAAATTTTTGTTATCTAATGTAGAAGATTTAGAGAAAATAAATGCGGATAAAATAATTGTAGATCCACCAAGACCAGGAATAAATAAAAAAGTAATAAGAAAAATATTAGAATATAATGTAAGGAAAATTATTTATGTTTCTTGTTATCCAGAAACCCAAAGGAGAGATATAGATATATTAATAAATAAAGGAAATTATAAATTAGAAAGCATAATCTTTATTGATCAATTTCCACATACATATCATATGGAGACAATCGCATTATTAAGCAAATAACTACTTTTTAGGTAAAATTTATAATGTTTAAAATCTTTTAATTCATTATGGTAAGGACACAGTTTGGTTTGTCAACATTAATTATATTAATAGCAATAATAGTAACAGCAGCAGTAGCAGCCGGTGTGATAATATATACAGCAACTTCTTTGCAATCAAAAGCACTACAAACAGGTTCACAAGTTGAGCAAAGAATAACAACAGGTATGCAAATTACACGTATATTTGGATATCAATATGATCCATCAAGTGGACAATTAA
>JBMSAQ010000030.1:0-3478 GCA_049414405.1 Candidatus Nanopusillus sp.
AATTCTAAGGGATATAGAAATTCTTAGTATTGATGCATATAATATGGTTAGAAACTTATATTTGGATTCTTCAAAAAGTTATCCAAAATTATCAATATACTTCAGAAGGAATATATCGAATGAAAAAAAGATACTTAAAGAAATTAAGAGAAGTATTATTTTTGGACAATCTATTCTAGGTAGGGAGAGTAAACATGGGGAACAACCAGTTTTTAGATTTATATCTTTAAAAGGAAGCAAAACAAATATATATCATGGAGAAATTAAATTAAATTTTCCAGATTATTATAGATTTAGTTTTATAATATACGGATAATAAATTACGAGAAAATTTTTTCTAGATTTTCTTTAAATTCTCTCGTAGTTTCTTCAGGTATTGATGAAACAACATGTTCAAAATGGCAAATTTCCATATAACCGATATCAAATACAGGTCTTTGAGATATTTTAATAACAGGATATGATCTAGATTCTTTTAATAATGTTGTATCAAATATAACCAAATTAAAGTTCTCATATAATTTTTCATACATAACTAAAATATTATATAAATTTTTAATAAATTCTTCAAATTTATTTTGTGATAAGAAAAATATGCCAAATGTATCTATATATCCTAATAATTCATTATTTCTAAATGGAGCAAAAGATGACCATAATTTAATTAACCCATCCAATATTATTCTTTCATTTAATTGTTTTTCAAAGTTAAAATAATCTTCTATAAAGAATTTTTTATATTTATCAAAATATTTTCTAGATTTATCTAGATAAATTCTAAAATAGTTTGTTGGCACATTTTCAATCAATATTTGAAAATGTAAATGTTCTTGTGATGCTCCTGCAGAAAATCCTTTATTTAGATTAATAAATATATATTTGTAATCTTCTTCAGGTGTTCTTTCATAAAATTCTTTTATCAAAATAAATGAATTATAAAGATCTAAATAATTTATTTGAGAAAAGCTCTTTACATGTTTTTTATAGTTTGGAACTAATACTGCATGATATTTTCCATAGGGGTACTTATTTGAAAAAAGAACAGAATCTCCAATATACATTTTCTTTGAAAATTCAAAATTGGGAGTTTCATTATCAGGATCACAAAAAGGACATTTTGATTTTTTTGAATATATTCTTCTATAACTTCTTGGCTTATTTTTTATGGATTTGTTTATTCTTATTTTGAAATTAGTTATTGGATCAATTCTTTCTTCAATTATAAATCTCTCAAATTCATTATTAAATAAATTCTTTACACTATATTCTTTTGATATTAACTTTAAATCTTCATTATATATTTTTTCCATTTTTAAGTTAAGATCTTTAGTAAATAAAAATATTTGAAATTATAGATGACGACATTGAATGTGGAAATAAAAATTTTTATAATAATGCAGGGTTTATATGAATTATCACTAAAATGTTAAAACTATGGACAATTTTAGTTATAAATGTGGACATACACTTGAAATTATAAGAAATTATTATACACCATCAGATAATCGTGGAATAGAACTTTCTAAGCTTTATGAAGTAGCATATGGATATGTGGATAATAAATCTCTCGTAGTTGAAGGTGAACCAAATAGATATTTTATAATAATTGTTGATATTGAAAGATCAATAATATATAATGAAGATTTAAATAGAAAGCTTGATTGGATACTTAATGTATTCGATGGTGTATATAGCAGCCTTATTGGTGAAATGCGTGTATTAGTTAATGATCTTTCTACAATTATTGAGAATAGTAAAGAAAAAGTAAGAATAACATCATATAGAATTGGGATTAAGACGTTTGATAATGGAGATCAAACATACGAGCTGGAAATAATGGGTAAAGATAATAATAAAAAAGATGTTTTAATAAGGTTGAATACAAACAAATACTATGTTAACGCGGAGTATTTAAAGCTAACAAATGTAGAAGGAGTTATAAAATGCTTTATAGACATATTAAGATCTTATACGAAAATAATATCTGTAGGATTAGAACATTTAAATTTTTATAATCGCGAATTAGTTAATTCTCTTTCTATAGAAATATCTTCAGCTTGGGTTGGGGAAAGATTGGGATTATCGGAACAAGAATTCAAATCAATGTTTTTATATGGACGATATTGTAAGATAAAGATCGAAGAAATAGAAGATAGATTAATACCCTCTCATAAAGATATTAATGAAACAGAAAAGAATGAGCCAAGGATATATGTTGATAATGTGTGTGTGCAAGTTAAGTATAGTATTGATAAGAAAAAAGAGGAAATAATACGTGAAGACGATGTTTATGTATTTTATAGTATATATAATTGTAAGAAATGGTGTGGATATAAAAACTTTATGCTTTAATCTCTATAATGATATAAAAAATAAAATATTTTTTACAACATATAAATTATAGAAAATCTAGAAAAGCTTATAGAAAATTTAGATGAGCTCATTAACAAAGTTATGAGGGGTATAAATTATGTGAACCAATTTATGGACATTTTGAATGCGAAATAAAAAATAATGGAAGTTCTTGTAAAATTCCTGATTACGTTGATATAAAAAGAAGGGAAGATATAATAAAAGCCTTGTTAAATATATGTAATAATAGAGAGTGTACTGTAAGGATATCTAATTATTCTGAAACATTAGAAATTACTAGAAGAAAAATAGAATTTATATTTGATGAAATGAATAGGTTTGAAGTAGTTAAGTATTACAAGCCCTATAGGATTTATATTGGAGATCTAAAGACTATAAAAGGTTTAATTCAAATATCTGTTTATATAAGCTATTAATTTTTATTGATAGTTCGATTTAAATTTTATTATCCTAAAAAGTCCCGTAATCTTTGTTCAGGACGATCACTAATGAATTCAGAAAACATTTTAATATTTTTTTCAGTTGTCCTACTTTCATATATATTATATATAACAATATTATAGCCACTGCTACGATCATACTTAATAGATAAAATTATATTTGGTACTGGCACTCTAATTTCACTATGATTTATTAGTGTAAAAAATGTTATAATATGTGAATTATCTTCATAATTTAAATTATATAAATGATTCAATAAATAACTTCTACTTACTGCCTAAATTTTAGGACGACCTCTATCTGCTGCAGATCTCCATATACGATCTCTGGCTTTATAAGGAGCTTCATAAGTGGGATTTTCGGGATCATAGAAATCTGTAGAATATCGAACATAGATATCGTTTGCTATATACATTCTATTTAATGATACGTAAGATCCAGATCTATCTCTATGAACCTCCAATTTTGGTTCTATATGAATTCCATGTGCTCTAAAGATATCTAAGAGGTCTTCATAACCAGCTATAGAACTAAAAGATATATAAAAAGTGACTTGTTTATGACTACAACTTTCATAAATCTTTATTCCATCTATTTCTTTATGTATCATCATTTGTTGAAAACGTTGGTCTATTAAAACATTGTATATTTTATCTGAAAGTGG
>JBMSAQ010000031.1:0-9989 GCA_049414405.1 Candidatus Nanopusillus sp.
CTAAATAAAAGAGCCAATACTCCAAAAATAGTTATAAAATATAAACCAGTATAATAAGCTATTGAAAGAAGAGCTACCATTATTAATAAAGCAAGAAAAAATTGAGAAAAGTTTTGTTTAATTGGATTATTGGTATTCATATTTTGTTTCTTTTTCTACAACAGTCCCATCCAAGTATGTTATAATTGTTTTTATTATCTTTTTAACTCTTTTTGGTTTAAGTTTATATATTAGATTTGAAGTATATATTGATATTATAGCACCAATTATTGATAATACTAATATAATAAAGAAAATTATTGTAGATTCAGATTTATATGAAGCAGCCATACCAATAAGAGCAAGAGGTACCATTAAAAGCAAAAGAAAGCCATTAGCATCTATCACATTATGTATTTTATTTAATGTTTCATAATCTATAAGAATTCCTTTTTTATTTGATTGATCTATATTTGTATTTTGTTGTTGTGTTTGTGTTTCATCCATAATACTTATATATATAATTAAACTTTTAAATTTTTCTTAATTCTTCTTGATCTTTATTCATTTTCTTTATGTATGCGTGAAGCAATTTTAAGTATTATATAGAAAGTACCAAAAAGAAACATTACTGAAGCAATACCTATCGCTATTTTTGTTTCTGTACTTACTGGAAAATAATCTAAAAAGAATATTATCATTATTGGAGCTATTATTATGGATAAAATAATTGCTGAAAGTATTTTATCACTAAGAGTCATATCTTTTGTACATTTTTCCCTTTTTAACATACATTCATATTCCTCATTAATTAAGTCGGGTAAATAAATCATCATCATAATAGTACCTATAAAACCTATTATACTGAGTATAAAAGCAAATATTAGACTAATATATAACTCATCTATTGGTTTCTCAAAATATAGATTTAATAAAGAAAATGTTACAAAAAGAGGAGTTGGGGTTGCTAAAAATAATAAAAATAAAGCCTTTTTAACTTTGTTTTTCCATTTTTCTTTAACTTCTTTTATGTCCATAATATTATTTTTTATAAGAAGCTTTATAAGTTTTATGTTTGTGGTTTTTGGGTACTTTTAACCATATTTTATTCTGATTTTTAAACCCTCGGGATACGGCTAAATATGATACAATTATAGCAATAATTAACCCTAAAAATAGCATGAAAAGAAGTGTTAATACAGTAGATCCTCTCATATTATCATTTATATATTAGACCTTTATAAGTTTCTGCCCATCGGGGCCTATTGGCATAAAATTCTGCTATTATTTAAGAAGGTTTTTTCATGACCTCTCTTAGGGCAGCAAATTCTGCTCCTAATAAGGGCATAGAATTATGCCACTACATAATGTATAAATTTTTAAAAAGCCAAAACAAACATTAATATATGTTTGAAAACAACTACATAATAGATATAATTAGAGATGCTGAAGGTTATAAGTTTGTTGTAAGAGATATCTCTACTAATGTAGTTAAAACTTTTAATAACAGTAATTATGTAATACAACAAACATTAAGAGACGTATCTAATCTAATAGAGGCTTCTCATTTGGTACTTTATGGTAGAGTACGTAATTACCGAGATGGAAATTTTATTTTTGATCTATTTAAGAAAGTAATATTTGTTATATTACTAGAGCAAAATCTATCTTATTTAGCAAATGCTAATGGTTATAGAATACATTATCCAGACTTTTCTTATTATGCAGCTACTTTGTATAAATTCTATAAAGTATTTGTTAACCCAAACACTACACTAAACCTTCAAGAGTTTATTTTAATTATCGGTCCACTATTAACTAGAGTAAATATTAACCTTACTAGTAAAGAATTAGTTAACTTATTTGATATATTTGCATTAAATTATTATAAAGCTATAGACTATATATACAAGATGCGTTTAGGTTTAATATCTACTTCTCACACCCAAACGTCAACATTTACTCAAAATAATACAATAAGTAGGGATAATTTTACTAAAAAAGGCATATCTCGCAATAATAAACCAAGACTTTACTAAAATGGATAGAGTACCTAAACATTGGGTAAAATTTATAGGAGGAAAACCCCCAACATTTGAAGAATTATACCATATAATTAGATCTAATTTAGAGCAATATTATAATCTAGTAAGATTACCAAACCCTAAAAGGCAACATATTAAAAGATTTATGTATTATGCTATAGCTTACTTACAAATAACTAACGGGTTAAGAGCTTCAGAGGCAATTTATGCTTTAAAAGAATTCTTAACAAAAGGTAATAAAAAGTTTACTATATTAGCAGAAAAATCAAATAAGGAAAGATGGGTTATTATATTTGAACCTTTAGTATCAATGGCACCAGTATTAAGAACATATTTAGACACTTTAAAAAATATTAACAGAGGGAATTATAAAGAATTCTTAAGGTATAATATGGGAATAAACCCACATACATTAAGGTATGTATTCATAGCAAAAGCCCTTAAAATGATTGGAGTTGAAGATACTATGGTATATATGGGTTATGCGTCACCAAAACATTTAATAGAATATTATAGAATAATTAGATCTAAAGAAAATTTAGAAGAATTTATAAATAAGATCATAAATTATTAATAGTATGGGTATATTCTTTAAAATAAAAAATCTATTTTCTAATAACAAAAATGAAAAGCTCTATTTACATGTAAGAATAGAAGGTTTTGAAGATGTATTAGTAAAAGTTTTAGAAGATGAAAAAGTTAAAGAATTTTGGAATGATGTAAAAAAATTATATGGAAAAAATGTGGATGAAAGAGAATTATTTAAAGTTTTTAAGTTTTATTTATCCGTAATTATAACCATAGATGTTTTAGAAAGAACTAAAACATTTATGAGAATATCAAACTTATTAGATAACAGATATAGTTATGCTTTTTATAAAGAACAATTTAATGGAAAATTAGATGAAAAGAAATTTAAAGAATTAGTAGAAAAGATATGGGATTACCATAGCTATATAGCATTAAGATAATTTTTTTAGTTTTATATAAAAATATTTTAAATAAATTAAGGAATTTCTACACCTATATTTTCGTTAACCTCCTTTACTACATCCCACACTTTCAAATTCTTAACATATATTTTTTTAGGTTCTTTAGTTTTATCATCTACTAATATCACAATTGTTCCTGATACTAATTTTCCTCTTCCAACAACCTCTTCTATTTTATATCCTAATCTATTTATATTTCTTGATATTTCTTTTTTGTATCTATCTATTAATTCCTTATCTTTTGCTGCTATTGCTGCATATAGACCTGTAACAAAACCTCTACCCGTTGGGTTTACCGGTCTTAGTAATTCTACATAGACTTCCATAATATTGTTTTAAAAAATAAGTTTTATAAATACTTCTAATGGTTTATAAAAGTATTAGAAATACAATTTCTAATACAAAAATTATAAAATGTTTCTTATTATAAAGCTTTTAAATTTTAAGGTATATATTTTATAATGGACCGATTTAATTATGATGACTATATAGACACATACCCACCATACGAATATGTATCAAGATATATAAAGGATACATCTGTTTTTGCTTTTATTAGAAGAGATCTTCAACTAGCAAAAAAACATATTGAAAAAATTTATCCAATATTAGAATTAATTGAACAATATGCACCTTATTCATCTTATGTACCATACAATAGAGAAATTTATATTTTATTAGATAATATAAAAGCACATATTGAAAAATTAAGAGATATTATTGGAAATACAAGATCAAAAGTAAGAAAAATTTCTAGAGAACAAGTTCTTAGTTATTATTTATTTAGAATTCAAACAGAAATACTTGATGGAATAGAATCTGAAATAGGTGTTCTTCAACATAAGATAAAAAACAATGTTAATGTTTCTAGAGACTTAATTTTATTTGTAAGAGAAACTACTAGAAAACTTGATGAATTTGAACGCTTTATAAATGAAATTCAAATGCATATATAATTTTTAAGAAAAAGTTATTAAATTTATAAGAAATACCAAAAATAATTTATATATGTTAGGCTATATTGATCCAAAAAGTATGAGTACACCAGAAGATAGAATTATAGATAAGCTTGTAATTAAGTATTATAATGCTTATAGAAATTTAATAAATTTATCTAAACAGTATAATGGGGTTGTACCTGCAAAAATAGTTCAAAATACTTTAATGGAAATATTTAGATGGGAAATAATAGAAAGATTTAGAGTACCATTTAGTGTAGAGGGGGATAATGCCGTAATCTTATATCAACCAATTGTATATAAAATTGGTTTCATACCATTTGTTGGCAATACTTTAAGTAAATTCTTACAAAATACTATATTTCTAATATTTGATAAATTCATATATAGTCCTGAAGAATTTGATGATACATATTACTTTAAAATAATTGATTTTATGAAAAGATTATCCATGTATAAACAAAATATTAATAGATCTTACCTAAGAGCTTTCTTATTTAATAATTCAATATCATATTTTGAATATAGAACGACCCTTACCTTAAGGGAAGATATTGGATACTTTACATATTTTAAACCATTAGAACCAGATGAAGCAGGTATTAGATTGGCAATAGTTGATCTATATTATAGTGTTAAAGATTTAGCTGGGCATAAATAGCTTAAGATATTTCTAAAAGAATTCTACTATAGTGCCCCCCACTATTACTAAACTTGCAAAAAATTTAAGGCTCACATATAATAGGTCGAACATTATCCTTTTAAATTTTATATAAAATAGATAATATATGAAACTACAAATATCAGAAAGGTATTTGTTTTTTGATATTCCCAAATTTGTAAAAGAATCACTAATAAATCATTATAGAGATGTGCTTATCTTTAAAGAATCTGTACCAGCTACTTATATAAGATTTTTAGTTTATCATGCAATAGCTTACTTTCAATATCTAAATAGTTTTAATACAAAAACTGCAGTAAATCTATATAAGGAATATATCTTATCCGACGGAAAAATTAAAACTTTTAAATATAAAGAATTGGAAATTCCATTGAATTTTGATGAATTATTGGATGAAGTAAGTAAATATTTAATGAATTATAAAGATATAGTGCAGGGGGTTACTACTATTGCCTATACTTCTCACTTAAGATATGGTCATAGAATTCAGCCTACATATATAACTCTCTATAACTTATTAGATGCTTTTAATAAAATTGGGTTTGATGGATTAGCAGCCCTAAAAAGACATTGGAGAATAATTGATAAGGAGTTTATTCCATATTTGCTAAAAAACTTAAAAAATAATTCTATAAATAAGACATGAGTGAAGAAAAATACACATATCTAGAAAAGATAATTTTAATATTATTGTATCTTTATAATGATAAAATCAGCATTGATAGACTTCATAAAATAGTTTTTTTAGCTTCTTTAGATCTTAAAGGATTAAAAGAAAAGATGAGTTTTAGACCAAGAATGTATAAGGATATATTTTTTGATCCTGCTGTAGCTGAAGCACTTGAATTCTTACAAGTTAATAAATTAATAGAAATAAATAATAACATTGTTATATTAACTAAAAATGGTGAAGAAGCAGCCCAATTTCTATTATCAGAACTTTCTTATAAAGAAAAAGATATATTAGAAGAAGTTTTAGATTTATTTAATGGTACTACAGATGATGAAATTTTAGCAATATTTTACTTTAAATTAGATGACATCCTAAAAATAATAAAACCCCTATACAGAATAATTAAAAATAGGAAAAAATTAGCTGTAAGTTTATATAGAAAAGGAAAAATTTCAATTGGTGCTGCTTCAGAGATTGCTGGCATGAATATAAAAGATTTTATGCATCTATTACATAAGATATAACCTAAAAGTCGTTAGTATAAATAAAGCTTGTAGAAGCCCACTATTTTAACAAATCTGTTTCTATACTTTTTTATTTCCTTTTATAAGATTTTTTCACATAGTTATTTTATGAAAATAAAATTAAAACCCGATAAATTAAAGACCCCTATCGAAAGCAAATTAAAAAAAGCTTTAGAAGAAGCTAAAGATATAAAAAGTAAGATATATTTATCAATAGCTTATTTTCAATACATAAATAAGCTTTCAACTAATAAAGCAATTATTTTATTTAAAGAATATGTTTTATCTGATGGAAAAAAAGCATCTTATCCTTTTGGAATATATCTTCTAAAAGATAATAAAATTGTAACAAAATATATAGAAATTCCTTTAAAAATTGATGAATTTTTATTAAAATTTATGCCAGAAATTATGGTACACAAAGATTTAGTAGCTAAGGTAAACAGAAGTGTTTATCGTGAATTTATAAAAACCCATTTAAAGATAAATACCTCAGACATAACTGCTTATGTACTTTATAAAATGATTACCGACATAAATATTTATAATTTGATATCTTTAAGAAAACATTGGTCTCTATTTAATAGAAATATAATACCTTTCCTATTAAAAAACAAAAACTATCAAAATTTAACCTAGGTTAACCTTACTTTGAAAAATACTTACTTAATTCATTATTGAAATTTAAGAAGGCCATTCTCACTATATTTGGATTTGATCTAAATGTTATATTATTTAAGATTCCAAAGAATTTTGGGAATAATTCTGGATCTAAAATAACTTCATAGTATATTTCTGGTAAAGCAATATTTGGGTCATTATCTTTTAAATAATAAGCTAGCTGATATGCTATAGAAATATTTTCCTTTTTTATAGACATTGCTTTTATAAGAGGTAATTTATCCAGACCTTTCTTAAGAATATAATCTATAAATAATTTAACTTTAAGTAAAAATACAAATGCTATAAATTTATTGAAATCTTTATTCCAATCTATTCCTGAATCATCTAATATAGGCTCAATTAATTTATTTAAACCCCTTCTCACATTAGAATCTACTTCTTTTATACTTAAAATTTTTATAAAATTTTGGCTTTCTGAAGATATTATATATGCTATATAATCTGATGCTTTTATAGAGCCTTTACCCTCTCTTATTATATATATGTCATTTGTTAATTTGTTTATTATTGTATACCCCATATATTATATAATGTAAGCATATATTTATAAACCTGAGGGGGGGACGGGTATCCCCTCAACCCACACATTGTATGGTTTTTCATGACCCCCACCCCCCTCTAAAGATCAGATAGATTTGCAAATTTTTCTTTTCAAATCTATCTTTTCCGGACACGGGGGGTACCATCTCCCTAAAGCAGATAGATTTGATGAGATTTAGTTTTGATAGATAACTTTTGTATCTTTTTGGTGATAATAAAATTTTATAAAGAAAATCATTTTGATTTATAAACTTTTCGTTTCGTACCGCGTTTGTGGTGGTTACACGATCTAAAATTTGGGGGTTTCTGAAAATTGCGACCCCTCTGGTAACACAACTCAGTAGTAACTCATAACTTTTAAATCTGCAAGCATAAACATAATTGCCATACATAATAAAAAAATTATATTTCATCCTTATAAATATTATTTAGATTTATTAATAGATTGACTAAACAATGTATATGCCATTTCTACAGCCTCTTTATTTAAGTCTTTTTTCTGTGCTAAACTTATATTTAAGCTTTCTTTAAGCTTTTTATAATAATAAGTAAACTTATCTTTATTTTTTAATTTATCTAATATATTATTGGAAAAGCTAATTTTATAGTCTAATTTATTTAAGAAATAATGGGTTAAATTATATGCAATTTCATCTTCAAAACCCACTATTAATTGAGATAATTCTGTTAAATGATTACTATACATAGATGAAATCATAGTTTTAATTGATAATTTTACAAATAAAAGAAAACCAAATAATTTATATGCTAAGTCTTCACCACCACTTGTTTTTTCAGCTATATTTTGTGTTAAAAGCTCATGTTTTTTTATTACTGCTTTTTCTAATTTTTTAACTAATATAAGTTTTATTCCGACTTTATTTATTTCTTCAATAGATATTGGAGTTTCTTCTTCTTTAGATTCATTCTCAAGTAATTCTAAAAAAGGTTCGTCTTTTTTATAGATATAGAAAATAATATCTGTATTAAGATCGTCTATCTCTCCAGCCCTAAATACTACTAATTCATTACCAAATAATTTAGCTATAATATACCCCATCCCTTAACTAAAGAATTAAATTCGTTTAGGGCTCCGTATATTTCATTCCATCTTTCTTTATTAGTTATAATATCTATTTTATTTCTTAATGAATGTGATACATACATATGCATTAATTTTATAAATCTTCTAAGTACTTCTGCTTCATTAAAGCCTTCATTATCTAAAATATATAGTAATTTTATTCCATCTGATGTTAATACATCTCTTATAGTTTCATATATTTTGTATTCATGTACTGCTAAAATTATTTTATATATAATTTCTCTCATATATTTTTTCCAATCATCTGTAAGAATAAGAATTATTGCCTCTGATGTTGTATTAGATTCTTCTACTAAATAAATTAATTTATATGCTTTTTCTACTATTTCTATTGGGTTCATTTTATTTATTATCTTTTTTTGATGCTTTTGCCTTTTCTTCATGTAGATATTTTATAAACTCTGCTTTTATTTTATTATTCTTTGTAATCGATATTATAGTTTTTATTTTTTCGGCTTTGGTTATGTTTGTGTCCATATAATAAATATGTTTCTAAAGTTTTAAAAGTTTTATTTAATGCAAAACTTTAAAAACATTTACAACATATTATATAATATGGCTACAAGAAGGTTTTGGAATGTACGTTTTTCAGATGAAGCTACTGCAGAATATATAGAAAAAGAAATACAAAAGATCGCAATAGAATTAAAAGAAAATTTAGAAGAACTCAGGGGCAAAATATATAAGGCTATAGTATATGACCTAGAAATAAAGGCTAAAGTAATAGAATATATAAAGAAAAATGGATAAAGAACAAATCAATAAAATAGAAGAATATTTAGAAACACGTTTATTTGGAAAAACACACCATACAGATAACGAATTAAAAGAGATGCAAGTAATAATATTATATTTGATATATCAAAAATTAAAGGATATAGATGATACTTTAAGCCTAATAGATGAGGCTTTAAGTACAGCCGAATTAAAAAGATAAAGATGGCAGTAACAAGAAAAGATATATTAAATGATTTAGAATTAATTAAAAAAGGATTGCAGGAAATAGAATTTTACTTAAGGAATAATGTCACTGATGATAATGAAATTATTGAAAAGGGAATTAATGGTGTTATAGATTACATGAAAAAGATATTAAAAGAAATAGTAAATACACGTGCAGTAAGCTATTCTCAAATATTAGAAGATGCAAAAAAGAGAGGTTTAGAAAAGGAATTTAGAGCAGCATATAGTTTATTAAGGCAAACAAACTTTATAAACTATGATAAACAAAATAAGTTAATAATCATTGGTAATAGAACAAAATATCTACTGAAATTATTTACGGATTCAAAATCAATAAAAAGCCAAAAAGAAAAACAAGAAAAACCTGAAGCATTAGATCAAAAAAAGATAGATGAAATATATAAATGGGTTTTAGATCAAATTGATAAACATAACTGGATAGACATTAAAATAATAAATACAGAATTTGAAGGATATCAAAAAGAAATTATAGAAGCTATTAATAAGATAATTGCTGAAGGTAAAGGTAAACTAGTAGATGGAAAATATTTATATAAAGCTGATGGCGAAAAACCAGTAAAAAGTATAGATACATCTAAAGTTAAAAGAATAAAAGAATTAAAAGATCAAATAGAAACTTTAGAAAGAAAAATTCGAGTGGGTAAATCTATAGAATTATCAAAAGAAGAATTACAAAAATTAGAAGAAGAAAAGAAAAAGCTTAAAGAAGAATTAAAGAAATTAGAAAAGTGAATAAAGAATTATCCCATAGAGAAAGTTTAGGATTGGCTACAGCAGCTTTTTTACTTACAGGGTTTATTATGGTAATATTATATCTATTAA
>JBMSAQ010000032.1:0-3336 GCA_049414405.1 Candidatus Nanopusillus sp.
TTCATTGTTATATTCACTCATTTTTATTAACTATAATTTTAATTATTTCTTCTAATTCTTTTTCTTTTTCTTCTCTTTCCTTTCTAATTCCCTCTATATTTTTCCATAATCCTTTTATTTCTTCTATACTTACAGAATTATTATTCTGAATTTTCGAAACATAAAGAGATACATTTAAATTGTAATTATTTTTTATTATTTCTTCTATATTTACTACTCTAGAAAAACCGGGTATTGTTTTAAATTCTCTATATGTTTCTACTATCTTTTGAATATGCTCATCGCTTAGTTTATTTAATCTTCTAACTTCGGGATGTTTAACATAAAGATCTGTTGCATCTATAAAAAGAATCTTTCTTTTTCTATCCTCTTGTTTTTCTTTATTAAATATTATTATTATTCCAGATAGCGACGACTGAGTATTATAAAATAATTTTTCTGGAAGTAGAATTATCGCTTCTATTAAATCATCATTAACAATCTTTTCTCTGATTGCTTTTTCTTTTCCCTCTCTAGATAGAGCACCTTGATCTAGTATAACTCCTACTTTCTTTTTAGCATAATATAACATCAACTGTATCCATGCCCAATCTGCATTATTATTTGGAGGAAACCCATATTTGTAAATTTTACGTAAACTAATATCTTTACCCAATGTTTTTTCACCATATCCATCTTGATTCCATGGTGGATTAGCAACAACATAATCAACTTCAAATTGTGAATTTTCATCAAACTTAAGCTTTTTTAGACTGTCTCCCACCTGAATTTTTACTAAATTTTTTTCAATTCCATGTAATACAAAGTTCAATTTAGCTATTGCCGCCATGTCTGGATTATATTCTTGTCCAAATAGTCGAACTCTACCTCTTTTTTTTGTATATTTATAAGCTTCTATTAACATTGCTCCAGATCCCATGGCTGGATCTAATATATCAGACCCTGGTTCTGGATCAATTAATCTTATCAGTAATTTAATTACTTCATATGGTGTATATACTTCTCCTTCTTTACCCTTAGTTGGAGCAAATTGAGCTAAAATATACATGTAAGCATCTCCTATAATATCATAATCAACATTAGAAAAATCTAACTTATCAAATATTCTTTTTATTTGATCTAGTCTAGCTTTATGTTCGCTTTCTAAATGTGAAATTCCTAATTTATCTAATAGAGCTTTCATTAAGTCTTTGCTTATAATATCGGGATTTAGCTCAGCAAATTTTATTAAAGCATTTTGGAATTCTTCTAAATAATTGCTTTTCTTAGTTATTTCTTTCCATGTTATTAATTCTCTGGTATTTTCATCATACATCTTAAATTCAGAGTTTGCTACAATATATGCTTCTTCTCTAGATAAACCTTCTTCTTTAATTATTCGATTAACTTCACTTTCATATCTGTCACTTATGGCTTTATAGAAAAGAAATATTAATAATGATCTATAATCCAAACCCGTTCTAATTAAATCAGCACCCTGCTTCAAAGCTGTAAATAAATCTTTTTTTGATAATTTAGTCGAGTTATTTAAGTAATCATTAATTTTCTTTTCCATATATTTTATTAATCTATTAAATGTTTATGAAGATAAAAGTAATATAGACCAATCAATAAATATTCTGATAATCTAAACAAGATATTAAAAAAGGACTAATAAAAGTATTTAATGAAACGGAACGAAATAAACAAATTAATAAAGAGATTAATTATGATATTAGCAAATATACAATCAATTATGGTTATTTTTTGAAGATAAGTCTATAAATTTTTATAAATAATTGTTTTTATGACGTTTATAAATATATGATATGATTATTATTAATAGCAAAAGTATTGTAAAAATCTCTAAAAAATCTTTTATCGACGATAAATTATGAAAATAATCAAATGTTCTTCCTATTGCGTTTACATTTTGTATAATTGCAGAATTTTGAAAATTATTTATTTCAAGCGTGGTATTTTGTACATCATATATTACCAACTGCATTAATGGGTTATTACCATATGTTTGATTTATCCGTTGCAACGTATGTAATCCAATGATAGTTATTAGAGCTATATTAGTTATATGTTATAATATATAACAGTTATATTGACCTCTATGTGTTTCATCAATTTTTTATTGGGGCACCCAATCTCATTATTTTATATTTTATTTTTTATAAAAAATATAATAAATATCAAAAAAGGGCAAAAAAGTTATTGGAAAGTACATATCCAGAAATAAAAGATAAAGTAGAAATATTAGATGCAAATAAAATAAAAGAATTAAGAGATATCTTAAATAAATATGGAAATGAAATAAAGAAATTAATAAATTTAGGAAAGTAAATATTAAAATCATACACTTTTTTAGTCATTTGAGTATTTTATCTCAATCTATAATTTTGCGTTATATTTTCTATATGTGTATAATTACAATTAGTATAATTAAGATTATACAAATAATGAAATGCTAAAGAAATATTGGAAGACTTAAAAGAAAAAATAATATTTGCAAAAAGTTTTAAAGAAAGAATTAAAGAAGATAACTTACATTTATTTGATTTAAGAGATTTAGAAAAATATGTATAAAAAATATAAAGTCTATAAAAATCTATAATGTACGTCAATTTTATATTTGTTATTTTCGTCCATCTTATATCTAACCATTCCGCTATCTGGACAATGTGGATTTTCATAAATTTCTATCGTAGGCTTGCCTAGTCTTTCGGCTAAATTTATGTTTGCATAAATTTCTGATGAATATGACGGCGTTAGACTCTTTCTTTCATGTGTAGACAATCTTAATTCTTCTGCCAAATTCTTTCTAATTGGATCTTCCCAATATATTGTATTTAATATACTTCTAAGATCATTTTTTGTCTTTGACAAATAATCATTTGATATTTCAAATGGCTTGTCTTTTTCTAAATTTTGGCATGTAATTTTACCTGGTGATGATATACTTTCTATTGATTCACATGATGCAACAGTACTATTTTTATCATCCAAAACGGATACTTTGGCATAATGGATATAAGATTTGGGATGTGCTAACTCTACCATTCTCATATATATAAATGCCCTGCTTGCATTATGTATTTCGCCTTTATTTATTATTTCTCCAATCATATTACGCAATATTCCATCTAAACTCTCTAAAGGTTGTAGTACCTCACTGTTGATTTTCAAATTTCTATTTTTTGGATTGTAAGATGGTGTTTGGCTGTCCATAAATTATAATGTATAAGAGAAAATTTTATAAATTTATCTTAGACTATAATTGTATAGTAGTAGCAAATAAATATTTTTAAAAACAAATTATCTATAATTAAAAAGTTTAAATAATAAATA
>JBMSAQ010000033.1:0-8463 GCA_049414405.1 Candidatus Nanopusillus sp.
GGGAAATTCTAATAAAACCATATATTTATGGTACGGAAACCCAAACGCTATAAGTTTAAGTAACGGAGATTTGGTTTTTGAATTCTTTGATGATTTTAATGGAAATACTTTAGATACATCTAAATGGACTGTGAATGGTTATGTGGGGTTTCGAGGAATTTTTTATAATGTTTCGAATTCAATACTTACAATATGGTCGGATAATAATTGGAGAATTTTAAGAATGAATAGAAATTTTGGACCGAATGATATGATAGTTATTGAGGTAAAATTTAGTAAAACAGCAGATAGTGATTGGCATACTAACTTTTTAATACAACATAATAGTGATAATAATAGGTTTGGATTTGTTGATATAGGATATTCTGGACTAAATATGGGGGTATATTATATGGTTAATAGTATAAATTATTATCCAAAAAATTTTGGTCTATTTTCTAATAATGTATGGTATATTTCGAGAATTATAAAAAAGAATAGTACCACTTTATATGTAGATGCTTTAGCTTCAAATAGGACTCTTATTAATTCATATGAAACTATACAATCTGCTTGGTCATCTATAACATGGACTTGGGTTACAATACATGGTGGAAGTACAGGATATGTGCATGTCAGGTATGATTGGATTTTTGTTAGAAAATATACAAACCCAGAACCAATTGTATTTGTAGGTCCTGAATATATTGATTTTTATGTTACCATAATAACAAACAACCAAATTATTCCAACCCCGTCCCCATTCCAGCAACAAATAGCAATATGTAACGGAACAATAAATATCGGTCCTAATTTTGCTTATGTAAATAATCCAACATTATTTAATCAAATACACCCAGATGGTAGAAATGTATATTTTACTACGAATTATGGCGATATTCCCAACATATATTCATGGTATGCGGGACAATTTATACATGGAAATACACAATGTAAGATTTGGTGGATAAGATTAGATAATGAAATCCCAGCTAATGGTAATATTACGATTTATATAGCAATATCTGACCTTAATACAAATTTTTATTCACTATATTATCCATATGTTGGTGCTTCTCCAAATGTATTTCCATCTAGACAATATGATAATGGTAGACATGTATTTATAGTATATGGATATTTTAATAATACGTTTGATGGTTGGACTGGACACATTTATGCCAGATCATACCCCACAGCTACTTCCTGGGGTATTCAAATGTTATACAACAACTTTTATACGGGTACTTATATCTTACCCCCCAACAATGGAAATATTCCTTTAATATCTTTAATTGTTGAAGAAGCATGGTATTTTACCCATGGTGGACATGCCAACGTAATAGCATTATTTGGAAATACAAGTAATATAATTAATACTAATGTAATAAGTGGTGTTTCTGGATGTTACGCGCCAACATCTCACTCATCCACATTTGTACAATTTCAATATAATAGAGGAGAATATACAAGAATAATGTCTGCAGTAACAAATAGAATATTAAGTAATACACATTTTGCATATGGGGGTAGGACAATTTATTCATATTTAATACTTACCCCATCATATGTCGAAGCTGGGTATTATATTTATAATTTTAGTCAAGTATGGGTTCCATTAACATTATTAAATACATATAGAACATATGTTCACGGATCTACTTATTCTTTTTTAGATTATAATCCTTTCCAACATGGCACATTGTTAATAGGTGCGGGGGATTGTTACGATTCCACATCACACCAATATATACAGTGGGTAATAGCCAGAGCATATCCACCATATGGTGTAATGCCATCTTTTTCAATTATAAAACTATTAACACCCGATCTATTAATAAACACATCAACAAATTTCCAATTTAATGTATCTATATATAACCCATTTTCCGAATATGTAAATTATACGGTATATTTAAATAGTTCTATATTAACAACTAATAATGTATCAGTAAATGCATTCCAAGCCTTAATAATTCCATATGAATTTCCTTATTTATTTAATCAATCGGGTGCTTATAATTTAACTGTAATAGCATATGGACAAACCTCTAGAGTCACATCTATTTCAACTGCTATATTTAATATTCAATTAGATCAATTAAATGTAACTTTAGAACCTTATTATACTTATAATAACGTAAATTATACAAACCTTTATAATTCAAACTTAAGGATAACCTATTATTGCATGAGGCCAAATAACACCTTAATAATTTATAATAATATAACAAATAGAACATTGCAAATTAATCTTTCATGTAATTACATACAAACAATAAATAATTTGATGGTTAACCTTACCCCAATTTTACAAAATAATACTTTAAATCATATTAACGGATCGTTATTATATGGTAATCAATCATTTAGAAATATGAGCTTTATGCCATTATGGGGTACTTTAAATGTGACCTTATTTACAAATATTCCGGGAATTTCAATATATACATCACCATTAAGTTTAAATTATTCTATAAATGTAAGAGATGTTCTACCAAATGTTGTATGTAATATTACATTATATGATAATAATACAATTGTGCAAACACATCAAACAACATTAACAAATGCTTCATCACCAACATATTCATGGACTATATCACAAGCACCAATACATAACCTTAGGTGGTATATTTATTGCTATAATCCAGTAAATTTAACATATATTATTGATCAAAGAAATGGTACTTTTTACTATAATAGATTTGATTTTAGAATGGAAGATAGTGGAAATATGCCATCAAATATATCTTATTCATTATCAATAGCATGTAATAATGATACTACTGTTTTTAGAAACCCAAATATGAATACTTATACGATATATGCATGGACTAATGATCAATGTGGCTTTATATTAGTATCACAAAATATACAGGGTATTGCTTATAGTATGGGTTATAGTACTAATTTATTATCTAGATATGCATATCAATGGACTTTATGTCTATTAAATCCATCATTAGCTTACTTTAATAATCCATTAATAGGTCAAAATCAATATTTAGATACTTTAATTGCTTTAGCAAATCCACAAGCAGGATGTTATTTATTAGGATCTTATTTATACTTATATTCATCTAATGTTTATTATGCACCAGTCCCTGTAAGAATTGGCGCTTTATATTCTATAAGAGTAAATAATACATTCTTAACAACAGTCCAAGGCCAACAACAACAAGCAATATCTATAGATAATCTTATAGCCCAATCAATTCTACAAAATAATAGAACTGTTTCAGTAATTGCTGAATTTCCAGTTATAAATGTTACAAACATATCTTCTAATGTATATCAATTAACAGTAACAGCTCCAGCAAGAATTTCTTCAGCAAATATAATTATATATTATAATGATACCCTTTATAGAAATTATACAATAAACTCTATAGGTACAAATAATTTTACTATCTTATTAACAGAATTACCAGAAAATTATACATTTAACTTAACTAATTATATGATTATTACAATAACTTATGAAAATGGATTTGTTCAGCAAATGATTTATCCACCAAATGTTCTTAATAATAGGATAACATTACCAGCATTTATGGTTTATTTAATAGCAATTTTCATATTATATGCATGGACTAGAGCATTTTCTTATTATCAGAGGTTAATAATAGCTGGATTTGGACTAGTTTTATTCTTAATACTTATGTCTATGGTTGTTCTTCAAACAACAGCTCCATTAGTTTTAGCTGCAGGTATCTTCTTCTTATTCTTATTAGATATGGCTTATACTGAATTTCTTTCTAGATTTACTGGAGAACACCCACTATTAAAACCTTTAAGTTTTTTAATAAGAATGTTTATAATAATGACGTTTATAACAAGTGTTGTAGGAGTATTTTTCGGACCCTATGGAATTTATAATTTAGGAATACCTACCTTAAATGATTATATGTATGAAGTAAATAATACAATTAATAAAATAAATAATACAATAATACAAATGACTAAAAATCCATTCTTCTTCGTTATAGGTTTTATAGAACTTGCAATAAACTTAATATATGCAATATCTTTAGGAATTAAGGGAGCAGGAGTATTTATTTCGTTATTTATAGTGCCATTAGCATCAATATTCGGACCTGCAGCAGTATCTGTAGCTCAAGCAATAGTATCAATAGTATATTTTGGAGCCATAATAGCCATATTGGTATATTTAACTTCACTAGTATTCTCGGCCGTTGGATTAAGACCTTTCTAAAATGGATCAATTAAATGTTACAGCTATTGGAACTGAATTAATAAATTTAACAGATACAATAGTAAAGTTAATTACATTTAAAGATATTTATTCTTACATCCTTTTAGAAATATTAGTTATAGCTTTTTATATAGCTATGGAAAGTAATAGAGTAGAAAGTATTAAAACTTTGGTAATGGGTATAATGATTATTATGTGGATATTTTTAATTGCAATATTAGCGCTTAATAGCATAGGATATATAAACATTACTGGACCACAGCTATATACTTTCTTTATGATGCCTACAGTATTAGTAACAGTAATAGCTTTAATGTTACCATTGTTAAGTTATTATAAAGGTTCTGGAGGCTCAGACTTTCAAAGACCTCCTTCTCTATAATGATGAAGATTGAAACCTTACAAGATATACGTAAATTAACATCTCAAGATCTTTTAAATGTTTTTAAAGAAACGAGGGTATTTCAGATTACTTTAAATAAAGTATGGGCTAATAGAACGGATATTAAAAAAAGATTTATAAATCCAATAGATTTTATAGAGAGTACATCTAAAGATATAGCTGATGCTATTAGTGCGCCAATTGATGAGGATTATTGGTTAATTATTTTAGGAGAACCAGGTACGGGTAAATCAGCATTATCTATTGCTTTCTATAAATATATAATGAAGCATTTAGGTTATACAGATGAACAAATTAGAGAAAACATATATTTAGATGTATGTTATCTCCCATATGATTATATAGGTAGAATAAATTTACATAGTAAACAAATTCAAGAAAGAGGTCGTATATTTCCTTATCCAATTGTATTAGATGAAGCTCATAATATGTTTGATTTATTTGCAGAAGGAGCTACGGGTATTGCGAGAAAAATACTTCAGAGAATTTTTGAAATTAGAGAATACAGATTAGCACACATAGTTAATACCCAAATACCAAGGCAATTAGCAAGTAGATCTAGAGAAAGATTTCATTCATTAATAGTTTTATGGAAAGAACCAATATATATCGGAGAGGGTTCTACGCCACTTATGGAAGAATTGTATCTCAGTTATACCAAAAATATATTAAAAAAGGATATTGGTGATGGTAAAATTGGTTACTTTTTATGGGGGGCTTTTTACAATAAAGAAGTAACACATTCTATAATGAGATGGGTAATAAAACATCAAATTAGTATTGAAGAAGTTAGACCAATTCTAAAGAAATTTACTCCAGATTTTTTCTTTCCTATGCTTTTATTATTACATGAATCTACAGAATTAAGAAAGGTTTATGCAGAAATCAAATTATATAATAATTCTATAAAATCTTTATACGATGCTTTTGGAATTAAAGGCAGTAAGAAATCTACTTTCTTAAAAATATTAGTAGAATTAGGCAAAAATATAAATAATATAAAAGATAAAAAAGATTCTAAAGGTAATTATATAGTAGATCCCTCAATTTCGGTAAGAGTTGATAATGAAAAAATAGTAGAAGCATTACAATATATAGGAAATGTATCTAAAGAATATGTGTATGAAGAATCTATAGATACTGATCAAAATATTAAAGTTGAAACTTATAAACGCATTAAAAGAATTATCCATGAAGAATATTATACAAAAATAAAATCAATTCATCCCGATATTTATTTCTTCTTAAAGAATAACTATTATATAATTGAAAAAAGAGCTAAATTACATGCTGCTACCGGTTATCAACTTTAGCTTTTAATTTTTGTTTTATTTTTATAGCTAAAAGATATATTAAATTAGCTGCAGGAATTGATAATGCATATACAATAACATTATAATCTAAAATATATAAAAATGTCGCAATACTTGTAATAATTGCGCTATATATAATTAAATATATAATTAGTATAAATTGTGGTTTTTTTACATATTCTATTTTATATATTTCATTAGATAAGATTAATAAAGATAAATCATCATTAAGGTCTCCATAAGTTTTCTTAAGTTTTTCTTTTTTCTTATTATAATATGCATCAGCCATTCTATTGGATATATTCAATATTTTTTTTACAGCTTTATCACTGCTTAAAATAAGAGAAACTATAAAGCCTATGATTAAAGGAACCAACCATTGTAGAAAATATGCCATATATTATAAAGCACATAAAAGTATAAAAATTTATGGTTACATATATATAATATGACTACTTCAGAAGAATTTTTTAGGGAATTTTCATGGATTGATGAATTTATTTTAATTATACTCTATCTGAATGATAGAAAATTATCAAAACAAAAACTTAAGGAATTATTTTACTTTATCTATAAAGATCTAAAAGATAAAAATTTTTATGGATATTTAGAATTCTATATTAGTTTAAATACAAAAGAAATTTTAATATTTGAATCAAGTAGTGAAGCAGAATTGGATGATATACTTTATAATTTATATTCAGAAACAGATCTTATAGATATAGATATTTTTGCAGATAATAGCATTATTTATCTTACAGATAAAGGTTATGACGTTGTAAAAGTTATTGTTAATGATCCTAAATATAAAGATGATATAAATCTTATTATGAAGATTATAAATCAATATAAAAATTTATCAGAAAAAGAATTATTTGCTTTGATATTAGAAGATCTAAAATATAAATAAAATTATATATTTTCTTATAGTTATAATTTATAATTTATTACTTTTTTTAAAATTTATAAGTATAAAATTATAATAATAGTTATGGACCCTAAAATAAAGTTATTAATAGAATTAAAAGAAGATATAAAAAAATTTGAATCAGATCTTGGATTTTTAGGAGGAATTGCAGCAGGAGCTATAGAAGATTTAAAAAATAAAGTCTACAAAAGAGATGAGGATCTTTATGAAGTACTTAACTCTTTAAATAATATCGAACGTAGACTTACTATTACACTTGCATCAATGATTAAAAAAGCAAGTATATTGGCTTATTATAATTCTACGATGGGGGAATTAGTTCATCTTCTTAATAAATTAGGACCGTATCTTAATTATATAAATAAAGCTATATCAAAAGCAATAGTTAGCTATAGAAATAATCCAACTTATGGTATAAGAAATGTATATAGTGCTTTAAGAGAAATTCAAAACTATGCAGTAGCTATGATGGAAGAAGTAGAAAAAATTATACGTGAGTATATAAATAAATATATAAGTTTCTATTTATTATCATGACATAACAACCCCAAGGAATAAACATTTAATTTTTGCAATACTTTTATTACTTTTTAAAAAAGAAAAAGCAGTATTATATAAATTATAAAGCTAAAAGTTTGAATATGTCATAAATTTTATAAATTTAAAAGTAGATGTTTTATTATGATGTGGGGTTATCTAAATAAGATAGGATCTATTGAAGAAGAAGTTGAAGAAGCTAGAGAAGATTTAGAAGCATTATATCTTATTATAGATTCAATTAAAAGAAGTATAGAAACTAGAAATTATACAAAGGAAGAACTTATAGAAAAGCTTTATAGGATACAAAGATATACAGATACATTAAGCTTATCTCTTAGATTGGTATATAGAAAGATACAAAAATATGATCCGATGAATATAGCTACATTAAATGTTATAGGTGGTCTTTTGAATGATACTTTTAGGATAAGTATGGCTTTTGGAGAAATATTAAAATACTTTTGGAAAAATCCTGTACAAGACATAGAAAATCTATATAGAACTTCAGTATGGAGTTTAGAAATTTTAGAAAAAGCTAGAAGGGATTTGGCTATGATTATAGGAAAAAGAATATTATAAATTAATAATTAGATACAAAAATAAGAGTCCACGTTTTCTTTTTTTCGCCTTTTTTCTTTTCCATAGATTTTTTCTTTTCTAATTTTTCAATTTTATAGTTTTTTAATATATCTTTAATAAGATTAAAAGCTTTATCATCAACTTTTAACAAAAATTTTCCTTTAATTTTTGTTAATATGTTTGCCATATCTCTGATATCTTTAATAGTAAATGTAATCCCATAATAATTATCAGATCTATCTGGATAAGGAGGGTCTAAATAAAAAACTGTTTTTTCACTATCATATAATTGAATAACTTTTCTAAAATCTAAATTTTCGATTATTATATCCTGCCAATTTTTTGTAAAATCTAAAATAGCCCTTATTTTTTTTCTAAAGGCTCTTGCATCATTTCTTTTTGGATTAATTACACAACTAAATCCTTTTTTAGGTCCACCCATAAAAGATGTGTTTACTAAATAGAAAAATAAAGCTGCAGCTTCTAATTCACCTAAATTTCT
>JBMSAQ010000034.1:0-2001 GCA_049414405.1 Candidatus Nanopusillus sp.
ACCCAAAAATATTATCAAGACCATGGTAAATAGTAAGAAATAATTTGTGAAATGATCTTTTTTCATGCTCTTATAAATTAAAAAATAAATAACAAATTCAAATATGGAGAAAAGTATAAGAGCCTTATATACGGTAATCTGATATTTTACAATTAAACTTTCTGAAGCTAGATTACTATAAAATAATAATCCATATATAGAAATGATAAGTTGTAATATTATAATAAAAAATATTGATAAAAATATATACTTTTTATATTTATAAATTTCTGACAACTTTTTGAATATTTTTGTTCTTACTATAAGTATTTCATTTCTATTAAAACGTATAACTAGAAATAGGAATATGGCAAATACAATAAACAAAGTTGAATATAATATTTTGAAAGTATAAAAATTTGATAATGCAAAGTTAATGACTGAACCGACTATGGGACCTGTTGCTACTTCTAAATCTATGGTTATAACATTGATTACTAATTCAAGGAAAAATAGTATTATAAATAAAACTAAAGAAAGCACATAAAATATTAAAGATTTTTTCGAAATATAAAAGTTATTTTCAAATAAATAATATCCTAGAGCAAATGCTATAAAGTAAAATATCCAATAATTTATTGCAAGACCAAGCGATAAACGTGCTAATAAGGGCCAATCTTGATAATAGATGGTTCCAAAAATTATAATTGGTATAAGTAAAAATACCGACTTATATATCAAAGAAGTATTCTTTGAATTCTTTAATATAAAAAATAATAAAAATAGATATATTGTACCAAAGATAATTACATTTATATCAAATTTACTATCAAAAGTAAAAAATAAGAATATTAGTAAATATAAAAGAAATAAAATTTTATCTTGTTTTTTTACCATACTGTTAATTTAGCGACAAGATATCCGCCTAGAAAAGGCATATCTACTGGCAAATATATGTAATATACATATATGTTTGTATTTGGTGGTATTGGATATCCTAAACTTACACTATTTTGACTACCTTGATAAATATAGGCGTTTAATTCTTCTTTGTTTCCCGTATCAGTAATACAATATGCTCTTGCCATTGCAACACCATTTGATCCAGCATGTGGGTCATAATATACTGCAGAAATTATAAACTGGTTTGTATTTGGATCCCTATTATCTATTACCCATCTAGTAATATTAAATCTATAAAGTCCTTGAGCATATGTATTAATACCACCTAAGTAAACTAAAGGACATTCTTTTCCAATAATAATTCCGTTTATATTTTGTATATCATTGTATACACCAGTTGGACATCTTATTATTCTTCCATTTATTTTATATTCACACAAAGGATCTGCTGCTAAAAATACATAATCCGGTTGTCCATTTTTATTTAAATAAGAAATATATAGAGCTATTGTTTCATGCCATGGATAATCTATGAATACTTGTTGACAATGTGGTTGTATATTTACTACACCTCTATAAAAAGATCCTACAACCAACACCTGACCACGCCCACAAAGAGAATTACCTGTATATCTTGCACCAAACATTTGTTGGCATGCTGCATCTAAATATTCTCCTGGAATTATAAAATCTGCTATTCTATTTATGTCAGTAGCAGTTTTATAAACGGGAGGACCTTGATAATAGTAAGGTTGAGAGGTTAAATATTGATTATGTGTTGCTGGACAAGATCCTGTAATAATGCATGAGAATCCGGAAAAGAAATTTGGCAAGTCAGATACTGGTTGGGCTGGTACACCACCCACACCTAAAAAATTTGGAAATAAATGCCATTCACTATTGGGACAATATACAGAAGCTTCAGTAAAATTATGACCTGGAAATATTCTTGATAGAGGTTCACAATATCCTAATCGTATGGCCATTTCTTGTGATTGTTGTGGATAAAATGATTGTAAGCCCCATGCATTTGTTGATAATGCTTGATGGAAAGGTGCCGTTGCATTGACCCATCCAGCCCCATATATGGTCAGTCTTACTGGTATATCAATATTCTGT
>JBMSAQ010000035.1:0-2834 GCA_049414405.1 Candidatus Nanopusillus sp.
TCCATCATTTGAATATTATTCACAAAAACTAGTGATAACACAAAGCATGATTTTACATAAACAACTTTCCCTTCTAGCAGCTGATAAAATATTTATCTTCTCACCAAATGTTAGATTAGAAAAAAGTGAAAAAGGTAAAACAGGAAGGCATGCTTTTGAATTTACACAGATGGACTTTGAGATTGCATATGCAAAGATGAAAGATGTAATGGATTTGGTTGAGGATTTAATAATCCATGTAATCAAAAAAGTTAAAGAAGAATGTAAAGAAGAATTAGATCTATTAGGTAGAGAATTAAAAGTTCCTTCAAAGCCATTTAAAGTTTACAGATATTCAGAAGTTTTAGAAAAATATGCTAGTGATGATGTTTTAAGTGAAAAAGAGAAAGATCCATTTTGGATTATTGATATAAAAAGAGAGTTCTATGATAAGGAAGATGAAAACAATCCCGGACATTATTTAAACTATGATTTAATTTTGCCAGAAGGATATGGAGAAGTTTTATCTGGAGGAGAAAGAGAATATAAATATGAGAGAATCCTAAAAAGAATGAAAGAATTAGAAAAAGAAGGTAGAGATTATTCATCATACAAAAACTATTTAGAAGTTGCTAAGATGGGATTATTGAAACCAAGTGCTGGAGGGGGAATTGGTGTTGAAAGATTATTAAGATTCTTAACAGGAAGAAAATATATAAGAGAAGTCCAATTATTCCCAAGAATTCCTGGCGAGGAAGTAGTTTTCTAGATTTTTATTTAATAAAATTTTTAATAAATATTATAGAAAATGAAAAGATTTTAGAGAAATCAAAAAAGTAGAAATTGCAATTTATTAAACTAGATAATGGGAAAGGATTAAAAGGTAAATTAATTAAAGTATTAAACTTATAGAAAAACTTTTATCTAAGTAAATACAAAAGGTCTCAATTAAAAATTTTTCAAATACTCACCCATTAACCGTAAATAATAATCCTAAATTTATATAACCATATATTATCACAAAATAATACACAAAATAATATAGATAATTTGATATAGATTTTAGTATAGCATGGTTAAATGATTAATCCTTAATTAAATAATATAAATAAGATCATTGGAATAATAAAAGTTATAGATTATCTTTATAGATGTTTATTTTATAAACGTAATGCACAACATGCGTGAAGAGTGGTAAGATATAGTAAAATATTTATCACATTATATACCATAATAATAAAAGGAAGATATGCTAAAGTAGTTATAAATGACATAGCAATAACCCCTCTTAAACTTACATTAGGCAGAAAACTATAGGCAATTAAACTTGCTACAAAAATTGTAACTGCTGCAAATTCTAAAATATGATTTATAGATACAAAAGAATATAAAAATAAGTTGATAAATATAGATATTAATCCTGAAAGTCCTGAAGAAAAAGTAATACGCCAAATTCTTGAAAATGATATATTTACATTAAAATAACGTTTAGCAAGTGAAAGAATAAGTTTTGAAAGTATATATGAATATACAATCAAACCTATAAAAGGTAACAATGGTAATAAAAATAATATTAATGTTGCAATAATTTTTGATATTGTTATGGTTAGATCACTCATTTTATAATATTATTATCCAATGTTTTTTTAAGTTTATATTGTTTTATTATGTTTAGATTTTGTATTAAATAATATTAAATATTCTAAAAAAATTTTCATAATTAACTATGAATGACCTTCTTGAAAATGTTAAAAATATGGTAAAAGAATGTTTCGATAGTTTTAAAGATAGAGTATTTGATTTTCTTGATTACTTAAATATTTTTAAGGAGTTTTATGAAATAGTTTTTAAAAAGGAATGTGATAACAATTTTATAAGCATTTTTGAGAATATTAAAAAACAAACAGAAAAAGTATTAAAAGAATATTTACCAAACTACTTTCGTATGTTTGCTTTTTTATTGGCAATTTTATTTATTATCCATTCATTAAGTTTGTTATATCTACATACATACTTTATATCATTGACATATGTTGTAATAGTTTTATTTATCATGTTGATATATTCATATTCTATATATAAAGAATTTAATATTGAAGGCTTAGATCGTATTATATTTAAGTTTTTCATATTTCTTACATTGGGGTTGTGGACATATATTTTATTTGCAGTTACACATATGACGATTGTGCTTAGTTTTGGATCTATATTTTTAAATATTATGTATAATACAGTTAAATACCTTATTTTTTACTATATTTTTCTATTATTTATTTTTCCTGTTAAATGTATGATAAAATGGTTTATAGAGTTCTTAAGAGGAGATATTTAAGTCAAGTATAAAGTTATTAGCAAAATTATCTGATGATTTAATTATATATTTATCAAAAATTTATGGATATAACAAAACAGCAGTAATAAAATTTATTTTCCAGAAAGTATATTCATTAATTCTTTAAATCCTTCTAATTCTTCTTTAGTAATTCCATACAATTCAGCAACTGCTAAATCAATTTCATCTTCAACTTTTTTAAGTTCTTCCTTTGCATTAATATTTTTACAATAATCGGATTTATTATTAGAATATATACATTTTGCTAATTCATGAGCTTTTTTAGATAATTCGGCAATTTTCTTATGTAAATTATTGTTAGGATCAAATTTAGGTATTTTGATGACTTCAGTAATGTGAGTAGAAATTTCAGTTTCTATCACATATGAGGATATTATTGTTCTTGCTATGACTGAGTTTAAAATACCTGAAACATAGTAAGCCTCATATAGATTTTCAAAGGGTATTAGCATCAATTTTTCGTTTGGAATGGCTATTTTATTATTGATTAAACTAAGAACTG
>JBMSAQ010000036.1:0-4375 GCA_049414405.1 Candidatus Nanopusillus sp.
TTGACCTATTTCACCCCTTTTATTTTCTATAAAATCTATTATTCCTAATATTGTATCTTCGCCAACAATACTTTCCTCATCTAAAAAGTATATCCATGTATTTTCATGATCATAATCTTTTCTTAATTCTTTTGCATATTCTAACGCACGAGCTTTGTATTTAGCTCCATTTTTAGTAGAAAAGTCATAAGGTACTTTAATAATTTTTACATTTTTAATATTATCTATTTCGAGATTTGCATCGGGCTCGGTTACAATCCATATTTCATAATTTTTAATATATTTCGGTGCCCAATATTTTATACTTTCAACAGATCTTTTTAAAGCATCAACATTAAAACCACGTGTTGTTATTTGAAATATAACTTTTTGACCACATGTTAAACGTCTTTTTCTAAGTTTAAAATCTTTATCTTTTATAGAAAAATATCCGATAAGTGCGCTAATACTCGCTAATAAAGGGATTAACCATGCTATTTTTAGATAATCAAATATATTAGTTGGCTTATATACATAATTAAGTAAAGCAAAAACATTAAAAAACAATATTCCTAAAAATAACCCAATAATTATAAGTTTTATCTTTTTAATACTAATTTTAAAAAGATCTAAAGAATATTTTAGGTCCATTTTTATACCTTTGCATAATCCACAGGCACCCTATTTTTATCAAATATTTCTACCATTTTATCTATCAAAAAGGTTATATTAAACCTTATAGAAAAAACAATGTTTGTTATTTTCCATTCAACCATATTTAAAAAAGGTTTATAAAAATTTATAAATTTTTTATATTGTTATTTAGTATTATGGAAATATCGGTAAATTTATTAAGACCAGTAAATCCTAAAGGTAAGAGTTTTATAACAAACGTATATGGCGCAATAACGGCAAATAATAGGGAAATATTAGATATGTATAAAGGTAAGTCTATAAATTTGTTTTTATAAAGAATGGTATATAAAACAATACCAGAATGGGTTGGGGGTCCCGAAAAGTTTAGAGAATTATATAAAGAATTTAAAATGGCATTATTTAGGGAAAGAGTATTAGAATTTTTAAAAAAAAGAATATTTGAACCTTACAATGTGCAATATAAAGATTATGGTGATTATTTAGAAATAATTAACCATAAAAATAATAAAATTTATTTATTTCTTTATGTTGATTTTGATGATATAGATGAATGGGATGATCTTTTTGAAAACCCGGTATATGATAGTATAATAGATATTGCTCTTGAAAAAATAGAGGATGCTTTTAAAAGAAATCAAAAATATAAAATAGAGCAATATAGAGCATATGTTATTGGTAAAAATATCATAGCCCACGTATTTACTGATAGATGGGGTTATGATTGGTTTGCCTCTTATTTCTTTAATAGAGAAGGAAAATGTAAACCCGATGATTATAGCTTTCTAAAATTTTTAATAACATTAAGACAGAAAGGGATTATAAAAAGAAAAAACAATATTCAACTATGAATAAATTATATAAGAAAGGTTATTATTATGAAAGAAAAGTTAAGAAAATATTAGAAAAAGAAGGTTATTTAGTATGGCGATCGCCGGCATCTAAATCCCCCATCGATATAATTGCAATAAATGATAAAGGTTATGTAAGATTAATCCAGGTTAAACGGAAAGAATATCTTATAAATGGTTTATACATTAATAAGAAAGATTTCCTTAAAATCTATGAATTAGCTAAAAGATTTGAAAATATAGATAATGTTAATGTTGAAATATGGGCTTTTTTAGGTAATAGATTAGAAAAATATAGTAAAAAAGATATTTTAGCTATATTTTAAATTTTTTACTATTAAATTAATTTATAAACCTTTTCATTTACTGTCTCAGAGTGATTACAAAATAGAGGGGAGGGTGTATACCCCTCCCCATACACCCCCGGGGTTATTTTGTAACCACGCTGGAACAATAACATAAAATCTTTATAAATGTTGTTAATGTTTAAAAAAACTCTTAATGTATTTTCAAAGCCCATAATATAATATATATCCACATATTTTATAAATTTAATTTAACCTTTTTAATTGCATTTGTAAAACTGTAATATACTTTTTCAATATCTTTCTCTTCTTTTAATTTAGTTATTAATATATTATAAAATTCTATAAATAATTGTTCATTGCTTAATATATCTACTGCTATTTTATTAAAACCTGCTTTATAATTTAATTCATTTAAGAAATATTGACCTAATTTATAAGCAACAAGTCCCTCAGAATCAACAACACTATCTGTTAATTCTACTAATCCTTTTGCATATATATAAGATAATAACATATCAATACTTAATTTCATTAATAATAAAAACCCAAACAATCTATACCCTAGAACAGTACTTTCTTCTTTTTTTCTTACAATTGGGGTTACCATGCTAGCAGCTTTTCTTACAACATTTGTATACAATTCTTTCATAGTAAGTAATTCTTTACCCATTTCTTCTAATTTCTCTTCGGATATATATTCTGTTACTTTATCTAAATATTGATCATATATATAAAATAAATAGTCATCATCGGGGTCTATTTCTTCTTCATCTGGTCTAAAAATAATAAGATTTTTAGTTAATTCTGTAACTATTTTTCCCATTATATTATATTAACTAATTCTCTTAATTTAGCCTTTATTGATTCCCTTTTTTCATTATTTAATCTTAAGTCTAATTTGTGCTCTAATGAATATAAATAAAATCTAATTATTGTATCTATAAATTTATCTATAGTTTCTTTATTATTTATGCCATATTCTTCCATTTTATATAATACAACTATAAAATCATTTATTTTTTTGTGAATTATTTTAGAATATACTGGGTTGTTGTTCATTTCAAATACTAACATATAAATAAATAGTCTTGCTGCCTTTTCATATTCGCCTTTTGCTATATGTTCTTTTATTTCATCACTTATTAAAGAACCCTCTATAAGTACGCCAGCCTCTACAAAAAGATTATACGTTTTTGTTAATATTTCTTCTGTGTCCATGCTATAATATATAAAAGTTAAACTTTATAAACTTTATACACTTTATGCATTGCATAAAGTTTATAAAATTTAACATCTATATAATATAGCATGGAGCTAAAAAAGAAATCAAAAAAAGGATCAAAAAGAAATTACTGGATGGTTTTTAGAGAAGGCGATGATGAAGACTATATAGATAAAGAAATAGCAAAAGCGGCTTTAGAATTAGATAAAGATATATTAGAAATGAGAGCATTAATCTTTAAAGCATTTGCATATGACCCTGAAGTAAGGGCCAAAGTAATAGAATATATAAAGAAAAATGGATGAAGAACAAATCAATAAAATAGAAGAAATATTAGAAAAACATTTATTTGAAACAATGAATAACTCAGATTATGAATTAAAAAAGATGCAAGTAATAATATTATATTTGATATATCAAAAATTAAAAAACATAAATGAAAAATTAGATGCTATAGATCAAAGCTTATTTGAAATGGCTAATCCCGACTTATATGAATAATAAGCATGTCAGTCACAAGACAAGATATATTAAATGATTTAGAATTAATTAAAAAAGGATTGCAGGAAATAGAATTTTACTTAAAAAATAATGTTACCGATAATAATGAAATTATTGAGAGAGGGGTTAATGGAGTTATAGATTATATGAGAAAAATCTTAAAAGATATTGTTGATACTAATGCAATAGGTTACTCTCAAATATTAGAAGATGCAAAAAAGAAAGGGTTAGAAAGGGAATTCAGGACTGCATATAGATTATTAAGGCAACTAAACTTTATTGATTATGACCAGCAAAATAAATTAATAGTAATTGGCAGTAGAACTAAATATTTAATGAAACTATTTACAGATTCAAAATTTGAAAAAAAACAAGAAGAAAAACCAAAAAAAACAGACTCTAAAAAAGTAGAAGAAATATACAACTGGATCTTAGATCAGATAATTAAGAATGAATGGGTATCTGTAGATGTAATAAAAGAAACCTTTAAAGGTTATGAAAAGGAAATATTTGAGGCTATAGATAAAATAATTTCAGAGAAAAAAGGAAAATTAATAGATGATAAAGCAATATATAGGGTAAATATTGAAAAACCAAAAAGCACAGATATAAACAAAACTAAAAGAATAAAAGAATTAAAAGATCAAATTAGTACTTTAGAAAGAAAAATACAAATAGGACGGGCTGTTAAATTATCAGAGGGAGAATTAAAAAAATATGAAGAAGAAAAGAAAAAGCTTAAAGAAGAATTAAAGAAATTAGAAAAGTGAATAAAGAATTATCCCATAGAGAAAGTTTAGGATTGGCTACAGCAGCTTTTTTACTTACAGGGTTTATTATGGTAATATTATATCTATTAA
>JBMSAQ010000037.1:0-2573 GCA_049414405.1 Candidatus Nanopusillus sp.
TTTCATGGATGCATGGCTCACACGTATTAATTAGATCGGATGTTGAACAAAAAGTGGGTTGGGATTTTGGCGAAACCTGGGGGGAAGATAGTTTATTTGGTTTAAAGGCTCAAGAATTAGGTTACAAAATTGAATGGTTAAGGGGTAGGTTATACGAACAGAGCCCATTTTCTATTAAAGATTTCTTAAAACAAAGGCGTAGATGGGTTTTACATTCTTTTGATGTATTAAAAAGGAAATTACCATTAAAGGTTAAATTATATTATTCTTATTCATTATTAGTATGGTCTTCAGGTTTGATTAGTTTAACTGCAGTTATGTTATCAATATTTTCGGGTACGATCTTCCCTTTTAGTAATTATATAATATTAATAGTCATGCCAGTAACTATCGCATGGATTGGTTCTTATTTAATAGGTTTTTACTTAAATACCCAACCATTAGAAGTCCCACTGCATTATAAGGTTTTGTTTGCTATTCCATCAATTATAATTGGTAGTATTTTAGATGGGATTGCGATATGGTATGCAATAATTTCTATGTTAATAAATAAAGATGTAAAGTTTGAAGTTATAAAGAAATAATGATGAAAAAATTAATAGATAAAGTTTAAGATCTATTTTTTAAGTTTGTATGGATTTCCATCCCCACGTACCCTTTACTAAAATTTTAGCAAACATTTCTGCACCTCCTTCTTTCATATCTGTTTCCATATCGGATACACGTGGGTCATTACCTTTCATAAAATTAGAAATTTCTAAAGCTCTTATTTTTTTTGCAAGCATTTTAGCAAATGCTCTTTTTCTACTTTTATCTAAATCAGAAAGTTTTGTATTATCAATTTTTGCTTTAAGTATATTTTGCTTTATTAAATTTATCATTGCCATAAAGTATTGTATTCTTAAAGTTTTATCAATAATATATTTATCAACATCAAAATCTTGATCTACTATACTTATAATTGCTAATCTATCTATAAATGCAGTAACAGAACCGGGATTTAATCCTCTTTTTATTAATTCTCCTTTTAACCATTCCCTCCAGTCTTTTAAAAGATCTGTTAAAGTTTCATAACTTACTTTTTCAACATTTCCTAAAAATATAAATCCCACATCTCTTTTTATTATATCTCTTTCAGATTTGGTTGATGCACTTCCTTTTTCTATATCCCATTCTCCATTGCCTAACCCACGTTCTGATATGGATAAGAATTCTTCAAAATTTTGGCTTTCTAGATTTTTATCAAATGCATCTATAACAATATAATCATTATGAAATATAGCCCCTTCTGCACCAGTTCTTGCATCCATAATTAATCTAGTCCTTGATGGAAATCTTCCAAATATTGCAATTCTCATAATATTAGATAATTTAGAATAAAAAGTACTTTTTCCAGAACCTGGTTTTGTAAATTGTAACATATGTGTATATTTTGTAAATTCATCCCTTATTTTTACGGGAAATAAAGATAATACTCGAGGTATATAAAGCTGTCTTAATAATAAATATTCATCAATATTCATATCAAAAGGATTAATACTAATAGCACATAAAAACAGATCAAACCAAGTTACATTATATTTTTGTTTTATTTCTAATAATTCCTTAGTTCTTAATTCTACTTTTGCTAAATCCATATATGATTTTACATAAAATTTAGAATTCTTTTTATCTTTGCTTTTTACTATAATATTTAGATATAATAATCTAGCTTTTTTGATTTCTTCCAATATGTCGGTTAAATCTTTATCTTTTAAATCAGGATTACTTTTTTTTAATATATATTCATTAAAGATAACTTCAACCCCGTTAGATAATTTAACAGTAAATTCGTCCGATTCTTTTATCTTTTTTACTTCAATGATTCTCCCAATAAAGTCCATAGAATCTTTTCTTAATAATTTCAGTGTAAATTCTCTTTCTTTTTCGGGTTTACTCCAGTATATTATATCAATAACATTTGAGTTCCAATCCCTTATAAAAGGTACGTAAGGACTAATACCATCATATTTTTCTTCAGAAAGATCTATATCTTCAGGTATTGTATCCATAAAAATAGGTTCTTTAAAAATTTCTTTTAGGTCATAATCAACCATTTTTTAGCTTATGTTTTAGATATTTTGTGCTTTTTAGTATCACATAAGTTATTGGTGGTGTTAATAAAAGTATAAGTCCTATTTCTTTTATTAATAATTCGGATATATATATAAACATAGAAGCTATATATAATGCAAATACTAATAATACATCTGTAATTATTGTAAAGATAATTATTGATCTATAATATTCCCATTCTTCTTTATTTTCCATAAGGAAACCCACTCCAGCTATTGCTGATGTTATAAAGAGTGCAAATGCAACAGCTATGGGGGGAGGCATTTCTTTAATAGTAGCGACCAAACCCATAGGTGCATCTTCTGTTAATCCTAATAAATACATTAATAGATATAATATTACCATAATAAACCCTGTAAGTAAAAAAGCTGCTGTAGCCAATCCTAAACTTTCTCTATGGGATAATTCTTTATTCACTTTTCTAATTTCTTTAATTCTTCTTTAAGCTTTTTCTTTTC
>JBMSAQ010000038.1:0-33190 GCA_049414405.1 Candidatus Nanopusillus sp.
AAATCTGCAGTAACAAATAATATTTTAGCAAATAGATATTCTGATACTCTTTATTCGTATCCTGGAACATTTTATTCATATTTAATTGTTAATTCTACACATGCACAAGCAGGATTCTATCTTTATAGTTACTATCGAGTGTGGGCTCCGTTAACATTATTAAATACGTATCCTTTATCATATAATTCAAGCCGTGGAAATTATACATATGCTAATTTAAATTATAATCCATTCCAATATCCTACATTACAAATAAGTGCAGGAACTGGTGGTGCTATGTCATATCAATATGTACAATGGGTAGTAGCTAGAGCATATCCTCCAAATGGTGTAATGCCTTCAATCCATATTGGTTAGATTTTTAATGTAATAAACATTCCAAAACAATCTTTATTTTTGTATAAATATGAGTTACTACTATACAAAATTGTTAATAATATATCAAAATTAGTAAAAAACTCTTTATCAACAAACTTTTATTTTCTACATTATTTACTAGATTATGATATTATTAGTCGTAGGAATATTCAATGTTGGTAAATTTCTATAATTAATGAAACTTAAATTGTAAATACGTAGATATAATGTTTAAATTAACATAAAGAAAAATATAATATAAATAATAATAAATAGCTCAAGTTAAATTATTAGTTAGTGTATAAACATAATCTTCCAATAGATTAAACCCTTGCACTACAGAGAACCTCTAATATCAAAATTTATAAACAATTTTTATAAACAATTTTAAATGCCAGAAATATTGTTATTAGAGAAAACAACTGATAAATATGCAGTCGATAAAGATAAGAAGATATACAAGTTAAAATTACTAATAAAAGACGAAACTCCAAATTTCTTAAATGTTTTAAGAAGAGCAATACTAGAAGAAGTAAGAACATTGGCAATTGAAGACGTTTATATTATAGAAAACAATTCTGCAATGTGGGATGAAATGTTAGCACATAGATTGGGTTTAGTTGTATTAAATACCCCCGAAAACATTAAAGAAAATGAAGAAATAAAACTTTATTTGGAAAAAAATGAAAAGGGATATATATATGGTTCTGATTTAAAGACTGATAGAAAAGATACATATGTAGTTTATCCAGAGACAATGATTGCATATATTGATGAAAACCAAAAAATAAAAATAGAAGCTGTTGCAATACTTGGTAGTGGAAAGCAACATGCAAAATTTATACCTGGACATGTTTATTATTATAGAACTGGAGAATTAAAACTAGAAGGAAAATTAGATGAAAAGGAATTAGAAAATTTAAAATTGTTAGGAGTAGAAATAAAGAAAAACAAAATACAGATATCAAAAGAAAAAGAATATGATAGAACCTTTTTAGATGCAATAGAAAGAGCATCAAATGAAAAAATAAAAGTTATACCAAAAGATGAATTTATTTTTGTTATAGAATCCTTTGGACAATATTCGGCAGAGAAATTAATACCATTAGCTATTAAGGAATTACAAAATAAATTAAACAATTTATTAGAATTTTTACCTAAATAAACTTATAAATAAATATTATATAATTTATTAATGGATTGGAAAAAAGTTGTTTTAGTTTCTGTATTCTCAGTATTAGTATCTTTTTTACCGGGAATAGGAATAGCAGTAGCAATATCCTTACTAGTATATATGTTAGTAAAGGGTATGGATAAATGCATTATATCAAATCTAGGATTGGCATTGGAATTTGCAGGACTTCTAATATATATTGTAGGAACCTTATTACAACCATTATATTTAAACTTCCAATCTATAATTCAAACTGGTGTTTATCTATTAATAGGTGGTCTTGTATTATTATTAGTAGGAATGTTGATAGTTATGTTAGTTAAAAACAAAGCAAAGGAAAATATATATGAAGTATAGTCTTTTATATATTTTTTATATATATATTTTTGAATGGATAAGAGACCCGATTATAAAATAATTGAAAAAGAGATATTAAACCTCTGGAATAAAAATAAAGAAATCTTTAGATTTGATATTAATAAAGATAAAAAATATATAATAGATACCCCACCACCATTTACTTCTGGAGAAGCCCATATGGGTCATGCTCTAGAATTTATATGGATAGATTTTTTGGCTAGATATAAAAGATTAGAAGGTTATGATGTATATTTTCCTTTAGGATTTGATTGTCATGGTTTGCCAACAGAATTAAAAATTATAAATAAATTAAAGATATCTAAAGAGAATAAAGAACAATTTATAAAAGCATGCATTGATTGGACAAATAAAATGATTGAATCTATGTATAAAACATTTGAAAGATTAGGATCGTCTTTTGATAGAGATAAAGTATATAAAACAATTGATAAAAAATACGAAGCATTTGTTCAGTATACATTAATAAAAATGTTTAATGATGGTTTAATTGAGAGAAAAAGATATCCAATAATGTGGTGTCCAAAATGTCAAACAGCAATTTCAATGCAAGAAGCCGGATATTTAGAAAAAGAAGGATACTTAATGTATATAAAATTACCAACAAATAATGGAAAATATATATTAATAGCAACAACGAGACTGGAATTAATTAATTCATGTTCATTAATATTAATTGCAAAAAACAGGTATGTAGAAACTGAAAATAATTTGATTATATCAAAAACATATGCAGAAAAAAATAATTTAAATATTATAAAAGAATATGATTATAAAGAATTAGAAGAGATAGAAGTTATAATTCCATTAATAAATAGAAAAGTAAAGATTATTTCTGATGAAGATGTGGATTATAATTTCGGGACTGGAATTGTATGGGTATGTACATACGGAGATCCTTATGATATAAAATGGAAAGAAAAATATAATTTACCTGAAATAATTTCAGTATCTGAAAATGGAAGAATAATATCAGATATAAATGAAATAAATGGATTAAAAGTTGAAGAAGCAAGGAAAAAAATGAAAGAAATATTAAAGGATTATATATATAAAATAGAAAAGATAAGTCATAATGTATTATCACATACTGAAAGATCTGATTGTTTATCACCATTAGAATTTATTCCAAAGGATCAATTCTTCATAAAAATAAAAGATTTAAAAGAAAAAATATTAGAATGGCAAAAAAATATAAAAATAATTCCTGAAAGTGAGGTAAAAAGATTAATTGACTGGATAAATAATATAGATCAGGATTGGAATATTTCTAGGACAAAAATGTTGTGGGGTCTTGCATTTCCATTTTATGAAAAAGACGGAAAAATATATCCAGTAAATATAGAAGATTTACCAATTGATCCAAGAATAGATAAAGAAAAATTAAAGAAATATAATGGAAAATTCTTCGAAGATGAAACTGTTGATGTGTGGGTTGAATCTTCAATAACACCTTTAGTAATATTATATTATGCATTAACTGAAAATAAAGAATTTGATCCAAAAGAATTACCAGAATTATTCAATAAAATAAAAGAATATTTACCTGTAGATTTAAGACAACAAGGATATGAAATTATAAGAACGTGGTTATTTGATACAATTGTAAGGGTAAATTTATTAACAAACAAAAATCCATGGAAATATGCATTAATTCATGGAATGGTATTAGATGAAAGGGGAAGAAAGATGTCAAAATCTTTAGGAAATGCGGTAGATCCAAACGAAATAATGGATAAATATTCTCCAGATGCTTTAAGATATTGGGCTTTATTAGCTGCACCTGGTAATGACTATAGATTTAATATGAAAGATATAGAATCTGGACAAGCATTTATAATAAAATTATGGAATATTGGGAGATATATTGAGATGAACATAAAAGAAAAACCAGAGAAAGTATTAGAATTAAAAGATGAAGATATAGAAATAATAAGAATGTTAAAAGAAAATATTGTGAAATCTAAAGAATATATTTATCAATTTAGATATTCTGAATATGTAAAATTATGGAGAAAATTTACATGGGAAGATTTTGCAAATAATTATTTAGAAAAAATAAAAGAAAGAATAAAAAATGATGATAAAACTGCAAAATATTTATTATACACAGTATATAAAATAATCTTAATTATGTTACATCCAATTTTACCATATATAACGGAATATATATATCAACAATTATATAAAGAAAATAAATTAATTATTGAAAATAAAATTGATGAAATAATGGAACTTATTTTATAAAGGATAGAATTAGAGATAGTATTATGAGAGATTATGTTGAATTATGGTTAAAGCGATCTTTGGAAGATTTAGATACAGCAAGAGTATTGTTAAATAATAATAAATATTATGCTTCTGCATTTTATTCACATCAAGCAGCAGAAAAAGCTTTAAAAGCTTTATTATTATATTTTGGAAAAGATGTAAAAACACACGATTTAAGTAAAATGTTAGATATAATTAAAGAAGAAGTAAATTTAAATGTTGAAGAAATAAGAAAAGAAGCTTTAAAATTAAATCCAAATTATACTATTTCTAGATATCCAGATGCGGCAAATAGTTTACCATATTTATTGTATGATAAAAAAGATGCGGAAGAATATTTAAAGATGGCTAAAAAATTGTCAATTGGGTTAAGAAATTTATTAAATGAAAGCAAAATCTGCCATTAAAAGTCAGAAAGAACTATTAAAAAAAGCTATAGAAATAATAAATGATATAAAAAAGGAAATTAATATAATTGACGTTTATGTTGTAGGTTCTAGAGCTAGAGGGGATTATCTAGATACAAGTGATTTAGATTTAGTGATAGTATCTGATGACTTTAAGAACTTAAGATATATAGAAAGGTTAGAAAAATTATATAAATATTCTAAAGGAGATATCGAATTTTTTGCATTTACAAAAGAAGAATGGAATAATCCAAAAAGTTTATTTATAATTAATATGAAAAAAGAAGCAAAGAAATTAGAAGAATTGTCAAAATCTTATAAAATAAATTTCTAAATTATTAAAAATACACTATAGGGATATATTTTATTTTACTATTATTTATAATTCTTTCTCCCCAATAATTTTTTGTAACAATTATAGAAAATTTACTATTATAGTTTTTTATAAAAGAATATAAACTCCTAGTTAAAATATTTTTCTTTATGATAGAGAATTTAACTTCTATTGGTATTGTTTCTTTCCCTTCAAATATAAAATCAACTTCTGCTTTATTTTTTGTTCTCCAAAAATTAATCTTCCCATATTGATATAATTCATTTAATATAAAATTCTCTATAAGAGTTCCAGAATCATTTCTAACTTCTATATCATTAAAATTATTTATTAAATAATTTCTTAATCCTGTATCTACAAAATATATTTTACTTTCTTTTTTCAATTCTGTAACCAAATTTTTATGAAATGGTCTTATCCTTCTTATAATATACGTTTGTTCTAATATATCTAATAGATCTGTTATTTCCTTAAAATAACTATTAATTTCGTTGGCTAATTGAGTTATATTTATTAAAGAACCATTTAGAGATGATAGTGCCATAATCAATTTCCTAAATTTAACAGTATCTCTTATATTTAAAAAGGAGACAATATCTCTATCTAAATATGTATTTATAAGATTTTTCAACAAAAATATTTTTTCTTTTTCACTTTCAGCTTTTATTATAGCTGGATATCCTCCAAACTTTATATATTCATTTAAATACTTTAATAAATCATTAATATATATATCTACATCTTTTTTAATCTCAAAATCGATATTATTTATCAAAAGATTTAATATTTTTTCATTCCATTCTCTATATATTTTAGCAATTTTTTGATCTTTATATAATAAAAATTCGTAAAAGTTTAGAGGATATAATTCAAATTCTAATAATCTACCAACCAAATATTTTGCAGTTTCATTTTTTAATTCTAAGGATGATGATCCTGTTATAATGATTTTTATATTTTCAAAAAGATCATATATTAATTTTAATTTTTTTCCTAGATCTTTACAATACTGTGCTTCATCTATTAAAAAATAATATCTTTTACTATCTATTATATATTTTCTTATAAAATCTTTAGGATTTTCTGAAAACTTATATAAAATCTCATTATCCTCAAAAGTTAAGTAAATAATATGGTCTTCATCAATATTTTTTTCATTTATTAGAAAATCTTTTAACATTTTTAATATTGTTGTCTTTCCAGACTGTCTTGGTCCTTTAATTGCTATAATTTCCCTTCTATCAATATATTCTATAATCTCATTTAATAATACCCTGGGTATATATTCCATTACAATAATACTTTTTCTAAAAACTTTTTAATTTTAGCATGGTCAAAATTAAGGTATATTTAAAAATTATCTTACAAAACCTTCAGCCAATTCTTTTATTTTTTCATAAAAATTATTGGCCTTTGTAACTGCAGAAGATAACAACACACCTTCAGCTCCTAATTCCAATGCTTTCCTTACATCTTCCCTATTACTTATACCAGCCCCAACCAATACCTTAATATTTGAATTACTTTCTTTAATCATTTTGACAGAATTTATTACTATTTCTGGCTTAGCAGTTGATACAGAAATTCCTGTTCCTATTAATTCTGGTGGTTCTACAGCAATATAATCTGGATTAAATTTTGCAATTGCAGCTCCTACAATACTATCATTTGCACATACTATTGTAATTAAACCCAATCTTCTTGCTATATTTATTGTTTTTTCTATATCTATAATCTTCATTGGTTTTTCTGAATGATTTATTAAAGTTCCAACTGCACCAGCCTCTTTCACAGCTTCTGGCAATATATATCCCGTATAAGCACCCGGTTCAATTGGATCTATATGTTGTGCAAATATTTTTACTTTCTTTGCATTTTTTGATAGTAAATATATATCAGTAAATTGTGGAACAATCGCTATATCAATACCATACTCTTCAGCAACTTTTTCAGCAGCTTCTAATAATTCTAAACCTCTTTTTCCGATTGTTTCCATGTAAGATTTCAAATTTATAATCAACATTATTATAATTTATAAAATTCGCAAATTTATAAGAATTTATAATGTGGCATTCTCTACCTGTTGAAGAGGTATTAAAGAAGTTAAATACATCAATTAAAGGTTTAGATGATTATGAAGCAGAAAGGAGACTAAAAATATATGGGGAAAACAGAATAAAATTAGAAAGAACTAATTTTTTAGAAATTGTAATTGAACATATAAAAAATCCATTTATATTGTTATTTTTTATTGCAGATATACTATCATTCATTTTTGGTGGTATTACCGAAGGTATTGTAATAACATTATTTTTGATATTATATATAATATCAGGTTACTTCCATAGTAAAAAATCTGAAAAAGTAATAAAATCTCTAGAAGAGGGTATAGAAAGCAATGTATTAGTTATTAGAAATGGAAAATATAAACATATAAAATCATCAAAAATTGTTTCAGGAGATATTATTATATTAAAATATGGACAGAAAGCTCCTGCTGATATAAGAATAATAAAATCAACTGATCTAGAAGTTGATGAAAGCTCCTTAACTGGTGAATCCGAACCTGTAAGAAAATATGATACTGTATTACCAAAAGATATCCCAATAAAGAAAAGAAAAAATATGATATTCCAAAATACTTATGTAGTAAAAGGAATTGTAATTGGTGTTGTAGTTGCAACTGGAAATAATACATATTATGGAAGTATATACAAAAATATAAGTAAACAAAAAAGAGGTAAATCTCAATTGCAAGAAGAATTGGACAGATTTTCATATTATGTGATAATACTCATATCGATAATTATAATTACATCCTTTATAATATTATTAATAAAAAATGTGATGGACTTATATCAACTGATAATATTTACAATAGCACTTGCTGTTGTCGTAATACCGGAAGGATTGCCTGCAGCATTAATATTGTTATACACAATGAGTAGTCTAAAATTAGAAAAAGATCTTATATACGTAAAAAATCCCAATATATTGGAAGATGTTAGCAATATAGATACTGTTATTTTAGATAAGACTGGTACAATTACATATAATGAATTAATTATAGATAAATTTTTTTATAATGGTAAATTTTATGATATAAAATATTATGAAGATAGAGCAGATATACTATCTGATACAAAAATAATAAATATAAATAAAATAGAAGAATTTTTAATATTTTTATATAATTCAATAGAGGATTATTTAACAATAGATATAGAAAAAAATATTGGAGATCCTATAAATTTATCAATATATAGACTAGCAAAATATTTAAAGATTTCTAAATTTTTGGAAAGATATTCTGTAAATTATTTTGATCCATACAGAAAAAGATCTTCTGTAATAGTAAAATATAATGATAAAAAATATGCAATAATAAAAGGATCCCCATCTTCTCTTCTATCCATTTCAAAATATATAATGATAAATAATAAAATACTTAAAATAGATAAATATAAAGAAAAAATTGAAAAAATTAGGAATAAATATGGAAAAAGAGGTTATAAAATATTAGCAATTGGTATTAAAGAAATAAAGAAAGATGAAGAACCTGAAAAAGATATAACATTCTTGGGATTATTATTTATAAAAGATAGGATAAGAGAAGGTGTCTTAGAATATATAAAAGATTTGAGAGAAATTGGTATAAATATATATATAGTAACTGGAGATAATAAAGATCATACCTTGGGAATTTTAAGAATGTTGAATTTAGATTATAAAATAGTAGATGCGAATGAAATAAAGAAATTAAATGAAGATTATCTATACAAAATATTAAAAGAATATCATGTTGTAGTAAATGCCGATCCTTTAGATAAATATAGAATAGTAAAAACACTAAAAGATAAAGGTCATAGGGTATTGTTTGTTGGAGATGGTACAAATGATGCTATAGCATTAAAAATATCCAATGTAGGTATTTCATTTTATAACGCTACTGATATAGCGAAAGACTCTGCAAATGTTATATTAATGGATAAAGGAATAGACAAAATAACGAAATTAATCATAGAAGGAAAAAGAATTATATACAATCTAAAGGTATTTATTTTAATAACATTATCAATGATAATGGGGGTATCTCTACTCATTTCAATTGGATTCTTCATATATGACCAAATATTTCTACATGCCATACAATTACTATTATTGAATTTTGTAATTCAAACAATTAATTCGTTGTATATGGGATCGGCAGATGTTAAAGACAAGAAAATATTAAAAAAACTAAAAATTAAAATATTTGATGAATTTGTAAAATTTGAAATGACAAGAAATATGATGTTTATAGGACTTACAGCTACAATTGTTTCTTTAGCTACAAACGGTAATAGTTATATAATAATATTGTTTTTAATAGCCGCACAAGGGATATTATACATTCACTATGAAAAGGTATTCTCACTAAATATAACAAAAACAAGAGAATATTATATATCAATGTTCCTATCTACATTCACAGTATCCATATTTTTAGTTGAAAGCTTGAGAAAAATTATTGATTTCGTCATACCATCTTTAATCGATATTGCAGTACTTATAATAGTTTCATTATATCTGTTCTTTATATATTCAGTAATAGAAAGAGTAGAAAATGTCAGAGGTATCTGAATGTCATCATATATCAGCTAACTCCGACCTTCATCACTATTTTTAATAATATTAATATTAAATATAATCTTTATGGATCTCCCAAAAGTATCAATTATATTTCCTATTTATAAAAGAAGTAAATATTTGGAAAATAATATTCAAAAAATATTAGAAGATCCTTATCCAAACGATCTAAAAGAAATAATAATATCTATAGACTCACCGGAAGATGACTTCTTAAATAAATTATTAGAATTAAAAAACAAATATAAAAATATAATATTGATTATATCAAAAGACAGAAGAGGAAAAGTTTCCGCAACTAATGATGCGGTAAAAATCTCTTCTGGAGAAATTTTATTTTTCTTTGATGCAGATATTATCATTGATTATATTAATATAAATAGAATCGTTGAAGAATTGAAAGAATATGATATAGTAGAATTCTATAAGGAGGTAATTAAAAAGGGTTGGCTTGGTTACCTTATGTTTATAGAATTTTCTTCATATTTTGATATTATCAATCCCATGTTAAATAAAACAAAAAAACCTTTATTTCTAAATGGTAGTGGATTTGCAACTAAAAAGAGTGTATGGAATGCAGTAGATGGCTATTCTAAAGTATATGTAGAAGATGTGGATTTTGCCATGAAAGCTGGGAAAGAGGGATATACATACCGTATGTCTAAAGATGTAAAAATACTAATTGAACCGTTGAAAAATTTAAGACAATGGATTGAACAAAGAAAAAGATGGAGCTTTGGATTAATAGAAGTAATGTTAAATCATCTGGATTATATGGCAGATTTTTTTATGCGCAATATGTTAATTGCTCTATTGATAATTCTACTTTTATATTTACCATACATAATATGGGCCTATATATACATTTACTTACCGGCCTCTTTCTTATATCAAATTGCTATAGATGTATATAGAAGTCTATCCAATAATATTAGTTTTATATATTTAATAATATTAAACCCTTCATCTATCCTCAAAATATTCAACATTCTATATCTAACCTTATTATACATAATAATAACTTCTTCTTATATATACCTACTAATTTCAATAAGGAGAAAAAAATTATATAATTTTCTCCCATTTATACTGTTTTCAATATTGTACATACCATTATATGAAATAATCATAATATACGATATAATATACTACGGAATATTTGAAAGAGCTCCAAAGATGAATTGGAAGGTTTAATGATGAAAAAAATAGTAATATTGGGGACTTCATCTTCAATACCTACTGAAAGTAGAAATCATCCAGGGATATTTATAAAATTCAATAAGAAAGGAATTTTATTAGATTGTGGAGAAAATATACAGAGGCAATTAAGGATAATGAAAATCTCACCAACAGATATTGATTACATATTAATTACACATTGGCATGGGGATCATGTACTAGGATTACCAGGTATTTTTCAAAGTTTATCTAGCATGAATTATAATAAAGAATTAAATATAATAATTCCGAAAGAAAATATAAAAAACTTAAGAAGAATAATTGAAGATTTTATTATCCCAATAAACTTTGACATAAGTATAATAGAAGCTAGAGAAGGCCTAATAGTTGATGAAGAAGATTTTCAAATATATGGAATAATGACAAAACATTCCATAACTTCCTATTCATATTATATTATAGAAAAAGATTATATTAAACTAGATAAGAATTTATTAAAAAAATATAATATAAAAGATAAAGAATTAATTAAAAAATTAAAGGAGGGTAAAGAAATTGAAATAGACGGTAAAATAATATCTTATAAGGAGATTGGACATATAAAGAAAGGAATTAAAATTACATATATTACTGATACGATATTTTTTGATAAATTAATCGATTTTGCAAAAGATAGTACAATATTAATATCAGAATCTACTTATTTTTTCCAACCAGATTTAGCAAAAAAGAATATGCATATGGATTTTTTAGAAGTTAGAGAAATATTTAATAGGAGTAGTAGCAAGATATTATTATTGACACATTTTAGTCAGAGATATGAAAAGGAAATGGAAAATATAAGGAAGGATATTGAAGAAAAAAATGAAAATATCTGTATATTAGATGATTTTGATGAGATAAATATATACAAAAATAAAGTAGAATTAAAATTAAAGAGAAAGAAAATTGCTTACAAATATGATGAAAAAACTGGAGAAGTACTAAGACTCTATTAATTTTTTCAATTCTTTCTTTAATTCTTCTAACTCAGCAGATATCTCATCTAATTCTTTTTTAATTTGATCATCTTTTTTGTTATTTTCTTCTTTTATTACTTCAATCTTTAGTTTCTTCTTTGCTTTCTTTTTTTCTTTAATTTCTAATTTATTTAGTTCCTCAAAATTAATCTCTTTATATAATTCTTCTATCTCCTTTGTCTCTGGTAATGAATTCAATAGTTCATCTATTATATCATTTATAGACCTCACATTTTCCAATAGTTTATCCAATCTATTGCTTCTAACTTCATGATCTTTTATATTATGCAATACATCATATAATTGTAAATATATATTTTTCTTTATTCTTTTAATTATCCTCAATATATCTTTCTCAGATTTTATTTCAACATATAGATTGTCTAGGGACATTTTATGAACCATCTTATGCGCCGGCCGGGATTCGAACCCGGGTCTTAGGCTAGGCAGGCCTACATCCTACCACTAGACTACCGGCGCTCTCCATTCTATCTAAATATATCTAACACACTATTTATATTACTTTTCGATTCTTCCAATTTTTCTTTTAATCCTCTTATACTTTCTAGTCTTTTGTTTTCATCTTCTTTTAATTCGCTAACTATTTTTTCTATTTCAGACATCTTTTCTTTTAATTGCTTTAATAATTCTCTAACCCTTTTATAATCTTCTATCTTTATTAATAATTCTTTTTTTACTTCTAATGATTCTTCATCTTTTAAATGTCTTTTATGAACCTTTTCTTTAACTTTTTCTTTTAATAAAGGTTTGGTTTCCTGCAAAGGTAGTTGTTGTACTTGCTGGGCACCGATACTTGGAAATCCAAATGGTTGTTGGTTTTGGTTTCCAAATCCTCCAAATTGTTGATTGCTAGTACCTTGAGCTACTCCAAAACTTGTTTGTTGACCCATTTCAGCGAATGATTGTTGACTAAACCCTTGATTTCCAAATGTTAGTTGCTGGTTTTGGTTTCCAAATCCTCCAAAGCTACCCGGGTTTGTATTATAATCATAGAGATTTTGGCTAGTTCCTGGCATACCATAATTACCACCCATATCCATTGACATACCACCCATCCCCCCAAGTTGGTTTTTTAAATTATCCAGATCTCCATAAAATTCCCCCTCATTCTTATTCTTTTTCTTAAATAAACCCACTGCCATATAATATAATTAACAAGTCATAAAATATAAATTTTATTATTCAAAAAATACAATAGCTGGTTTGTATGGCATTGCCCTACCTTTTTTTGATTCTTTTGATTCTTCTTCATATTCTATAATTATATCTCTGACATTTAATTCGGATTTAAATAAAGCTACAGCACAATTTAATAGCTCATATTCTTTTTCTCTATTCAAAAACTCATCAAGCACATATATATTTCTCTTTACAAACAACAATATGTCTTTATAATTTTGATACTCATTCAGAAATTCATCAATCCAGCTTTTATTATTTCTTAATTTATTAAATAATTCATATTTTTCTTTACTTGCTATTATTATTTTTATTTTATTAAATTTTTTGTTATTCATTAATATTTTTAACTTTATTAGATCATCCCTTACAGATTTTACATATTTTTCATATTTTTCGTATTCATCTGTATAACTTAAATTTTCTGGATATTTTATATTAAATGGATCTAAACCAATTTTTTCAAATATTTCAGAAATAATATGAGGGACTATTGGGTACAAAAATATAGCTTTATATTCAATATATTTGTTTATAATTATTCCATTTATCTTGTTCAAAGATCTCTTTAAGTACCATTCAAAAGAATTGTCTAATTCAAATATCTTATTAATAACATTCATATAATTTAATTTTTCATATTCATCTTCAATTTCCTTTGCTAATTTATTTAACTTATTTTCAAACCACAGATCAATATAACTTTTTTCGTATTCTTGATATTTGTTGTAATTTTCTATTGAATAATTATAAAATGATATTAGATATTTCGTAACAAATTCTGATTTATTTAAGTCTATCTTTGCATCATCATAAGATGAATTTGTTGACATTGCAATAATAAATCTTATTATATCCGCAGAATATTTTCTTAAAGCATCTCTTAGTGATATATAATTTCCTAAAGATTTAGACATTTTTCTTCCTAATACATCTACAGCATATCCGTTTATAGCAATTCCTCTTGGCCAATATTTTTTATCAAATGTTGCAACATGATGAAATATATAGAAACATAGATGATTTGGGATTAAATCTTTTCCAGAACTTCTTAAATCAATAGGATACCAATATTCAAATTCTTCCTTCATCTTTTTCACAATATTTCCATATTTCCTTATTATTTCCTCTTCATTTCCTTTATTCAAAAATATATAATCAAATAAATCATCTTCAATTTTATTTGGATCTATATTTTTTATTAAATGGGCAATTGTATAAAATGCCATATATATTGTAGAATCTGATAATGATTCTATGACCCAAGATTTATCCCAAGGTAGATATGTTCCCAATTCATCCTTATTATGTGCACATGCCCAATCTTTTAACCAATCAATCTTCTGATGAAAATCTTGTTTTATGTAATCAGGATAAAAGTTCATATTATCTATACATTCATGAGCAAGTTTTTTCCATTCAGAATCTGAATATTTTAAGAACCATTGGTTATCTATGATTTTTACAATGCATAAGTTCCCATATCTAGATTCGAATCTTGGCTTTAATGTATAATGTACTTTTGCTATATTTTTTTCTATAAAATCTTTAGCTATATTATCCTTGGCTTCATATATTTTCATACCACTATATTTTCCAAAAACATCTGTTAATATTCCATTATAATATTCTAAAGAATATATTTCTCTTGTTGCTTCTTCTAATTTTTGTACATCTTTCTGACTATTTATTTTCATTTTTTCAACAATCTCTTTTGCCGGTATATTATATCCAGGAACATTGAATAAAACTTTCATGCCATCTAAACATTTCTTTGCTATCTCTTTGTATTCTGTATCTAATAGATCTATTAATCCAATATAATCATATGGGGCATGAGATGGAACACTCATGACAATACCACTTCCAGTCTTTATATCTACAAATTCTGCGGGCAATATTGGTAATTCTTCATTTGTTAATGGATTTATACATTTTTTTCCTATTAATTCTTTAACATTAATATCTTTAATTTTTTCTAATTTATATCTTTGTGCATTAAATTCCTCAACAATTATTGTATCTGGTAATATATATTTATTACCACTTTCTTTATCTAAGTATATTGAATATTTTTCATTTGGATTTATCCATATATTAGTCACCCCATATAATGTTTCTGGCCTCAAAGTAAATACAGGTAATATTATATCTTCATCTTTTAATTTAAATAAAATTATATAACCTTCTGTAGGACCTATTCCAGCATATTCATCCGCCCTATCATGGTCTCCAACAGGTATATTTACAACTGGATCATACACTACAGGATGCTTTCCAGTTATAACTAGACCTTTCTCTTTCAATTTTCTATATTGCCATTCTATAAATTTATTATACCATGGATGTAAATATGTTGTATAAAATTTTCTTCTCCAATCTATTGAACATCCCAAATTTTTTATATCTTCCTCAGCTTTTTCTACAAAGTATAGAGCCCATCCTGCTGGATCCTTTAATTTTTCTATATCTTCATCAGAAACACCTTCATCTTTTAATTCTTTTATAAGTTTTTTATCCTCCTTTCTTAATTTCCATGATTTTGCAACAATTGGAGATCCAGTTAAATGAAAACCTTGAGGAAATAATACATTATAACCTTTTAATCTCTTATACCTAGCAATAATATCTACTCTGGTTAAAGATAAGGCAGTACCAATATGAAGAAATCCACTTACATATGGGTAAGGAAATGTAACAAAAAATTTTGGCTTTTCTTTATCAGGATTTGGGTAATATACGTGTCTTTCATCCCAGATCTTTTGCCATTTTTTCTCTACCTCTTTAAAGAATTTTATATTATTTTCATTCATAAAGTAGTTTAAATATAAAAATACTTTTAAAATTATTTTTTATGATTTTATTAAATGGCGTATAGTAAAAAGTATGCTGATTGGAGTAAAAAGGTATGGGTGGATATATATGCACCTGTAGAAATTTTTAATGAAAATAAAATTGGAGAAACACCGGTATATAAAGACAATGTTGAAAATGTTATTGGAAGATTGATAGATTTGAATCTTGCATTCGTATTAAATAATTTTAAATATCAAAATTATAAGGTTATTTTTCGAATAAATAAAATATCTGGACTGAAAGCATACACAGAAGTAAAGGAAATAATGTTATATCCATCATATATAAGAAGAATAACTAGAAAAGGAACATCAAAGATAGAAGATTCATTTATAGTAAAAACAAGTGATGGATACGAAGTAAGGATAAAATCATTAGTTATTACAAGATTTAAAGCTCATAGATCACAAAAAACTGAAATAAGGAAAACATACAGAAAATATTTGGAAGAAAAAGCTTCTTCATTAAAATATTATGAGCTAATTGAAAAAGCAATAAATTATGACCTACAAAATGAAATAAAGCCAATATTGAACAAAATATTTCCAGTTAATAATGTTGAAATGAGGAGAATAACAAAAATAAGCAAGGTTAATCGGAAAATTCTACAAACAGTAGAAAATAAATAATTATTTTTTAATTTCTATTAAAAATCCTTTAAGATATGATAATTCTTTGTGAGGAAATATGACTTTATGATCTAAAGCTTGATTAAATTTATACAATATTTCAAATTTTTTATTTTTTCTTCTTATTAATGTTCTAATTAATGAATAAAATTTTCTTTCATTCAAATCTTGAGAACATGAGAATGTTATTAAATATCCTTCATCAATTAGGTCTAAAGCAATAGAATTTATTAATATAAAACTTCTAATTCCCTTTTCATAATCTTCTGCTAATAAATCTGGAGGATCTAATATTATTATATCAAATTTTCTTTTTTCTAAATAAAATTGCTTTAATATTTTATATGCATTACCATTTATGACATTATAATTTTCTATATTATTTAATTTCAAATTCTTATATAACATACTAGCAGCTTCTTTATTTTTTTCAACAAAATATTTTTCTTCCCCATTAATAATTATGCCAAAAGATCCTGAATACGAAAATACATCCAAAATCTTATCTCCATATAATTGACTAACGATCTTTCTATTTTCTCTTTGATCCAAAAACCATCCTGTTTTTTGTCCTTTTAATATATTTATATAAAATTTTTTATTGACTTCCTCTATTTCAGTCTCATATTTATTCCCATAAATAAACCTTTCTATAGGTTTTAAATAAGCTCTTTCTCTCTGTTTTCCAATACTTTTCTCATAAATAGTAATATCTTTTCCATATATATCTATTAATGCATTCTTGAGTAGGTTTATATTCTTATCAAAAAAGGCATTTGAATTTTGTATTACAAATATATCATTATATTTATCTATGATTAAACCAGATAAGAAATCAGATTCTGAATATACTAATCTATAATGATTTTTATAATTTATTCTTTTTTCTCTATATTCTCTTGCCTTTTTTATTTTTTCCTTTATCTCATTATATACATCTATGTCTTCATTATACGAAAATATTCTAATATAATGATATGGGTCTTTTGGATTTATTACTCCCCAAGCTAGAAAATTATTATTATATTTTAATTTAACCAATTCGCCAGGCTCAGCTTCAATCCTTTTAACCCAATTTACAGAAAAAACATGTCTTCCTTTTTTTATCTCTCTCTTTACTCTTTCTCCAATTTCAATTTCATATTGCATACTCTGTCGATAACATTAAATAATACAAACCTGAATCTATATTACCCATATTTATTAAATCTTTCCCAAATTGTAAATAATTATAGGAAGTTATAGAAAATCCATATTTATTATAATAGTAATAATTTAACTGTTCTATCGCTTTTATGGTGTAATTACTAACATAATTTGTACTATTTGATATGTAGAGAAAATATAAATTGGATAAATAGTTTCTTTTTTCAAAACAAGATAAATTTGATGGTAATTGATATTTATATAGATATTGCATTAATGCATATTGCTGATCTATTAGTGAACATCGATTTTCTTTATATATGCTATTTGTTATTGATAAAAATTGCGCCCAACCAACTGCAGAGCGATATCTCCAATATGATTGCTGTAAATTATTTAATGTTTTGTTAGCTTCTCCTAGTCTTAGTATTACTTGATATTTTATTTCTTCACATTCGTAATTTCCAAAACACTGATAATTACTTATATAATTATAAAAATTTGTTATGTTTTTTTCTAATTCTTCTTTAGTTATGTTAGGATAAAATTTTGGATCTGTAACTTTTTTTTCAAAACATAAACTTGCTGCTGTATAATAATTTCCCGAAGAGATGTAGTAATTTATAGTATCATTGTGTATTCCTTTACATATTTCATTCGTTATATTTTTCATGACACGAATATAATCTTGAGGAACATTATAAGTATAATTGACTTGTTTTCCTAGATATATTCTTTTTAAATCGAGTATAGTATATGCAGGGATTATTTTAGGGTTATTATAATATGGGGCTACCATATATGGAAAATGTTGTAGAGTTGCATTTAGTTTATATTCAATACCTTCAACTGGTGCTATTATGCCATTTGGCAACATAAAACCGGTAATTGGATAATTAACTATTGCAGTTTTATTCGATAAAGCTTGTAAAACAAGTAAAGTTAATCCTGCAGTGCCTGAAAATCCCTCCGCAAATAGTACATCATCTGAGCTAAAATAATAATCATAATCGTTACACTTATCTGGATATATATTGCATGCAGCAACCTTGGGAAATAGATATGCTAAATCATAATCTCCATAAGATATCGGAGGAATCCTTGCATATACATTTCCAGAACCTGGAGATATTTTTAAGAAAAATTGAGTAACTTCTCCAGATAAATTATTTGATTGATTTAAAACTGCTGGAATATAAACAGAATATTCCCCATTATAATAGAAGCTAATCTCTCTCAAATTTGATAAAGATATTAAAGATAATACTGCTGTAAATGCTAATAAAACCATAATTACTTTATATAACGAAATTTTCCCGTTCATTCTTATTCAAATGAAAGAAAATATTTATAAATTTCTAACAATTTCTATTCTATCTAAACTGGATAATAAACTTTTTAAGTAATCCATTGCTACTTTTTTGTTATAGTCTACTTTAACAATGATGGTGAAATAATAAAATTTATTTTTACCGATAGGGGTGCTATTTATTTCGCTTAATCCATATATATGAACACCAAATTTACTTAAAAAAGGTCCAATTTTCTTTAAATTATCTATTATCTTCTTTCTCACCTTATCTAATTGTTCTAAATGTTCTTCTCCTTTCAAATATAAAACAACATATCCATATAACTCAATCTTTTTAACATTATTAATTAGACCATACTTTGACGTTTTTTCAAATAAATATTGATAAAATATTAATTGTTCTCTCAAACCTCTAAACAAAATTTGTCTATAAACAATCTTTTGGAGCTCAAGATCATCTAATTTGACATTATTTTTAAAAATTTTCGAAAGAATCCCGGAAGATTTTACTTCAATTATTTTAACTCTATCATACATAATCTCTAACCCATCTGGTCTCCCACTAATTAAGATTAACCTTCCATTATAGTCTTCTAAAGATATTAAATAATAATATGGTTGAGCACCTATTTTTTCTACTATCGCCCTTTCAATATTTAAAGATTCTTCTATATTAGTAATATTATTTTTATTTTTTCGATTCAAAGCAAAAGTTGCAGATATATTAGGTATATTCCCTTTCTCTTCCCTTATCAATTTTAAATATCTAAGTAATTTATCCATGTAGCCTTTAGGATACAACTTATCAGATGAATGTTCCATAATTGAAATCTCTATTTTTCCTATTAAATCGTCTATTTTCCTAATGTTCTCATTATGCATAAATGACAATTATTATATACATTTATAAACGCCGCGGGTGGGATTTGAACCCACGCCCCCTTTCGGGGAATGGATTAGCAATCCATCCCCTTGGGCCACTCGGGCACCGCGGCATATTAAATTCTTTAAAAATTATCATTTATAACTTTAAATTATTATTTCATACTTCATATCATATATCGTATTATTGAATTGATATGATAATTGAATTAATGTATTATTCTCGATAATTATATTTTTTACATAACATAATACGGACTGGTTTGGATATATTATTTCTCCTTCACACATTAAATTGTAAATGTTTCCAGTTATGTTTAATATGAAATTGGAAGTATTTATATATGGGAGTTGATGATTAGTTATATTTAAATATAAAGTATTGTTCATATAATCTACAGTATATCTATATGGGTTTATATAAAATGCTATATTTATTGATGTGTTTTCAGAATTTTCCAAATTTTTATTAAGCAATTTATAAAGAGCTATATAAAATATTACAAAAAACACCACTGTAAGTACAATAAATGTTACTATATCTTCTTTTTTCATCTAAAAATTTTTTAAGAATAAAACTTAAAAAATATTAATGAAAAAAATAAGAGTATTTATTGAAAGATACCATACTGAAAATAATATAGAATTTAATGGAAATACTATAAAAGATTTATTAAATATGTTAAATTTAGATTCCTCAAGATTTATTGTTGTAAAAAATGGAGAAATTGCAACAGAAGATGATACAATAAATGATGGGGATTATATAAAAATACTAGATGCGGTTTCTGGGGGATAAACTTATAATAAATAATAATGTTTTTTTATTATATGTATGATCCTTATTTCATAGACTACTATTCTATAACAAAAAAATATGAATCTATAGAAGAATTAGATCATAATAAAATATTGATATCTGGAATGGGAGGATCTGGAATTTTTGGAGATTATGCAAAACAAATATTAGATGATAAAGAAATAATTGTTTGTAAAGATTATTTTTTACCAAAGTTTATTGATAAAGATTGGTTAACAATATTTATTTCATATTCTGGAGATACTGAAGAAACATTAAATTGTATGAATGAAGCGATAAACAATGGAAATAAAATTATAGCAATTTCTTCTGGAGGAGAAATGGAAAAAATAGCTAAAGAAAAAAATTTATACTATATAAAAATTGATAATAACTATCCAGCAACAAGATATACATTTCCAGTAATTTTAGGAATAGTTTTATCAATATTGAATAAGAAAAAATATTATGAATTATTAGAAATATTAAAAAATTATAGAGAAAGATTAAAAGATTTGTCAATATTTGTAAACGATATAAAAAATCCAATAATGATTTATACAGATGTTAAACATGAACCTGTTGCTCTAGCATTAAAAATGCATTTAAATGAAGATGCAAAATGGTTTTCTGAATATGGAATAATTTCAGAATATAATCATCATGATTTGGAAGGTATATCAAAATTAAATATAGATTTCATTTTATTGAAGTTTAATTATTATGAAAGAATTGAATACAGAATGAATTATATGAAGGATTTATTAGAAATCTATGAAAACAATGTTCTTGTATTTGATTTAAGATATAGAAGTCTAATAGAAGAATTAGTTTTAGGTACATTATCATTAAGAACTTTTACATTAAAATTGGCAGAGAAGAATAACGTAAATCCCTATCATAGCAAAAACATTGCTGGATTAAAAGCATTTTTAAAAAATATAAGATAAAAATTTATTTTTAAATTGAACTTAAAATCTTCAATTAAAATTATTGTTATTTACTTTAACAATACTTCTTTCTTATTTATTTACAACTTTCTTGTAATTCTATAAAAGGTATATAAAATAAAGAATTCTTTTTTATATAACATTTCTTAATCATAATAAAGTTTAAGTATAATAATATCATTAATAAAAATTATGAAAATAGAAATAGACGGTAAGTTAATACAAATAATAGAAGGATCAAATGATAATGTTAATGATTATATAAAATTCATGAATAAACTCTCTCAAGATCTAGACAATTACACATTAAGTAGATATAGCAAAATAGATGAACAAAAGATTATTGAATGGTCAAAATCTTGGGGAAAAAATATTACTATGATTTTTGCATACAATGATTCTATGATCGTAGGATTTTTTCAAGCATCACGTGGTAAATATTTTGGTCTTGATAGACAATTTCATGTTGCAGAAATAGCTTATGCAGTTGATAAAGAATTTAGAGGTAAAGGATTAATATACATTCTATTTAACGAAGCAATAAAAAGGCTTGAAAACGTTAAAATACTTACCGCATGGGTAGATGAAAAGAATCTGAGATCTAAGAAACTTTTAATAAAGTTGGGGTTTAAAGAAGCTTGTAAAATTAATGAGTTTATATATTCTGAGACAGAGAAAATATTTTGTAATTTAATAATGTGTGTGGGATATATAAATATAGTCAAGACTAAATTAAAAGAAGAATTAATAAAGAAAAATTATAATCTATATGAAAAATAATTTTATATAAGAGTTTTAAAAAGGACATTTAATGAATAAAAATCTATTTAATACCTTAACATATTGATTTAAATATTTATCATTTAAATTTTAATTCCAAAATAATTAAAAATTTCTATAAGAAATTTTTAATTATTATTATAAAATTTTTCCTTAATCCAAGTATATTCTTTTATCTCAGTATAGTTCATAATCCAGCATTTTGAATGTTATGTATTTATATAAAGATATATTTTAAGTAAACTTGTAGAAAATTACTGTAGAATATATATCAATACGAAATTTGATTTAAGAATCAATCATACAAATATAGTCAAAAAATTATAAAGATTATCAAATCAAGAATTAATAAAGATTAAGTCTGAGTATATATCTAAATTCTTTCCAAAAGTTGATACTTTCTTATAATATCTAAGCATTTTTAAAATTTACTATTATCACTAGATAAATATGACTAAACTATATAAAGAATATAGAATGTCAGAATTAATAAAAAGTGAAATAGAAAAATATGGTCTTTCTATAAGACCAAATTCTTTTTTGGACATATTCTTAAGGACTTCTGAAAAAAGCAATGAAATGGATTTACCAGTATATATATTTAATCGTTCTTTAGTAAAAGAGGTTATAGAATGTGCTTCAACTAATGAATATGATAAAATAAACTATTCCCAATTACTTGGTTGTATAGATAAATATGGCTCTGAATTACCTATATCCATTAAAGACCATATTAGATTGGGTATTCTTATTACACTACACCGTATACCTTCAGAAAGAAGACTCTCATTAGATAAGATCATAGAATCGCGTACAGAACAGGTTCCTACAGGGTATTTAAGTAGACAACCATTGGCAGTAACAATAATAGAAGACGACGACCTTGACAAATCTAGAGCTTTGCTTCCAACAGTTATACATGAATTAATACATTCAATGGAATTAAATGGTTTATATGTTGAACCACGTGTAGAGACACAAATAGATATATATGATATAATTGATAATTATATAAGGCCACATAATCCTTTTTATAGCATCTATAGAGGTAGAGAACTTTCAAAGAGAGAAACAATAACGGAACTAGCGATGATACGCACATTAGAAGATGCAGATATAGGATATGTATCCCTAAACAGAAAAGTATTAATAAGAATAAAACTTCATCGAATTGGAAAAATAAAAAATGAAATGGGAATTCAATATATTATAAGAGAATCACATTTGCTTTCTTATTTGGCGGCATATGATATGCACGAATTAGCGCGTACAGATAAAAACATGAAAGAAATATTAAAAATTATTAACGAAATTATAGATGAAGAATTAAAATTATATATTGAAAGAGAATTGAAGAAAATAAGCTCAAAATAGAGAGTTTTATAAAATTATAATAATCTTATTTAATAAAGATGTTTTATACTTATTTTTAGAAGAATTTATGATAAAGCAAATGTTTATAGCATAAACTAATAAGAATCTGATTAAAAAGAAAAATTTAGGATATTAATTATATTCTGTGTAATTTTTATTTAAAGATTTTAATCTTTTAGATAATAGCAGATATATTATTGTAGCAAAAATTAACAACCAATATAAATATATTCATAATAACACTAATGTTTTCAATTATGATTTACTTTTAGATCGATACTCTAGAGTTTTTAATCAGGTATGATAATAATCATCATTATAAATATTTTTTAACTCTTAATAACAAACATATTTTCGCAGAAAAAATCAACATAAATTTAAAATATGTTAAAGCTTAAAATCCTTTTTTATATAAATTTTCATAATGACTACTAAGTTAGAAGAGATAATTGAATTATTAAATTTTAAGTTACGAAGGGGAATAGTTAATGAAGATGATTTCAAAGTTTTAGAAAGACTTGTAATCCAATATGAAGATCATATAAATAAAATAGAAAATATGCGCTTTTTCGTCATTGGATTGGTTAGATTAAGAGAAATTGGATTTGATGAAAAATATATATCTATAATATTACTAAATATAATTTCTAAATTTGGAACAAACAAGATTGATAAATTATTATTTGAAGTTTCTGCCCATATTTATGAAAGATACTATAAAAAACTTGAAGAAGATCTTAAACAAAAATTAAAACTTTTAAGAAAAATACCTAAATCTTCTCAAAATATTGATAATATATTAAATAAATTGAATAAATTAAAAGTTCTCCTAAATGATAATGATAAAAAATATATTGAAATAAAAAATTCAATAGAAAATATTAAAAAATGTAATATGCCATCATTGAACTATATATATGATATAATACAAAATCCAAGAAGCAATCGTTATATAGAAAGAATGGAAAATATCAAAAGACAAATTTCTTGCACAATAAAAAATCTAGAATATATAAAAAATAATCTAGAAAATATTGAAAAAGATTCTAGATATACTAAAAAATTGAAAGATATATTAAATATAAAAAAAGAGTTAAATACTTACTATAATAGATTATTATGTATCTCAGATTTATTAGATGTCTATAAACAATCTTATATCAAATTTAAGGAAGAATATTTGCCAAAATTATTATTTGAAGGTTTATATTATATAAAAGAATATAGAAATAATAATTTAAAAAAAGGTAATATAAGTAAAGATCTGGAACAAAAGGTTATTTACTATTAAAATTTATTATTTTAACCAAATTTTTAGAAAGTTATCAGTGGTATTCTCTGTTCATCTTCAGTTAATCCACCATGTGCGCTCTTAAATTCGCTTTCTGGTTTATCATCAAATCCCAATCTTATTCTCATTTCTTCTCCTTTTTTAGGTACAATTAAATAATCCGGCATTATTTTTTTATTTCCCTTACCTCCCAATAACTTAAATGCTTCTTCTTTGTAAAAAACAAAATAATCATCTTCAGGAAATATTTTATTAATATCTTCTAATTCTCCATCAATCATTATAGCCCTTCTATCCCCATAAATTCTCTCTACATTCGGATTGTTCTGTAACTCTTCTAATAATCTCATTTTATTGACTTTTGTTTGTCCATGATCTGTGGATATTATTATATCAAAAACATCTTTTTCTTTTATATATTCTATTAGTTCAAAGAGATATTTTAGAGCTAATAATATTGACGGATGACCTATACCATATTGATGGGATAGATCATCTATGTCCATTAAGTACCATATAATGAAATCATAGTTTTTATTTTCTAAAATTAATTCTACTGCATTAAACCAATTTAAATAATATTTTATATCACTATCTTTATATAAAATCTTTGTTAAAGCTGTATTTTCTAGAGAATTGTGTATTATAGATAAGGATTTTAATTCTTTTTTCTTTAATTTTGTAAATATTGTATCAAAATTATAAACAAATGTTATATCAACTATTGGGGCAGATCTTGTGGGATATACATAATAATATGGAAACCATAATAATGTACCAGACAATTTTGTAGTTTTTGTTCTAATGAACATCATATGTTCAGATGGTCTTAAACCAAAAAAGAATGAAGGTAATGCTGTAGTAGTTGATGATGGTAATACAGAAGTCATTTCATGATATTCTAACTTTAAATTTAATTTATTTAATAAATTTATTCCTAAACTATCTACAAAAATAAATAACAGTTTATTTTTCTTATTTTCTAACTTTATTTTTCCCCTTTCCCTATTTTTTATTCCAAAATAGTCCAATATTGCATAATGCAAATTATATATACTATTTTTATAATCTGGAAATATATATTCCATTCCAATATTAACATTGTGCTGATTTAAAATTTTATTCCTTAAATAATATTTTTTAAGCTTATCTAATAATATATTTACCATATGGTTGGAGTATCAAATACTAAATATAACAATACTAATCTTTTAATCGAAATTCAAGCTAAACTATATTATGATAAGTTAAGGGATTTTGGATATTCTGAAGAACAGATAGCATCAGCTATACAAAGATTGAGTTCTGAAGACCATGATCGTTATCCATACTTACTTGGAGCACTTGTATACTTTATACAAGCCAATCTATATCAAAAAATGGATGTACCTACAATTAAAAAAACATTAAAAGACTTAACAAACTCTTTATTTTCTTCCATTCGTGATAGTTTAGATTATATACTTCATAAAGCTTTAGACTGGAAGAGTTATTTTTTAATCGGACGTGGTATTCTTGATGAAAAATTTTACTACCCAGAATTTCGCAGTTTACATGGAAGTGTATATAAAGTACCCTTGCCATCCGAAGCCTTAGAGCTTTTTCTTAAATATCTATCTAAAAAATATTCCAATATTAAAGAACCATCTGAGAAAGCTATAATTAAAAGTATCAAAGACTATTTAAGAAAGAAAATAGAAGAATTAAAAAAATATGAAGAAGAAAATCTACCCAAATTATTAGAAGAAGGTGTTAAAAGGATCATAGAAATTTATAGAATATTAAAACCAATAATAGAAAATTACTCAACATACATAAAAAATATTGAAATTCATGCTAAAAAATCTTTAAAAGATCTTGAAAATAAGTATAAAGAAGGACATTTATCACACGATTATTATTATTTTGAACTACATATGATTAATAGAAAATTGCATTATGCAGCAAAAATGCGTGATTATATTGAAGGTATTCTTAAGATGTCCTATCTAATAGGAATTAATAAAGTCTCTATAGATAAGATTATGAATTCGCTAAATAAAGGAGATCCTCCATCAAGTTTAAAAGAAACCTATAATTTATTGTTATCTGAGCAAAAGAAACTTTTTGATTGTGAAATCATGAAAAAAGATTGGGATTGGTGTACTAAAAGATAATAAAAATTTTCTTATTTTTTAATCAAATTTTTAAAAATTCTTAGTCTAAAACTTAATATTCTTCATATTTATCGATAAATTTTGAATACCAATTATTATATTCTTCTTCTGATATTATATGTAATTCTATAGGATCTTCTATACCCAATTCACTATATATTTTCGCAGCAATTTCTGCTCTTTCAAAATTATCCTTAATATTTGGTAATATTATTAATACATCTACATCGCTATCGATTCTATAATTTCCTCTAACAATTGATCCAAATAATATCACTCTACAGTTTTTGTCTATTTTATTAATACAAATTTTTTTAATTCTTTTAACATATTCTCTTGCGTTTTTTAATATTTTAATTCTTTCTTCCCACTTATTTTTAAAGTATTCCAAGTACATTTAATATATTTTTAACTATTTGATAGACTTTTTCTACGGATTTCTTATCGTATGTAAACGGTAGATATCTCGAAGAAATATATGCCTGTTTTATTAATTCTAGAGTAACATATTCCTTATCCAATATTTCTTTTAATCTATTATCTTTCGTTAATTCAATAACTTTATTTAATAAAATAATAATATCATGTGTTTTATCATATGTTCCGGTTAGTTCATATAATTTATATTTTAAACCTAATTGTAATGCTTGTTCTAAATGAAACATGGCTAAATTATATTTTCCCTCATTTAAATTTCTTTCACCTTCTTTAAAGAAATCTGTTGAATTATTTTTAAGGAAATCCATATAAATTTTTTACTTTATAAATTTTAAAGTTTTTATTTTTATCTAAAATCCAACATTAACATATAAAATATGTAAAATAATTATATAAATTTCTACCTACTCATCTTTTTTAATTTTTTCATAACGTTTTTATAAATACACCAATAATATACATTTTCATTTGAAAAGTAATTGCACCACGCCCCAATTTTTCCAATATTATCTTTAATAGACAATAAAGCATACATAAAAACCTCTGATAAATCATATTTATCAAATTTTTTCATTTCTTCAATAGCATCCAGTATTTTAATAATTACTTTTCTTTTCTTTCCATATTTCTTAATTATATATTCAAAAAGTTCTGCCAAATATTTTACATTAAAGCTTTCATATATTCTTTTTAATATTTTAATATCGCATATAAGTTCATAAAGATCTTTTTTAGCTAATTCTTCTTCTAAATATTCTAAATCTCTTTCAGAATTTACCAATCTATATAATCTAAAAGAAACAAACTGAGGATAATATTTTAATATATTTGGATATTTTGTAAATAAATCCTTTCCCATTAAATTTATAACATTATATAATCTATCATAATCTATAAAATTATACTTTTTATTACTTGTATGAATTATTATATATCTAACATTTCTTCCACCTTTATTTATTAGTTGATTAAATATTTCTAATTTTATTTCTTGATTTATTTTTTCATTAAGATATATATTTTCAAAGTATTTTGTTAAAATAAATAAGAAATCTTTTGCCTTTATTTTTTCAAAGTTTATATTATCTATAAGATCAATAATTGAAGGATCTCTGACAACCTGATTTAAAAGTAATATTAAATCTTCTTCATTTTGTACCTTATAATATAAACCATTAGAAGAAAATATATTTAATAATTTTACAAATTTTTCCTTTGGAATCTTATCTTTTAACTTTATTATAAGAAAAGAATATCCACTAAAATTTCCAATAACTCTTACTATAAAATCTTTTGCTATTTTAATATCTATATCTTTATCAACAATTAAGTTTAGGCTATTAGATAAAGCTGTATACATCGTAATTTTTAGTTTATATTTCTCATTTATTAAATATTCTAATATTTCTAATAAAACATTTATTCTTTCTTCGTCTAGATTTTCTATGTTTTTTCCAATATTTTCTATTATGAATGTTGTAGATATTTGAAATATTTCTTCACATTTTATTAACATACTTATCAAATCTTTCAAAACTTTTCCACCAAATCTTTCTTTAATTAAATAAATATAAGTTATAAATTCTTTTGGAATATATAAAATAGATTTTTCCTTAACTAACCATTGAATATATTCAATCAACCCATCATTATTAATCATTTCTTCAATAGCTTTTTCACCTTTTAATTTTATTAAATAATCAATATTTTCTTGAACAATTTTTTTCATTTTTTCTATATCTAAATTATCATAAATTTCGAGATATTCGCTTTTTGTTATTTTACCTAAAAATTCTTCATAATATTCCATAATATAATATTATATTTAATTTTTAAATTTTAACCTTTTTATGTATTTATCAAGAATTTTAAGACAGAGAATTTATAACCGAACCAATAAACAATATTTTATTTGTCTTTAAATCAATTATTGGATATTCAAGATCATTTGTAAATGATATTCATTAAAATAAGGAAGAACTTAAGCTCTTCAATAGTTTACATTAATTTTTATGAAAATCTTTATAAATGTATACAAATAATAAACAATCATGTCTACAGTCATTAGCATTAGGATAAAAAAAAGAAATAAAAGAAGAATTAGAAAAGCATGGAATAGATATTAGCCAAGAAGTAAAAAAAATTTTTAGAAGAACTTTATGTAAAGGTTAAAGCTAAAGAGTATGTAAATTAAACCTAGTGAAGAGAGTTTCTCTACAAAATCAATAAGAGAAGACCGTGAGAGTTGTTGATTCATCTTCCTTGGTAAAATTTTTCTCTAAAGAAAAAGGTTAGGAAAAAGTAGCTCAAATAATATCTGAAGGAGTTATAACCCTAGATTTATCAATAAAAGAGGTTGCCAACGCTTTATGGAAAAAGGTTCTTAAAGGAGATTTGAATGAAGATATTGCGATTAAAATACTTTCCGACTTATTAAAACGAGAGGCTATGATAATTGTAAATCAAGACGAATACTTAATAGAGGCGTTTAAAATCGCTAATAGAAATAAAATAACTATTTATGACTCTCTATTTATTGCATTGGCTAAATCAAAAAATCTTGGGTTAGTAACATCTGATATAAAACAATATGAAATTGCAAAAAATGAAGGAGTAAATGCTTTATTAATATAAGAAAACATTATATAATTAATGAATTTTATTTAAACTCATATTATAACATTCCAAACAACTATAGGATATTAATATAAAAATACTTGCTTTTCATGATTAATAATACGTTGGAAATTTTTTAGATTTATTAATACTATTAGTTATCAACTAATAACTATAATTTTAAGATGAAGGATTTACAACTTGGCCAATGAATAATATTTCTTTTGTCTTTAAATCTATTATCATAAATATAAATGGTCTATTTATTTTTATTACTGGTCCTAAAGATACAGGTCGAGCTACTGTAACTGTTGCTGCAGCAGCTTTAGTTCCTTCTTCATTATTTTCGATATATGTAAACTGCTTAAATAATGAAACATATAAATTTTCATCAAGGCTTTTAAAATATACTATATTTGAAAGATTTGAGGATCTTGGATTAAATATTGTGTTTATACCCAAAGATTTAAGATATGGTATTAAATCGTATTTTCCTTCAAAACTAAACTTTGGCATATATAATTCATCTACTACAATTTCATTTAAATTATTTAGATAATAATACAAATTATCTAATGTAAGATTTGATATTATATTTGATAGGTCACACAGATTTTCTTCCGAATTTTCCAATGTAAGATTCGATACTATATTTGATAAGTTATATGGATCTTCACCTTTTAATCTGATGCATGGATTGTCTACAAGACGATGTAGATCATAATAAGGATTATATGGAATAATTACAATCATAGCGATATTATTTCCTTTATAAGGTATTTCTATAACTTTTAAATCACCAAAAATTCCATATTTCAATGAAACATCATATGCAACCATTGTTTCTACTTCTATAACATCTTTTGGTGAAATATAAAATTTTCTAGGTTTAGTATCTTCTTTTTTAAATTGCTTTGCCCATTTTCCATGGAAATATATAGCATTTGCTATAACCAATACTGTGCTTTCATTAATATCATATGGTGATATTACATTTTTTATTAAACCGTTTGTATTTTGAGATATAAAATTATTTATAGTTTCTGCAGATTTTATTCTATCAGTTACATCTATATTTTCAGTTTTTACTAAGAAATAATCTTTTGCAGTATTTATAAATGTGGGTTTGAACTCATAATCTTTATTTAAGAATAAACCATTTGCAATTTTTAATTCATAATTACCACCAGTATTCATTAAAATATTGTATAATTCTCCAAAGTTTGGATTAACATAATTTGGCTCACTTAAATTTAATATATTTTTTAATTCTTCATATGTTTCCCCACCAGCTCCATTATATAATAATAAAAGATTTGAAAAAACACTATAAGGAGAAATCATAATATTACTAGTCGGATTATCCTGCTGAATTACTTTAAATAATTTAAGTCCAAAATTGTTACTAGAATTTACTACATGACTTAATCCTTCAGGAGTCCATCCTGTATTTTTAGCAATCTTAATAGGTGTATTAGAAAATTCATAAAATAAAAATATTAATACAATTCCTAATAATGCAATTAAAGTAATTTTAATATGTAATCTCATTCAATTTAATTAAATTATGCTTTTATAAATTTAATGATTTTTAAAAGTTTCCAACTTTTTCGTTTAATTTAAAAAAATTCTGAAAAATATAAACGGAATAATTGTTCAACTTTATTTTAATATATAATAAAAAAGATGTAATTGATTTAGCAGCTGCCGAACTATATGGAATTTCTAAAGAAGAATTAGAGCAATTTTTATGATTTATAATTTAAAAATATTTTCCGAAAAAATCCAATAATATCTTCTTTAATTAAATTCTAATTATCGTATGCTTATTCTTCTTTTCTTTGTCTAATTTTCTATAAATTATGAAAAGATTATGTTATTTAAATGGTAAAAGTATAACCCCATTATATCTAGTATTACAAATCCCATAGTTATAATCACAAATGCTATTATTGATTTACCTATATCTTCCTCATAAAGCCTTGCGACTATACTAGCAAATATTAACACAAAGACAATCCCAATTATTCCCAAGAATATCGTACCAAGTGGAGAAAATATAGATTCTATACCTTTTCTAGTCAACAAAACATACAACATTACCATTGGTATCCATAGCCCTGCTGATATTAGAAATACTACTGATGATGTCATATTATTTTATTTAATGATAACTAATTGTTGTTTTTTTGCCTTTTCATTTAGCAAATATTCTATAAATTTCTTTTTTGCTATTTCATTTTCTGCGATCCACAGCAATGCTTTGCCATATAGTTCTGCCTTTTTTAAGCTAGTTATTAGTTTTAACTCTGTAAATACTGCCTGTATTCTATCCATTTCTATGTCTCTCGCTATAAAAGATATTTCTCTTTTAGAGGGTATCGCCGACACCATATATAATATTTGGTGTTTCTTATTTATAAGTTTTTTGATATGATTTTAAAGATCAAAATAAAGAATTTTTTATAATTAGTCTAAAAGCTAATAAATCTTTTTAGACGCATATAAATATAAAGTGGGGGGAGGGGGGTGGTGGTATACTATATTAAGGTATAAATGCCCCTATAACATAATAACTACCCAATGGTACCATATATGTGGGTTTATAAAAGCATATTTTAACTAAGTCTACAAAAACATGGACTTTATTAAATGTCTATTTTGATTAAATTACTAAAAAAACACTTAATTTTGTCGAGGCTTTAAATCTTATATAAAATTTATAAATTTATAAAGTATATAAAAAAGATATAGAAAAGTGTGGGTATCGCCGACCCTCAAATAATATAATAAATAAAGTATATATCTTTTTTGTTTTCTTTGAGCTGTAAAACAATAAGATTTATAGCAAATAATATAAAATATAAACTATATGAAAATAAAGATAGATGAAAATATTCTAAAAATAGACATTCCTGGGTTATTGTATGATTCTCTTACTGAAAAATTTAATTCCATAAAAAATAAAGAAAGACCTTTTAAAATAGAAATTAAATTTTTAGCATATCATGCT
>JBMSAQ010000039.1:0-9923 GCA_049414405.1 Candidatus Nanopusillus sp.
ACATATGCTCCATAGAATGTATCTGTTAATATTCTAGCTAAAATAACTAATAATAAAAAAGTAATAGCTTTGTATATTATTAATCCTATTTTTTCATGTATGTAATCTTTAAAATATTTTAAATTTAATATTTTATTAAAAATTTTAATTATTTTGTCATAATATATTATTAAATTAATAAACAATTCTTTCAAGAAAAATTTATTAATTTTATATTTTTCTTTTATATAGAATTTTTTATTTCCTAAATATGTTAATAAAAAATTTTCATATATTTTGATGTTTTTCCCAAATATTATATAAGAATCTATTAAATGAAAGATTAAGAATTTTTTTCTTATTAAACTGATAAACCCATCTTTAAATTTTCTTTTTCTATATATATCGTAAATATTTTTATTTACATTATTGTATATTATTATATTATTTCCTTCAATTTTTAATTTTCTGATATCTTTTTTATTTTCTAACAAATAAAATGTTAGATTATACCTGTCTTTTAATTTAAGTGCTATGTCTTTATATTTTTTATATGTTATACAAATTAGATTCAAATTATTTTTTTGGCAAAAATCGTATAATAATCTAATATTATAAATTAATTTTTTTGTATCTTTATTTAAAAAAATATAAATTACATTATCCATATAAAAAAGCTGCTATCGTTATTACAATTTGTAATAAAATTATTGTATATACCACCATTTTTTCTGTTGCTTTTCCAAATAATTTTTTATTTATCCTAATTGCAAGATGAGTAATGCTGTATATTTTGTTATATGGTTCTTTTAAATTATTATTTTCATCAGGTATTCCAAAATTTTCTTTATATACGTGATTTAATAATCCTCTAATAAACAATATTAATTCTAAGAAATATAGCGTAAATAAAATTAATCCAAATTTTTCAAAATTTCCTAATATTACTATTGCACCGAATAAGGATCCAATACCATATGTAAATGCATTTCCTGGAAATACTTTTGATGGATGCCAATTAAACATTAGAAATGCCATTATTGAAAATATCGTTATCAAAGATATCTCTGCTAGATAATAATTACCAGTTAAATATGATTTTAGTCCAACAGCGCCAATCAACAAGATACCCATAGATCCTTCTAGACCATTATATCCAGCAATCATATTGAATGCATTTGATGTACCCATTATTACAATTGGCACTATTAATAGTGGATATAATATTCCAAGGTTTACTTCTCCTATAAATGGTAGATTAATATATGAGCTACCTGCTGATATTATCATTAATGGTAATGCTAATATAAATGAGAGAATTGCCTTTTGTAAAGGTTTCATGCCTTTTTTCCATCCCAATATATCATCAAATAACCCCAATATTGTAATTAATGATAATAGTGTCAATATTGAAAATACTTCTACTAAATTTTGCGTAGTTCCAAATATATATACTTTTAATCCTATATATAATAGTATTCCAAATATTGTACCGATTATTGCATATAAACCTCCAATTTCTGCTACTTTTGGTTTATCATACTTATTCATATCTTTTCCCACATATCCTTCTCTATGAGCAACAGGTATCCACTTTTTTATTAGATAATATGAAACAAAAAAAGACAATATTAGTGGTAATGTAGCAATTAAAATTTCTTTATACATCATAATAACTTTTTAAATTCTCATAATAGGCTAAGTTATATATTCTTCCACATTCATTTATTTGTTGAATATTCGTTGCAAGATAAATACAATATAAGTGGTCAGGAACTGTGAAATTTTCAGGGAAATTTATCTTCCATACTTTTGCTGGTGGGATATCATAATATATTATTGGAGAGAATCCGTATAGTAAATTTGAATAAAATACGAGCTCAAATGTTCCATTATAATTATTATTTAAAAAGTAAAGTTGTACCCAATTATATTGTGTGGCTTTTTGTGATATGAAATATGCATATAAGAACAATCCTAGAGGATTTTGCTGTCTTAATAATGAATAGGCTGGAGATATATATAATAACCCACCATATTGGGAATCATTAAATGTAACTAATTGTCCGTTTATATATACATGTTTTAATGAAAGTGTATATTGTTGATTATTTAATGGATTATAGATATATACATATGCTTCTATTAAATTGTCTGGATTAATATTGTTTATATCTAATGTTTGATATATTCCAGATCTTCTTACTATAGATTGGTTAAATAATAATTGAACACCTGTTATTATTCCACAACTATTTTGATTAATTATACCCTTATTATGTACATATATACACCTATTTATTATTGTCCCATTAATATTTAAAGTTTCATCCAATGGTTCTTGACCAAAGTAAAATAAACTATTGTTTGTTGCAAATATATAATATCCATTATAATATACTGATGGTATTGCTGGTCCTGGATTTGCTGTTGTTCCAGATACAAACAGAGATATCCAAGATTCTTTGTCATAGCTTTCATTTGATCCTAAAAATTGAAATGCAAAAGATTTTCCTATATCTGTAGGATCTATGTATAAATATGCCGGTTTCAAATAATTCATTTCATATAATTTTTCTAGTAATTCTATATTTCTTTGAGATAAATTATACGATGAAATAGATTCAGAAGAACCGTTGAATTGATATAATAGATTTATCCAATTTTTATATCCCAATGAATCTTTTAATTTTTTAATTTCATTTACTTCACTTTCATTAAATCCTAAGTATATATATAAATAATCATAAAATATAGAGTTTTTATTGAATAATTCTAATGTTTTAAATGTTTGATAATTATAATTTGCATGTACATAAAATAATTCTAATGTTTGTGTTATATTTTCTGAAGATAATCCGTATCTGCCCATTAAATGGTTCCAATATGGGTAAGAATTTGCACCATTTATCCAGGCAGTTCTATTTCCTATCACATAAATATAATATCCATAATCCCACCAAGAATTTATAATGGAGTCTTGGGGAGTATTTTGACTTATCCATAAGAAAGTATTTATTAAATAGTCTGGAGTTCCGTATGGAGCAGCACTTGAAAAATAGTTAATTATGTATCCAGGATATCCGTAAATTCTATTATTTATAGAAAATAAAGCACCAAATATTGTAAATAAGATTAAACTATATTTAAATAAATTAAATAAATCTAAATATTTATTCAATATATACCCATATAGAATATATATTGCTAAAAATACTAATGGAATTAAGAATAAAAATATTTTTGTTGATATAAATAGAGATATTCCAGAAATAGATGAAATTAATAATAATATTAATATTAAATTTTCTTTTATAATATTTTTTAACCTAGAAAATTCGTCCCTAAATAAATTAAATATTTCTATACCGAGTATATATAATAGTGGAAGAGCTAGACCACTGTAAAAGACCAATCTATATGTATATTTTCCTAAAAGAAGAGCTATAAGCGATAGTAATAATATAAAGATTTCTTTGTCGCTTAGATTTCTATTAAATAATGAAATGTAAATTAATAAAATTAAAAAAGAAATCCAAGATATAAACATATTTATAAATATACCATTAATTACTAAATCTGAAAATATTATAAATTGAAGCGCAATTGACAACGCAGATACTTCAAAAATTGTCTTTATTAAAATATATTTATTATTTTCTCTATTATATGATATTATAAATGCAGAATATATTAGTAAATAAAATATTAAAATATATATAGAAGGGCTAATGAGAAGTTCTGATACAGCTAATATAAATATAAATAAGAATTGTGAAATTAAAAGATTTTTAGGTTTAGTTCTATCAAATATTAAATATCCTAAACCTAAATAAGTTAATACTAAGCCAATCTGTCCAAATAAACTTAAATAATATCCTGCGGTGGTTGGTTGAAATTCTGCAACTGTGGAACCAATTCTTTCATAGGTAAATGGGTTATACAAGAAAGATATAATTAATTTATTAATTAAAAAAGGCAATGATATGGCAAGAATTATTAGAAATATTATATATTTTTTTAGTAATTTGTTGTCTTTGATATACTTTCTTATAATGTATATTAATATTCCCGGAATTATTCCAGATAAAATAGATAATATCAATAGATATGTTTTATTTTCAGTAATTATTTCCAATATCTTATTATCTTTGAATATTTCATATAAAAATAATACAAGCATTGAAAGTTCTATAAACAAATTCTCATAACTTAAAAACAAATCAATTCCTAAAGATCCAGGTATTATTAATTCGTCTAATATTCCAGTAAATCCTATATATGGTAGGTAGAAGTATATATCCTTATAATCTCTATCATAAAAGTATCTAACCAATAATATTAAACCAAAAACAATTGGTATTATTATCCAACCACCCCAACCTTTCCTAGCTAATGCGGTAGTAAATATTAATAATGTTAGATAATAAGCTCTCGATCCTTTAAATATTGGATATAATAATAAGAGTATAAAGAAGAATATAAATAATTCAATTGTTAAATATACGTCAGGATTTGGTAATAAAGACGTTTTATAAAATATTATTAAGCTAATAATAGAATAAAGAATTAAGAGTAACTTTTTGTATTTGTTATCTTCTGGTTTTGCATTAAGATATTTAATTATAAGGTAAAAAGATAGTACTAAAAAAATAATTGCACCCAATTCAGTATCAAACGAGATCAATCTTGTTGTCAAGAACGGGTTTATAGCAAGAATTATAGAAGAAAAAAATGCTAAATATCTATCTTCAAATATATTTTTTGCTAAGAAATAAAATATAATTGAAGCAATTGCTGATACGTATACGTTGGTAAAGTTTGCTGATAACCATAATATATTATTGGATGCCGGATATATTTGTAAAATATTTAATAATGCGATAATCTGACTGCCAAAATTTTGGAACATTAAATAAGATAAAAATGCTAAATAAGATACAAGATTTTTATTGTACAAATAAAATGGTAATGGATAATGTAAATCATAGGTAATACTATTTAATGTATGATTAAATACTAAAGATTCAAAATATTTAAACATTAAATATGCATCAGGCCCTACTAAAGAATAATCTCCCAAGAAATTAATTAATAAACCTTTTGATCCTAAAGCAAATAAAAATATAAATATAATTATTAATATGTCTATAAATATATTCTTTGATAATATTTTTCTAAATCTATTAAATTTTGTTTCTTGATGATTATTATTTAAATCAGAATTTTCAGATATCATTTTTACATAATTTTAATAAAAGATTTAAAAATTATTTTATAATTACTTACAATATGCCTAAAAGAGTTGTATCGAAAACTGGTGAAGAAGGCATAAGAAATGCTGAAGAAAATATTGTAAAAGAAAATATTGTAACATGGACTAAAGGATATAAAGCAGAAGTATTAGATGTTGTAGGAAGAACCGGCATGAGGGGTGAAGCCACACATGTTATTGTGAGGGTACTTGATGGTCCAGATTCTGGAAAAATCCTCAGAAGAAATGTAATAGGACCTATTAGAAAGGGAGATATGGTATTATTAAGGGAGACAGAGATATCAGCTATGCCAATTGAAAAGAAAGATTAATTATGGTCGTTAAAAACAAGTGTTCATATTGTGGAAGTGAAATTGATCCAGGTACTGGGATAATATATGCTTTAAATAGTGGTATTGTTTTATATTTCTGTTCGAGGAAGTGCATTAGGAATTGGGAAATGAAAAGGGATAATAAAAAACTAAAATGGACAATTTTTTATAATAAAACATGAATGGAAGACATTTAATACAAAGGACATTAGTGATATTAAAACCAGATAGTGTTAAAAGGGGAATTATTGGGGAAATAATATCTAGATTTGAAAGGGCTGGTTTAAAAATTGTGGGATTAAAAATGATAAAATTAACTAGGGAACAGGCAGAAAAATTTTATTATGCAGATGAAAAATGGTTAGAAAGCGTTGGAAATAAGACAACAACAAGATATAAGGAGGTAGGATTGGATCCTGTAAAAGAATTTGGGACTGATGATCCAAAGAAAATTGGGAGTATAATAAGAGGATGGCTGGTAGATTTTATAACATCTAGTCCAGTAGTTGCTATAGTATTGGAAGGTGTTAATTGTGTAGAAGTAGTTAGAAAATTAGTTGGACCTACAGAACCTTTAAAAGCTCCACCAGGTACTATTAGAGGCGATTATGCTCATGTATCAATAGCTTATGCAAATTGGAATAAGATTGTTTTAAGAAATGTTGTTCACGCATCCGAGACTGAGAAAGATGCGGAAAGGGAAATATCTATAATATTCAGGCCAGAAGAAATATATAATTATGAGAGGAATATTGAAGAAGTCATCTATTAAAGATAAAATTTTGATTTTTTTAATAGTATTTTCGATTGTCATGATAATAGCATCAATAATGTATAGATATTTATTTCATCCAGTATACTCTCTTAAATTACCATATGTTTACGATATTTTAGATAACGAAACTGAAATTGGATATTATGAACTAAATTTAACAACTTATGATATAATTAAAATATCAATAAATGGTGTACTTAATCCAAAAAATCTTAATTTTAATAATCCAAATATTTCTGTAGAATTTATTAATAAAGTAAACAATCATTTATTGAATAATTCTTTATATATGAAAAATTACGAATTGTATTATAAAAAATTAAACATAATATATCCGCAATATTCGTTTATACTATGCATAGAAGATTCCTGTGGGGCTTTTGTATTTACTAGTAATGGGATTACAAATATACCAATTTCATATATAAGTAATATAAATAATACGTTGGTAATTTATCTTTCGTATCCAATGTCAGAAAAGATTTTAAATTATTTAGAATATAATGATGGAAATTTTGTAGATATAATTAAAAATGGGTTAGAAAAGGGGGAAATTAAAGTATTAAATAATAATCAATTAGTTCAAAATATTCTTAATTTGTACACCCTTAATATTAGTATAGAATAAAATTAAACTATGTTTCAAATGGACTAATTGATTTTAATAATATGATAAACATAACAGTACCCATAGGTAATATTAATAGTATACTCATTAGCTGAATAAATTTTATATATTGAAAGTCCGTTCCAGAGATAGACCCCATTAAAGTAGTTAATATAATTACAAATATGACCCCAACAATTATTAGTGTTATATATATTTCTAAAAATATTTGCATATTATTTGAATATTCTATTATCTTTCTTTTATATTCTTCAAACAATTTAGAAGCTTCATTATATAAATATTCTTCAATATTTCCACCTTCAACTATTATAGATCGCATACCATTTAATATTGAGGCCCATTTTTTTGATGGGGAATATTCAGCTTTTCTCTCTAATGCTACTGGTAATGATAATCCTACCGTATCTATTAAATATATTATTTCAGATGCTTCTTTTTTTATTTCCGAAAATTCACCATATTTTGATAATAATTCGAATAATGCTTTTGGAGTAGCACCAGAAGAAACCAAAGATGCCATATACAATATAGCATAATATAGAGAATTATCTATTTTTCTAGCTCTATTTTGTTTTTCTATTGAAGGATATTTCTTAAATAATAATAGAGATCCAAAGAATCCCAAAATACCGGCAAGTATTCCAAATATTATCGGAAAAACTGGATTAAAAGAATTATTTACTTTTATATTATATATTAAAAGGGAAAAGAATGTTAGTATTGATAATGATATAGATATTCCTATGGAGTATATTGTAGCTTTATATATATAACTAGAAGGACTTTCTTTAGAATTAATTATTAATAAATCTTTTTCTATACCACTAAAGAATTGATCAAATATACTGACCATATATTTAAATATTAACATCTAAAATTAAAAGTATAATGATAGCCAATAAATATAATAGGAGAATAAATCAAAAAGGATTTATTGAAAGATTTATAGATCAATTTTTCAATATAAGAGATCCATTACACTATAAGGAAATAAATGTTTTTGGTTCATATATTAAGGAAGATAAGTTTGTATTGTATATATCTATCCTATTTGCAGCAATTATTGGAATATTTGGATTAATATTTAAATTACATGAAAATTACATAACATTTTCAATTTTGATATTGGTTATATATTTTGTAGGAGGAGTTCCATATTTATTTTATAAGTATATTGAAAGTAAAATATATGAAAATATATATAATAATTATACATACTTTTTATCTTATTTATCTGAAAGTTTAGCATCCGGAATGACATTATTAGATGCTTTATCATATTTATCATCAGTAGATTTGGGATATTTATCCATTTTAGTTAAAAGGTTGTATAATTGGATTGCTTGGGGTATGCCATTTGAAAAGGCGTTTACATTATTTAATATGTACTTTGAAGATCTTCCAAATATAAAAATGATTAATTATGTAATACTAGAAACATATAAAGGTGGAGGAGATATTTCAAAAGTTTTAAAAAAATTATATAATGATTTAGAGTCTATAAAAGAATTAGATAGGCTAAAGAAGGCATATATATCACAACAAATTTTGGTTTTATATGCTATATTTGTTATATTTATAGGATTATCTATTTCTATATTAAATACAATTAAACCATTGATAGCAAGCCAAATTTCAGCAGCTACTGTTCAAACATCTTTTAATTTCTTTTCTTCTTCAATAGATTATCCTTGGTTAAAATTTATTACAGCCTTATCAATAATTTTAGTAGGAATTTCATCATCAATTGTAATGGGTATTGCTGAAAGCGGAAAAATAAGATCATCGGTAAAGCATTTAGCAATAAATAATTTAATAGGATTATTGTCTATAATAATATTTGTTTTGCCATCTTTTGTATCATTTAATTTACAGGTGTTCCCAACAAATGCTTATATATATACCCCAATAAATATACAAGTGTATGGATATATTGATGCACAACCAATAACAAATGCTCCATTGGCGATATATGTAATAAATTCAACTGGAGATTATGTTTATCAAAATTTTCAAATATTACAGAATGGATACTATTCCCAGTCTATTATATTGAATAATACTGGTACGTATATTATAGAAGCCATATTGGATTATAATGGTAAAAAATACATACAAAAGCAGAGCATTAATGTAATAATATGAAGTCTCAAAGTTGGATTGAAGTATTAATTACACTTGCTGTATTTTTATACATTATAATTTATATTTATCAGAGTATAGTTAGTGGAGTAGCACAGTATTCATCCGGATTGTATAAAATGTCAGAATATCAAAAATTATATATTAGTTCATTTTATTTTTCTCAATTCCATGATCCATGGCAAATATATAATTATTTAAATTTTTCTTTTTCATATTATTATGTTCCAAAAGTTATATTTTTGTCTACAAATTCGCATATTTGTAACAATTGCATAGAATTTTTCTATAATACTAGTTCAAATGCTATAGGAATAATACAGAGATCTTATGTGAATGTATCATCAGTTTTGCAAGTTTACATATATGGATCAACACAGAATATTAGTATAATAAATAACTCAGCATATTATAATTGTTATGATCATCTAAGTTCATCTTTTTTTGCAGTATATACAAGAACTTATCTATATTGTAATTTTAATTTAATTGGAAATTCTAGTATTTACATAAATACAAATGAAAAATTTTTAATTATAAATAATTATAATACTGTACTATACTTATATAATGGAGATAAGATTGTAGGTCTTCCAAATATATTAATGAACGTTTATCCAACAGTACATTTAAATTATTTCCAATATTTTAATGGATCTATAAATTATATATTTTTATATGGATAATGAAAAATTTATATAAAAATCATAAATATAAATTAAATATTGCTGGGCCCGTAGCTTAGTCTGGTAAAGCGTCGGGCTTTTAACCCGAAGATCGGGGGTTCGAATCCCCCCGGGCCCGGGTTCG
>JBMSAQ010000040.1:0-2302 GCA_049414405.1 Candidatus Nanopusillus sp.
ATAATGTGATAAATATTTTACTATATCTTACCTCTCTTCGCGCATGTTGTGCATTAAATTATATAAAATAAACACTTATAACTTTTATTATGCCGATGATCTTACTTATATTATTTAATTAAGGATTGATCATTTAACCATACTATACTGAAACCCATATCAAATCGTCTATATTGTTTGGTGATAATAATGGTTATATAAATTTAGGATTATTATTTATGGTTAATTGATAAGTATTTAAAAATTTTTAATTGAGACTTTTTTGGTATTTACTTAGATAAAAGTTTTTCTATAAGTTTAATACTTTAATTAATTTACCTTTTAATAAAACTTTCTCATTATCTAGTTTAATAAATCATAATTTCTAATTTTTTGACCTTTTTAAAATCTTTTCAGTTTCTATAATATTTATTACTAGAAAATTACTTCCTCACCGGGAATTCTTGGAAATAATTGAACTTCTCTTATATGTTTTTTTCCAGTTAAGAACCTTAATAATCTTTCAACACCAATTCCTCCTCCAGCACTTGGTTTCAATAATCTCATTTTAGCAACTTCTAAATAGTTTTTATATGATGAATAATCTCTACCTTCTTTCTCTAATTCTTTCATTCTTTCTAAGATTCTTTCATATTTATATTCTCTCTCTCCTCCAGATAAAACTTCTCCATATCCTTCTGACAAAATTAAATCATAGTTTAAATAATGTCCAGGATTGTTTTCATCTTCTTTATCATAGAACTCTCTTTTTATATCAATAATCCAGAATGGATCTTTCTCTTTTTCACTTAAAGCATCATCACTACCATATTTTTCTAAAACTTCCGAATATCTATAAACTTTGAATGGCTTTGAAGGGACTTTTAATTCTCTACCTAAAAGATCTAATTCTTCTTTACATTCTTCTTTAACTTTTTTGATTATATGGATTATTAAATCCTCAACCAAATCCATTACATCTTTCATCTTTGCATATGCAATTTCAAAGTCCATCTGTGTAAATTCAAAAGTTTGGTGAGAAGATAAATATTTTATCAGCTGCTAAAAGGGAAAGTTGTTTATGTAAAATCATGCTCTGTGTTATCACTAGTTTTTGTGAATAATATTCAAATGATGGAGTAAAAATAACACTTGATCCTGGATCTGGAGCTAAAGGATCTGTAAATTTTGAAGTTATTACTGGCATTAATTGTACAAAACCTCTATCTACCATAAATGATTGCATTTCCTTTAGCATTACTGTTTGTATTCTTAATATTGGCTTCATTTCTTTTATATGAGATATCATTTTTCTACTGTCATTCGCTAATATTTGCGTTCCATATTCTTAAATTTTTTATAAAATTTTTTGAAGAAAATTCAAAAAATTACTTAAATTCAATATAAAAATTGAATATTTTTCAAAATTTAATTTACTGATCGATAGGATATAGTATGTATAAATTTTATAAAATTCGAAGATATTTTGAATAAAATACTTAAATTTTTTAAAAATTATAAATTTTTTATGAAGCTAGATGAAAAGGATAAACAATTACTTTCACTTTTACAGAAAAATTGTAAACTTTCGCTAAGAGAACTTTCACAAATTACAGAAATGAGAGAAACAACAATTTTCACTAGAATAAAGAGATTAGAGAATGCTGGAATAATAAAAGAATATAGAGCAATTTTAGATCCTAAAACTGTTGGTAAAAATGTTTTAGCTTTCATTCTAATAAAATATGATCCTTCCTCTGGTTTTACACAAAGAGAAGTCGCAGAAAAAATTGCAAATTTACCAGAAATTCAAGAAGTTCATATAATAGCAGGTGATTGGGACATGATAGTAAAAGTTAGAGAAAAAGATGTTGAAAATTTAGGGAAAGTTGTTTTGGATAAGATAAGAGAAATTAAAGGAGTAAAAGAAACAGTATCTTTGATAGTTTTTGAAAGTGTAAAGGAAAAGACTTTTATTAACTTATAGTAGATATTTATATTTTTTATAAAAATCTTTAAAATAGGTTTTATAGAAAACAACATAGTCAAAATATGTACTTTTGAGTTTTATAAGTTTTATTTATATTATTACGATAATGATGATAAATACAATTATATCGGAAATTTTTGAAATAGTATTACCTTTTATATTGGGTTTTACTTATTATTATCTAACTATATTACTTTTAATATTTATAATTTCTCCAATAATAATTTTAATTGCAACTTTAAGTATTAACATGCCAAATAAGACTAAATTATCCATATTGATCCCTAATACAATCTGTTTATTTATTATAATTCATTATTTATTACCATTTAT
>JBMSAQ010000041.1:0-2870 GCA_049414405.1 Candidatus Nanopusillus sp.
ATATACAATTCTTTTGTCTATTCTTTCTAACTCCCTTAAACTGTCAGTTGATGAATTGTCAACTAAATATAAAGTTATATTTAAATCTGTATTTAACACAGATTCAATTGCTTTTTTAACTTGTTCCTCTTTGTTATGATAAAGGACAATAGATACGTTAAGACTTCTTATAGATTTTATAACCATAGAAACGTTTCAGCAGGAAGATTAGTAAGATTAGTAAAAACTGGAATAATAGATAATATAAAGTCAATAAATAACTCGTTGTTTACCAATTTATAATAATTATGCTTATAGAAAAATAGATAATTGAAACTCCACAAAGCTATTATAAATATAGAGAGTATTATATTTGGTTTTTTGTCAAATAAATCTGAAGTATAAATTGGGCTTATATACTCAAGCTCTATTAAGTATTTTATAATATTCTCTGAAAGTATTGCTAAACCGAACGATGAAAAAATGGTTATTACTGTACTTTGTAATAAGAAATATGATACAATTGCAACAACAGTAGTTTTATGGATTAGAATAGATAACGATATAAAAGAGAAAAATTTTATAAAATCTCTATTTACTAAAAATCTAAATGCTATGAGGAATATCATTACCGAAATTGACTGCCTGATTAAATTGAAAGTTGTAAGATAAAGTGGAGGTAATGAAAAAAACATGGATAAAGTAAAAGTTTTATATTTGCTATATTTAAACACATTGTATGTGAACAGCGATGTTATTAAAACAGAAGTTATTATGAATTGAAATTGAGGATCTAAATTCGAATATCTTAGAATATAAAGAAATACTTTATATAAAGGTTCTAAAGTATCAAAACTTAAAGAGTCGGGGTTAAAATATAAATCTCTATAATGCATGTGGTCAATTTCAACATCATACCTAAATGAGCTTAGAAATGCTAATATAAAAAATACAAACATAACTAATACTTTGCCTATTTTAGCAGACAATAAAGATATAAAAGATAGGAGTAGTAGTAAAATTGCCAAGATTATATAGATTTTCATGGGATTACTCCTGTAGCTTCTTAATAAGAATATAGTCTAATTTTTTCTCATAATCCTGATAGAATTTAAGAAATTCCATTCTCAGTTCATTTTTATACTTCAAATCAACATCGTTAAACAATTCTTTTATAATTTGAACATATTCAGTTGGGCTTTTCGCTAAATATAATCCTTTATCAAATTCTATCCCTTCAAAAGCAATTTCTGTCCCAACTACTGGAGTGCCACAAGCTAAACTCTCGATAACCTTTGCTTTAACACCAGCCCCCTCGAACAATGGTGCAACTAATATTTGAGATTCAGATATTATTTTATAGGGGTTATTAACAAAACCGTAAACCTCAATATTTTTATATTTCTTAATTTTTTTAATGAAATCTTCTGATAGCCCAGGGCCAATAACTCTGACCTTAAATTCTTGAATTTCTTCATTTAATAAAGGGTAAATTTTTTCTATAAAAAATATAAGACTTTCAAAATTTTCTCGTCGGTTCCATGCTCCAAACATACAGATACTTTTTTTGTCATAATGATTTATCTCAATGTTATATATTTCCTCTGGTAAGTAAAGATGAATTACATTACTACTTTTTTTATATAATTTATCAATAAGTGCTTTATCTTTTTTTGAAAAAGTAAAGATTTCAGTATTTGGTAAAGATAAAACAAGCTTCTCAGTTAAAAATGCGGTGTACTTAAATATTTTCCAAATAAATCCTTTTTTTCTACTAAATAACTGATAAATAACATCATGAGCTATGAGAATTTTTTTCTCATTTGGAATGAATAAACTGTATATAAAAACTTGGGAGTAATTTAATATAAAAAGATCATAATTTCTTTTATTTTTAAGTAGAAATAATATTAGCTTAAAATTTAATCTCTTAATAAACAAAGGATTTATGAAGAATAAAAGTATATAAAGTATATAATTTATAAACCTTTGAACTATGGAATTATTTATTTTAACTTCTTCCATATTTTTTGGCTTTTTATCATATTCCGCACTGTCGTTGTTAAAAGAGAAATATAAATGGGTTATATTAAGATCTCGATTAATTCCTAGGCTCTCCAAAAACATTCTTGTAAAATTTTGACCCGCAGTCTTTTTACTGGGCGGAAATGCAGATATAATTAAAATTTCATGTTTCATGTTTTATATCCTCCAACATAATTGACTGGGAACTTTATAGCCAAATATATAACTCTTGGAATTATATGTAAGTATATCTTGAATTTCTCAATAATATTACCACTATATTTTTTAGAAATTTCTAAGTATTCATGAAAATAATAAAATAAGGGTTTCGAACTTACACCATTATAATCATAATAGCAAATTATTTTATCTAAGTATACAACTCTAGATTCATTTATGCAATATCTTACTAAATCATAATCAGCTATAATTCTGTATTTCAAATTGAATTTCTTCTTTTTTAAACAAACTAAAGGTATAAAGATAGACTGATGTATTATTCTCTTCAAAATATCAAGATGCCAATTTCCCTGTTTTTGAATTATATTTAATGGCATTAAGATGGCGTCGCCGTAAATAAGAACATTTTTTCTGCGATCTTTAGAAAAAATCTCTTCTATTAAATTTTCATCATAAAACCTGTCTCCTGCATTCATAAAATTTATCCATCGACCTTTAGCTAAATCTATTCCCTTATTCATGGCATCATATATTCCTTTATCCGGCTCGCTGACCCAGTAATCTATATAATCCTCATAATACTTTTTTATTATATCAAGTGTCCCATCCGTTGATCCTCCATCTATTATAATATATTCCACATTCGGAATCGTCTGTGTTTTTTACAACAGGTAAATATTTAATTT
>JBMSAQ010000042.1:0-4428 GCA_049414405.1 Candidatus Nanopusillus sp.
GATAAATAACTTTTTAGATTTCATTAAAAAATATAAAAGTATATTAAATATGAAGAAATTTTATGTATTTGAAGATTTAAGAAATAAAGGATATTATTTAGATATAGAAAATGAATTAATCATTTTATATGAAGATTATAAAAAAGAAAAGATCTTATATTATATTTACCCAATATATGAAAATGAATTCTTATATATTAGAGATATTTTAGATTTTATAGATTCAAAAAATTTAAATAAAATTTTATTGGCAATAATTGACATAGAAAATGACGTAGTTTATTATGAAATAAACGAAATATTTTTATAAAACTTATTAATTATATTTTTTAATGGAAAAAGACCATATAGATATTGGAGATGAAATGGATATATTGATAAAACATGATAAAAGAATAGAAAAGTTAAATAGAAATTTTGGTGATCTTTTGGGAAAAGGTTTGCAATTATTTTCTTTAGGTGGTGGATTAGCATATAATATATTATCCCAGATATTGACAGATTTTCATGTTAAAAGAGGATATTATATTGTAAGAACTTTATTTATTACAAATACGCTATTATATCAAATTTCTGGTCATCTCTCATATTATAAACAAAATATGTATGTATTTAATATAGAAGATGAAGAATTTGCAATTAAACCAATGAATTGTCCACATCATATACTAATTTTCATTAATTTATTAGAAAAATATAGAAAAATAAAATTACCATTTAGAACATTTGAATTAGGTACTGTACATAGATATGAACCCTCTGGAAGTGTTTATGGGTTGTTGAGAGTAAGATCTTTTACTCAAGATGATTCCCATATATTTATTACTCCAGATTTATTGGAAAAGGAAATTGAAAAGTTAATAGATGAAATGATCTTATTGTATGAAAAAGTATTTAATATAAATTTAAAAGCATCAGAATTCAAAGTAAGATTAAGTTTACATGATCCAAATAAGATGAATGAATATTCTGGTTCTAAAGAAGATTGGGAATATGTTGAAAATATAATGAAAAGTGTAATAAATAAATTATCAAAAAAGTATAATTTTTCTACCTATGAAGGAATTGGAGAGGCTGCATTTTATGGCCCCAAATACGATTTTACATTAAAAGTTGGAGAAAAAGAATGGCAGTTAGGTACTGTACAATTGGATTTCAATTTGCCAAAGAACTTTAAACTTATTGAATTAGTAAAGGATTATTTTGGAATGGACAATTTATACATAATCCATAGAGCATATTTGGGATCCATAGAAAGATTTATCGGTGCATATTTAGAATCATTTAAAGGAAGATTGCCGTTTGTATTAGCACCAATTCAGGTTGCAATATTAAATATATTTACTGGAGATAAGGAAAAAGATAATAGGATAAGAGAATATGCAATGAAAATTTATAATAATTTGAAAAATAAAGAGATTAGGGTTGTAAATATTGAAACTACAAAAACTCAATTAAGTAATATGACAAGAATACTAGAATCAATATATAAACCATATATTATAATATATATTGGAGAAAAGGAAGTAAATAATAATATATATTCAATAAGATATTATAACATAAGTAATAAAAGTACAGAAGAAAAGAAATTAAAAGAAGAAGAATTGTATAATTTAATTGAAGAACTTGAAAAACCATTGGAGGAATTGAATAGTAAGAAATATAGATTATTTGAAGATTTTAACTTTATATTTGAATGAAAAAGATAGATGAAGGTTGGCATTCCGAAATTTTTTTAACAGAAAAAGGTACAATAATAAAAAAATTTAAAGACAAATTATATAAAAACTATGAAAAAGAAAAATATTTTTTAGATTCTTTAAGTAATTATGGTTTTGTTCCAAAAATGATTTCTTATAATGATAAAAATTTGGAAATAGAAATGGAATATATTGATGGAAAAAAATTTGAAGATCTAGATTTAAAAGAAAAGATAAAATATTTGGATAAGATTATGGATATTTTATTTTTATTAGATAGATTAAAAATTGAAAAGAAAGAAATGAGAAGACCTTATCAACATATAATTATTAAAGACGATAAAATCTATTTAATAGATTGGGAAAGAGCAAGATTAAAAAATAATCCTTCAAATTTAACGCAATTTATCCAATATTTGATAGATGATAGAATAATTGACATAGATCAAGGATTAATAAATTTATTAAGAGAATATAAAAGATTTTATTCTGAAAAAATATTTAATAAAATTAAAGAAAAAATTAAAAATATATTAGGCAATAGAAAATATTAAGCCTCCGTGGTGTAGCGGCAGCATACGGGACTGTCGATCCCGTGACCCGGGTTCGAATCCCGGCGGGGGCGTTTTTAATAAAAATATTTAGAATTCATTTAATACATATCTCTTAGCAATTTCATTTGCAAATAATAATCTATCTTTATCATCTAAATTCTCTAAATATCCATAAAAATTTCCAGCATTCCAAGTATCGCCTACACCTGTTAATATCATAGGTTTAACTTTTTCAATTTTTATATATGTTTTTGATGGTAAAGAGTAAACAAAATCTGGAGAATGAATATCTAGATGCTCTACATTTAATGTTTTATATAATTTGTTTGCTAGATCTAATATATTTTCATAATTCAATTTAAGGAAATTTCCTAAATATTTTAATTCATAATCATTTAAACTTAAAGCCCAAATTTTATTTTCTCTTAATATTCTAATTAATTCATCTAGATTTTCAACATTTATTGATGGATCTCCTATATCTAAATAGATTTTTGTATCTTTATTTAAATTAATCATATATTTTAATAGCTCATTAGACTTTTTATTATTATTCCAATTTCCGAAGAATACGTATTTTACTTTCTTTAATGTTTTTTCATATTTTTTGATTTCGTTAATTCCAATTTGAATACCTTTTGGATCCGTTATCATGATTCTATCATCATCTTCTAAACTAATAGTAATGGAAATATCTTTATATATTGGTAAAAATCTTATCTTTAATTTTTTATCTTTTATATATCGTTTAAATATTAATTCAGAAATTTCATTACATCCAGCAATTAATTTATTTTTAATTCCAATTTTACTTAGTGCAATTGAAAAATTTGCAGCATTACCCCCAATTTTTAATTTGATCTCTTGATTTATGTTTCCCGTACTTTTATTTATCTCAATTTTCTTTGTAATTATATCTAAAAATAGATCTGGGAGTGATATTACGGAATTTTGTTTCATATATAATATAACCTATTAATCCAATATATACATTTGCTAATATTGCTGAGGCAATTGCTCCAGATAGTTTAAAGTTTGATATTAATATAATATCAGTAATTATAGAAATTAGGGAGGTAGCTATTGCATATGTTGGATAGTATTTTTCCATATCTTTTCTATACAATACTAAGGTATATACATTAAATGAACTTATTATTAAGATAATGGAAAGATATTTTATTATATTTGCAGATAACTGATAATTATCTCCAAATGTAAATAGTATTATATAAGGTCCAATTAATATAAGCAATCCAGTTAATACAATATTAATTAGAAATTGTATTAATAGTAGTCTATTTATGTTTCTAATAACTTTTTCTTTCCCCCATCTCAATATCCTGGGCAATGTTATACTACTTATGGTAAATATTCCGGATAATGTATAAACAACTATCAATGCAGAATAAAATTCTCCAACAGTGTCATAGTCTGTAAATGTCCTCAATATTTGTATATTTATTGAAGAATATAAACCTAATAAACTTACTGGTAGACTAATAAATATAGTAGATTTTAGATATTTTTTAAAATCATTTAAATTAATTTTTTCTTTCAATATTGATATAAAATTGATATTGTTTTTCTCTAATTTATATAAATAAATTAAATTTAAAATAAAATAAGTTAAAAATAAACCAAATATGAAACCAATATCTTTTATTATAATTGATAGAGAAACTATAAAAATAAATTTAAGTAAAGATTCTAATATGTATAGATTTTTAGCAGATTTTATATTTAGCTGTGAATAGAATATAGAAAAATAAATTCCAATTAAAGACAAAAATATTGCGGTTACATATATGATAAGCATATCTGAAAAATTATATCCGTAGAAAGTTGTAGATAGGAAATAATTAGAAAATATAAAAATAATTAGAAGAATAAATAATGAAAAAATAATTTTCAAGTATATATCTATTTTAATATACTTATTATCTTTATATTCAGACAAATATTTTGTCAATATTATGTTTGAAGATCCTATTATTCCGGCGATTAAGCCTAAGAAATTATATATTGATACATATGCTCCATAGAATGTATCTGTTAATATTCTAGCTAAAATAACTAATAATAAAAAAGTAATAGCTTTGTATATTATTAATCCTATTTTTTCATGTATGTAATCTTTAAAATATTTTAAATTTAATATTTTATTAAAA